>NZ_CP019686.1:3397500-4056724 GCF_008808075.1 Proteus sp. CD3 | reverse complement strand
ATTTATGCTCGCCTAATAGCTGCGCATAGGTCATCCAGTGATGATTACCTTGGTTTTGCCGTAAACTACCATAAACAATAATTCGCATATAATTTAAAACTCAAATTGATAAAGCAGATCTATTGCCTGATTCATACCAGACACTGCTTGTAAATACAACCTGGGCATCAAGCGATAACGTAAAGTTAACGTCGCTAGCGAATCAAATATACCCACTCCATATTTTACTTGTAGATCATTGGTTATCTTGCCACTGACCACAACTTGTGAGCTATCACCCACACCTTGCGTATCCAATGCTAAATCTGAAACACCAAAGGTTTCACCAATGCGTCCTACAAGCTGACCACTTTGACCAACACCTAAGCCTATCAGCATTGCCGTCATTTGTGATGAGTCTGCATCACCACTTTTATCTAACCCTTCACCTCTTAGCAAGTAAGATAACGCTTCTTGCTGGGTAAACGCAGGTTCAGAGAAAATTTCAACTTTAGGTTTATCTGCAAGCCCTGTCACCCTGACACCAGCAATCACATTATTTGCTGTGTTTTCAGGATTACGGATCGCTTCAATATTTAAGTAAGGTTGATCAACTGGACCTGAGAACAAGATTTGTCCCTTACGCACTTGTAAGTCTTGCCCATAAGCTTGAATGCGCCTTTTGGAATATCTATTTGGCCATTTAAACCAAGCCCTTGTTTATTTTGATTGACTTTAAGCGCCCCCGTCAATCTAGCTTTAAGCCCAAATGACGTCCAGTGTCACATCATCGCCAATATTAATCGCTAAATTGCTTTGAATTGGAATGGATGTCTCTTTGGTGCAATAGGTTGCAAGTTTTTATCCAGCATCACTTCATCAGAAGACGCTGATACCGCAGATTCTGGTAAATCTTGCACCACAATGCGCGCCCAAGGTATATCAATGCGACCGTCTAATTTCAGTAAATGGGGCTTGCCTCAAACACTAAATCAGGGTTGACATCAATACGAACCATCGGAGGTAATGCAACACGTAACTTATTACCATTTGCTGCCACAACAGCGCGCCATTCCTCTAATTTACGCCAATCTGCATTACCCGTAAGATTTAAATAACCTTCTGGTGTTTCGATTCTGCCACTTAAATCAGAGGTTGCACCATTAAAGCTAATATCAACATTTCCTTTGGTGATATCAAATGGGATCCAATGCCCAACCACTTTTAATTGATTAATACCGAATTGACCAAATAACAGCGGTGATTGCGCATTTCCTCCTAAACGTAATTGAGCGCCCACGCTTCCTTGAGCTATTTCACCTTTCCCTAAGAACGGTTTGATTAAATCTAATGTCAGATTATCAATATCAACCGTACCAGACAGTTGGCGTTTTTTCTCAAGATCAGCAACATTCACATTACTTTAAAATCACCATTACCCGCAATACTAATCAACCATTGCAATGTGGCTTTGCCATTATTTACACCAGCATTTAAAGTAATTGCATCAAAATCAATCGGTAAAACAGTACCATCAATATTCTGTTTTACACCAACACCTTGCCCTTTCAGGTTTACAGATGCTTTCGGTAATCCGCCTTTTGAATTCCAAGTTGCTGTCGCATCGCCAGTAAATACGCCTCGAACAGAAGTCTCTGCTGGTAGGAAAGGTTTGATCATAGCGAGATCAAAACGTGTCAATGTAATTGCGGCAGATCCGCTTTCACCCACTGTTATCGCTTTAGGAACACAAACTTGTGCATTTGGGTTTACCCAACAATGAGAACCAATGGTGACTTCTTGCTTTTCTGCCAATAAATTCAACGCCATGGCTTTATTTAAACGCCATTCACCCACAGGAGTATCAAATGCCGTATTATTTAGCGTTCCTTTCCATTGCTGTTTTTCTTTATCGAATGAACCCGCTAATGTCAGTCCGCCAGAAACAGGCTCTCCATCCATTTTTAGCGTCAGTTTATGCTGTTTTTCTGTACCAGCAGCATCCAGCGTTAAATTGCGAATAACTAAATCGGCTTGTTTTAACTGGCGAGCAGTAATTGCTAGCTTGCCGCCAATCTCTTTGTCTGATTGAACATCACCTTTAATTGTGATGGATTCAATACTGACTTGATCTTGCCATTTAATACCATGAGCATTGATATCAGCAATAATCTTAGGTGTATTAATATCACCACGAATATTAACCTTACCTTTAATGACTCCAGCCAATCCAGGAACTAAACCATTTAATCCTGGCGCATTAATATTGGCATCTAATGCCCATTTATCACCTAAATGCCCTTCAATATCGAGGTTATTCTTACCAAGAATAAGTTTTAACTGAGGGATATTCCATTGGCCAGAATCATTACCGTAAGCATTACCTCTCGCTTTGATAAGATTATTTTTGATATTGCCATCTAAGGTGATTTCAGGAACACGTAATTGCCAACTTCCGCCATATAAACTGCCCGTTGTGGCAATGCGCCCATCTAATTTAGCGGGCATATCTGGATATTGTTTAACGGTATTAATACCTGAAATGGTTAATAACGCATTCCAGCTAATTGCCTTACTCCAATCAGCGACACCAGTAATATCCGCATGACCTTGCAAAGCGGCTAAACGTAAACGCGTCACCTCTATTTTCTCTTCATTCCCTTTCGCATCTAGCATTAATTTAGCTGGCGGGATCTCCTGACCTTCAATATCGGAGCGTAATGAGAGATCATAGTTGTCTGTCTGACCATTTAAACGCAGCCGAGTATCATTGAGTTGATACTGTACATCGCCCGTTAATGGCCAACGAACTTTCTGACTTTCAAGTGTCAATTTTAATGGAAGATGTGGTTTTGCCAGTTCCGCTTGAGCGTCTAAAGTTGCGGTAACCGTTCCTGTTAAAGAGAGTGCTAATTTAAGCTCTTCGAGTAATGCGCCTTGTAAAGAAAGCGTCGCTTTTTGATCTTTAAAATCTTCAAGCCCTGCCACATCACGAATAGTCGCATTCACATTTAAATTAACAGGCCACTGCTTATCTAGGGTAATTCCCCCATTTAAACTAATCTCACCTTCTGGTGCATCAACATTTAATTTAGTGAGATTAACCTGTTTACCTTGCGTATTGGCTTCAAAAGATAATTGGTTAATCGTAACCGGTGTATCCCCTGTTATTTGTAACTGCTTACCTTCAATACCTTCAACATTTACATCAACAGGAATAATAATTTCGGGTAAATCAGCTAACAGAGGTTTAGCAAAAATCGCTTTAATTGTCTCAGCTAAAGCCTGTTCTTTTTCTTCTTGAGTTGTTGGCTCAGTTTGAGTTTTTGCCGTGACAACTTCGTTTACATCTTGTGCAACCGCTTCAACACTGCCTTCTTCTGGTGTTTTCGGTAATGCCACCAGCAAATCATTAATAAGTGTTGGATTTAATGTAACTTGACGACCTTCCCACTGTGCGCCTGTTTTAAATTCACCAAGCGAGATTGCCATATCGTCAATCTTCACATGTGTATTTTCTAATGAGAGTGAATTTAAATAGATAGGTAATGGTGCATTAAGCTCTGTTAAAGGCTCTGATGAAGGTGTTTCTTCAGAAGGGGGAAAAGCACTAGTATCAACATTAACAACAACATCTCGTGTGCCTAATGTATCGACACAAACTTGTTTATCAGTCAGGCATGCTAAACGTAATCCTAATGATAACTCTCCCACATTCACGTCAACACCGGGCATTTGATATTCAACCCCCGTTAAACGTAGATCTTTCCAGCCTCCGTTAACCTCTTTAATGGCTAAACCGGGAACCCAACGCGCTGCGCTGTTAATAGCAAAATGTAAACCAGATTGTGTTCCTAAAACCCAAGCTACAGCACCGAATGTAAGCAAAATAATGATAAGGAGTATTAGCGCAATCCATTTCAACCACTTTTTTATCATAACTCTGCTCCTAACCCGATATAAAACTGGAGTCTACGCTTATCAACGTCGCTCACAGGTAATGCTAAATCAAATTTAATGGGACCTACTGGTGATGCCCAACGAATACCCGCACCCGCACCTGTTTTAAAATCACTACGAGTAAAATCATTAACGGCTTCACCACTATCAATAAAGACGGCACTCCACCAGTTCCCTGTCACGTTATATTGGTATTCTGCTGAGCCAACTAACATTCTTGAGGCACCCGTTAAGTTACCTTTGCTATCTTCAGGTGAAATACTTTGATATTTAAAGCCACGAACGCTTCTATCACCACCCGCAAAGAAACGAAGTTCAGGTGGCACTTGCCCAAAAGCATTGGTTTCAATCCAACCAAAATTGCCTCTTACCACAAAACGATGCCCATCCCAAGGCGTACGTATCCACACTTGTTGAGCATTGAAAGCTAAAAACTCAACATCAGAACCCCAAATTTTATTTGAGTAATTTAAAGAGTAACGTTGGCTATCTCCCCAATAAGGCATCATGCCACCGCGTTGACGTACTCGACTCGCATTAACCCCTGGATATAACAGCATAGTGGTATAAGTGTCTTGCCCTTGAGTAAAGTGGCTAAGGCTCCAGCGGGTATTTATGCTATATTGCCAACCTGTAGACATATCCCAATTTCGAGAAAGGTTCAGCGTTGTCGTATCAGAACGCGTGTCATTATAGTCTGTTCTCTTAAAACCACCGTCTATCGCATAATATTGCTCTAATGGATTAATTTTTAATGGAATTTTGTATTTCGCACCAATAGATTGTTCAGGTTGAGAAATACTAAGATCTGACGTCAGGCTATGACCACGAGAGTTCATCCAAGGTTTATTCCACTGCATATTCAACCTAGGTCCTACATCAGTTGCATAACCTCCCCCTAATTCAACGTAGTTACGAGAGCGAGGAGTGACAACCGCATCCATAGGGAGCAAGTAAGAATGTTCACTGCGTGCTTTTGCAATATCAGGCGTCACAAGTGCTGAGTTAAACCAACCTGTTGCCGCTAAGCGTCGATTAAATTCTGCCAGATCTTCTGAGGAGTAATATTGCCCTTCTTTAAAAGGAACAATATTTTGTAGATAGTCTTCACGGATTTGAGAACCGCTATAATTCACCTTACCAAAGCGGTAACGCTCGCCACTATTAAAGACGAAATCCCAATAAGAGGCGTGATTATCTAAAGAAACACCGAGCTGGCTTTTTTCCATTTCAGCATCGAAGTAGCCACGGCGAACAGCAAGCCCCGTTAGCGAACCTTTGAGCTTTTCATAATCACCATGGTTTAACACGCTATCAAGTGGCGGCGTATTCTCTTTAATAACCTTAGCATATTGGCTATCTGTTTTAGCACCGCCTTCGAGAACAACATCGACTCCTTTCAATAAAATAGGAATACCTGGTTCAACTTTTGCTGTTAATACCGAACGTGCTGGCGGTGTATTTTCTTGATAAGAGAATGTCACAGTAGGCTGATAATAACCTAATGGGCGAAGTCCTTCTTGAATTGCCTTTTCAACACGCGCACGAAAACGCCCGTCAGGTGCAACTTCTTCTGTTGTAATGTTTGATAGCTGGACTCGCGCATTTTTTTCGAGCTGCCCTTCTAAACCTTCTACTTTTAAACGCAAATTTGCCCCATAGGCAACGGGTGCGATAAAAGACAGACAGAGAACGTAGATAACGGAGTATCTCGGCACGTTTTCTCCTCAATATGATTTAATCCATGTGATGAATTGACGACAAACTGTTTTAAGCTTTATTGTAGATTTAGTTTATAACAATATTAAACCTTTACCATAGTAAAGCGTTTACAAATATAAAAAATGGAGTCTACCTTGCAACATAAAGCTTACCAACCAGAGAATGCCTTAAAGGGTACTTCGACACCATTAGAAATATCTGCTAATCATGCAGTAAATGGGCATTCTATCAATGATATTCCTGAAAAAATGAGTATCGCTTATTTTGCGATGGGTTGTTTTTGGGGAGTTGAACGTCTGTTTTGGCAACAACAAGGCGTTTACTCAACAAGTGCAGGTTATAGCGGTGGTGTAACAGAAAATCCAACCTACCAACAAGTTTGCCAAGGATTAACGGGTCATAGTGAAGTCGTGAGAGTCGTTTTTGATCCTACAATAATTAGCTACTCACAACTTTTGGCGCTTTTTTGGGAAAATCATAATCCTGCACAGGGTATGCGCCAAGGTAATGATATTGGTAGTCAATATCGCTCGGCAATTTACACCGTTAATGCAGAACAATATGCGCAAGCTATTGAGTCCAAAAAACGTTATCAGCAAGCGATGAATGCTCAAGGTGCTACTGAAGCAATCACCACAGAAATTCAACCTACAGGGCCTTTTTATTTTGCTGAAGATTATCACCAACAATATCTCTATAAAAATCCACAAGGTTATTGTGGCTTAGGGGGAATTGGCATCTGTTTCCCACCTGAAAAGTAAAACTAGCAGAAAATAGCAGGGCGATGATATAATTGCGCCCTCTTATCTTTCTTTGTGAAAAACCTCATCACAATATATTGATTTATCTTCTATTTTTAACACTCTAGTATTACCCTTTGGATTAAATACTTGGGGTGGTGTGAGCCTTATATGCTTAATAGTTTACTCATTGTGCTTTTGCTTTGTGCTATCAGCGCCTTTTTTTCGCTGTCCGAAATCTCTCTTGCTGCTTCTCGTCGAATTAAGCTCAAACAACTTGTTGATGAAGGCAATATCAACGCTGCTCGTGTATTAAAAATGCAAGAAATGCCGGGCATGTTTTTTACCGTCGTGCAAATTGGATTAAACGCCGTCGCTATCTTAGCGGGTATTGTCGGTGAATCTGCATTTTCGCCTTCATTAAAAAGCTTTTTCCTACAATTTTTTGATGAAGCACTCTCACAACAATTAGGGTCGATTTGCTCTTTTATTATTGTCACATCAATGTTTATTTTACTGGCTGACTTAACGCCAAAACGCATTGGTATGATAAAACCAGAAGCTATCGCATTAAGAATTGTGAATCCAATGCGTTTCTGTCTTGCCTTCTTTCGCCCTTTGGTGTGGTTATTTAACGGTATGGCAGATCTCATTTTCAAATTATTTAAAATCCCGATGGTTAGAAATGAAGATATTACTTCTGATGATATTTTTGCCATTGTAGAAGCGGGGGCTGTTGCTGGGGTTTTACGTAAACAAGAGCATGAGTTGATTGAGAATGTCTTTGAATTAGAATCTCGTACTGTACCATCCGCAATGACACCACGAGAAGATGTGGTCTATTTTGATCGTGAAGAAACTGAAAGTGATATCAAAGAAAAAATTGCTACCCAGCCTCACTCTAAATTTTTAGTTTGTGAAGGTGATATCGACCATATTATTGGTTATGTAGATTCTAAAGAGCTTCTTAATCGCGTTATTAACGGACAAAGCCTAAATCTTAATGAAGGTGTTCATATCCGTAAAGCGTTGATTATTCCTGATACATTAACACTTTCAGATATGTTAGAAAGCTTTAAAACATCTGGCGAAGACTTTGCCATCATCCTTAATGAATACGCTATGGTGATGGGTGTGATTACGTTAAACGATGTAATGACAACCTTAATGGGCGATTTAATTGGACCGGGGCAAGAAGAGCAAATTGTAAGCCGTGACGAGCACTCGTGGTTAGTTGAAGGCGGTACGCCAATTGATGATGTAATGCGTGTACTTGATATCGACGATTTCCCAGATTCAAGTAACTACGAAACCATCGCTGGGTTTATGATGTATCGCTTACGTAAAATTCCCAAACGCACTGATTATGTGAAGTTTTCAGGATACAAATTTGAAGTTGTCGATATTGATAATTACAAAATAGATCAACTGCTTGTGACAAAAATTGATGATATTCCACCTGTGAAGCCTGTTTTACAAGAGCACGTTCCTGTAACACAGACAACCACAACAGAAGTCGATATCAAGACAGATGAGAATAAAACGGTCAGTTAACAAGTAATAGGTAACAAGTAACAAGTTGAAATTAATAACTGAGTCTTATCGAAGGTATGCACGAGAAAGACTCAGTTATCTATCAGATAAAAGTTAGCCCAGTTCTGCTTTCAGTAAAACCACCTGCTGGTTTACTTCACTCATCACATTAAAATGTAGCTTATCTTTTATTTTAGGCAGTAGTATTTTGCCATAATCGAATTCAAATGCACCCATTCCTTTGATGTAAAACCGTCCACGAAATAATGTCTTAACGTAGAGAGCAATTTTTTCAGGGTTATAGCGATTGAAGATTTTCATCTTTCAGTTAGTCTCCCATGCTCGTTGTTGAGTTTAATAAGTCATAAAGACTTATCTTTATATATCAAATTTAAAGACCTAATTATAAGTACTAGGTTCAACTTATTTGATTTTCTTATCTGTTTTTACATTTATTGACAGTAAAGAATATAACTAAAGATAGCGTATGCATTATTTTACTCACTCAATGTTAAATAAATGTATCAGTAATGAGGTATTATTCTTCACTAGCTTCTATGCTTAGATAAAATCTAACGTCGATTTCAATAATAGGACAATGGCTATGCACAAAATAACCTTAGCTGCTCTTTTACTCAGCACATCCACCTGGGCATTTGCACATAACATCACTGAAAATACAGTACTTCCTGCTGTCACAATCAATGACAAAGGCGAACTACTTTATGACACAACCAAAGATAAGTTTAGCTACCAAAATTGGAATAGTGGTCTGCTTAGTGGAAAAGTACGTACTGTTCAGCATATAGCAGGACGTAGCAAGGCGAAGGAGATGAATGCACCGTTTATTGAAGCCGTAAAACTGGCTAAATTTCCACACACCAGTTATCAAACTACAACGATTATTAATACTGATGATGCAGTCTTTGGCACAGGTCCATTTGTTCGTGGCAGTGTTGAAGACAGTAAAAAAGAATTTCCTTGGTCACAGTTTATTGTTGATGCCGATGGTGCAGCATTAAAAAGCTGGGGATTAGAGAAAGAGAGTTCAGCTATTGTTGTTTTAGATAAGCAAGGTAAGGTTCGTTTCGTTAAAGAAGGTGTATTAAGCGGTGCGGAAATTACAACTGCAATCAATCTTATCAACGATTTAATTAAAGAATAATCTCTGTGTTATAGCCCTTTTATATAAAGGGCTACAACCTTATTTGGTCTATTTAAAAAATAGACACTCTAAATCCTGGGTTTATCAGCGATTCTTTAGGGGAATAATCTAACGTGATTCCTTTCCAATCGGTGACATGCGCACCAGCTGCTATCGCAATGGCATGACCTGCGGCAGTATCCCATGTATGTGTTGGTCCAAAGCGAGGATAAAGTTGTGCTTTACCTTCCGCCACAAGACAAAATTTTAAAGAAGAGCCAACTGCCACCGTTTGATGTTCACCAAGTTGAGATAAATACTCTTTTAATTCATCATCTTGATGAGAACGACTAATCACAATCACTGGCGGTTCAGCGCGGCTCGCATGAATAGGTAATTTACGACCACACACTTCTTTCCATGCTTGTTTATTAGCAGCCGCATATAACACATTTTGAACTGGTGCATAGACAACGCCTAAAACGGGAATACCATTTTCAATTAAGGCGATATTCACCGTAAACTCACCATTTTTGCTGATAAATTCTTTAGTTCCATCTAAAGGATCAATCAACCAATAGCGATCCCAATGACGACGAACTTCCCATTCAGGGGGATCTTCTTCAGATAATTGAGGTATATCAGGGGCAATAGAAGCAAGTCCTTGTTTGATAATTTGGTGAGCGGCCAAATCAGCTTCTGTGACAGGTGAATTATCGCTTTTTTCCTGTACTTGGATAGGCTCTGATTGCTGGTAGATTTGCATTATCGCCATACCTGCTTGGCGGGCTAATTTGCTGACTTGTTCTAACATCATACACCTCTCTTATTTCTATAAGCAGATAACTTCTCTTATAAAAATTAATTACCCTACTGTCTCTTTATTTTAGTATAGAGACAAAAATAGCTGGCAAAAACCAGCTATTTTTTACTCTAATTTGCCGCAGAATAAGAAATTATAAAATTTCTAATAATTCTACTTCAAATACTAATGTCGCGAATGGAGGAATAGCCGCACCCGCACCACGTTCGCCATAAGCTAATTGGTAAGGAATATATAATTCCCATTTTGAGCCTACTGGCATTAATGTTAATGCTTCAATCCAGCCTGCGATAACGCCATTTACTGGGAATTCAGCAGGTTGACCGCGCTGAACTGAGCTATCAAACACAGTACCATCAATTAAACGCCCTGTGTAATGAACACGAACATGATCAGTACGCGCAGGGATTGCACCTTCGCCCGCAGTCAGGACTTTATACTGTAAACCTGATTCTGTAACTTGAACGCCTTCATTTTTCACATTTTCTTCTAAGAAAACTTTACCAGCATCAGCCAGCTCTGCTTGGCGTTCTTGACGCACAGCTTCAGCACGCTCGTGCATAGTACGTAAGGCATTGTGTAATGTTTCAACAGGTACAGAAGGCGCATTACCTTCTAATGCATCGGTCAAGCCAGCTAACAGTGCTGCTGGCTCTAATCCTTGAAGACCTGACTCAGTCAGTTGTTGACCGACTTGCAGACCAATACCGTAACTTGCCTGTGATTCAATAGAATCAAATGATGGTTTTGACATGAAAAATACCTGTTTTTTATGAAAGTTAAATTCAAGAATAACAGTGGTAAGGTACAGCGTAAACCTTCAGCCTTGAGATTCATTAAAAACGTAAGCAATTGACTCTATTCACCGCGTTTTAACGTTTTTTTATTGGCATTTGTCATACTTATTTTCACAACATCACAACACAGGCATATAATTATACATAGGCACTAAACTGCCTAGCCTTATAAATATCAATATATAATGTGTTCAGAGAGGTATTAAGTGAAGATAACGACAAATCCCTATTTCCGCGAACAAGGCTATATTGATGGTCTTTGGTGTAATGCTAAAAATAACGAAACCGTTGATGTTATCGATCCTGCCACGGGTACTTTACTCGGAACTGTACCCAATATGGCAACTCAAGAAGCAATAATGGCTGTTGATGCTGCACAAAAAGCCTTACCAAAATGGCGCGCACTTACAGCACATCAGCGCGGAGCGTTATTGCAAAACTGGTTTAAATTAATCACTGAAAATAAAAGAAAATTGGCTGAATTAATGACCTTTGAGCAGGGTAAACCTGTTGCTGAAGCAGAGGGTGAAATTACTTATGCGGCTTCTTTTATCGAGTGGTTTGCAGAACAAGGAAAGAGAACCAACGGTGAAATTATTCCCTCACCTTCTGCTGACAAACGTTTGATGGTGATTAAACAAGGTATTGGTGTTTGTGCTGCTATTACACCTTGGAACTTCCCAGCAGCGATGATCACCCGCAAAGCCGCTCCAGCATTAGCTGCGGGTTGTACGATGGTGATTAAACCTGCCAATGAAACACCTTACACCGCATTAGCTTTAGCGGAATTAGCGGCTCAAGCGGGTATTCCTGCGGGTGTGATTAATATTGTTACAGGTGATGCCATTAAAATTGGCGAAGTCTTTACCTCTGATAACCGTGTTCGCAAATTAAGTTTTACTGGCTCTACAGGTGTTGGACGTTTATTAATGCGCCAATGTTCTGATAGCGTAAAAAAAGTCTCTTTAGAATTGGGCGGTAATGCGCCATTTATCGTGTTTAACGATGCCGATATTGATAAAGCCGTTGAAGGGGCTATGGGCGCTAAATTCCGCAATGCAGGGCAAACCTGTGTTTGTGCTAACCGTTTTTATATTCATAAAGATGTTTATCAACAATTTAGTGAACGTTTTGTTGCTGCTGTCAAAAAGCTCAAAGTAGGAAACGGTTTTGAAGAAGGTGTCACTATTGGACCTCTTATTAATCGCAAAGCAGTTGAAAAATCACAATCTTTACTGGCTGACACACTAAAACGCGGTGCGACACTGCTTTGTGGTGGTGAAAGTGATAAAGCGGGTGAAAACTTCTTCCAGCCTACTGTTGTGGGTAATGTGCCTGCCGATAGCCATATCCTTGAAGAAGAGATCTTTGGCCCTGTAGCACCTTTAGTTATCTTTGAAAATGAAGATGAAGTAGTACATTTAGCTAATAACACCATTTATGGTTTAGCGGCTTATTTTTATAGTGAAAATCCACAGCGTATTTGGCGTGTTGCTGAAAATTTAGAATACGGCATGGTGGGCATTAATACGGGTTTAATTTCTAATGAAGTTGCGCCATTTGGAGGAATTAAACAATCAGGCTTAGGTCGTGAAGGCTCTGAACACGGTATTGAAGACTATATGGAGATGAAGTATCTCTGCCAGGGATTATAAATAATCGTTAACCCAACTTATAAAAGTAAGTCAGCATGGATGCTACTACTTTTTTCTTACTCTTTTTTCTTATTATTTTCTCTTATTATCTAAAAAATTAAAATCCCTGATTTAACAAAAAGATATAAAATAGAATTTATATATCCTTAATCTATTTATTACTAATATAAAAATAAAAACAACTTCTCTTATAAGAGTGGATATTATTTCTTTAAATAAAATTAAAAAGATAAATAAAACAAATACCATAACAATCAAAATAATCATCATAAAATATGAAATAATAAGAAATAAAAACTCATATAGTATTAAGCTAATTTTTAAATTGGTTAATCTAATAACGAATATTTTTAATTGCATAAAACTATAAATTTTATTAATCTAATCCAAATTTATAAAAAAGGATTTTTTATATGGGCTATATATACGATACCACCGTTATTGATTGGGATAGAGAAGAACAATACAACAATAAGAAAAGAATTGAACGGATCCTTAATGATACCGAAGATGATGAAAATGTTGCAGCACTTATCACCATTGAAGAAGCTGATTATGTTCTAAAAAACTTATCTACCCCAACACCTTATAAATCATCGAAAGACACTTTATTTAGTGTTGGTGATATTGCTTCATCATATTCTGGAAATATCTATGAATTATATAGAGTCGAAAGGATTATTAATGAGTTTAGAAATATTAATATCACAGCGACTGAATATGTAGGTAAAAATGGAAATGTCTATATAAGAATTTCAGGTCATGCGGGCGTTAGAACTTATTTAAATGCAACTCGATACTTAGCAAATAATCCTCGTATTATATATATGGGGGTAGGAACCCAAGGAATGAATTCAGTTTCAACTGGGGGAGCACGTTTTGCAATTGTCTTTTCAGCAGCTTATAGAATTGTAGAGCTAATATTTAGAGATGAATATGATCTCACCAATTTTTTCGTAAATATAACGATGGATATGGCAAAATTGGCTATTAGTATGCAAATGACAACTTTACTCACGGGTAGCTTAGTAACAGCTGCATTAGCAGGAGGAACAAGTATTATAGTCGTTACTTTAGGTGTATTTATTGTGGGTCTAGTGGTAGCGATTGCCCTATATAAATTAGATGATGAATTTAAGATAAGTGAAACCATAATTAAAAATCTAAAATCTTATCGAGACAAAAAACCTGAAACACCTTATCATCCTGATCAATTTTTTACACAATGGGGAAGACTTAGCCGTGGATAAAATAAAAAAAATAGAAATAAAACCGGTTAATTTAATACTATCTTCTCTATGTATTTTACTCTTATCGTTTTTTGGATTTTATTACTCAACAATTAATTATATAGATTACTTTTTAATGAAAGACAGAATAGCATTTTCATTTCAGACCGGATTACTCTGCTTTGGGGTTCCTTTAACTTTTTATTTTTCATATTATGGTTTTCTTTGTGCATATAAGAAAAAAATACAAAAAATGAATAATAAAATCGCCGGTTATCTTGCCATTATTGTAATAGCTGGAATTGTTTTTAGTTTCTTTTTTTCATTTTATGTCAGATATGATTTAGTCTCTAAGGGATATTATATTTGCTATAAACAATCAATCTTTGCACCAAGCGAATATGTTATATCAAAAGATATGTGTAAATAGCACATATCTTTTAATTATGTTGTAAATCCTACTTAATCATATCACTATTAATACTGTAACTAGAGGTATTACCGACTAAATGATTTCTTGAGATTGAAGTATATTTCATTTGAATACGCTGATATGGCATTGATTCATTATCATTTATTGAATCAGGGAAAATATCAGAAACTTCAATTAGAGAAACTTCTGTCAGTTTAATTTCATAATATTTTTCAAGTTGCCCATGTTGGCTTGTTCTATAAAAAGTGAATGTTGCTTCTAATACCTCATTGTTATCTAGGGCTGTTGAAAGTAGTGGTGATGATTTATCTATGGGTTTAGTAAATATAACCGGTTGATAAGATGCATTTTGTGTACGAAAAGAACCATTATTTAAACTAATCACTTGAATTTCATCCTCATGATTAAGTTGATAACGGTTTCCTATCGAATCAAGAGATGAACAACCAACAGAAATTAACCCTTGGACTTTCCCTTTTAAAGTTAAATAAATAGGATATGCCATAAAAATTCCTTTTAAAAAAATTAATTAAATATTAGGTAATAAAAAATGAATAGACTTAGTTTAATATATCACTAAATAAATATGAGTATACTTATTAATTAAATAACTTTCACATGAATTATTTTATTATTCTCTTTAGACCACATAATTAATTAAAAAAAATCTAGCATTCCTTTGCTAAAGATTTTTTATTATTTTATTTTCTATCTATTTTACTTAAATCAGTGATAAAGCATTTCATGAACAATATCATCTGCTTTCATGGAATAAGGATAATACGTTGGCCAGTTGCTTAGTTCTTTAAGTAATTCATCTTGCGATATATTGCCCATATATAAATGGAAGTGCCCTGCTTTCTCTGGCGCAATAATATGGTCGCTAAATTGAATAAATTTAGGTGCTTGGCTTTTGGCATCATCACAGCGGAAAAGATAACGTACGCCTTTTTTACCAGACTCATAATGTAGAATACGATAACCATCATAGTGATATTCACAGCTATCGACGTTTTCGCCTCTATGGAACTCAATAATATTGTTTTCAATACCAACCATATCCACATCAGTTTTATAGCCTTGTGCGTAATAGGTTCGGTACTCTTCAACCGTTTTATCTTTTTTCGTTTCTGCTTTCTTTTGTAAAACCTCATCTAGCTCGCCACTCACCAGATAAGGCTCTACAGATTGCCATACGCCATCCCAATCACTAAGCTGGCGATTGAGAACGTCCTTGTCCTCAAAAATCCCGTTTGCTGCATCTCGCTGTGCTTGTGTTTGTACTTTTTCATGATGGTGGCTATGTGCTAAAACAGACATTGCACTACCCAATAATCCCATGATTAAAATACAAGAAAGAACTGGCTTTTGCATAATTTCACCCCTGAACTGCTTTAAAACGTGGATTTGATTTACAAATCACATAAAGGCGACCACGGCGACGCACCACCTTACAATCTGGATGGCGCTGTTTAGCACTTTTTAATGAACTTAATACCTGCATTTTTTCTTCCTTACTTAATAAATTGACCAAAACGTTTATTAAAGCGTGCCACATTACCTTCTTGAGAATGTGTCTTCTGCTTACCGGTATAAAATGGGTGTGATTGAGAGGAGACATCTAATGTCACATAAGGGTATGTTTGCCCTTCATACTCTATTGTCTTTTCCGTTTGGATGGTTGAACCCACTTTAAAATAAGCATCTGCGCTGGTGTCATGGAAAATCACTGTTCGATATTGAGGGTGGATACCTAGTTTCATAATAAACCCCACTTCATTTGCAATGTTATAATATAACAATTTGGAATTGCGCTAATGTACCCCTTTTTAATTTTATTGACCAGTTTTTTTTGATTTGTTTTTTTTATCTCAAGAAGGAAGGAATTTTGAGATGGGAATTTTTTTAGTGATATAAGTGGATTTTCTGGCTTTTTTTATCCAGCCTTCCTATTTTCCGCTAAAGTTATACTAAGACGGCAAAACAAATAGGATTTATTATGACTAATTGGCGCGATAAGCTTTTCAGTAAGTCACCTTTGTCTATCGATCTCACAGTAGACTTTCCTAACGTTTACTCGTCTTCTGCGCCTTCAATTTTTTCACAATTAAGACCTTATGAAATAGGTGATACACCATTACCTGATGAATTAAATCTATTGTCAGACGCACATCTAAAAGTAAAACCTGATAATTCAATACCTTTTAGTTGGTCAGCTGGCGCTCGTGAAGGTATTATTTTGCACCAACGAATAGGTCGAGCCATTGAGCAACTACCTTCTCAAAAAGCATGTGAGGAATTTGCCTTATCACTCTATCATGCAATAAAACATATCGTTCTTTTGCCTGATAAAGAGCATATTGATTCTTTTTATTCCATGGCCTGCCAAGATAAACTCGCGCCTATTACCTATCTTCCACATCTGATAAAGAAAATAGAACAAGATGAAACATTGATTAATCATGAGGTCTATTTTCAATTCATCTTGTGGATCTTGAAGTCAAGCCCTGATAAAAATCCGATCAAAATCGCATTAGGGCTATTAGGCACGTTTAGCGATAGTCCTTCTCAACGTTTACTTTTATTGTTTGCCCTTCACCCTGAATTTACACTTTATGCTATTCGTTCGCTGAAACAGCGCCTTTCTTGTGAAGAATTGGAGCCTTTTTTATATTCCCTAGGTCAACGAACAAAAGGCTGGGGACGTATCCAATTTATCGAATATCTGCCTTCAACATTGTCTATTAATAATCGTTATTGGCTGCTGACTGAAGGGTATAAAAATAACGTAATGACAGAATATGTGGCCTATGACTGCGTCACAAAAGGCGCATTATTAGAGATGTTGAATACGCATCCTTTAGATAATGAGTTACTGCTTGGTTGTAGTGATCTTTTACGCGCACTGCTTAATGGGGGTCCTACAAAAGATATCTATGATTATGTAGAAGGCGTCCAAGCGTGTAATACTTTTATTTCACAAGTTGATTCTTTGCCACCCAAAGAATTAAAACTCCTTTATTGCGTCTGTGAAATCGCCGACTTTGTTCAAAATAGTGGTGAAGATTGGTTATTACTCGAGTCTCTCGGCTGGGACGATCAATACCAACAACAAATTATCTCCACTTCACAAAATATTATTCAAAAACCAGAATGGTCGATACTCATTATCGAAGCATTACAAAACTCTTCTCGCTCAAAAAGTTACCAAGCAAGCCTTGTTGCTAAATCTCTTCGCCTTGATATTTGGGAATTGCTCTTTTCACTACAAAAAGATAATCCCAATGCGGATTGGTGGCACCAATTAATGCAAACGGATGCTTCTCATAAAATAGAAAGAGTAGTTAAACTTGCAGAACAACAAATTGAATTAACAGCATTCGATAGCACAGATGATCCATTAATAACTACCTACTCTGAATATCAGCCCCATCATGCCGTTGAATATATTATGCAAGATCTTGGTGGTTTTCCTGGTATCGGCTGGTCACTGATCAAAAGGCAATTACGCAGCCCGACATTGCGTGATAGAAATATGGCGCTGAATGTTCTTTCAACATGGTCTGACACATTATTGCCTCATGATCTTTACGGTGAATTAACGCAGGCTTTAACCATAGAAACAGATAAAAATGCGTATCAACGTATGAAACTATTTTTAGTTAACCATCAAGGGAATAAATAACATTAACGGTTAGAGCGAATAGATAATTCTGAAAAGAATTCAGGGAGCAAGTTAGGATCATGGTTCGTGCTAGTATGGCTACAAGAAATAAAAAAGATGTTACAGCAATTCATAATACTGATTCACAGATCAATAATGAGGTGAATATGGGCAAATTCCCTGGCTTACATCGTCGAGCAATACTGGTTATTGCTATTGCTTTATTGGTCGTATTTTTTTGGCCGACAAGTGAAAACACCAGTGAGCCACCTCAGCCATCATCATCAACGCATGATCTTCCTGTGCCAATAGCATCTACCAATGATCCGGCGTATCAAACACCGATCCCTCAAGCACAAGATAGCTTAAATGCCGAATCTGGCACTTCTCCATCAATAGAAGAGCCAATGACAAATGATCCTGAAGGCAATATTGCTCAAACAGCACCGCAACAAAACACGCAATCAACACCAGCGCAAACATGGCAAACTTATACCATTAAAGAGGGACAGACCTTAGCGCAACTTTTTAGAGACAATCAACTTCCTGTCAATGATGCATTCTCTATGGCGAAATCAGAAGACCAGCAAAAATCATTAAGCCAATTACGCTCTGGGCAAACTATTCGTTTACAGCGTAATCCACAAGGTGATGTCAGTATGCTAGAAGTGACAAATAGCGCCGGTACTGTTATCACTTACACTCGTTTGAGTGATGGAAGTTATTACCGTACCCCATAGTAAGAAAAGCATTTATTTATCCCAAAAAAAACGCCAGCTAAGCTGGCGTTTTTCTTTATCAACATTAACTGTTTAATCAGAGATTATTCAGCAACGATGATAACATTCAGTTCAGCGAATACGTCACTGTGAACTTGGAAGTGAACTTCGTGGTCACCAGTAGTACGCAGAACGCCATTTGGCAGGCGAACTTCGCTCTTACACATTTCAACGCCAGCTGCAGTTACAGCATCAGCGATGTCACGAGTACCGATTGAACCAAACAGTTTACCTTCGTCACCCGCTTTAGAGCTGATAGTGACAGAACCCAGTGCATTGATCTTCGCTGCACGAGCTTCAGCTGCTGCTAAAGTTTCAGCTAATTTAGCTTCTAACTCAGCACGACGCGCTTCGAAAAACTCGATGTTTTTCTTAGTCGCAGAAACAGCTTTACCCTGTGGGATTAAATAGTTACGAGCATAGCCCGATTTTACGTTAACCTGATCACCCAGGCTACCCAGATTCGCTACTTTATCAAGCAGAATAATTTGCATTACCTTATCCTCTACAAGTCATTAATGGACTATATACCTATTACTGATGACGATCAGTATAAGGTAATAAAGACAGGTAGCGTGCGCGCTTGATAGCACGAGCCAGCTGACGCTGGTATTTTGCACGAGTACCGGTGATACGACTTGGTACAATTTTACCACTTTCAGTGATATAGTTTTTCAGCGTAGCGATATCTTTATAATCGATCTCTTGTACGCCTTCTGCTGTGAAACGGCAGAACTTACGACGACGGAAATAACGTGCCATATGGCTAGTCTCCAGAATCTATCAATTCAATCTGCTCGGCATGAAGCACCAATTTAAACAATCCATTTCGTGCCTGATGGCTACTAATGAATCCAGAAACGGTGATTTGGCTGCCGACCGTTATACTGTGAGTAACTGCTTGTAACGCTTTCCCGCTAGCAATAATGGGCATTCGGCACCATGATTGTCTTTTTAATCCCGCCTCTTCTTGTATTGAACGATGTTCAATAACAAATTGACAGTGCGGGATCCCAGCGGGGCTAATTTTTCGAATTAATGCCTTGCACACTGTGCCTGTTAGCACCAAATGATTATTAGCCGTCACAGCACTAATTACTCTTCAGAATCCTCTGCTACATCATCAACTTCATCTTCATCAAGGTCATCAGCGATATCACGACGGCGTTCGTCTTTTGCTTTAACCATTGGAGAAGCTTCAGTTACTGCGTGTTTAGTACGCATAATCATGTTGCGGAGAACGGCATCGTTGAAACGGAAAGTAGTTTCCAGTTCATCAATCACTTCCTGCGGAGCTTCAACGTTCATCAGAACGTAGTGTGCTTTGTGCAGTTTGTTGATTGGATAAGCTAATTGACGACGACCCCAGTCTTCTAGACGGTGGATCTGACCATTTGCATTAGTGATAGCGGTTTTATAACGCTCGATCATGCCCGGAACTTGTTCGCTCTGGTCAGGATGAACCATAAAAACGATTTCGTAATGACGCATTTGATATTGCTCCTTACGGATTTATCAGCCTCCTGTCAGGGTCAGTCACCACCCATGGAGGCAAGGAACTTGTTTAAGTTGTGACTGAAAAAATTGACGCGTAACTATACCCCCGCGGCCAATAAAACTCAAGGGAGTATAGAGAATAAAATGAACCCAGCAATTATTTCACGCAATTATTTCACAATAATACGCTGGCGCATCGCTTCAAATAAGCAAACGCCAGTTGCTACAGAAACGTTGAGCGAAGACACCGTACCCGCCATAGGGATACTGATCAGCTCATCACAATGCTCGCGAGTTAAACGACGCATACCTTCACCTTCAGCGCCCATCACTAATGCCATTGGACCTGTAAGTTTGCTTTGATATAACGTATGGTCTGCTTCGCCTGCTGTGCCGACAATCCAAACATTCTCTTCTTGCAGAAAACGTAATGTACGAGCAAGGTTAGTCACTTTAATTAAAGGGACACTTTCTGCGGCACCACAAGCCACTTTTTTGGCTGTTGCATTTAATTGTGCAGAACGATCTTTCGGAACGATAACAGCATGCACACCAGCGGCATCGGCACTACGTAAACAAGCCCCTAAATTATGGGGATCAGTAACGCCATCTAGCACTAATAAGAAAGGTGTACCCACTTTAGCTAACAAGTCTGGTAAATCTTGTTCTTGATACTGGCGACCTGGTTTTACTTTAGCAATAATACCTTGGTGAACAGCACCCTCTGTTTGGCTATCTAACCATTGGCGATTAGCCACTTGAACCAGAATACCTTGCGCTTCTAATTCATGGATAACTGGTGTTAAACGGCGATCTTCACGCCCTTTTAATACATAAACTTCTTTAAAACGTGCAGGATCACGCTCAAGTAATGCGGTTACTGCGTGAATACCATAAATAATTTCTTCGCTCATAGCGGTGCTTACTCATTAAAAAATAAAAGGCACAAAACAGATAAAAGGCGGAGTCTCCGCCTTTTAAAAAAGAACCAGAAGAACGAAACTTTATGCGTTATCGCGTTTGGCTGCGCGTTTAGCTTTAAGTTTTGCCTCTATCTTTTTGGTTTGTGATGATGCTTTCTTACGTTTGCTACTTGCTTTATCTTTCGCAACTTGGTCTTTTACAGCGTTATCTTTGCTCGCCTTACCTCGACCTGATGATTTGCCTTTTTTGAAGGCACTATCTGGCTCAAAGTTTTTATCTTTGCTTGCATCACGACGACGAGACTTGCTAGAACTAGCGTTTTTCTTGTCTTTTTCACCTTTTAGTCCACGAACACGGGCTGTTTTACCCGGATTACGTGCAGTGCGTGTTGTTGAAATTAAAGAGAAGTCGATAGTACGTTCATCCATACTGACCGCTTCCACTTTCACTTCAACTTCATCACCAAGGCGATAAACTTGTCCTGAAGACTCACCAATTAAGCGTTGTCCTACATTATCATACTGATAGTAATCATTATTTAATGTAGAAACATGCACCAGACCATCAATAAACAGATCATTTAAGCGAACAAAGAAACCAAAGCCCGTTACGCTAGTGATAATACCTGTAAATTGTTGACCAATTTGATCCAGCATAAAGTCACACTTCAGCCAATCAGCGACATCTCGTGTTGCTTCATCAGCACGGCGCTCTGTTAAAGAGCAGTGCTCACCTAATTGCAACATGGTGTCCATATCACTATGGTAGCCACCTGTTGGTGTCCAGCGCTGTGAACCGTGACCTTCTTGTTTCGCAATTTGATATTTAATAGCGCGATGCAACGCTAAGTCCGGATAACGACGAATTGGCGAGGTAAAGTGCGCGTAAGATTTTAGTGCTAAACCAAAGTGCCCACGATTTTCAGGATCGTAAATCGCTTGTTTCATGGAACGCAAGATCATGGTTTGCAGCATTTCACGATCAGGACGGTCTTCAACTTCTTTCATGACACGCGCGTAATCTGCTGGCTCTGGCGTTAAGCCTCCTGGCAGCGTTAACCCTAATTCATTAAAGACTGAACGTAAATTCAGAACGCTCTCTTCTTTGGGTTTATCATGAATACGATAAAGTGCAGGTTCTTCGTTTTTCTCAACAAAGCGAGCGGCTGCGATATTAGCAAGGATCATGCACTCTTCAATCAATTTATGTGCATCATTACGAACAACTGGCTCAATACGCTCAATACGACGCTCTGCATTAAAGATAAACTTCGCTTCTTCTGACTCAAAACCAATCGCACCACGTTGCTCACGCGCTTTATCTAGCACTTGATACAATTCGTATAGATGCTCAATATCTTGAACGATAGGTTTATAGTGTTCACGCAGTTCTTCATCACCTTGAATGATTTTCCACACTTTGGTGTAGGTCATTCGAGCATGAGAACTCATCACCGCTTCATAGAATTTATAAGAAGAAAGGCGTCCTTGTTCAGAAACCGTCATCTCACAAACCATACATAAGCGGTCAACTTGTGGATTTAATGAACACAATCCATTAGACAGAACTTCTGGCAACATCGGCACGACTTGAGAAGGGAAGTAAACAGAGTTTCCTCGGCTACGCGCTTCTGTATCTAATGCTGTTTGTGGACGCACATAATAGCTCACATCCGCGATTGCGACCCATAAACGCCAGCCACCACCTTTTTTACGTTGACAATAAACGGCGTCATCGAAATCTCGCGCATCTTCACCATCAATGGTAATTAAAGGTAAGTTCCGTAAATCGACACGTCCTTGCTTAGCTGATTCTGGCACTTCTTCTTTTAAATCAGCAACTTCTTTGGTGACTTTTTCAGGCCATGTATGAGGGATCTCATGAGTACGCAGGGCAATTTCCACTGCAATACCTGTTCCCATCGTTTCGCCTAGGATCTCAACGATACGCCCTACTGCCTGAGTGCGACGAGTAGGTCTTGTTGTGATTTCAACGACAACCACATTTCCCATTCGTGCGCCCATGATATCTTCTTTAGGAATAAGAATATCAAAGCTTAAACGGCTATCATCAGGTACAACAAATCCCATACCTGACTCAATAAAATAGCGACCTACAATTTGGTTATTTCGTGGTTCAATAACACGAACAACACGACCTTCACGGCGACCTTTTCTATCCATACCTAAAGGTTGAGCAAGGATCACATCGCCATGCATCGTTTTTTTCATTTCATCTTGTGAAAGATAAAGGTCATCTTTTTGACCTTCTGCACGTAAAAAACCATAACCATCGCGATGACCGATTACCTTACCTTTCCACAAATCAAGGCGTTCTGGTAATGCGTAACACTGGCGACGGGTAAAAACTAATTGACCATCACGTTCCATTGCTCTTAAACGGCGACGTAACGCTTCTAAGTCTTCTTCACCAGAAATTTTTAACGCCTGTGCTAAATCTTCACGGCTCATGGGTGCCGTGCGTTTTTTCATTTCTTCTAAAATATATTCGCGACTAGCAATTGGAGAGGCGTATTTCTCTGCTTCTCTATCCTGAAAAGGATCTTTTGACATTATGACCTCCAAGCTATCAGATTTGATGAAATAGTAGACTCAAACATCTTCTAATAACAATTTATATAAGGAGCTATTATTTTCAACTAGCTCTGCGAGTGTGTGACGGTCTAACTCTTTCAAAAACTGCTCAATTGCCTGATTTAACACCAGTTTTAGTCGGCAAGCTGGGGTAATGTGGCAAAACTCAGCACTACAGTTTACTAATGAAAGTGGCTCTAAAGCACGAACAACCTCACCTACAATGATATTTGTTGCAGGCTTGCCTAAACGGATCCCTCCATTTTTACCGCGAATAGCCTCAACAAAACCTAAATGGCTAAGTTGATTAATAATTTTCACCATATGGTTACGCGAGACACCATAGACTTGTGTCACTTCAGTGATACTCGTCATTTTGCCTTCTGGCAATGAAGCCATATATATCAATGCTCGCAATCCATAATCTGTAAAACTGGTTAATTGCACAATGACCTCTGAAAAGTGGTTTCCCCTATTAAAGTCGTTAAGGGATCAATAAATATTAATGAGAATATCATTTTATTAAGCAATATTATGTTTAATTTTTGGACATTTAGCAAAGATATGCTCAAAAGTGAGTTATTTCCGTCTCTCACTTGACCATCAACAAAATAATAGCGATATCACAGACAAAGAAAAAGCGATACTGTCGATTTTCAACAGATCGCTTTCTTATTTCTGACATTACAACAATAACATTGTCTTACTGTTTTTACGCGTTACTGATAAAACAGAAGCAAAACCGAGTGTAAAGCTGTCTTATCTTATATGTGTAACGCGTATGTGTAACGCGTATTGTTATCTCAATTTTAACCAACAAACAGATACGAAAAAATCGCCCCTGTCATTTTCAGGGACGATTTTCACATCAAACCAATTTAATGCAGATTATGCATCAAATGGATGACGGAGAATGATGGTTTCTGAGCGATCTGGACCTGTAGAAACGATATCAACAGGAACACCTGTTAATTCTTCTACACGCTTGATGTAGTTCAGTGCTGCTTGTGGCAGTTGAGCATGATCTTTCACACCAAACGTTGTTTCGTTCCAGCCTGGCATTGATTCATAGATAGGCTCGATACCTTCCCAATCATCAGCGGCTAAAGGTGTTGTATCAATCACTTCACCATTTGGTAAACGATAACCAACACACAGTTTCACTTCTTTCAGACCATCTAACACATCCAGTTTAGTCATACAAAAACCAGACAGTGAGTTGATTTGAACCGCGCGACGGATAGCGATGATATCTAACCAGCCAGTACGACGACTACGACCTGTAGTTGCACCAAATTCTTGGCCTTTCTCACGTAAGAAGTCACCCACTTCATCAAACAATTCAGTTGGGAATGGACCTGCACCTACACGAGTAGAGTAAGCTTTGATGATCCCTAATACGTAACCAACATAGCGAGGACCTAAACCTGAACCAGTTGCCACACCACCTGCGGTTGTGTTTGAAGAGGTTACATACGGATAAGTACCGTGGTCGATGTCTAATAAAGTGCCTTGTGCGCCTTCAAACATCACTAACTCACCGTTTTGTGTTGCTTTGTACAGTAAGTCAGAAACATCAACAACCATACCAGTCAGAATATCGGCGATTGCCATGATATCGTCTAAGGTTTTTTGGTAATCAACAGGTTCAACTTTGTAGTAGTTCACCAGTTGGAAGTTATGGTATTCGATGATTTCTTTAAGTTTTTGTGCGAACGCTTTTTTATCAAACAGATCGCCAACACGTAAACCGCGACGAGCAACTTTATCTTCGTAAGCAGGTCCGATACCACGGCCTGTTGTACCGATAGCTTTTTCGCCACGCGCTTTCTCACGCGCATTGTCTAATGCGATGTGATAAGGAAGGATTAACGGGCAAGCTTCAGACAGAAGTAAGCGAGAACGAACAGGAATGCCACGATCTTCAAGTTGAGTCATTTCCTTCATCAGAGCTTCTGGTGATAAAACGACACCGTTTGCTATGATGCTAACAACATTTTCACGGAGAATGCCTGATGGGATTAAATGAAGAACGGTTTTTTCACCGTCGATGACTAGAGTGTGACCCGCGTTATGGCCACCTTGGTAGCGAACAACATATTTAGCGCGTTCTGTCAGCAAATCGACTATCTTGCCTTTGCCTTCGTCACCCCACTGGGTGCCCAATACGACAACGTTATTACTCATTTCAAAATACACTCGGTTGCTTAAAAAAGGATTCTACCATCTCAATTCAAGAGTTACAGTAGATTTTATCTAATTATGTCATCCCCGCTTTTAAGCAATAGATTATCTTGCCATTGTCAATATTTTTGCCAGAAAAATCCGCACCACAAACGTATTGTGAATTTTATCAACAGTTTTGATCGCAAAAACAGGAAGCAGAGTGACATAAAAGTGAAAATGGCGAAGAAGACGCTTCGGGATTGCCGAAGGTTTATCTTGAAATGCAATTTTCGCTTTATACTATCCCAGCTAAAACCATTTTGGAAACCATTAAGCGTAAATTTTCATCTTTTTATGCACAATTATTTATTTTTTAGCTTGAACACTCGCTTTATCTTATTGATATCAAAAAAAATCCCCCACGTTTTAAGGTGGAGGATTTTATTATTTACTCAAACGGTTTAATACGTTTGGAAATTACTCTTCAATCGCTCGCGCTTTTGTTGGTGCTTTCATATAGCGTAAGAAATCGCTATCTGGGCTTAACACCATGACGTCATTACCATCTTGGTTAAAGCTCTTCTCATAAGCACGTAAGCTACGAATGAAGGCGTAGAAGTCTGGATCTTGGTTGAATGCATCAGCAAACAGTTTAGTCGCTTGAGCATCACCTTCACCGCGAAGACGTAATGATTCACGCTCAGACTCAGCAAGTGTCTCTGTTACGGTCTTGTCCGCAGCTGCACGAATTTTCACAGCTTGCTCTTGACCTTGTGAACGGTGACGACGCGCAACAGCTTCACGCTCTGCACGCATACGCTGATAAATCGCTTCAGAAACTTCCATCGGTAGGTTGATTTGCTTGATTCGAACATCAATCACTTCAATACCTAATGCCGCCATACTGTTCATATTGATAGCTGGCGCTTGACCTTTGGTTTCTTCAGCGACTTTCTTCGCAGCAATAGCAATAGCATCATCAGCAGCACTTGAATCACGAGATGGAGTACCTTCATTCAGTGCATTACGAACATCAATGGTTAAACGACCACGAGAATCCGTAATAATTTGGTTTACGCTCATACGACCAATCTCAGAACGTAAGCGGTCACTGAATTTACGACGCAGTAATGTTTCCGCTTGCGTTGTATTACCACCACCTGTTGCCAGATAGTAAGTACTGAAATCACTGATACGCCATTTCAGATAAGAATCGACTAATAAGTCTTTATTCTCGCCTGATAAGAAACGGTCTTGCTGGATATTCATAGTTTGAATACGCGCATCCAGTTTTTTCACATTCTCAATAAATGGAATTTTAAAGTGAAGACCTGGCTCATAAACCACAGGTTTATTTTCAGCATCACGTACAACTTTCGCAAAGCGTAAAATAATGCCACGCTCATACTGTTGAACGACAAATACAGAAGAGTACAACAACGCTAAAATAATAACTGCAACAACAGCGATAACTTTACGCATGATTATTGTCCTCCTTGATTATTGCCGTAAGGCTGACCATAACCGCCATTATTACTACCATATCCACCATTACCATAAGTCGTTGTTGCTGGTTTTTGTGCTGGTGCTGGATTTGCAGCTGGAGCAGGTGCCGTTACACGAGCTGGCGCTTCAAGCGTATTCGATGGTGTAGATTGAGATTGCTGACGTAACATTTGCTCTAAAGGCAGCACTAACATGCTGTTACCTTTATCATTAGCAATAACTTTACGTGTTTTTGATAGCACTTTTTCCATCGTTTCAATGTAAAGACGCTCGCGAGTAATTTCAGGAGCAGCACGATATTCAGGTAAGATTTTAGCAAAACTTGCTACCTCACCTTCTGCTTTCATCACCACACTGGTTTTATAAGCAGTCGCTTCTTCAATCATACGTTGCGCGTTACCTTTTGCTAATGGTAACACTTCGTTTTTATAAGCTTCAGCTTGACGAATTGTTTTTTGTTCTTCTTCACGGGCAGCGATTACGTCATCGAATGCCGCTTTTACCGCTTCTGGTGGGCGAGCAACTTGGAAGTTGACGTCCACAATCGAGATACCCATGTTATAAGGACGGATAGTCTCTTCTAATTCTTGACGTGTTTGGTCACGAATTTCTGAACGGTTAGAAGTCAGAATTTTTTCCATTTCTGAACGACCAATAACGCCACGTACTGCGCTGTCAGTTGCCTGACCTAAGCTGTTAATTGGTGTTGTCAGGTTAAACAGGAATGTTTCTGGATCGGAGACAACATACTGCACGTTTATCTCAACTTGAACCATGTTTTCATCTGACGTTAACATCATGCCACCCGTGGTTAAATCACGGATAGTTTTTACGTTAACAGGCTGAACTTCATCAATGAAAGTCGGTTTCCAGTTCAGACCAGGTTCAACGATTTGGTAAAATTTACCAAAACGAGTCACTACGCCTTGTTCTGCCTCTTTGATGGTATAAAAACCACTTGCAGCCCAAACCACGACAACCGCACCTAATGCAAGAGAAATCAACAGATTTCCAGCATTGCTACGAGGACCGCCATTTTGCCCAGAAGAGGAGTTTCCACCTTTTTTACCGCCGAAACCACCAAGCTTTTCACTCAGTTTACGGAACATATCATCGAGATCTGATGCTCCGCGATTCCGACCTCCTTGATTGCCGTTGGAGTTACCGTTACCATCGCCATTATTATTGCCGCTGTTTCGGTTACCCCACGGGTCGCGGTCTTGTCCGTTGTTACCGGGCTGATTCCACGCCATGTTCTAGCTCCATTATTATGATTAGATTTATCAGGCTTAAGAGCCGATTTCGTCGCCAGCTCTCAGTTAATGTTCATTATTATGGCCGAATTTCAGACCACGTAATCCAATAAATTTGGTTCCTGCTTGCAAAGGCGGCGCCAGTCTACCATAGGCATACGTATGATTAGCCCAACTTTACCGTCTTTTTCAATCCATTCACGTTCTATCGACTGTAATTGATAAAAACGACTACGTAAGCGCCCTGTATTTTCTGGCGGTAAACGTAATTCAAAGTGTGCGATCTCACCTGAAAGACGTTCTGTCAACGCCTGATACAACAGAGGAATACCTTCGCCTGTTTGTGCAGAAACCCAAACCCTAACGGGTAAGTTTTCTTCATTTCGATCAATTCTTGGAGTGAAGTCTTCAAGAAGATCAATTTTGTTCATAACATGCAGTGTTGGTATTTCTTGAGCATCAATCTCTTCTAATACACTTTCAACTGCATGAATATTTTCCTCAAAACGGCTATCTGCTGCATCAATAACATGAAGAAGTAAGGTCGCTTCTCGTGTTTCTTGCAAAGTCGCTTTAAAAGCAGCAACAAGATCGTGAGGTAAATGTCGAATAAATCCAACAGTATCGGCTAATACAACGGTTCCAACATCATCAACTTGAATACGTCTTAGCGTCGGATCTAATGTTGCAAAGAGCTGATCTGCTGCATACACATCAGAACAGGTAATGTGATTAAATAAACTCGATTTCCCTGCATTCGTATAACCAACAAGGGATAATGTTGGTATATCAGCTTTACTCCGCGCTTGCCGTCCTTGTTCACGCTGACGCTCAACCCTACCCAATCGCATTAGAATTTGACTAATTTTACCTCGGAGTAAGCGGCGGTCTGTTTCTAGCTGAGTTTCGCCTGGTCCTCGTAACCCAATCCCCCCTTTTTGTCTTTCAAGGTGAGTCCACCCTCTGACTAAACGAGTTGATAAGTGACGTAACTGGGCGAGTTCTACCTGTAGCTTTCCTTCATGGGTTCTTGCTCTTTGAGCAAAGATATCAAGGATAACTCCCGTGCGATCAACCACTCGGCATTCACAAAGTCTTTCCAGATTTCGTTCTTGTGCAGGTGTCAATGCATGATTAAATAAAACAACATCTGCACCACTTGCTTTTACAGCCTCGGCAATTTCTTCTGCCTTACCTTCACCCACATAATATTTAGGGTGAGGTGCTTTACGATTTCCTGTAATAATCTGAACTGGTTTAACACCCGCAGATGTCACCAAAGATTCAAATTCTTGCAAATCATCAACGTTCTTTTCTTGAGAAAAGAAGACGTGCACTAAAACGGCTAATTCGCCACCTTCATAACGATCAAACAAAGGCGAAACCTCTTGGACTTTATAAAAACAGGAAAAAACATAGGTAAAGTCTCCCTACCTATGTTTTTCTTATATCAAGAATAATATTGGATTATTATTCTGCAACATCATCCTGCTGAGCAGCGCCACCATTGTAGCCTGTACCAGTTTGGTTCGTGCCTGTGTTGCTATGATGAGAAACAGGACGCGAAGGTACCACGGTAGAGATAGCATGTTTGTATACCATCTGACTTACTGTGTTTTTCAGCAAAATAACAAATTGGTCAAAAGATTCGATCTGACCCTGCAATTTAATGCCGTTTACCAAATAGATAGAAACGGGAACCCTTTCACGACGTAATGCGTTCAGGAAAGGATCTTGCAAAGATTGCCCCTTAGCCATTCTATGTTTTCCTTATTTTGTTGTTTTATATTAGAACCCAATTGGTTCGAAAAATGAACTACTCAAAAATTGCGCTTTGGCAACTATCAATTTTACACAAACCTACCATCTATGCACTAACTACCTGCAAAACAGTGTCAAGAGATTGTTTCGGATCTTCACTATCAAGCCAGTGAATATCATTCCAACCTCTTAACCAAGTGATTTGTCGCTTCGCTAATTGCCGGGTAGCGCAGATCCCTCGATAAACCATCTCATCATAATCTATTTCGCCGGATAAATATGACCACATCTGGCGATAACCGACACAACGTACAGAAGGTAGATCTTCATGCAGATCACCCCGTTCATATAATGATTTTACTTCATCTTCAAATCCACACGTTAACATCTGTTTAAAACGAGCTTCAATGCGTTGGTGAAGAACATTTCTATCTTTCGGAGCAATCGCAAATTGATAAACATCATAGGGCAAAGACTCGCCTGATATTTTTGTCAATTCCGTCATTGTCTTACCTGAAATCAGGTAAACTTCTAGCGCACGAGAAAGCCGTTGAGGATCATTAGGATGGATCCGTTGTGCTGCAACAGGATCAACTAATGCTAACTCTTTATGTATTGCCTCCCATCCTTGCTCTGCTGCTTTATTTTCTATTTCAGCACGAACATCTGGATTGGCGCTGGGTAAAGGCGATAAACCTTCAAGTAACGCTTTAAAATATAGCATAGTCCCGCCCACTAATAGTGGAATTCGCCCAGCTGCGGTAATTTCTTTCATGGCATTTAATGCATCACGTCGGAAATCAGCCGCGGAATAGGGTAATGCGGGGTCTAGAATATCAATTAATCGATGTGGCGCAAGCGATTGCTCTGTCGCATCTGGCTTTGCAGTACCAATATCCATACCACGATAGATAAGCGCAGAATCCACACTAATAATATCTACAGGCAGCTTTTGTCTTAGTGAAATTGCTAATGCCGTTTTACCTGACGCTGTAGGCCCCATTAGGAAAATTGCTTTAGGTTTTATTTGCGTGTTTACTTCGCTCATTATTTAATGCCGCTACCACCGGTTGTAATTCTATTAATTGTAATAAGTTTTTTGCTGGCTGTCTGACATATTGCGGACAAAGTCTTTCAATATCAGCCAATAATCCTACTGCTTGAGCTTGCGACCACTGTGCTTGCTCTGCGCCTAATTGTTTTGCAAACCATTGTCCAAGTTGTTGCTCGGTACAAGATTGCTCTGCTGACAAATAGGCTAATAATGCTGTCAGTAACGCGGGTAAATTTTGCTGGCGTAAAGGTAACGACACAGCATGTATTGTTGCTTTACCGTGAGAAATTTCGATAACGATCCCGAAATGACTGATCAGCGATTGAAACTGATTGAATACGCTAATCTCCTCTTTACTCAATGCTACCTTTAAAGGCACTAGCAAAGGTTGCGGCTTCAATGTTTCATCTTTAGGCAGTAATTGCGCACATTTTAACAGAAAATCTGCTTCTTCCAATGATAACAGCCCAAGACCTTGTGAAGATTCTATTAACGCATATTTATACTGATAAATTGCCAATACTCGCCCAAAAGTATAATCAGTTTGTCCATCTTTCGCATTGACGGAACGAGGCATCACCGAAATAGTATCTTCTTCGATATTATTAGTTGTATGAACGATTTCACCTAAATTCAATGGGGCGCGATCAGGAAATAATGGTATTTTTTCTTTATCTTTTGATGTAGAGACACTTTCTTGCATCATTTTTTGATAAAGCGCGCCTTGTGTCCGTTGATAGCTTTCACCAAACTGACGGCGATCTGCAAATTGAGAAGCGGGCTTTTGCGGTGAGTTACTGTTGTGCTCTCGTTCACTGTATTGGTGTGAAGATGATGTATTTGTCGGAGTTTGAGCGATTGATGCTTGATAAGGCTGAGAAAATACGTTTTCACCTGCAACTTGACGATTTTCAGGAAAATTTAACGCTGTTTCGTGTTCTTCTTCGTTATCTGAAGTCAGTGATAAAGGCTCTTGTGTTGCTTGTCGTAAAACACTCAGCACACCTTGATAGATAAAATCATGAACTAAACGAGATTCATGGAAACGAACTTCATGTTTAGCAGGATGGACGTTAACATCGACTTGGTGAGGATCAACACTTAAATACAAGATGTAAGAAGGTTGCTGCTCTCCTTGCAAATATCCTTCGTAAGCTTGACGAATAGCATGATTAATCAATCTATCACGCATCATTCGTCCATTCACATAACAATACTGAATTTCACTACTTTGCACCGCTGATAAAGGATGTTCTACCCAACCTTTTATTGCTAAATCGCCATGTTCCCACGATAGCAGCATTGATTGATGGACAAAATTATTACCACAAATCGCACTCAAACGGCGATTTTGCTGGCTTTCGTCCTTCACTGCACGGTATTGCCGAACACGTTTACCGTTATGAGTAAGATTGATGGAGACATCAAAGCGCGATAACGCAATGCGGCGTACCACTTCATCAATATGTGCAAACTCTGTTTTTTCAGTACGTAAAAATTTACGTCTTGCTGGCGTATTATAAAACAGATCAAGGACTTCAACTGTACTTCCCACAGGATGAGCCGCAGGCTTAAGCATCACAGCCATATCTCTGCCTTCGGCATAAGCTTGCCATGCTTCTTCTTGATCTTGAGTACGCGATGTCAGCGTTAAACGAGAAACTGAGCTAATGCTCGCTAATGCTTCTCCACGAAAGCCCATACTCATTATGGCTTCGAGATCGTCAAGACTTGATATTTTGCTAGTTGCATGGCGAGCAAGTGCTAACTTCAAATCATCACGATTGATACCGCATCCATTATCACGAATGCGAATTAGCTTGGCACCGCCTTTATCGATATCAATCTCAATTGAGGTCGCACCTGCGTCTAAACTATTTTCCAGCAACTCTTTAACAACAGAGGCGGGTCTTTCAACAACTTCCCCTGCGGCAATTTGGTTTGCAAGCTGAGGAGGTAATAAATTTATCGCCATTACCTTTATTCCATTCTACTCAATCAATTAGGCGCGTTTTGTAACGGGTGAGCCAGAAAGTAATTTCTTAAACCAGCGTGAATAGATGCCGCAAGTTTCTCTTGATAAGCATCAGAAATCAGTAACTGCTCTTCTGACGCATGACTGATAAAGCCTGTTTCAACTAAAATTGAAGGGATATCGGGTGAACGTAAAACACCTAAGCTTGCATGCTCTGGTGTTTTCTTATGTAGTGAACCCACTTTTCTTAGTTCAGACAATACAGCAACGGCAACGTCATAACCCACTCGCTGTGAATTGCCAAACTGTAAATCGAGTACTGTTTGGCTTAAATAAGGATCAGCCCCGTCTAATGCATCACCAGCACCACCGAGTAATTCAGATTGTTTCTCGCTTTGCTCAAGCCACTTACCTAATTCACTGTTTGCACGACGATTAGAAAGCACCCATACAGAAGCGCCTCTTGCACTACGATTGGGTGCTGAGTCTGCATGAATAGACACTAACATATTTGCACTTTGCTTACGGGCGACTTCAGAACGCCCCGCAACTGAGATAAAATAATCGCCGCTGCGTGTTAGAACAGGCTTAAACATAGGATCATTACGTAAGCGAGCTTCTAACTTTCTTGCCACACTTAGCGTTACGTCTTTTTCACGATTACCTTTCTGGCCAATCGCACCGGGATCTTGCCCGCCATGACCAGCATCTATCGCAATAATAATTTGGCGAGAGCCTGCTTGCGGTTTTGAAGGTGTGGTGCGTGGTTTTGCAATAGGAACAACAGGCGTAACCTCGGTTACTGGCTTAGTCATTAAAGGCGCCATTTCCCGATTTGTATTTGCACTTGAATGTGATGTCGTTGCTGTTGCAGTCGGTGATAACGCAACAACACTTACTGTCGATTGGGCATTGCTATTTTGTCGAGCATTCATAGCTTTGATAGTAAGCACTAACTTATAGCCACCACTTACACTCATCAAACTTTCAGTCACCACAACAGGCTGAGCAAGCTCCACGACCATACTTTGGTATTGGCTATCTTTTGATTGTGTTGAGCGAATTTTATGAACTAACTGCCCATTGCCTAATGTTGCCGGTAATCCCGTGATTTTTGTACCCTGTTTAAAATCCATCACTAAACGGTCAGGGCTTTTTAATGAGTAATATCGATAACTCGGCTTCCCATCACTAAAAGTAAATGTGAGAGTTGTTGCTGAAATACCGTTTTCTGCTTTTACTTCTGTCACAGTAGCGGCTTGTGCTATTTGCACAAAAAATAAAGACAAAACAACCAACAGAAAGGCAACAACATAGCGCTGACTTTGACTCACAGTAGTGATGAGACTCGACATAATCAATATTCCTTTATGCGGACTGAATACGGGATAAAACAGTGTTCCCTCTTGATGAAAGGGCAACAAAACGCGCTTTTCGACCTTCATCTTCGTAGCTTAAATGAAGTTCTAAATCTGCGTTAGGTAAAAAGCCTTCGCCTTGAGATGGCCATTCAATCAGGCATAACGCATCTTGCTCAAAATAGTCGCGTATTCCCATAAATTCCAGTTCTTCAGCGGAAGCTAAACGATAAAGATCAAAATGATAAACGGGATTTGGCGAAAGCATATAAGGTTCTACTAATGTATATGTAGGGCTTTTAACATGCCCTTGATGACCAAGAGCTTGTAAAAATCCTCGGCTAAAGGTTGTTTTTCCAGCACCAAGATCGCCATATAAATAAATGATCAATCCGCTATGCTCCGTCGCCATTGCAACAGTACGCCCTAGTTCAACTGTTGCCGCTTCATCTTCTAATGTAACAACCCATTCTTTCATATTTATATAATCTATTGTTAAGTTATAACGGCTTAATAAAGAGAGATCGTTGGAGAATATCAAATACTAAGCTTTATATGTTTTCTTAAGGCAAATAGTTATCGAAATCACTATCAAATAACCATACCATAAATCTATTTATTGCGAGGATTTTTCCTACAGCCTCACTATGATACACTGCGCGCTCTTAGGACTCACCTCTTACCTACTGATTCGGTTTATTCATGTCATCACTCGATCTTAATCTCCTCGCTCAAAATATTAAATTATGGGGATCTGAGCTAGGTTTTCAACAAACAGGGATATGTGATACTGACTTATCACTTGAAGAACCTCGCCTGCAAGCGTGGCTAGATAAGCAATATCATGGTGAAATGGCCTGGATGGAAAAGTATGGAATGACACGAGCCAGACCTCATGAACTGGTTCCGGGTACATTACGCGTTATCAGCGTCAGAATGAATTATCTCCCCACCGATGCGGCTTTTGCACGAACCTTAAATAATCCAGAACAAGGTTATATCAGCCGTTATGCGCTTGGTCGGGATTATCACAAAGTATTAAGGCAGCGTCTTAAAAAACTTGGCGAAAAAATTTCACAATATTGTCAGCAATTTGAATATCAAGGGATAGTCAACTTTCGACCTTTCGTTGATTCAGCACCTATCATGGAACGCCCATTGGCTGTTAAGGCAGGACTTGGCTGGGTTGGTAAACACTCACTTGTTATTAACAATCAAGCAGGTTCTTGGTTTTTTCTTGGTGAATTACTGATTGATTTGCCATTACCTACTGATAGCCCAGTTGAAGAACAGTGCGGTAAATGTGTCGCCTGTATGACAACCTGTCCGACAGGTGCCATTGTTGAACCTTATACTATTGATGCTCGTCGCTGTATTTCTTATCTCACTATCGAACTCGATGGTGCTATTCCTGAAGAATTTCGCCCTCTTATGGGCAATCGTATTTATGGTTGTGATGATTGCCAGCTTATTTGTCCTTGGAATCGTTTTTCATCACTGACTGACGAAGAAGATTTCTCACCAAGAAGAGCGCTTCATACCCCAGAATTACTCGATCTCTTTCAATGGAGTGAAGATAAATTTCTGCGTATCACTGAAGGCTCACCGATCCGTCGTATTGGCTATTTACGTTGGCTTAGAAATATTAGCGTGGCGTTAGGAAATGCACCTTATCAAGATAAAATTATACTTGCCTTGCAAGAACGCTTTGGACTGAGTGATGTTTTAGATGAACATTTAAACTGGGCGATTACACAACAGACAGCGAAGAGAAATGAAAAAGAAGTAAAAATACAAACTTCACAACAAAAACGTTTAGTAAGGGCGATAACTAAAGGTTTACCTCGTGATGCTTAATTTTTAACAGAATAAGCGCATTACGCGTAATCATTAATTTCCTCTGTGAATAAAATAAAAATCCCTTGCCTATCAACATGAACAAAAAATTCAAGCGAACTAAGACTCAAAATTTAAAAAAATTAAAATAAACTTAGTTATCAATTAGATATAAAATCCAATTAATTTATTGAAGAGAATAATATCCTTGTCACTTAATGACACGTGCTTGTGGATAACTCTGTGCAGTAAAAAAATAAATAGTGCTTAGATGCGGTGGTTATTAGCATCTCACTGTGGATAAATTGATTTGGGAAGATTTTAAGAATAGTAGAATATATATCACGTTTTTTTAAAGAAAAGCCTAAGAAACCCTTTTCTTTTTCTAAAATACTATTCAATGTATGTTTAACAGAATAAAGGTCTAAAACCTAAAAAATGATCTTGCCTTTAGTTTCCCCTCTAAATGAGGAAAGGCGCACATTCTAGTGCTGTCAAAATAGAAATGCAAGCAAAGATCAAAGATAGATCACAAAAAAATAGCTTGATCTTACATGTAGTAATAACATTTTCTTTTTTGAACAATTATCCCACATACACTCTCTTTATGAGTATTAAGTAAAAGCCCCTAACCTACACCCTAAAATAGTGTAGCCGATATTTAAAAAAGCGAGAGAAAAAATAAAGATTTTTTGGTTATATTTTAGACTATACATTATTAGACTAGCGAACATAGTCTTTTTTTGGTCTAAATTAAGACTTAATTTATGGAGAGGTGAATATGCGTTATTCCGAACAAATTAAACCAATTAGCTATTTAAAGGCCAATATGGCTGAAGTAATGGTAAAACTTACCGAATCAGGCTCCCCTATGATTATTACTCAAAATGGCGAAGCTAAGGCAGTCATCCAAGATATTGAATCTTATGAAGAAACTCAATAAACGTTAGCTTTACTGAAAATATTAGCATTAGGTCAACAACAAGTTGAATCAGGCGAAGTCAGTGATATAAAAAGTGTTGTTCAGCGTTTAAAAAATAAAAGGAAGTAGAAAGAATGGCATCATACAAGGTCGTAGTTACTAAAGATGCCGAGGCAGATTTAGAAAACATTCACAACTATATTTCTGAACATGACTGCCCAGAAAATACAGATTATGTATTAGATGAGTTACTAGCAGTAGCAGACAATTTAACTAACTTTCCAATGAAGGGAACTGTACCTTATGAGTTACAAACTTTAGGTATTCATAAATTTCGGCAAATTATTATTTATGTCATTACTGATGGTAGACGAGATATGAAAGCGCTACTTAGCCGTAGACTATTAGGATAACGTATTGATTTTTGATTAGAAGAACAAAACTAGAAGAGAAAAACTTGGAGCGGGAAACGAGACTCGAACTCGCGACCCCAACCTTGGCAAGGTTGTGCTCTACCAACTGAGCTATTCCCGCATTTGGTAAGTTTTGACAATGATGAGTGAAAGATTTGGAGCGGGAAACGAGACTCGAACTCGCGACCCCAACCTTGGCAAGGTTGTGCTCTACCAACTGAGCTATTCCCGCGTCGCATAACACTACTCATAACTGTCTAAGAAAGATTGGAGCGGGAAACGAGACTCGAACTCGCGACCCCAACCTTGGCAAGGTTGTGCTCTACCAACTGAGCTATTCCCGCGTCTTTCTTACACCCGTACAAACGAAATTCTTCATCGGTACGGGAAGCGCATTATACGAGAAAAATGCTTAACCGCAAGCCCTTATCAACAAAAAAATACGTTTTTTTGATTACATGCCGATAAAATCATCACAATGATGCAATATCAATCATGAATGCACACTTTTTACTCTTTAATAAAGGTTTTACGATAATAATCAAGCTCTGCAATGGATTCACGAATATCATCCAGTGCCTGATGAGTATTTTTTTTCTCAAAACCTTCTAAAATTTCAGGTTTCCAACGACGTGCTAATTCTTTTAATGTACTCACATCAAGATAACGGTAGTGAAAATATTGCTCTAGTTCGGGCATGTAACGGTATAGAAAACGTCTATCTTGCCCCACACTATTACCACAGATAGGTGATACGCCTTTTGGTACCCATTTTTCTAGGAATTCAATTGTCGCTTTTTGTGCTGAATTATCATCATATGAACTGGCTTTTACACGCTCAACTAAACCACTACCTGTATGAGTACGTGTATTCCATTCATCCATTAAACTTAATTGTTCATCAGATTGATGGACTGCAATAACAGGGCCTTCTGCTAAAATATTAAGTTGAGGATCTGTCACGATAGTGGCTATTTCGATGATACGGTCACATTCAGGATCAAGACCTGTCATTTCCAGATCTATCCAGATCAGATTGTTCTCGCTTTTTGACATAATATATCCTAGCTGTTTCTAAGTGTGAGACATGATATTTTAGCGTTTATCATAGCGCGTTTACTCAATAAGCACGACAGAAGAACATCTAACCGAATAATACAAGTGAGGATCGGTGACAAAACGTAAATTATCTAAAGGCCAGCAACGCCGAGTACAAGAAAATCATAAAAAGCGTTTGCAGAGCAAAGAGAAAAAAAACCACGTTGAATTAGACGATACGCAATTAGGCGAAGCGACCGAAGGCTTAGTGATCAGCCGTTTTGGTCAACATGCAGATATCGAAGCTGCTGACGGCACCATTGCACGATGCAATATTCGACGCACAATTTCATCACTGGTAACGGGTGATAAAGTTGTTTGGCGTCCTGCGCTACAAACACAAGAAAATGTCCGCGTAAACGGTATTGTAGAAGCGGTACACGAACGAACGTCAGTACTTACTCGTCCTGACTATTATGATGGTATTAAACCTATCGCGGCTAATATTGATCAAATTATTATCGTTTCGGCTATTTTGCCTGAACTCTCTTTAAATATTATCGACCGTTACCTTGTAGCCTGTGAAACGTTAAACGTAGAGCCTCTGATTGTACTCAATAAAATCGATATGTTAGACGAGGAAAGCCGCAAGACTGTCAGCGAATGGATGCAAACTTATAAAAATATTGGTTATCGTGTTCTTGAAGTTTCTAGCTACACCAAAGAAGGTCTTGATGCATTAACACAAGAGTTGATTGGCCGTATCTCCATTTTTGCTGGGCAATCTGGTGTCGGAAAATCAAGCTTACTCAATACGTTATTACCACCAATGGAAGAAAGCATTCTGGTTAATCAGGTTTCTGATAATTCAGGTTTAGGTCAGCATACCACCACCGCATCACGCCTTTACCATTTCCCGCAAGGAGGAGATGTCATTGACTCGCCGGGTGTGCGTGAATTTGGTCTATGGCATTTAACACCAGAACAAGTAACAAAAGGATTTATTGAATTTAGACCTTATTTGGGAGGGTGTAAATTCCGCGATTGCAAACACTTGGATGATCCGGGTTGCTTAATTAGTAAAGCAGTGAGAAACAACGAAATTGCAGAAACACGCTTTGAAAATTACCATCGTATTTTAGAAAGTATGAGTCAGGTGAAGGTTCGTAAGAACATTAATTTAGACTCTTAATAATTGATTCACTGACAACCCTATTAAGGGTGGGTACAATAGACCCCTTTTGTCTATTTTTTATCGTTCAATCCCAGAGGTTGCCATTTTGGACAAGCTAAAAATTAAACTACAGTATTTATTGCCTAAATTATGGCTCACACAGCTAGCAGGTTGGTTTGCAAACAAAAAAGCGGGTGTAATTACCCAATTTGCGATCAAGGCCTTTGCTAAAGCATATAAAGTCGATATGAATGAAGCAAAAGATAGCCAGTTCCAAGCTTATTCTTCATTCAACGATTTCTTTATTCGTGCATTAAAAGATGGCGCTCGCCCTATTATCGAAGGTGATGACCAACTTGCATTGCCTGCTGATGGCGCAGTAAGCCAACTCGGTCTTATTCAAGACGATCAAATTCTGCAAGCTAAAGGGCATCATTACACCCTTGAAGCGTTACTTGCGGGTAATTTTATGTTGGCAGATAAGTTCCGTAATGGTCAGTTTATTACGACATATCTTTCACCCCGTGATTACCACCGTGTTCACATGCCTTGTGATGGTTTATTAAAAGAGATGATTTATGTTCCAGGCGATCTCTTCTCTGTTAATCCATTAACCGCGGCTAATGTTCCTAACTTATTTGCACGTAATGAACGTATTATCTGCCTCTTTGAAACTCAATTTGGCCCCATGATACAAATTCTAGTGGGTGCAACAATTGTTGGTAGTATTGAAACGGTTTGGTGTGGCATGGTAACACCACCTCGTGAAGGTATTATTAAACGTTGGACATATCCGCAAGCCGATAAAGCAGGTGCGATATTCTTGAAAAAAGGGGAAGAAATGGGCCGATTTAAGTTAGGCTCAACGGTCATCAATCTTTTCCCAGAAAATACCGTTCAACTGAATAAAGATCTTATGAATGGCTCCGTTACATTAATGGGGGAACAATTGGGTTCCATCATCAATGTCGCTGGTAATGACAATAATGCCATCAGTGAATAACACGTAATTCGGAGTAACCTTTGTGCGCCTGATAATCAGTCTTTTCTTCTCGCTCTTTTTGACGCTTTCGTTAAGCACATCTGCAATATCAGCGGATGTAGAAAAATTACGTCAAGATATTAAACAACTTGAAGGAAGCACCAATCCTCAAGATATTGAGGCAGTTCAGGCGCTACAAGGCACTATCAACTGGATTAATGATGGTGATAAAGCGCAAACAAACGCAGATAACTATCAAAAAACGATTGATGATTACCCTCAAATTACGCAAGAGCTAAGAACCAAACTGCTTGAAGAAAGCCATGCTGTTCCGACTATCCCTGAAAAAATTAGCATTCCTGATTTAGAACAGAAAATTATTCAGATCAGTAGCCAATTAATGGAACAAGCAAGGCTTCAACAACAAGAGCAAGATAAAAGCCGAGAAATTAGCGAATCTTTAAACCTATTACCGCAGCAGCTTTCTGAAGCACGCCGTTTACTCAGCGATGCAACAGCAAGACTCGCCGCTGCCAGTGCGTCAACAACACCGTTAACAGAAGCACAAAATAAGCTAACACAAGCTGAAGTCACCGCACGTAAAGCGATGGTTAATGAGCTTGAAATGGCACAACTTTCGGCTAATAACCGCCAAGAAATTGCTCGCCTTCGCTTAGAATTATTTAAAAAACGCTATCAGCGCCTTGATGTGCAACTACAACAATTGCGCAGCTTATTAAATATAAAGCGCCAAGAAGTGGCTGATCTGGCATTAGAAAAAACAGAAATGCTGGCGGAGAAAGGTGGCGAGCTTCCTGAATTTCTGACAAAACAGATCCAAACTAACCGTGAACTTTCTCAGATCCTGAATAAACAAACACAGGAAATGAGTGAGTTATCAGAAAAACAACGCATTACCACACAGCAGACACAACAAGTTCGTCAAACGCTTACCACTATTCGAGAACAAGCACAGTGGTTAAGTGGCTCCACAGCATTAGGTGAAGCATTAAGAACACAGCTTTCCCGCTTACCTGAAATGCCTCGTTCACAAGAACTTGATAGAGATATTATTCAGTTACGTGTCGAGCGTTTAGGCTATGAAGATATGCTGGAAAACTTAAGTAAGATCCAGCCACCAGAAACCGCAGATGGCTCTAAATTGCCTGAAGCTCAGCAATATATTTTTGATTCTCTTATTCAAGCACGCCATGAATTATTGAATTCGTTGCTATCCGGTTATGACTCTCAAATTCTTGAGTTAACAAAACTAAAAGTGGCAACAACACAATTAGCGGATGCATTAAAAGAGACAAAAGACGCCACAAACCGTTATATGTTCTGGGTTGCTGATATCAGCCCCATCAAATTTAATTATCCGGTTTTATTAGTCAAAGATATCACTCGATTGCTTTCGCTAGATACCTTCTCACAATTAGGTCATGCTGCTGTCAGCATGCTTAAAAATCAGGATACGTTCCTGTTCCTATTTGTCACTTTATCAATTGTGGGCTTTAGCCTACGCACTCGAAAACACTACAACGCATTTCTTGAAAGAGTCAGCAACCGTATTGGTAAAGTCACACAAGATCACTTTTCACTGACGATACGCACGGTCTTTTGGTCTATTTTAATTGCGTTGCCATTACCGCTGTTATGGTCTGCCGTAGGTTATGGCTTACAAAGTGTTGAATGGCGTTATCCAATGGCGGGAGCTATTGGATATGGCGTCACAGCAGCAGCACCTGTGCTGTGGCTATTTATGATAAGTGCAACCTTTGCACGTCATAACGGCCTATTTATTGCTCAATTTAAATGGAAAGAGAGCCGTGTTAAAAAAGCGATGCGCTTTTACCAGCTTTCTATTTTTGTCATCGTTCCGCTGATGATGTCATTAGTTACCTTTGAATATTATAGCGATAGAGAATTTGCACCAACGGTTGGCCGCTTCTGTTTCTTACTGCTCTGTATCGCCCTAAGCTTTATTACATCTAGCCTTAAAAAAGCTCACGTCCCACTTTATCTTGATAAACATGGATCTGGCGATAACCTTATCAATACCATTTTATGGTGGTTCTTACTGCTTGCCCCGGTTATTGCAGGTTTAGCCGCCGTCTTAGGTTACCTTTCTACATCGATTATCTTACTCGGTCGTTTAGAAATGTCTGTCGCCATTTGGTTTGCTCTACTAATTATCTACCACATTATTCAGCGATGGATGCTTATTCAGCGCCGAAAATTAGCCTTTGAACGAGCTAAACAAAAGCGTGCAGAAATTCTGGCTCAGCGTGCAAAAGGTGAAGATGAAAATACGATTGTTGGGAGCAGTGGTGAGAGCACAGTAGGGCTTGAAATTGAAGCTCAAGAAATAGACCTTGATGCTATCAGTGCGCAATCCATTGGTTTAGTTCGCTCTATTCTAACGATGATTGCATTAGTCTCGATGATCTTATTATGGTCTGAATTAAACACCGCGTTCTCTTTCGTTGATAATATCCGACTTTGGGACGTCACCTCATCGGTAAACGGTGTTAACACGGTACAACCTATTACGATGGGTTCTATTTTAGTGGCAATCCTTGTCATTATTATTACAACCCAATTAGTACGAAATCTCCCTGCTTTACTTGAGTTGGCCATTTTACAGCATCTTGATTTAACACCGGGTACAGGTTACGCCATTACCACGATGACCAAATACACCATCACCTTAATTGGGAGTATTGTGGGTTTCTCTTTATTAGGGATTGAGTGGTCAAAATTACAGTGGCTAGTGGCAGCAATGGGTGTTGGGTTAGGTTTTGGCTTACAAGAAATTTTTGCCAACATCATTTCAGGTTTGATGATCTTATTTGAAAAACCAATCCGTATTGGCGATACCGTCACTATTCGGAATTTGACCGGAAATATTTCTAAGATCAACACTCGGGCAACGACCTTAACCGACTGGGATAGAAAAGAAATTATCGTACCGAACAAAGCTTTTATTACAGAGCAATTTATTAACTGGTCACTCTCAGATTCCGTCACTCGTATCGTAATGACCATCCCTGCTCCAGCAGACTGTAACAGTGAGCAAGTGACAAATGTGTTATTAGAAGCCTCAAAACGCTCTACGATGATTTTAGAAAACCCAGCACCAGAGGTTTATCTGGTCGATTTACAGCAAGGTATTCAGATTTTTGAATTACGTGTTTATGCCGCAGAGATGGGGCACAGAATGCCAGCAAGACACGAGATCCACCAAAATATTCTCTTAGCCTTTGCAGAGCACGGCATCCCATTACCGTTCCCACCATTCCAAGCCAGAGTGGATATGATGGGCAATACAATTCGTAGCTCAATGCGAGCAACACCAAGAGAAGTAGGCGGATTATAAGCTCTGCTTCAATTAATTTGAAAAAAGCCATTATCTTCTCGAAAAAACGAAAGATAATGGCTTTATTCTTTTCTTTCTCATTCTTTTACCCTCTACGCTAAAACTTTTTTCACCCTATTCTGTGTATCTACGCCTCTTATAGTTCATTGATTGTATAAATTTAATCCGTATTTCTGTCCTATTCTCTGACTTCTAGAAAAAAGGAAGATTATTTTTTGCTTTTTTGTTTAATAAAATTGATAAGTAATAACAAAAAGAAACTATCTATCACTTAATGGCAAGATGAAGATAATAAAGTGAACATCATAAAGAGAATGCGGCTCTTTCAGGTGAATGTTTTTATTGCAGTCTATTTTCCTAACCCCCCTCCCATTTAACCAGAGAATAAAATGCCATTTTGGATAAGGCATTTAATTTACCTTAAGGTGAAATATGTTTTGTCTTACCCTTATTATTTTAGGGTTCTATCCACGAAATCGGACGCTTAACTAAAATCAGCCACCAATTATTGATCAAAATCATATTTTTACGTTTTTATACCTACATTAACTCCTTGAGTGAGTAAAAATTGCTTTTTGTTAGCTTTTAACTTTTAAATTATTATCTCTAGCTGATTATTTCCTTTCCCTAAGTTAAATAAGCTAAGACATTTATAGCGTACAAAACTTAACATCGGTATTTAAAACTCCAATAGTTTTACATAACAAAATATCTCATATATCCACATTTAAAACCAAATACAATCCAATTTGGATTATTGCATAGTGTTTATCATCAAAAGCAATCGTCTTTTTCTTGCTTTAATCACCTTGAGCAAAAGATAGAATATTTATTATTTTAAGTTTTTATACTAAAAAAAATAAGAAAAAATAAAACACAAAAAGTAAAAGAAATGTTAAAAATAAATTTACTTTAATTTTAAAACACAAAAAATAAGAATATAAATTAATTTAAGATTGTAATTTAATAAAATTAAAAATATAAATAAAAAAATAAACAAAAACGAATAATAATACAAATATAAAATCTTAATTCTCACTATAAATAACACTTTTTAGTTATATAGGGTAATATTGAGAAAAAAGAGTAAAAGCCATCCATATCTAATTTATCAAACAAAATAATTTAAATAGAAAAATAAATATTTATTTTTGTTATTTGTACTGAACATTAATAAATAACATTACGGCTTATAATGTTAATATTTTTTAAACTTGGTTTAAAAATGAGTATTACTACCTATTAACAATGCTAAGATATATTGCTAGCTTCATTTTTAATGAGTATTAAATAAACAATAATAAGAAGGTTCCATTATGGAAAAATCCCGAACGACTCTCGATCAGTGGATTACCTTACAAGCTGTCGTTGACTACGGTGGCTTTGCTCAGGCCGCAGATGCATTACATAGAACACAATCATCAATTAGCTATACTATCAATAAATTAGAGCAAACTTTAGGCATTGAAATACTCTCTTTAGAGAAAAGACGAGCGGTACTTACTCACGAAGGTAAATTGTTACTTGAACTCTCTAGAGAAATTACTGAAAGAGCAATTTCATTAGAAAAAGAGGCTAAAAATTTAATATTTAACAATAAGTTAAAGATAAATATCCTTATCGACCCTTTATATATTTCAGGTCTTTTCTGGAATAAAATATCGCAATTTATTAAAGAGAATAAACACTATGATATCAATATTCATAAAACAGCGCTGAGTAAATCAGATATTTTAGCGCAAAAAGATCAAGACTTGGTGATAACACATTATAATGTAAAATCATTACAACCCATTGATTTAGAAAGCATTAAAACAGTATTAGTAACACACCCGAACAGTGTTTTACAACATCTTCAAGATGATGAATTATCTAAGGAATTACAACAACATACCTATATTTCCTTACTCGCTGATAGCTCCAATGCTGATCATAATAACCAAGTTATTCATGTTGGCTCTGTGGAAACGGCAATCAGTTTTGTTAAGCAAGGTCTTGGTTATTCTCGACTTCCATTAACGGTTGTTCAGGAAGAGTTGAATAAAAATACGATCAAACAATTAAATACACATAATGAAGATAAAGAATATAAGTTCTATCTTTATTTGAATAAAAATTCATTTTCAACAGGAGACATAGCAAAGCTATTATCTTTAATAAATAATCCACACCAAAATTTAATTAGTGATTAATTAAACATTATTTTTAATTTTAAAAACGAACATTAAATAATTCGATATAAAAACAAAAAAAACTCATGTAAATCTTTATTAACTTAAATTTTTTGTGATGTTATATTTTATTGGCATATTTCTTATGCGAATAAACCAATACTTAAATCTATACTTATAAATAAATTAAAAAGTAAAAATAACTACTTTTTATATAGGACCGGTCATGAGCAAATTAAATAAATCTCTCTATTTATTAGGGATGAGTCTCTCTCTACTTTCTGCACCTGCTGCTTTTGCATCGGGCACTATTAACTTTACCGGAGAAATAACAGATCAAGCCTGTACTGTGGATAGCTCTTCTAAAAATCTAACCGTAGATTTAGGAAAAGTGTCATCAAAAAGTTTAGCAACTAAAGGTGAAGTTGCAGGGCTTAAAGACTTTACGATTAAACTTATTGATTGCCCTATAGATACCACTGTCGCTGTCCGTTTTGGCGGAACTCGAGATGCAATTGATAGCGATATTTTAGCGATTGACCAAGTCTCTGGTGGCGCGACAAATGTGGGTATCGCTCTTTTTGAAAAAGATGCCGTATCTCAAATAAACCTATATGACGATTCGAAAGAAGTCGAAATCAAAGGGACTGAAATTAACTTAGATTATGTTGCACGCTACAAAGCAACAGCCCAAGCAACACCAGGTCCCGCAAATGGATCTGCGGTTTATAGCATCCAATATAAATAATAAAAAATGAGGGTAATACTTATTACCCTCTTATTTCCCTTAACTTTGTGGCGCCATTTATGAAAAAGAATATTTTTCTAACCCTATTTTTATTATTTTCTCTCATAACGGTAAGCCATGCTGCTGGAGTCAGTGTGGGGGGAACTCGGTTTGTTTATAACGATAACGCTCGTGAAATAAGCATTCCTATTCTAAATACGGATAAAGAAAAGCCTTATCTTATCCAAAGTTGGGTTTCTGCTTTTCAAGGCACAGAAAAAACGCCTTTTATTGCAACACCACCGCTTTTTCGTATTGAACCTGATGGCACAGGAACTGCACGTATTTCCTATACTGGTGAACCCTTAAATTCAAATACAGAAGTCGTCTATTGGCTTAATATAAAATCAATTCCACCTGTTGAAAAAAGCCCTGAAAATCAATTACAACTCGTCATTAACTCTCAATTTAAGCTCTTTTTACGCTCTCATGATATTGAGCCACTTAATTTTAATAACGTCGAATTATCAAAACAAAGCCAAGGCTTGGTGCTTAAGAACAAAACACCTTATCACCTCACGATTAAACATATTTTTCTTGATGACAAACGCTACCCTTACGACCCTTTAATCAACCCTTATCAAGAAGTGGTGTTACTTAAAGAGAGTTCTACTTCTCAGAAAGTCATTGTGCAGTTTATTAATGACTACGGTGCAACTGTAGATAAAGTATTAAATTAAGAGTGTAGAGTTATGACTTTATCCATCATCGCGTTATCTACAAAACGATTATCGGTATTTCCTACTGATAATCTCTATCGCCACTGTGTGCTTGCCATAGCGATAGCCTCTATTTTATTTCCTTATCAGGTGACTGCTGAAGAGCAATTTAATCCTGATGCACTCAATTTAGGCATAGAAAATCAGGTTGCAGATATTAATAACCTTGATTACTTTTCTTTTACAGGAGGACAGCTTCCTGGTGTCTACTCTGTTGATATTTATCTCAATAATAAATTAATCGACAATCGCCAAGTCCGTTTTATTTTTAATGAAGAAAAAAAGGTGTTGACGCCTGAGCTAACCAAACAAGATTTATTAAATTGGGGAGTGAAAGAGTCTGCAACATCGCAATTTAGCCAACAAGCAAACACATCAACAGTTACCGATATTGCTAGCATTATTCCGAATGCAAAGTATGAGTATGATTTTTCACGAGCACGCTTGTCGTTTTCTATACCACAAATTGCTTTATACAATTATGGGCAAGGCTATATTCCACCAGCACAGTGGAACGATGGCATCAATGCTGCTTTTGTGAATTACACTTATCGTCAAAATCAGTATTGGTATCGTGACCAAAATAATAGTAACTCTATTTTCTTAGGATTACGTAGTGGCGTTAACGTTGGTGCTTGGCGTTTACGTAACCACAGCAACTACAATAAAAATAGTGATAACTCATCTCAATGGAATAGCTTGCAGACTTATGTTGAGCGAGATATTCGTAGTTTAAAAAGTCGTTTAACTATCGGTGAAACCGCTTCTGATAATGATGTATTAGAGAGTATTCCTTATCGTGGAATCAAATTGGCTTCTGATGAAAGTATGTTGCCACAAAGCCAACGTGGATTTGCTCCCATCGTTAGAGGTATCGCGCAAAGTAATGCCGTTGTCACCGTTCGACAAAATAACAGCATCATCTATCAGACCTCCGTTCCACCGGGGGAGTTTGCCATTTCAGATTTATATCCCACGTCTTATAGCGGTGATTTACAAGTTACGATCGAAGAAGCCGATGGAACAACCCGTACTTTTTCACAACCTTTTTCTGCGGTGCCGATGATGCAGCGCGCGGGTAACTTAAAATACAGTGTCGATATCGGTAAATATCATGCCGATACGGCGGCAAGAAAACCTAACTTCTTTCAAACCTCAGCTATTTATGGGCTTCCTTACAATTTATCCCTTTATGGCGGCACCTTAATCTCGGCTGATTATCAAGCTTATGCGTTAGGTACTGGGGTTAATCTGGGCTATTTAGGTGCCGTTTCTGCAGATATTACTCACGCAAGAACAACGTTAATAAATGACGATGAAGCCCAAGGGCAATCTTATCGTATTCAATATTCTAAGTATTTACCTGATACTAAAACGGGTTTTTCACTGGCTTCGTATCGCTATTCAACAAAAGATTATTACGATTTCTCCACAGCTAACGAGCGTTTTTCTCATCTTTATCGTAAGAAAAAACAGTTCCAGTTATCTGTATCACAATCTTTAGGCGATATGGGTTATCTCTCATTAAATGGTTATCAACAATATTATTGGTATCAAGACAGAGTTGATCGCAATGTTAATGTGAGTTTTAACTCAAATTATCGTGCATTAAGTTATAGCGTCTCTTATGCCTATAACAAGCGTCAAGAAAGTGGATTAACCGATCAGATTTTATCTATTAATTTTAGTCTTCCATTTAATATTGGACAGAATAACAACTGGTTAAGTTATCGCTATAACACCAGTAAACAAGGTGATTCTATTAGTTCAGTGAGTTTAAGTGGTACTCAGTTGGAAGATAACAATCTGCAATATGATATTTCACAGAACTACAACCATTCTCGTCAAGAATACAGCGGCTCCGTTAATGGTAACTACAGTGCTTCTGGAGGTGAGATCAGTGCGGGTTACAGTTACGACAAACGCTATCAATCAATGAATTGGGGCGCGACGGGCGCACTTTTGGTGCATCAAGGTGGGATCACGCCATCTCGTACCATTTACGATTCTGCCATTTTAATTAAAGCAGAAGATGTTGATCACTTAAAAGTCAGCAGCGCACAAAGCCTTTATACCAATGCGCAAGGTTATGCCGTTATTCCTAATGTTTCACGTTATGAACGTAATAAAGTCACTGTTGATCCAGCTTCTTTAACAGGTAATAACGATGTTGAATTAACATCGACAACCGTTATTCCAACCAAAGGTGCAATTGTCTTAGCCGATTTCAAAGCAAGAAAAGGCGCTCGTGTGCTTGCAAACTTACACTACAACGGAACACCGCTGCCATTTGGTACTCAAGTTGAGATTTATAAAGACGACCACGTACTTTCAAGTGGCATTGTGGCCAATGATGGTGAAGTTTTCTTAAATGGCGTACCAGAATACAGCCAGTTACGAGCTAAGTGGGGCAACAGTGCTGTTGAACAGTGTCAAACACCGTTAAATGTGGATCTTGCCTTAGAGAAAATCCAATTTTTACAACTTGAATGCAGATAGGTGAGCACAATGAATAAATATATAACTCTTGGTTGTCTGTCTGCTATTTTGTATACATCAAGCACATTTGCAGAGTTTAGGGCAGACCTTACCACTAAAACCGTCACCTATTCAGCGCCTATTTATGTCTCACGTTCAGCGCCGATTTTAACAGAGATCGCCACCATTCCGTTAGGAACGATGAATGCATGGACATGGTGGAACCTTTCTGGAGGTGCAGTAAGACCTGGTATTTATTTACCAGGCTCTTTTAACGCATCAAGCCCGAGAGTCAATGGCGCTTATGTCAAAGAGCTTAACAGTAGTGGTGTGGGTTATACCTTGCGTGGCATCATTAGCGGGAGTTGCAGTGGCACAGCTTATGTCGATGGTCAGCAAAACATTGATGGTAACTACAGTAATCGCCTTATTTGCTCAACCAATGCGACCAGTGGCAATTATTCTGTTTCATTAGAAATGAAGCTTTATAAATTACGCGATAATGTGACATCACAAACGATCCCTGCTTCATGGGTCGCTATGCTTATTATCTACAATAATGGTTTTATCACCAGTGACTATGTAGGAAAAACTGAACCTAGAATTAATCTATCGTCTTTAAACATTATTTCTAGTGGCTGTGATGTTGTGAATAACAACATTAATGTTCCACTCGGTGCAGTTCCTAAATCAAGCTTTAATGGTGTGGGTTCTGTCAGTGCAGAGAGCATCAAAAATTTTAATATTGATTTGAGTTGTGATCCTGTGTCACCAATCAAAATTCGATTTGATGGTGTGCCCGATGAGCAACAAACCGCAGGAACCATTGGTTTAAGTAATCCCACCGATAGCAATACAGCCAAAGGCTATGGCATTCAGGTTAAATATCAAAATCAACCGATAAAATTAGGTCAGTTAATGACTGTCAGTGAAAAGAATAACAGCGCAGGTCATTATGCTATTCCATTAGAAGCAGGCTATATTCAAACCACGGATACCACGACTGCGGGTAAAGCAAACGGTACATTGCAATTTACTTTGCAATATCACTAAATTGAGCTTGGTCAGTTCAAAAAAAGGCGAACAATATTACGTTGTTCGCCTTTTCTTTTTTCGAAGGGATCACACCTGATATAATTTACGTAAATAATGAGGCACGGCTTCATCAGCATTAGTGCCGATCACTTCCATATTTGGGAGTAAATCTTTTAATGTCTGATGCGCATTTTCCATAATGCAACCTTTACCAGCTGTTTGTAGCATCTCTTTGTCATTCATACCGTCACCAAATGCAACCGCATCTTTGGCAGTGTGTTGCATCAATTTAGCCACTTTTTCAAGCGCTTCACCTTTAGATACGCCACCAGCCATCACTTCTAAGCAATTACGCAGTGAGAAACTCACATTGACCTTATCACCCCAACGCTGATTAATTTCACTTTCCAGTGTCAGCAATAACTCATGATCTTCAGAAGTGAAGAACACCTTACAGACATTGGTGGTCGGAAATCCGGTTTTACAAAATAATTCATAATTGAAAGCCGATTCGCGGAAAAACTCACAAGCTCCTGGCATTTCTTTATTAACGTACCAGTAGTCGCCAGCATAAATATTAGTTTCAATTTCAGGGTGATCAAAAACCATAAGAGCCAAGTCATAAGCAATTTCAGGCTCCAGATCTTGGCTAAAAATAAGGTCGCCATGAGTGTTATGTACTCGTGCGCCATTAGAGGTTATCATATAGGCATTAATGCCTAATCCATCACGAATTTGAGCAACATCAACATGATGACGACCTGTTGCGAATACAAAATGCACACCTTTATTAATAAGTAGGTGTAGGGTTTCTTGCGTATAGGGAGTTAATACATGATTAGGTGATAACAGTGTGCCATCAAGATCTGAAGCGACTATCGAATACATACACATTCCTGATTAAAATAAATGCTTATCATAAAACTCACAGATTTCATTTAATGCTTGTGAGCGTAGCTTATCTATTTCGAACAAGATTTCATGATGCGCACCCTCAATCACCAGTGGCAATTTTTGTTTTTCTTCTCTTGTTCTGGACTGACTATAACGTTCACAGAAAGCCCTTAGCTCTTGATTATCTACCACCTTATCTTGCTCTGCTTCGAGCACTAATAGAGGGGTACTAATCTCTCCCGCATGTTCAATTAACCAATCTCCCATTTTTAGACTTTCTCCCATCCAATGATAAGTTGGGCCGCCTAATCGTAGTTCTGGAAAATCAGCATAATAACGTAAATACCGGCGATATCGCTCATGGCTATGTGTTAACACATTAAGGATAAAGGGCAGTGGAAACCATTTACCTGTTGATACCGCGTAGTTATTTCTTTCAGATTGACTTTGTTCTGCTCGGTTAACCAAAAAATTAGCCACCCAGCGAGGAATAGGTAATCTAATACCAAACATCGGCGCACTTAATGCCGCTGCTTTAAATACATGAGTTTGCTTTAGAAGATATCCCGCTAAAATAGCACCGCCCATGGAATGAGCTAATGCAAAATAATGCTGATATTGAAAAGGCAACACTATCGTATCGACAAACGTTGAGAAATCATCGATATAATCACTGAATTTCTCTACATGCCCTTTTTGCGTATCTTCTAATAGTCTGTCTGAAAGACCTTGTCCTCGATGATCGAGAAGAAAGACATCATAGCCTGAGTGAAAGAAATCAAATGCAACTTCAGGATACTTTACATAGCTTTCACTACGGCCTGAAGCAATAACCAGTGCTTTATTGTGCGATGGTGAACGCCAATGAACATAGCGAATTTTTGCACCATCCACGCCAACAAACGCCCCTTCTTCCCGTTGCCCCCAAAAATCCAATAAGGCGCCGTTCGTGAATGCAGAAAACTGCTTTTCACGCGATAACCACGAATATTTAAACAGAGTGGTTGTCATTGGTTCTCCTTATTGGCGTTATTCGAAGCCCTCAATATGGTCACGAATGAGTGTCATAAACGCTGGCCCAAATCGTTCTAATTTTCGTTGTCCAACCCCGTTTATTAATAATAATTCATCAGGGTAAACGGGGCATTGCTCTGCCATTTCAATCAATGTGACATCATTAAAGACGACAAATGGCGGGATGTTTTCTTCATCAGCAATAGACTTACGCAATTTACGTAGTTTCGCAAATAATTTTCTATCGTACTGTCTATGCGTATTTTTTGTTTGTTGATTACGGCTTTTTGTCGGGCTTAGTAATCGAGGTACGGCTAATTGTAATGGCACTTCACCACGTAAGATGGGTCTCGCCATCTCTGTCAGTTGTAATGCAGAGCGATGAACAATATTTTGTGTCACCATACCTAAATGAATAAGCTGGCGGATCACACTCACCCAATGTTCATGGCTTTGCGCTTTCCCAATACCATAGACAGGTAATGTATCGTGTCCAGAATCTCGAATACGCTGATTATTCGCACCTTTTAAAATCTCAACAATATAACCAATACCAAAGTGCTGACCAGTACGATAAATACAGGACAATGCCTTTTGTGCATCCACTAAACCATCATATTGCTTAGGAGGATCAAGGCAAATATCGCAGTTACCACAGGCATTTTGTCGATGTTCATCGAAGTAATTTAGTAACACTAAGCGTCGGCATGTTTGAGCTTCAGCAAATGCGCCCATCGCATTAAGCTTATGCATTTCAATTGCTTTTTGATCGCTTTCTGGTTTTTCATCTAAACAACGACGCAACCACGCCATATCGGCAGGATCGTAAAATAATACTGCTTCTGCAGGCAATCCATCTCGCCCTGCACGCCCTGTTTCTTGGTAATAAGATTCAATATTTCGCGGAATATCAAAATGAACCACAAACCGAACATTGGGTTTATTAATCCCCATACCAAATGCAACCGTGGCAACGACAATTTGTAAATCATCACGCTGGAAAGCTTCTTGTACTTTAGCTCGTTGTGCAATTTCCATTCCTGCGTGATAACCCGCAATGCTTAACCCTCGTTTACTCAGGCGCTCTGCGGTTTCTTCGACTTTACTGCGGCTATTACAGTAAATAATGCCGGACTTTCCTTTCTGACCGCGAATAAATAACCAAAGTTGATCAAGCGGTTTGTATTTCTCTACTAAAGTGTAGCGGATATTTGGCCTATCGAAACTGCTGATATGAATTAAAGGATCACGCAACACTAGCTGATTAATAATATCGTAACGTGTTGTATTATCCGCCGTTGCCGTCAGTGCAATAATGGGAACATCAGGAAGATATTGTCTTAATAACCCTATACCGCGGTACTCAGGACGAAAATCATGTCCCCACTGTGAAATACAGTGTGCTTCATCAACAGCGAGTAATGCGGGTTTCCATTGCACTAATTGATGAAGAAAACTCTCCATCATTAAACGTTCAGGGGCAATATACAGCAGTTTTATTTCACCCTTTTGACAACGTATTTGAACATCAAACTGCTCTTCACGCGTTTGGGTTGAATTTAAATAAGCGGCTTCAATACCATGCAGGCAAAGTTGATCGACCTGATCTTTCATCAGTGAGATAAGTGGCGAAACAACCACAGTTAGCCCATCAAGCAATAATGCGGGAATTTGATAACAAAGGGATTTACCACCCCCTGTTGGCATCACAACGAGACAGTCTCTCCCAGTTGTAATGGTATGGATGATTTCTTGCTGACCAGGGCGAAATTGCTGATAACCAAAGGTTTCTCGCAAAATAGCCTGTGCTGATGGCATTGAATTAAGAACTTCTGCTGTGGACACGCCGTTCCTCTGAAAAGCTGCTGATAAAAACTATGATGAGGAGTAAAAGAAAAGGCACCAATGTGCAGGTGCCATCATCATTTATAGCGCTATGCTACCCCAGAACGGAGAAAATTACAGCATATCATTAAGCATCACGCCAACACCGACCCGTGTCTGACGAAAATTATAATCAATCATTGATTCGCCATAACCACTAAATACTTGGGTATAAAAGCGTACATGCTTAGTAATTGGGTAACTCCAGCCTAATTCAGCCGCTCCATAGCCACTGTTCCAGTTATAACGTCCTGTTGCCGTGATCACACTATCGCCTAAACGATAGCCTGCTTTTAAACGGTAATAGCCCATATAGCGATTAATTTCTGGATTATCATCACGGTGAGCGCTTTCACTAAAGCGATACCAAGGTTTTAAATCAAGCTGTAAATTGCCTTTTTGCGCCATAAAACGTGCATAAGCACGGTTCCAACTACGAGATGTAGGATCAGAACGGCCATTTGATTCGTGGTTAAAACCGGTTTCTATTTCACGAAGTGTCCAACCCGCAAATTTATAGTCTGTTGCCCAACCTAGAAAAAGTTGCGGTTCATAGTTTGTCTCTCGAAAAGGGGCAGATTCTTTCTTATTGCTTAATTGCCACCAAGAGCGTTGGGTATACGATGCGGCTAAAACAGAGTTTTCACCCGCAATGCCGCGCCATAAAGGGAAGGCCAAACTGAGCTGAAATTTCACCTCATCTTTTTTAGCCTTATTACCCCAATCATAACTTTGAATAGCCTCTTTATTCATATCAGAGGTATCAGTGTAAATAATATAATTGGATTCATAAGGATAAAGAACAAAAGGTGAATCGTATTCTTGTAATAAACCAGAAATGATACTGCCCTGAACAAGCGGTGCAGGAGATGATGATGCTTGTATTTCGGATGCAAATCCCCATGCTGGATAGAATAAAACCACCGCAAGTAAAGAACGGATGTAACGCATAGTTAGTTATCCTGTTTCATTATTGAATAATATAAAAGTTAGTACTTACTTTAGAATTAGCTCTTATATATGTGCTTTATTGCACTTTAACGCCCATATTTTACACGTAATTGCCATTAAATCTCGTATATTTTCACACCATTATATTTATAGCACGAATGTGCAATTACGATTTTGTCATGTATTATTAACATAGTATTAACTTAATAACGTGATGTCAGGGGTTCTAAAAATGGGAAAACTGTTAACATTAGAAGAGGCTCAAACACTTATTGGTCATGTTTTTGTTTATAAAATGCCCTTTAATCAATTAATCGGCCTAGAGCTAGTCCGCTTTGAACAAGACTACGCGGAAATTCAATTTCGATATCAAGATAAACTTGTTGGTAATATTGCTCAGCGTATCTTACATGGTGGGCTAATCGCTTCTGTGCTTGATGTTAGTGCCGGGTTAGTTTGTGTCGGTAACGCATTAACACGTTTAGCACCAATATCCCAAGAGCAACTCGAACAAAAACTCGCTAACATGGGCACGATTGATTTACGTGTTGATTACTTAAGACCGGGACGTGGCGAATGTTTTACGGCAAGTAGCCATATTTTACGTAGTGGTAATAAAGTATCTGTTGCTCGTGTTGAATTACATAATGAAAAACAAGTTCATATTGCGAGTGGGACAGCGACCTATATTGTAGGTTAAGCCTTTGCTAAAATTCATTGTGCGCGATGATGCTTAGATTAGTATTAATTACTTGTAAAAACACATGCCTAATGACACATTAGATAATGTCATTGGGTATGATAGCCCCGTCACACTTTTCCTTTCCATCAATTCCAGAGATAGCATGAGCCAGAAAAACACGATGAAAGGCGTTTTATGTGCCTTAGGCGCCTATTTGATCTGGGGTATTGCCCCTGTCTATTTTAAAAGCATTCAAGAAGTGCCCGCAGAAGAAATTTTAACGCACCGTATTTTATGGTCGTTCTTTTTTATGTTGATTTTAATGACTATTAGTCGTCATTGGCCTTATTTGCGCCAATTAATACGCCAACCTAAAAAAATTCTTCTTTTAGCGCTGACAGCCGTCATTATCGCAACAAACTGGCTTACCTATATATGGGCGGTTAACCACGGTTATATGCTAGAAGCCAGCCTTGGTTACTTTATTAACCCACTGGTTAACGTACTGTTTGGCATGCTTTTCTTGAGTGAACGCTTCCGTCGTATGCAATGGGTAGCGGTAGGTTTAGCCTTTACGGGTGTATTTATTCAACTCTGGCACTTTGGTTCAGTACCTGTGATTGGATTAAGCCTCGCTGTGACTTTTGGTCTTTATGGCTTACTGCGTAAAAAATTGGGTGTCGATGCACAAACAGGTATGTTGGTAGAAACATTATGGCTATTCCCTGTGGCATTAATTTATATCTTATTTTTCACACATTCTCCGACTAGCAATATGCTTGAAAATAGCTGGTCATTAAATACCCTGTTAATTGCAGCCGGTATTATTACAACCGTACCATTACTGCTCTTTACAGAAGCTGCGCATTATCTGCGTTTATCAACCTTGGGCTTTTTCCAATATATTGGCCCAACCTTGATGTTTATTCTTGCCACAATGGTATATGGCGAAAAAATTGATGCAGAACGACTCGTCACCTTCGGCTTTATTTGGGTTGCGCTGATCCTCTTTACGCTTGATGCACTTTATACACAACGCCGTTTAAGACGTAGCTAACCTTCTAAAACTCGCTCTTCCGCTAAATTACTGATTTGTGTAAAAGCGGAAGAGAGTTTTTTCTTCTTGTCCTTCTTTAATGAATGCGCACTCTTTGATATCTCGTTTACATAGCGATATGAACACCTAAATGATGTTGATATTGCGTTATTAATCAATTGAATATGGTTAATCACAACACTGTAATAGAGATTAATACGAGGCACAAAATCACGCTGATGTCTCAATAACTTACAATACAAATCTTCTTCAAATTCGTTGATAGGTTCACTGGGATGATAAGTATCACAAAAGACTTCCTCCGTATTTTCGATCAGTAATTCATTACTAGAAAAAGGAACAGGAGAAATTCGTGTGCTAGGTGCGACAAAAGAGTCGGTATGAAAGAATATGCTAGAGAGTTTCATCAATTAATCCCGTTAAGTAAGAATAGATAACGAGATTATTAAGTAACCAACTTGAACATCCCTTAAAAAAAACACCGTAGCTTATCTATCAAATAAATAAGGGTGTTTTTTTATATTGAAGCAGTGGTGACGGCTCCCCGCCCACATTGGGCGAGGGTTTCTGGCGTTTTTTTGCCAATTCGCTCTAATCGAGGATTATTCTAGCCGAGCAAATGCTGCCACCAGCCATTTAATACCTTCACCATTAAAGGCGATTTGTAATCGGCAATGTTCACCGCTGCCTTCAATATTGATAATGGTGCCATCACCAAATTTGGGGTGTTTCACACGTTGCCCTAGCGAATAGCCAGTATCATTGCTGATAATTGGCGTCCCTAAACGGCTATGATTAACAGGGCGGGAAACCGTGGCGCGTAAACGCACCTCTTCAACACACTCTTTCGGTAACTCACCAATAAAACGAGAAGGACGATGACTGACTTCTTTTCCATATAAACGGCGGTTTTCAGCGTAAGTGAGTGTTAACTTTTTCATTGCTCGAGTGACACCAACATAAGCCAAGCGACGCTCTTCTTCCAAACGCCCACCTTCATCTAGCGACATTTGACTTGGGAACATGCCTTCTTCTACGCCCACAATAAAGACTTGTGAAAATTCTAGCCCTTTAGCCGAGTGAAGTGTCATTAACTGTACGGCATCTTGATATGCATCAGCTTGGCTTTCGCCTGATTCTAATGCGGCATGTGAAAGGAATGCTTGCAGTGGCATTAAGTCTTCATCTTCATCTTGATAACTAAATTGGCGAGTCGCAGTGACCAGCTCTTCTAAGTTTTCAATACGAGCTTGTGCTTTTTCACCTTTTTCTTGCTCATACATCGCTTTCAAACCTGAATCACGAATAATTCGGTCTGTTTGTACATGTAATGGCATATCTGCCGTTTCAGAAGCGAGTGTTTCAATCAGTTCTAGGAATCGTTGAATTGCAGCGGTTGCTCGTCCTGCAAGCATTTTATGTTCAATAACCTGCAATGCACTTTCCCATAAGGTAATTTGATTCTCTCTTGCCACTTGGCGAACAATATCTAAGGTTCTATCACCAATGCCTCGTGTCGGTGTATTCACAACACGCTCAAAAGAAGCATCATCATGACGATTAGCTGTTAATCGCATATAAGAAAGTGCATCTTTGATTTCTTGGCGTTCGAAGAATCGTTGACCACCATAAATACGGTATGGCATTGCAGCTTGTAATAACGCCTCTTCCATCACACGAGATTGCGCATTACTACGATACAAAATGGCACAATCTGTCAGTGCACCGCCTTCTTCTTGCCAGCGCTTAATGCGACCGACTACATAACGCGCTTCATCCAGATCATTAAAAGCACAATAAAGCGAAATCGGCTCCCCTTCGGCACCTTCAGTCCACAGATTTTTACCTAATCTGTCACTGTTATTGGCAATTAACGCATTCGCCGCTTTTAGGATATTACTTGTCGAACGATAGTTTTGCTCTAATCGAATGGTTTCTGCACCAGGAAATTCATTTAAGAAATTTTGAATATTCTCAACTTGCGCACCACGCCAACCATAGATGGATTGGTCATCATCCCCCACAATCATCACTTTACCAGATTGACCCGCCAACATTCTTATCCACGCATATTGAATGCGGTTAGTATCTTGGAACTCATCCACTAAAATATTGGTAAAGCGATTTTGGTAGTGCTCCAAAATTTGTGGTTTATTTAACCAAAGTTCATGAGCGCGCAATAAAAGCTCTGCAAAATCCACAAGCCCTGCGCGATCGCAGGCTTCTTGATAAGCTTGGTATACTTTTAACCATGTGGTTTCAACTGGATTGCCATAGGTTTGAATATGCTGAGGACGTAAGCCTTCATCTTTTTTACCGTTGATATACCACATGCCTTGACGTGCGGGCCACTGTTTATCATCAAGGTTCATTGACTTAACAATACGGCGAATAAGGCGATATTGATCATCACTGTCAATAATTTGGAAGTCTTGTGGCAAATTTGCATCAAGATAGTGTGCGCGTAATAAACGATGAGCAAGGCTATGGAAAGTGCCAATCCACATACCGCCTTGGCTTGTACCAATTAAGTCTTCAATACGATGACGCATCTCTGCGGCAGCTTTATTGGTAAACGTCACTGCCATAATTGAAAAAGGAGAAGCTTGTTCAACAGATAATAACCAAGCGATACGATGTACCAGCACCCGTGTTTTACCACTGCCTGCGCCAGCTAACACCAGCATATTAATACGAGGTGCGGCTACAGCTTCGCGCTGTTTATCGTTAAGACCTTCTAGCAGATATGAGACGTCCATAATTACCAATCATTTAGTGAAGAAAATACTGTGGATATATACAGAAATAGAGAGTAAGCAACAAACTAACAGGAATTTACGCGCTATGCAAAATAAAGCCTTTTTTAGCCTCGTTTATCTGTGCCATTCTTACCGAATATCACATTAAACCAATTCTATCAGTTTGCTTAAATCTGTAATTTCAATATGTGGCATTACTCTGGTTTCACCTTCTTCAAACAAACTACGATTATCAAGGTTAATCCAGCACGCTTGTAATCCACTATTAACGGCACCTTCGACATCGGTTACAAGGTGATCACCCACATGTAGAATTTTCTCATGAGGAAGATTTAACAGTGAGGAAGCTTTATCAAACATATCAGGATAAGGCTTAGAGCGACCATCAGGGCCAGCTTTTAAAATATGTGAAAAATACTGCCCTAAACCACAACTTAATGGGTTTGCATTACCATTTGTGATCGCAATTAATGGGATTTTTTGCGCCAATTCAGTGAGAACTTGATGGGTATTTTTAGGCACATTAATGTGGCTACGCCAATAAGCAAAGTGCGCCATAATTTCATCAGCACCTTGCTGTGCTTTGGCTTCACTGTAACCGTAATCTAACAACATATTTCTAGCCGCAAGCCAACGCCATTGTGTAATATCATGAAAAATATCAGGATTGCTTTCTAGCAGTGGCTTTTTATAGGCATTCACATCTTTTTCTGTGAAATGATTAAAACGCAGATCATATTGACGAATAAAATCCAGCGTCTCTTTTTCAGTTTTGTCCATCACTGGCACATTGTCATACAGCGTGTCATCTAAATCAAAAGTCATCGCTGCAATTGGCGTCAGAGTTCTGTAAAAGCGCATTATGATTTTTCTCTCTTAGCTCTCGGATGAGCAGCATCATAGACTTTCGCTAAATGCTGAAAATCTAAGTGGGTATAAACTTGAGTAGTCGATAAATTAGCGTGCCCTAATAACTCTTGTACAGCACGTAAATCACCACTGGATTCTAATAAATGTGTGGCAAACGAGTGGCGTAATTTATGAGGATTCACATGGCTACTTAGTCCTTGTTTAATCCCCCAAAGTTCAAACCGTTTTTGTACACTGCGTACGGATAAACGCTTACCGCTTTGGGTTGAGATAAAGACAGCTTTATCCTCAGGTGCATATAGCTCGCGCATCGGAAACCAATTTTGTAGCCACTCTAGCGCTTTTCTTCCCAGCGGGACTTTTCGCTCTTTACTTCCTTTACCTACAACACGAACTTCACCTTCATTCATGTCGATGTCGCTAATATTTAAGTTAGTCAATTCTGATAGACGTAATCCCGCACCATACATCACTTCCAGCATGGTTCTATCTCTAACAGAGAGCGGATCTTTTAAGTCGATATTCATCAATTGGCTAACTTCATCGACATCCATATTTTTAGGAAGATGACGACCCGATTTCGGTGTGCGAATGCCTTTTGCTGGATTAACCTCTAACATTCCTTGTGCCACTTGCCAATCAAGAAAGCTACGTAACGCCGAAAAGCGCAAAGCAAGGCTAGTCGGTTGTAACCCACTACGATGACTTTTCGCCAATAACATGCGTACATGTTGGCTTTCAAGCGATATCCATTGTGTGATTTTCATCGCCACCATCATTTGCGCTAATGTAATCAGTTGGCGATGGTAATTTTCTACTGTGACAGGGCTTAATCGGCGCTCAACTTGAATATAACGCAGGAATTGTTCAATAGCGGTAGAGAGTGTTTCTGGAATATCTATTGGTTGATTCATTGCCTTGCGATCCAACGAAGTAACAATTCTGGTAAAATATGGGCAAGCTTATCCAGCATTACTGTTCCCATCCCTTCCTGAAAATGTTGGTTATCTCGGCTATTAAAAATAATCACGCCCAAATCACCATAATGCCCTAACAATGAAAGCGCTACGGAACCAGAGCGTCGTACATTAGGCATCAATAGCATTATCTCTTGCCCATTTAATGTACCTAAATAGTGGTTATCATCACCCATACGTTGAATACGGAAATGTTCAAATGCTTGACGAGATAATGGGAGATCTTGTGCATCTAAAGGTGGCTGTAATTGCCAGCGATCGGTAAATAGGCGTAATTGAACTGAATAAAGCCCTAATCCCTTAGCCCAAAGGTTTAAACGTTCTAGCATTTCGTGAAGAGAAGCACTGTTGGATAGTTCAGAAATTAATAATAAGAGTTGGCTAAACAGTGCTTCATTTTCAGAGGCTTGTTCTATCAACAAACGCATATCTTCTTCAAGATAATGGATGCGGTTACGTTGGCGTGACATTATCCATTCGACTAAAGAAACGGTTCCTCTGACGGGATGAGGAACTTGCATTTGCTCAATATAGCTTGCATTACGGATAAAAAAACCAGGATGTTCCCTGAGGTAATGGATCACTTGTTGATCATTAAGTTCGTTGGTTTCAGGGCAACAGAACTGCTCATTTTTATCCGTCATACAGATAGCCTCTCAAAAAATAATATTATAGCTGAATGATCCCATCATAAATATGTGTCGCAGGCCCAGTCATATAAAGAGAGTTACCCTCTCCTTTCCATTCAATTAGCAATGATCCACCCGGTAAATTGACTTTCACACGTTTATCTAATAAGCCTTGTGAAATACCAATTGCGACAGCTGCACAAGCCCCGCTACCACAAGCATTTGTTTCACCAGCACCACGTTCGAATACCCGCAAATGAAGGTTACTTCTGTCTACGATTTGCATAAAACCAATATTAGCACGTTCAGGAAAACGTTCATGTTGCTCTAACACCGGTCCTAACAACTCAACTTCTGCTGTTTTAATGTCTTCAACCTGAATAACGCAATGTGGATTTCCCATTGAAACTACACCACATAATACAGTGCGTTCCATTGCCCTGATAATATAGGTCTTTTCTGCCTTTTGCGCACGGAAAGGAACCTTTTGAGGTTCAAATTCAGGCTCGCCCATATTGACGCACACATCGTCATTATCCATAACATGCAAGGTCATTCTGCCAGATTGCGTACTGACTTTTATCTCTCTTTTGTTTGTAAGACCTTTTAATCTCACAAATCGAGCAAAGCAACGAGCACCATTACCACACTGTGCAACCTCACTTCCATCAGCATTAAAAATGCGATAATGGAAATCGAGTTCAGGATCATAAGGTGCTTCAACCACCAATAATTGATCAAATCCAACACCAGTATGGCGATTCGCTAATCGACATATTAATTCTGGTGAGAAATAAACATTTTGAGTCACAGCATCGACCACCATAAAGTCGTTGCCAAGACCATGCATTTTTGAAAATTGCATCTTGCCCCCGCCTGAAACGAAATTACCGTTTCTAAGATTGACTAATTGGTCTGAGTTGAGTCGCTCTCAACTTGCTGGGTTGGCTGGGATGACTGTGTCATTTTTGCCTGAGTATCTTCAGGAGGGAAATAAAGCGGGCCTTTCAAGCCACAACCAGAAAGAGAAATCAGTGTTATTATAGCAAGAGTGCAACGTAAATACGTTTTCATTCGTAATCTGCCTGTCATTTATTTGGTTAATATCCTCTATAATCGCAGTTAGATCTCGAAAAGCAAATAGGAAATGAAGATGAACGACAGTGAATTTCACCAATTAGCTGACGAACTCTTGTCAGAAATAGAACAAACTATTGATAATTATGAAGGTGACGCAGATATTGATTGTGAAATCAATGGCGGTGTAATGACATTAACCTTTGAAAATAATAGCAAAATTATTATTAATCGCCAGGAAGCATTTCATCAAGTTTGGTTAGCGACACGTTCTGGTGGCTATCACTTTGATTGGAAAGATGAACAATGGATTTGTGATAGAAGTGGCGGTGAATTTTTAACCATGCTAGCACAAGCAATAACAGAACAAAGTGGGGAAGCTTTTTCTTTCTAAGAAGCACGGTTAATAACAATAATGGGAGCTATCAAAGCTCCCATTTATATTTATTGGCTGGTACTTAATTAAGAGTGTTGCACCGCTTTATAATCTGTAAATCCGTGGGCAACAGCATTCATTTCAGGTTGCGTTTCTTTACTACCCAGATCGGATAATTTACCAAAGGAGCCACCGGCAAAAGGTAACACTTGCGTTGATCCTTCCACTTTCACAATTTGATAAAACTGTGGCAGATTAAAATTAATAAAGCTGGAGCCGTACGTGAATCGGTCATGGGATGATGAGTAGAAACGGCTAACATCTTTCACCAACTCTTCTTTACTTCCTTCACAATGGGAATAGATTTCAACGCGATTTGCCTCATCTAAGATATAGATATTAAAGACATTATTATCTTCTGTGGTTTCAAAGAAGAATTGAATAATCCCTTCACAAGCAAAACCATCGATCACCGCAGGTAAATAGCGGGCGTCCTTATCTAATTTAACGGGCAATCCATGAAGCTTGTTATATGAAATCGCCCCATAAAATTCGATAGCATTTTCTAATTTTTGTACCGACACATTGAGGCGTTCAAAGAATAATCCCCACGTTTGTCCGGCAATGCGTAACGCTTTAAAACGCCCCGGCTCTAAACGATTTGTTGATAATCGTAATTCAATACATTCTGAAACTAACTGCTGAACACGAGTACGAATTAAACCGCGCAAATGTTGGCTATAACAAAATACTTCAACAGAGGCTGGTGGAGCTGCATCTTGGTGCATTTTGCCTAATATCGTTTTTAACGATTCCAACATAGATTGTGTACCACTGAAATGAAGGGTTCTAACTTCATTCCAAGAATTACGATACAACAAATCAATGCTACCAATAAGACACTGCTCTTTTTCACCAAAACTAAAGACATCGAGCTTTCTAAAATCAAAGTGAACCACTTGATCAGAAAAACTCTCTGTTGGATCGGTTTCTAAATTGACAATAATCGCGAGATGTCTAATTTCACAAGGGCTATACAGTGCTTTCGGGGTTGGTGCAGGTAGACGAATTGGGAAATGGCTCGACATATCCCTAACTAATTCATGCAGTTTAATTTCATCACAAGAGGATTCTCCTTGATGAATATAAACTCGAGACTCTTTTGTTAACAACCCATTAAAGTAAGACCATGCCACTAATTTATTTAAATAGCGGTTATATTCTAATGGTTGATGTCCAACGATATTTTCAAAATCAGGGGCGCGATTATATAAATACCAGCCGCTACGATTTGCTCGACCTTGTGGTACATAAATAAAGGTTAAATGTGACTCTGATAAATCAGGTGAGATTTGTGGATTAACCAGTGTGACTTTACCGGGTAATGCTTCAAACGCCGCGTAAAGTTTACGTGTTAGAACACCGATATCTTGCGGGCTTGCACTGACACTTAAATTATTACGACGCGCAAAACGGATAAGATTGCGATAGCTTTGCATCATCGTATCTAATAACTCATTGTGTGCATCACGCACACGCTCGATTTTCCAACTATCACGCGTATCGAGTACTGTTAAGCGCTCATTATCCCATTGCCATTGAGTAACCAATTGCGATAAGACTTGTCGTCTCCAACCTTCAGGTTCGTTTTGTGTTTTTTCGTTAGATAATTTTTCACACACTTTCAGGTAGAAACAGCGACGGATAAGATCAAGGCGGGTTAAATCATTAATAGAAACCAAATAGCGAGTGACGCGCTCCAGCATCATACAATAAGCATCTAAACCGTAATTAACGATTTCGCCACGGTGTAGATGTTGCTTCATTTCTAAGGCCAGCAACTTCCCATTAGGGTAGTCCGCGGAATAGGCTTCTAATAAAATACTTTTTAGTACGGCTTTATAAGGTGAATCGACACTTTTATAGAGTTGCCATAAACTTGCGCCAAAGTACTCTTCAGCAGAAAGTTCACCTAATCCCCCGAGATCTAGCCACTCATTTGGCGTTAATACACCTTGAGCATAAAGAGAGTTAACATACTCGTCATAATGATGTTCTTCTTCAACAGGCACCATCGTCCATAACAAGCGCTTACCTGCTAGGCGTACCGCTGTACGATAAAATTCATCAAGTAAAAGAATATGTTGGGTAGAGCCGCAATCTTCTCCACCTAAGCTACCACTTGCATGGTGACGAAATCTATTTTCATCAATTAGGAAAAACGTAACATCAATGCCTAACTCGCCTGCCCATTGTTCAATCAATTGGCATTTGCGTTGTAAAAGCGCACGTTCATCTTGATCCAGCCATGATTGATGGCAGACCCAAATATCAATATCAGAGCAGTGACTTTGACCAATAGAAGAAGTACTCCCCATTGAATAGATGCCAGTAATTGGCAACTCTCCATTGGCGTATCCATCCATCGGATCATCACATAATGCGTTAACCAGCTTATTCGCCCATTGACGTTGCATGTCATCAGGTTCAAAGAAACATGTGCCGTGAGGAACATTTCCTTGTAAGTAGCCGGGCAACTCAGGATGGTGGTAATGCAATAAAACAGGAATTAAACCATAGACCTGTTTAAAAACATCACACATCGATGCAAATGCTCGTTCCAGTCTGAGTTGATTAATCGCATCCAGCCGTTGCTTCAGTGTTTCAATATAAAGATACAAGAGTTTCGCCTGAACAATACTAAGAAGATAGTAGAATCTGAGTTTATAAGTGACCAAGGTTGAGTTAGGTAATATTAATAGATAAAACTTTACTAACAAAATCTCGGAAACGTGATCAATTTAACACCTTGAGCGCAAGGCGTAAAGAGGAACTCAAAATATAGCACCAAGATCTAAAAATGGTATTTAAGCGCTTAATCGTGTAAAGCCATCAAATAAATATCTTTATAATCATAAGGATAAATCATTTTATTTACAGAAAAAATGATGAAAAAAATTTCTCAATCCTCCCTTTACCCCACAAAAACCCCTGTTTACTTAATGATGAAACTGAAAATAAATTCTGATAAAACATAAAAAACAGATAAAAAAGCAAAAATAAAAACAACTGATTGATAATCATGAGTTATTTCTTCTTTTTGATTATTTTTTATTTTTACACTTAAAATAAGAGTTTTATTTTTAATGTTGCGATAATAATATTTAAAATAATATTCAATCTTTATTAATTATTTATTTAATTTAAGGCTAAATTCTTTTCTTTATTTTTATTATTTCTCTTTCTTTTATTTAATAATAACTTTGTTAAAATTTATCGTGTTTTTATATATTAGAAAATAATAAGAAAGGTAAGTAAATTTAAAATAATAGTTGTTTTATCAATACGTTCAGATTAAACATAATATTTATTTCACTTCTCGCGCATCAAATGTTAATAAAACCAACGTAATGTTTTAATTTTGTAAATAACCACACTTTTTATATAGATATAAAAAGAATAAAATCCTGAAAATAACTAAACTCGATAGTATCTATTAATAAATTACTTATTTTTTATTTCCTCTTTCTTTTTTTCTTTTTCGATAATGACCTCATTTCTTTCATTGTTATTACGACGCAAAGCGCCTTAACTGGAAAATGAAGCCTTAAAGTGTTAAAACAATGCCTTATTTCTAAACAAAAATATCGCTAATCGCTCGGAAGAGATAATACTATTATGTCAAAAAGTACCATCCGTATTGCTACCCGCCAAAGCCCTCTTGCTATGTGGCAGGCACTTTATGTGAAAGAACAACTACAACTTGCTCATCCAGGTTTAGTCGTCGAATTAGTACCGATGGTCACTAAAGGTGACATCATTTTAGATACACCTTTAGCTAAAGTAGGTGGCAAAGGGCTATTTGTAAAAGAGTTAGAACTTGCTCTACTTGAATCACGCGCAGATATTGCCGTTCACTCTATGAAAGATGTTCCTATTGAGTTCCCTGAAGGTTTAGGGTTAGTGACTATCTGTGAACGCGAAGATCCTCGTGATGCCTTTGTCTCTAATCATTATGATTCTTTAGCAGAACTTCCTGCGGGTAGTATTGTAGGCACATCCAGTTTACGCCGCCAATGCCAATTAAAAGCACAGCGCCCAGATCTCATTATTCGTGATTTACGGGGTAATGTCGGTACTCGCTTAGGGAAATTAGATAATGGTGATTATGATGCCATTATTCTTGCCGTTGCTGGCTTAAAGCGCCTAGGTCTTAACGAACGTATTCGCACACCATTATCTGCTGAGCAATCTTTACCCGCGGTTGGGCAAGGTGCGGTGGGAATTGAATGTCGCTTAGATGACAATCAAACTCGCCAGCTATTAGATGCTCTCAATCACTCACGCACCGCAATTTGCGTTAAAGCAGAGCGTGCAATGAATACTCGTCTTGAAGGCGGTTGCCAAGTTCCGATTGGAAGCTATGCCATTTGGCAAGATGACAAAATTTGGTTACGTGCTTTAGTCGGTTCTCCTGATGGTGAAACTATTTTACGTGGCGAGCGTTTAGTTACGCCAGAAAATGCTGAAACCGCGGGTATCTCATTGGCTGAAGAACTTTTAGATAAAGGTGCACGAGCTATTTTAACGGCAGTGTATCAAGGCAACACACCGGCATGAGTATTTTAGTTACTCGCCCCAACCCTGCGGGAAAGGCATTAACCCAGCGTTTAATTGAGGCGGGGAAAACAGCCTTTCAAGCACCTTTGATAGAGATCACCGCAGGTCGTGAACTCTCTTTATTAGATGCTAAACTAAAAGGATTAAGGGCGGGTGATTGTGTATTTTTACTTTCTAAAAATGCGGTGTCATACGCAAACTGGCAGCTAAATCAATTACAACAATCATGGCCAGATACGCTATCCTATTATGGAATAGGTCAAAGCACAGCGAAAGATTTCCAACATGTAAGCAGTCTTACAATTTGCTACCCTGAGCAAGGAGAAACCAGTGAAGATCTTCTTGACCTTCCTGAACTTAATCAGGTGAAAAACAAGCAAATATTACTGCTTAGAGGTAACGGTGGTCGTGACTTACTCGCAACAACATTGAGTCAACGAGGCGCAATTGTTGATGAATGCGAATGTTACCAACGCCTATTTATTCATTATTCTCCTGAAGACTTTGCGCTTCAATGGGAAAAAGCACAGGTTGATACGCTTGTTGTCACTAGCGGTGAAATGTTACAACAACTCTTTGATCTGGTTGCTGAATCTAAAAAAGCATGGCTGTTAAACTGCCATTTAATTGTGGTCAGTGAACGATTAGCAACAATAGCAAAAACATTAGGGTGGAAAACTGTCACCGTTGCTGAAAGTGCCAATAATGATGCTTTATTTCATGCATTAATATAGAACCTAAATGAGACGCCGATATGACGGAACAGAAAAATACAAATGATAATGACTTGCCAAAAGATGCAGCCAAAGCTGATGAGAATGTCCGCTATCAGGAAGTCAAACCTGTTAATAACAAGCGCTCAGGTCTAATTGGAAGTGCTGTTGCTATCCTTGTTATTTTGGCAATTGGTGGTAGCCTTTACTATTACACCAATCAACAAGCATCAAAGCTGGGTGTAGAAAATCAATCGCTCAAATCTGAGCTTACCCAATTACAACAACTCCAAAATACCTATCAACAGCGCTTTGACAATATTGATAGTATGTTTAACTCTCAAAAACAAACTATCGATAAATTACAAAACGAACGCCAAACAACAGAGCGCCAAATTCAAGATCTACAAACACGCTTTGCCGCTATTTCGAGTGCAGACGTCAAAAGTTGGCTATTAGCACAAGCTGATTTTATGGTAAAAATGGCAGGTCGTAAGTTATGGAATGATCAAGATGTTGTGACCGCTGTGAGTCTACTAAAAGGTGCTGATAGTAGCTTAGCGGAAATGAACGATCCGAGTTTACTTGAGATCCGTCGTGCGATTAATGAAGATATCAGCAATTTAGCGGCGCTCACCAAGATTGATAATGATGGCATCATTTTACAATTAAACCAGTTAGCAAATCAGATTGATAATCTCCGTTTAGCTGATCTTGAGCGTAATGGCTCCCCAATGGATAAGAGCGATGAAACCATTTCAGGTTCACTTTCTGATTGGAAAGAAAATCTAAGTAAAAGCTGGAAAAGCTTTATGGATGATTTTATTACCATTCGTCGCCGTGATACCGCCGCCGCTCCTTTATTAGCACCGAATCAAGATATCTATTTACGTGAGAATATCCGCTCACGTTTATTAATTGCTTCTCAAGCCATACCTCGTCACCAAACTGAAACTTATCAGCAATCACTGGAAGCGGTATCTACTTGGGTACGTGCTTATTTTGATACCTCTGATCCAAGTACAACCGCATTTTTAGATACTGTTTCTGAATTAGAGAAACAACCTATTACGCTTGCTATGCCATCAGAGTTGAAGAGCCAGACACTACTAGAAAAACGTGTAGAAAAACAAATCCGCAATTTACTGGCACAGAATGAGTATACAGAGCCACAAGCTGTTGAAGCCCAAGATGCCCAAGCCGTAGAAGCTGAAAGCGTAAAAGATGCGGCAGCTGATAGCGTAACTGTTGATACACCAGTAACACAACAAGGAGAATAAGCTTATGTTAAAAATACTGCTCCTTTTTGTGGTGCTTATTGCAGGTATTATTTTTGGTCCACTATTGGCAGGCCATCAAGGTTATGTACTTATACAAACTGATGATTGGGATATTGAAACCAGTGTAACCAGCCTTGTTATTATGTTTGTTTTACTACAATTAGCATTGTTACTGATTGGTTGGAGTTATCGCCGTTTTATTGGTACAGGCTCTAAAGCATATAGTTGGTTTTCTTTCCGTAAACGTAATCGTGCGCGCAAACAAACCGGCATGGCATTAATGAAATTAGCGGAAGGTGATTTTAAAGAAGTAGAAAAACTCATGAGCCGTAATGCAGATTATGCAGAACAGCCTGTTGTAAACTACCTGTTAGCCGCTGAAGCCGCACAACAACGTGGTGATGAATTCCGAGTTCAGCAACACCTTGAACGTGCAGCGGAGCTTGCCGATACCAATCAGCTTCCTGTTGATATCACCCGAGTGCGTATTTTATTAGCACAAAACGAAAATCATGCGGCGCGTACTGGGGTTGATGAGCTATTAAACCAAGCACCACGCCATCCAGAAGTATTACGTCTTGCAGAAGTCGCTTATACACGAACCGCAGCTTGGCAAGCACTGCTTGATATCATTCCTTCCATGCAAAAAATTGCATTACACTCGGATGATGAACTAGCGCAATTACGCCAAAAAGCCTATATCGGTATTATGGGACAGAAGATGTCCGAAAATGGCTGTGATGGACTGAAAAATTGGTGGAAAGCACAACCGCGTAAAGTCCATCACGATAATGCATTGCGTGTCGTTTTGGCTGAACACCTTATTGAGTGCAACGATCCTGATACCGCTCAAACGATCATCTTAGACGGTATTAAACGCCAATATGATGAGCGCTTGATCTTGCTATTGCCTCGTTTAAAAAATACAGATGCCAATGTTATTATGAAAGTGCTTAATACATTAATTAAACAACATGGGCCAACGCCATTACTCAATAGCACATTAGGTCAGATAGCAATGCAACAAGGACAATGGGCTAAAGCTGAAGAAGCATTTCGTAATGCGTTAAAACAACGTCCTGATGTTCATGACTTTGCGTGGCTTGCTGATGCATTAGATAAACAGAAAAAATCTGAAGAGTCGGCGAAAGTGCGTAAAGATGCTTTACTAATGACACTGAAAAAAGACTCTGTCATTTTTGAAGAGCCTAAAAAAAAGTAAATAAACACATTCGATAAGAACGTGATCGTAAATCGTTTAATCAACTGATCTAAAAACCCTCTTATTGAGGGTTTTTAGATGTGATTTAAAAGCCTCGTTGAAATAACAACACCACTTCTACACATAGCGTCAAAAACACATACACCCAAGCGATACGATAAAAGCGAGTGGGTATTCCCTTCTCATTTTCTTGCTTAAATGCCAAATAATGTTTTCTCGCTTGAGAAAACACGACGATATAAATCAGTGCGATCCCCTGACAAAGAAAAGCCACATATTTAGCCCACGATTTTCCTCCAATAATAAGCATGATAAGAGGGATCAAAAAAAACAATAATGGGCCAAACTTCTCTATAAGAAAGAGTTTTTCTTGTGCAAGATATGCTTTTTGTTTATTTATCATATTGATGCTATCTCCAATCTACTCTTGCGCTGGATAATAGCGTGATAATGCCGTGAATACAAAATGGAGGTGTGATTGATAGATAAAAAAACGCCCGTATAAAACTATACAGGCGTATAAATATACAATCAGGTCTACAGACGGATGGTGCCTCACTCAACGTTTCGTCCTGTTGATGATGAATGATGTTCATCGTTAACGTGGACGTAGGCACCGAATAATCGGCTCTGCATCATTCCTAGGTTTATGAAGTCATATGCTGTCATAAGGAGTGGAATGAGCATCTACAATATACATGTTGCATTTAGCGTGCCAATTTTTCATTTTTTATGAAAAAAATCACCTCTCGCTAAAAAGCATAAGATAACTTATTGAAATTTGGTTTTCCTTTCAGGCTTTACTCATTTTCAATGATAAAGAAGCTATGGTTTGTGCTTTCACCACGCTATTGCTAAATAGAAAAGAAAATATAGGGTCTGTTATACGTCTCTTTTTCACGACAAGAAAAATACATAAACTATTTAATCATGTGAAATCAATAGATTAGATGTCTCCTATTGGAGACATTAAAAATAGCGAGTGTTGGCATTTACCGACAAATAAAATAAAAGACTTATATTTCATATAGATAAAGTTAGTTATTTTACGTACTTAACTCATCTTTTTATGAAGATTAAAATTCGGCAATAAATTAAATTATTAATAACCCTTAAGTGACAAGGATGGCATTTCCGTTAAAAACATCATTTTGGTTTTCTTATCTGGAACATATAACAAGAAATAAAAAGCATGGATAAGGGTAATGAATTGTAGAAGTAGAAGTAGAAGTAGAAGTAGAAGTAGAAGTAGAAGTAGAAGTAGAAGTAGAAGTAGAAATGGTATAGCCGTTTTTAAAAACGGTAAATCGTAGATACGAAAAAGCCTCGATATAATCGAGGCTTTTTCTTATTGGTCGGCGAGAGAGGATTCGAACCTCCGACCCACTGGTCCCAAACCAGTTGCGCTACCAGGCTGCGCTACTCGCCGTCTGTATCACTGCTCTTATCTTGTTTATTGGTGCGAAGGGGGGGACTTGAACCCCCACGTCCGTTAGAACACTAACACCTGAAGCTAGCGCGTCTACCAATTCCGCCACCCTCGCATAAACAATAACTAAGATAAGATGGGGTGGCTAATGGGACTCGAACCCACGACAACTGGAATCACAATCCAGGGCTCTACCAACTGAGCTATAGCCACCATAACAGCTATCTTATTACTTCTCACAACTACGTTCTTCACCGTAACTCTTAGCACGCTTTAATGGCGCGCCCGACAGGATTCGAACCTGAGACCTCTGCCTCCGGAGGGCAGCGCTCTATCCAGCTGAGCTACGGGCGCTTCACGCCGTTGCGGGAGAGGATAGTACGGATTTACGCTCTGTCTGTCTAGTGCTTTTTGAAAAAAAAAGTTTGTTTGACGATAGTTTGTGCATTTCGTCGATAAATGGAGCGTTTTTACACGCTAAACGCCCCATCAGTATAATAATTAAACAAGTAAGATGCTAGGTAAAAGCATGAATAAATCATTTAATCAGCCTCACCTAACAAAAAAAGGCGCTATTGCTATTACTTTACTATTACAATTTATTGGAATAGTAATACCCAACGAATTTTAACAGCTTAAATTGACGCTTAATTCGACTTGGTTGTGATAACAAACGATATAACCACTCTAGTCCAAGATTTTGCCATGCTTTCGGTGCTCTTTTAACATGGCCTGTGAATACGTCATACGTTCCACCAACACCCATGTATAAAGCATCAGGATAAATTTCACGGCAGGCACGAATAAATAACTCTTGCTTAGGTGATCCCATGGCAATAGTCACTATCTTCGCACCAGAGGCTTTTATACGCTCAAATAACGCCTCTCTATCTTGTGGTGTGAAGTAACCGTTCTGGCTACCCACAATATTTACGTTCCACTGTGCTTTTAGTTTATCTTCGGTTTGAGAAAGGATCTCCGGCTTACCGCCAACAAGAAAGACAGGAGTTTCCTCTTTACCTGCCCTTTCCATTAATGCTTCCCATAGGTCGGCACCGGCAATACGAGAAACATTTGCATCAGGATATTTACGACGAATACCTCGCACCACACTAATACCATCTGCATAAAGATAATCAGCTTCATTGAGTAGCTCATTGAGTGCTGAGTCTGTTTCTGCTGTGAGAATTTTTTCTGCGTTAATGGCAATCAAAGATCCACTTTTTATTTGTGCTCCTTCATAGAGATAATCCAGAAAATGAGCCATATCGCGAAATCCCCAGATATTATGTCCGCGGATTGAATACTTCGGAATTGAATTGGGTCCCATTACTTTTCCTTTTTCTCTAAACGAGGTTCACTTTGTAGTTGGCGAGTCACGTAATGACGCACTAATCCCGCACTTTCAAATAACCAATAAAGCAGTTTTGCGGCCACTAAACATAAACCAAAAATTAAACAGAAGAACACAACACGAGAGACGAACGAATCAACACCCTCTCGTGCTAAAACAATCATATTAAAAATAGCCCCAAAGCAGAAAGCCTGTAAGATAGCGGACTTATAGCGATTGCTCTCACTTAGCCCCTGCTGATATAGCCAATCAAACCATTTAATAATCAACCCGACTACGATAGCGCCTAATGGGATAAAGGCAACGCCACCCATCACAACCAACGAGCCAATTAAGGTCGGTGAAATAGCAAGACCCGCATGGTAATTAAGCACTTCCCACGTAAAGTAATTTGCTGAATTCAGCACAACATCAGGGCGTTCAGGCCAAACCCAAGAAGGAATAAAGACATAAAAATCACGAATTATCGGTGCAAGCCCTTGGAACTCAATCTTGTCATAATTATTAAGTAACAAAGCTAGGTTTTCCCAAGGAGAAAACGTATCGCGAGTAAGGTACAAGAAAGTATAGAATGCCTCGGCACCACTCACATCAAGACCATAGCGTTTTAATGCCAACCAGAACATTCCAACGATACTCATCACCCCTGCAGCAACCAGCATCCACAAGGTTATCCAACCACGAACAATACCGATAAACAAAAACAGTGCGAACGCGATGATAATATTAGCGCGAGTTCCACCCACGATAATGTAAGTTAAGATCCCAAAACCCACCGTCGCACAAAGGAAGAAAATCCAGCGTTGTTGAGTGGGTTTTAAGAAATAAACCACCAGCATGGCGGGAATAAAGAAATAGAAAAAGCGCTTAAGCGCAACACCCGAGACTTGGCTGGAGAAAATCTGGCTATACGTTTTGAGCTTAAAGAGTAAAAAGCCATTTTGTAGAAAGAAAATACCCACGGTCACAAACGCAATTAATGCCAATAAGATCCACGTAAGATTAGTTTCTACCCTATTCATGGTAAATAACGACCTAGAAGGACCGCTAGCCGGTTTTCTCAGCCTAACCTTATAAGTAACATAATAGATGGCATAGAAGCTGGTAGAGGCTAATAACGCGTATAATAATGAATCAACGGGTACAACTGCGACATCAAATTGGAATACCAACATACACGTCAGTGGAAAACCAAAATAAAATGTCAGTAAATAGAGCATTGAGAAAAAAACATTAAAATTAAAACGAACCCGACGAAACTCTTGATAAGTCAGCAATAAAATAAAACTTAAAGAGATAAAATAAACGAGTGCTAAGCCACCCAGTTCCGCCAATGTCATTGCGGCTCTCCTGTACTCATCTCAATTAGCTCTTTCCAGCCATCCGTAAAATTAGGTGCAAAGAAGGCAATATTTTGGCGGTCAAGCATCAGCAATTGACGTTTAGCCTCTTCAATAAGCGCAACATCTAATTTATCACCCGAGAAAAAAACAGGAACATTTTGCTCAGTTAAGTCCTGCCAAAATGGGTTTTGACGGCTAATAACAAAAGGGATCGCAAATTGGATCAGCAAACAAAGTGTACCGATACCTTGTTGACGATGAAAAATGAAATAGCCTAAATCGCATGTTTTCAATAACGTAAGATAATCATCAAATGCCAATTTATCACGTAATATTTCAACCTGATTATATGGAAGCAACTGGCTAGCGGCTTGGGCTACTTCATCAATATAAACGTGATTATTTTCAGGATATCCCATTGGAATAATTACTTTTGCGCGTGTTCCATATTGCTCTGCAATCGCCTGTAAAGCTTCAATATGACGGTTAGATTTATCCCCTGAATTACCTACAATAATGGTGAGTTGCTTTTCATCAATAGGCGCTTTTTCTGTCACCGTCAGCGCAGGATCCATTCTTGTTGGGAAATAGAGCAAACTCGCTGGAATATTAACGTTAAATTGCGCGAAGTAATTCAGATCACCCCGTGTACCGAATACTCTCCCCACACGCTTTTGAGCAAGTTTACGCAGAAGGTAAAAGAGTCTAAATTTTAGCTGTTTAGAATCCTGATATAAATCAGCACCCCAAATATGCCACCAAAATTGATGACGTTTAATCTTGCCAGTCAATAATGCCAACCAAATAGGTGCATTAAACTGACCTAAAAAAAGGAATCGCTGGTGGGTATCGGCTTTTGCTAATGTAACCACTCTCTGTGCAACCTGCTTTTTATCAGCTAAACACTCAATATCTAAAGCTGGGTAGCTTTCTTGCAGTGAAGTATTTTTACTGGCAACGATAAAACGAGGTTTATACGTTAACCCCGCCTCAGTCACGAGGTGGTCGTTAAAAAACCGTAACATTGTGTTGTTATGATGCACAATGTCTGAACCTAGTACGTAAATCAAAGTTGTCATTTGCGCCTGCAATAAATCACGAAAACAGAACTACAGAGAAGGAAGTAAATAATATACGTTGCCATATAGGCTTGAGCTGCACCCAGTGCGCCATGCTCAGGAATAAGCCAACGCGAAAATAGCGTTAATAAGGCAAACTGGCTTACTTCTGTAAGGATATAAAAACGTAGTGCTGCTTTTGCAATGACAAGATAGCCAAAGACATAAGCGCCTACTTTTAAAACATCACCGACAAGTTGCCATGCAAATAAATCACGCATAGCGACAAATTTATCTGAAAACAGTAACCAAATCGCAAAATCACGTAATAACCACACCATAAAACTCGCAGCAGCTACCACAGGTAATACAAATTTCAGTGACTTAACGATCTCTTTGGTAATATCACTCTTTTGTGTGAGTCGGGAGAGTGTTGGCAATAAATAAACGGAGAAAGATGCAGTAATAAATTGCAAATAAGCATCTGAAATACTGGTCACCCCTTGCCAAATTCCCACGTCTTCCCAGCTATAACGCTCAGCCAGTAAGTTACGCATCATGATATAAGCGACAGGTAATGTAATCGATGTCAGTATTGCCATAATGGTAAACTTACCAAGATGACTTGCTATCGCCTTATCCCAATGAGGTTTAAGCTCACTTAACGCGAAGCGTCTACGCTTTATTACTAAAAATGTAGCAGGAAATAAAATAAGTGCAGGTACTAATGCTAGTCCAATTAATGCACCGTGATACCCCGCAAATAAATAGCATAAATAATAAGCAACAACACCAATAATACTACCCGCAATCACCGATAAGGCATTACCAGCCGCATCACGATAACCTTTTAATATGGCAAGAAAATAGTTGCTATATGCTATTCCCATTTGAATAAAAGCAACGGCTCTTACAATATCCTGATATTGATGATAATCATCACCAAATAACACTTGGCTAATGGGGGCAGAAAAAAGAAGAAATAAAATAGCTAATAATGAGGAAAACAGCAAAATCATGGATGATGACGTACCCAACACTTTTTTACGTTGAATACCATCATCTTGATATTGCGCGATTAATTTCGTCACACCATTAAAAATACCCGCACCAGACAAAACGCCTAGTACGGTGATTAATTGACGAAAATTACCCGCTAACCCGACCCCTGTTGGGCCAAAAGAGACAGCAAGTAACTTAACGACAAGCAGACCAGCCCCAATTTTTATCAGGGTTGATCCGGCTGTCCAAATTGATGCTTTGGCTAATGACATAATTAAGCAAAAAAGTCGCGAATATGACCAATAACAGTCTGTTGCTCTTCTTCTGTCATGTTGTAGAACATAGGCAAACGCACTAAACGCTCACTTTCTCGTGTTGTGAAAATATCTTCACCGTCAAAGCGACCAAACTTCATACCTGCGGGGCTGGTATGTAATGACACATAGTGGAATACCGTTAAGACACCATGCTCTTTCATATAGTCATTAAACGCGGTACGTTGCTCGATATCTTTCAGTTTGATATAGAACATATGCGCATTGTGTTCTAACCCTTCAGGAACGATTGGAAGCGCCAATAAGCCTTTTTCCGCTAATGGAGTCAATGCATCATAATAAATCTGCCAAAATGCTAAACGACGCTCATTAATTTTTTCAGCTTCTTCAAGTTGCGCCCACAGATAAGCTGCTTGTAAGTCTGACATTAAGTAGCTAGAACCAATATCACGCCAAGTATATTTATCTACCTGCCCACGGAAAAATTGGCTACGATTAGTGCCTTTTTCACGGATAACTTCTGCGCGATTGATTAAATCAGGATCGTTAATTAACGTTGCACCACCCTCACCACCTGATGAGTAGTTTTTAGTTTCATGGAAGCTATAGCAACCAATATGACCAATCGTGCCAAGCGCTTTGCCCTTGTAAGTTGACATGACACCTTGTGCAGCATCTTCAATCACGAATAGATTATGTCTTTTCGCAATCGCCATAATGGTACCCATTTCACATGCAACTCCCGCATAATGAACAGGCACTATCGCGCGCGTTTTATTTGTGATTGCTGCTTCTATTTTTGTTTCATCAATATTCATAGTATCTGGACGAATATCAACGAAAACAATCGTTGCGCCACGTAATACAAACGCATTAGAGGTCGAAACAAAGGTAAAACTTGGCATGATGACTTCATCGCCAGGCTTGATATCTAATAAGATGGCAGCCATTTCAAGCGATGCTGTACAAGAAGGCGTTAACAGCGTTTTATGACAATGAAATTGTTCTTCTAACCACTTTTCACATTTCTTTGTGAAATTGCCATCACCACAGAGCTTGCCACTTTCCATAGCCTGTTTCATATATTCTAATTCTGTGCCGACAACCGGTGGTTTATTAAACGGAATCATATTATCCCCTGTATAACCAATAAGTGGTGCTCTCTATTAAGCCTCCACTGTGTGTGTATAAACGCGAAGCTGCAATATTGCTGATCTGTGTTGCAACATATAAGGTTGAAATACCTTGTTGTTGACACCAAAACTTCGCGGCCGACATCAGTTGTTTACCAATGCCTTGTCCTATTCTGTTGGGCATTACTGCGAGTAATCCCACTCTTGCTTCATTTTCAGATAGCTGGCGTAAAGTAACGAAACCACTTACATTATTTTCCGCATCATAAGTCAGTAAGCAGATATCATCGAACGTACCTAGCACCGCTTTTTTAGCCCATAATGCATAGAAACGACTACTATCGCCTTCTTGATACCAAGGCGCTCTAAAACGACTTTGTACAAAAACTTCTGAGGCCGTTGTCATCAATAAATCGATATCATCTTCATTGGCTTTTCTAAAACAGTATTCCGTCGCTTTCTTACAAGCATTTTCTGTGCCAATTGAAAGTTTAAAATCAATTTCACCTTCCGCAAATTGAAAACCTAATTGGCTGAGTTTATCGATGAGCGAAAGCTCATGAGATGCGACTTTAGCTTGAACCACATCAAAAGTATCAAGCTGTTCGTCTGTTAACGCGGGCGCTTGCATATCAAACTCAAGACGCCCTGTTTTGAGGGAGAAATACTCGCTTTCCCACTCAAGATAATTAATATTGGCGAGGACGGACATGTAATAAATCCAATAGATAGCGGCCATAACCTGTTTTAGACAGTGATTTTGCGCTTTCTCTTACTTGGTCATCACTGAGCCAACCATTGCGCCAAGCAATCTCTTCAAGACACGCCACTTTAAATCCTTGGCGTTTTTCAACAGTTTGAACAAAGGTACTGGCTTCAATTAAACTATCATGAGTGCCGGTATCTAACCACGCAAAACCACGTCCCAGTAATTCAACGTTAAGCTCCCCACATTCAAGATACATCTGATTAATCGACGTAATTTCTAATTCTCCACGAATCGAAGGTTTGACGCGTTTGGCAAAATCAACCACTCGGTTATCGTAGAAATAAAGCCCTGTTACCGCCCAATTAGATTTAGGTTGCTCTGGTTTTTCTTCAATCGATAACACTTTAAAATCATCGTCAAATTCAACGACACCAAATCGCTCAGGGTCCATCACTTGATAACCAAACACAGTTGCACCACGTTCACGTTGTGCAACTTGTTTCAGTTTTGGACTAAACCCTTGACCAAAATAGATATTATCGCCTAAAACTAAACAGCAATGGTCATCACCAATAAACTCCTCACCCAAAATAAAGGCTTGCGCTAAGCCATCAGGAGATGGCTGAATTTTATATTGAAGACGAATACCAAATGCAGAACCATCACCTAATAAGCGCTGAAATGAGGTCATATCATCGGGTGTTGTGATGATCAAAATATCTCGAATACCAGCAAGCATCAGAACTGAAAGCGGATAATAGATCATGGGCTTATCATAGATAGGCAATAACTGCTTCGATACCCCTTTGGTTATCGGATGCAGTCGTGTACCAGAGCCACCCGCTAAAATAATACCTTTCATCATTTATCCTTCTTTACTTAATCAGTTCCCAAGCCCTAAACGTTCACCAGCATAAGAGCCATCTAGCACACGTTTCCACCAAGTTTCGTTATTTAAATACCACAAAACCGTTTTACGAATGCCAGACTCAAATGTCTCTTCTGGTTTCCAGCCTAATTCAGCTTCAATTTTTGCCGCATCAATCGCATAGCGCAAGTCATGACCAGGTCTGTCTTTCACATAAGTAATGAGATCGACATATTGAGCAACGCCTTCCGGTTTTGCTGGATATAACTCTTCTAATAGCGCACAAATCGTTTTAACAACATCAATATTACGACGCTCATTATGACCGCCAATATTGTAGGTTTTACCCGGTGTTGCCGTTGTTGCGACTAAATAGAGCGCACGAGCATGATCTTCAACATAGAGCCAATCACGGATCTGTTCACCTTTACCATAAACAGGTAATGGTTTTCCTGAAATCGCATTTAAGATAATTAATGGGATTAATTTTTCAGGGAAATGATAAGGACCATAGTTATTTGAACAATTGGTTATTACAGTGGGTAAACCATAAGTCCGTAACCAAGCGCGAACTAAATGGTCGCTTGACGCTTTAGAAGCAGAATATGGGCTACTTGGCGCATAAGGTGTGGTTTCAGTGAAGAAATCGTCTGTACCTTCTAAATCGCCATACACTTCATCTGTTGAGATATGGTGAAAACGAAATGCCGTTTTCTTTTCTTCAGGTAAAACTTGCCAAAAATGGCGAGCGGCTTCCAATAAGGTGTAAGTCCCCACAATATTGGTTTCAATAAATGCAGCTGGACCATCAATAGAGCGGTCAACATGGCTTTCTGCCGCTAAGTGCATAACAACATCTGGCTGATATTGAGCAAATAAGCGATCAAGCTCCGCTCTATCACAGATATCGACTTGCTCAAAGGCATAGCGTTCACTGTCTGCCACTGTTGCTAATGACTCTAAATTACCGGCATAAGTCAGTTTATCCACCACAACAACGCTGTCATTGGTGTTTTCAATAATATGTCGAACAACAGCAGAGCCGATAAAACCGGCTCCACCTGTAACTAGAATGCGTTTCAACGCCATACTCCTTTAGTATCAACAATCCATTTTTGAGTCACTTTACTACCAGGGATCGCCTTAAATTGTTGGTGATCAACTAACATTAAGACAATATCAGCGTCTTTCAGTGCTTGTTCTGTTGACACTAACTCTGTGATCCCTTTCAGTTTTGTTGGTAGCTCATGAATATTCGGCTCCACAGCTAATGTCGTACCGCTGTGCCAATCAGCGACTTGTTTCGTGATATTCATTGCTGGGCTTTCACGTAAGTCATCAATATTAGGCTTAAAGGCTAAACCAAAGCAGGCAATCTTAATTTCGTTTGCTCGTTTACCTGTTTCAGTAAGGCAATCTGCAACAGCGGCTTTCACTTGATCGATAACCCACACAGGTTTGCCATCATTGACTAAACGCGCAGTGTGAATTAAACGGGATTGTTTTGGATTTTGTGACACGATAAACCAAGGGTCAACAGCGATACAGTGTCCGCCAACGCCAGGGCCTGGTTGTAAGATATTGACGCGAGGATGGCGATTCGCCAAGCTAATTAGCTCCCACACATTAATATCTTGGTCAGCACAGATCAGTGATAATTCATTAGCAAACGCAATATTAACATCACGGAAACTATTTTCAGTCAGCTTACACATTTCCGCAGTACGTGCATTAGTGATAACACATTCACCTTCAAGGAAAATCTTGTATAACTCACTTGCACGCTCTGAGGATTTACGGTTCATACCACCTACAACACGGTCATTGCGGATAAGTTCAATCATCACTTGACCCGGTAATACGCGCTCAGGGCAGTAAGCAACATCGATATCAGCATCTTCACCTTGTTGATGAGGGAATGTTAAGTCTGGACGAGCTTCTGCTAACCACTCTGCCATTTTTTCAGTAGAGCCAACTGGTGAAGTTGATTCTAGAATAATAAGATCACCTTTCTTCAGTACAGGTGCGATAGAGCGAGCTGCTGCTTCAACATAAGCCAAATCAGGCTCATGCTCACCTTTAAATGGTGTAGGTACAGCAATAAGGTAAGCATCTGCTGGCTGTGGCGTGGTATAGGCTTTTAAATGACCTTCTTCAACTGCTTGTTTAACGACTTTATCAAGATCAGGCTCAACAATGTGAATTTGACCTTTATTAATCGTATCAACTGCATGCTGATTAACATCAACACCGATGACGCTTTTTTTACGAGAGGCAAAAGCTGCCGCTGTAGGTAAACCAATGTAGCCGAGGCCGATAACAGAAATAGTTTCAAAACTCATAATGTCACCTGATTTTTTTTCAATGCTTCAAGAATACGTTGGCAGGCATGACCATCACCATAAGGATTTGTTGCCTTACTCATTTGGTGATACGCGTTTTCGTCTGTCAATAAAGAGGTTACTTCGCTAACAATACGTTTAGTATCTGTTCCGACTAAACGAACAGAACCCGCTTCAACAGCTTCTGGGCGTTCTGTTGTGTCTCGCATTACAAGAACAGGCTTACCTAATGAAGGCGCTTCTTCTTGAATTCCACCAGAGTCGGTCAAAATAAGGTAAGCATGGTTCATTAAATAAACGAATGGGAGATAATCTTGTGGCTGTATTAGCTTAATATTATCAATACCATGAAGGATCCGTTGAACAGGCTCACTCACATTAGGATTTAAGTGAACAGGATAAACAACTTCTACATCAGGGTGTGCTAATGCAATTTCAGCTAAAGCTTGGCAGATACGTTCAAAACCTCCACCAAAGCTTTCTCGACGATGTCCTGTTACCAAGATCATTTTCTTATCAGGCTGAATAAATGGGTAGTTTACAGCAAGCTCGTTTAAGAGTGTTTGATTGCCCATCACTCTGTCACTTACCCAAAACAACGCATCAATTACCGTATTTCCCGTGACAAAAATATTTTTATCCGCAACCGCTTCTCGTACCAAATTTAATTTTGCAGTTTCTGTTGGTGCGAAATGATACATTGCAAGATGACCTGCAATAGTACGGTTTGCCTCTTCGGGCCAAGGGGAGTAAAGATTGCCAGTACGCAGCCCAGCTTCCACATGACCAACAGGAATTCGTTGATAAAATGCGGCTAAACTTGCTGCCATAGTCGTTGTTGTATCACCATGTACCAAAACAACATCAGGTTGAAATGACGCTAATACCGGTTTTAACCCTTCTAAAATACGACAGGTAATATCCGTTAAATCTTGTCCTGGTTTCATAATATTGAGATCGTAATCTGGTTTGATCTCAAAAAGATTTAATACCTGATCAAGCATTTCTCGATGTTGGGCCGTAACACATACCTTCGCTTCAAACGAATCATCATTTGCTAAAGCGTGCACTAAAGGTGCCATTTTTATCGCTTCAGGGCGTGTGCCAAAAACAGTCAACACTTTCACAGTGGCTCTCTTTTTTTCATTGTTATATTGCTTATTTTTGGGAAAGCAATATGCCCTTATTCTCAATACATCAGGTGCCGAAACACCTGATGTCTCGTTATTGTCATCAATGACAAAATTTAATTATTATTATTTTTTTAATGAACTGCGTCTTACTAATGCAACACCTGCACCCGCTAAAACGCCAATAGCGCCCCAAAGTACCATCATAAAGGCACGACGAGGACTATCACGTTTCACAGGATCTTCAGGGGTACGTAGAAAACGGTAAGTTTGGAAGTTATCTTGTAATTTTGCGCCCACAGCAAGGGTCGCTAACATTGCCGTATTTTGATCGTAATCACTATCAAAATCAGCACCTGTTGCGACTAAAGTTTCTAACTGTGATTGCAACAGAGGAACACCTAACAGAAACAGTTTAGAATCTGGTAACTCATCAATCGCAATCGAAGTTTGCTTTTGAGAAATACCTTGTTTCTCAGCTACTTTGATTGATTGCTCTAATAAGTTAATTTGGCGTTGATATGCAGATTGAGCCGCCATTTCTTGACGTTTAACTAGCGCTTTCATTGATTGAGTTCTAGTTGCCCAAGCCGTTATGACTTCATCATTAAGATGGGTAGATGCTCTTTTATTAGCAAAAGCAATATACTCATTTAATAATTGGCTTGCTTCTTTGGATGTTTCAGCAATCAGTTTTAGTTGATCATTAACTAATTTTTTCTCATCGGCAGGCGTAAATTGAATATTATTAATTAACTCATCCAATAACGCAGCATTAGCCTGTTCATCACTTTCTTTGCGCTGTTTGAAATAATCCGTTTGCAACCAAAACTCACGACGTGTATCAAACGCCGCGATTTGAGTAATAAACTCTTGATAAGCTTCATCTGAAATAGTTAAAGATGAGGTTTGTGCTGCTGGATTAATCTGTGTATCAAGATTGCGCAAAAACTGAGATTGCGAATAATAACTGCCTAAGTTATTAATCGTTGGTTTCTCTGTCATTGCAATTGCACTCCATTTAGGTTGCATCAAATAAGATGCACCGAGTGCAATCACTGCAAAAAGCAGAGCGAACCCTATAATCCAGCTTTTTCCTGACCAAAGTGCACAAAAAAGACCTCTAATATCGAGTTCATTATCTGGCTGTTCACCCTGTCGGGAGGCGTTATTTTCCGAGTTCATCACGTTAAAAAACCTCTGCTTATATTAATGCTGTTGTGTTGCTCTACGTAAGCGACGCTTATGTCGTTTAATAAAACGAGCGACTCGCCACGCGCGTTTAATACAATAACCATACATAACAAATGCAAGCAAGAATAATGCCAACATAAACCATTCAGGTACAAATGATAGGTTTTGACCGATAATACCAATCGCTGCTAATAACGCGGCTGACAGTGTAATCAGAATAAAAGCTTGGCGGGAGGTAAAACCTGCACGCATAATCAAATGGTGAATATGTTGACGGTCTGGAGAGAATGGACTCATGCCTTTACGTAAACGACGGTACATAATTGCCACCATATCCATAAGAGGAATAGCAATTATCCATAATGCGGTTACCGCTTTAACAGGACGAGGCTGAGCTTGTGTTGATGCGACCAATAACCAAATAATGGTAAATCCAATCAGTGTACTTCCCGCATCTCCCATAAAGACTTTGAATTTTTTACCACAGACCCCTAAGTTTAAAAGGATATAAGGTAAAATTGCCGCGATAAATGAGAAGCACCAGAATGCAAGAGCTGAATTGCCACTTTGATATAATAAAATACCAAGCGCGCCAAAAGAGACACAAGAAAGACCACCTAATAACCCATCAATACCATCAACCATATTAAAGGCATTGATTGCAGCCCAAACAGCGAAAAGTGTAACAATATAGCCAAAAGGTCCTAAATGCATTTCCCAAGGACCAAAAGCATGACCCAGTGAGTCAAGTTTTAACCCTGCACCCACCATCATCACGATCCCAACAAAAGCTTGGATTGTAGCTCTAATTTTGACACTAATATCGAAGCGATCATCTAAAGCGCCGATAAAAACAAGAAGCCCCGCACATGCCAGATACAATTCCTTATGAGGAATATAGATATCTGAAATATAAAATGCGAAAACAATACCAAAATAGACTGATATTCCGCCAACTAAGGGGATCAATCCATGATGTTTTTTACGATAATTCGGTTTATCCACGAGTCCAATTTTCTTTGCAATTTTACGAGCCAAGAATAAAAAAGCGAAAGAAAATAAGAACACATAAAAAACGCTTGTGCTCATTTTTAGTATATCCACAGTACCTGTTCTCTATAATAAATATAGCTGGTTATTTTACGCTTCCATGTGTTTTTATTCTTTTTTCCAGCTTCACCACGACGAGTTTATTCAAAACCCACCACCCTTCATCAATTATAAGTTTTCCTTAACTATTTTCATTGATGCCATCGCTATTTTTATCAATTACTAAAACATGCAATATATATACCAACATCTCGCTAAAATATTGCAATCTAAAATTAAATTACATCCATAAAAAACAAAAAACGCCACAACTATTGTGGCGTTTTCATCATATCTTCATTCTTACAAAGTAAATGAGCTTAACAGCATATAAATTGAGGTGATATTACTTATTCTGTAACAGAGCACACTATTTTAATATTTTATATTCTAATTCTTAGCTTACTCACTTTGTTAATACACTTTATGAACGTTTCATAAAGTCGAAGAATTCTTCATTTGTCTTAGTCATTGCTAACTTATTAATGAGGAATTCCATTGCGTCAATTTCACCCATTGGATGAATAATTTTACGCAAGATCCACATTTTTTGTAGCTCATCTTGAGACGTCAGCAACTCTTCTTTACGTGTACCAGAACGATTGTAATCAATCGCAGGGAAAACACGTTTTTCAGCAATTTTACGAGACAGGTGTAATTCCATATTACCTGTACCCTTAAATTCTTCGTAGATAACTTCATCCATCTTAGAACCCGTATCGACTAACGCAGTTGCAATGATAGTCAAGCTACCACCTTCTTCAACATTACGAGCCGCACCGAAGAAACGTTTAGGACGATGTAATGCGTTTGCATCCACACCACCTGTTAACACTTTACCTGATGAAGGAACAACGGTGTTATAAGCACGGGCTAAACGTGTGATGGAGTCTAACAGGATGATAACGTCTTTTTTATGCTCAACTAAACGCTTCGCTTTTTCAATCACCATTTCTGCAACTTGTACGTGGCGAGAAGCTGGCTCGTCAAAGGTTGAAGCAATAACTTCCCCTTTTACTAAGCGTTGCATTTCTGTCACTTCTTCTGGACGTTCATCAATCAGAAGTACCATTAATACGCAATCTGGGTAGTTATGAGCAATATTTGCTGCAATGTTTTGCAGCAACATGGTTTTACCTGCTTTTGGTGGAGCAACGATAAGACCACGTTGACCACGGCCAATTGGTGCCGCTAAGTCAAGAACACGCGCAGTTAAGTCTTCTGTGGAGCCATTACCACGTTCCATGCGTAAACGATTATTAGCATGTAAAGGTGTTAAGTTTTCAAAGAGGATTTTACTGCGGGCATTTTCTGGTTTATCAAAGTTAACTTCATTAACTTTTAGGAGGGCAAAATAACGTTCACCTTCTTTAGGAGGACGAATTTTCCCTGCGATGGTGTCACCAGTGCGAAGGTTAAAACGGCGAATTTGACTTGGAGAAACGTAGATATCATCGGGACCAGCAAGGTAGGAACTGTCTGCGGAACGTAGGAAGCCGAAGCCATCCTGCAATATTTCCAGCACACCGTCACCGAAAATATCTTCTCCACTTTTCGCGTGTTGCTTCAAGATAGAGAAAATAATGTCTTGTTTTCTCATTCGAGCCAGATTCTCTAGCCCCATGTTTTCGCCAAGTGCTATCAGTTCTGATACCGGCGTATTTTTTAATTCGGTAAGATTCATAATGGTGGGTTCTTAATAACTCGGGGTAACTCTCGAACTATGAACGTGAATAGTATAACAGCAAATTGCTGTCAGTTTCGTCATGTGTAAAATTACAGATTATAACTTTCTAACATAAGGGTATAACTAAAATGATAATGTTAGAGAGTGTTAATACTATTAGACCAGTCTGCTTTATCCCAGAGAAGTGACATTCATTTTTGTGATGCATGAGTGTACTTTCAACTTATGGGTTCGGAACATACTTTGGAAAAATTTATATTCCTTGAATACTATAGATTATTCTAAGGCAACTTGACTGGTTAGATGAATTCAGATTACTTATATTAAATATCATATTAGATTAAATATCATATTATGTTATTCAATTCTATTACTTTGCATGCTTGATATTCAATATCTCAGACTTATTTAATCGTGTCTAATCATATTGACAAGTAGATCCGATATATTATGTAAGTAAGTGGCGCTAACTTATCATGCTTCGAAGCGGACGTCTAGCTGTCAATAACAGAAATAATGACAAGGTCTAAACGTCCTACTTTTATTTTTGATATCTAAATCAAATTAGATATTTTCGTCTAAAAACTCTTTCAGTTGAGTTTTTGACAATGCGCCTACTTTAGTCGCAGCAGCTGCACCGTTTTTGAATAAAATCAGTGTAGGAATACCGCGAATACCGTATTTTGGTGCTGTCAGCGGGTTTTGATCGATGTTTAGCTTAGCAACTGTTAATTTACCAGCGTATTCTGTTGCAACTTCATCTAGAATAGGAGCAATCATTTTACATGGGCCACACCATTCAGCCCAGAAATCAACGAGCACAGGGCCGGTTGCATTTAATACATCAGCATCGAATTTGCTGTCAGATAAGTGAAGGATTTTATCGCTCATTGTTCTACTCCAAAGAATAATATTGACCGTACCAGTGTAACATTAAATAACAGAAGTCTGTCTGCATTTCAGCGGATAAACTTTTGTAATGCAACCCATAACTGATATTCTATTACATTATGAGCAAAACATATTTGACAGAAAAGAAGTTTTCCGACTTCGCCTTGCATCCAAAAGTGATAGAAGCCCTTGAGAAAAAAGGGTTCTCTAATTGTACACAAATTCAGGCATTGACGTTACCTATCACTGTGAAAGGTCAAGACATTGCCGGGCAAGCCCAAACAGGAACAGGCAAAACGTTGGCGTTTTTAACCTCAACGTTTCATTATCTTTTAACACACCCTGCTAAAGAAGGGCATGAAACCAATCAACCTCGTGCTCTTATTATGGCGCCAACACGCGAATTAGCCGTACAGATTTATTCTGATGCTAAAGAGCTTGCGCAAAATACAGGGATTAAAATGGGTCTCGCCTACGGCGGCGATGGCTATGACGAACAACTCAAAGTATTAAGTAATGGTGTCGATATTGTTATTGGCACAACAGGTCGTTTAATTGACTACGTTAAACAAGGCCATATTAACCTTAGCGCAATCCAAGTTGTGGTACTTGATGAAGCTGACAGAATGTACGATCTCGGCTTTATTAAAGATATTCGTTGGATTTTCCGTCGTATGCCAGTTGCGGCTGAGCGTATGAATATGCTGTTTTCTGCAACGCTTTCTTACCGCGTCAGAGAACTGGCTTTTGAGCAGATGAATAATCCTGAATATGTTGAAGTTGAACCTGAACAAAAAACAGGTTTTAGCATAAAAGAAGAACTCTTTTATCCTTCAAATGAAGAGAAAATGCGTCTTCTTCAAACATTAATTGAAGAAGAATGGCCAGATCGTTGTATCATTTTCGCCAATACAAAACACCGTTGTGACGATATTTGGGCGCACCTTGCTGCTGATGGACACCGTGTTGGTTTATTAACAGGTGATGTTCCTCAGAAAAAACGTCTACGCATTTTAGAAGATTTTACCCAAGGTAATATTGATATTCTGGTTGCCACTGACGTTGCCGCTAGAGGTCTTCATATTCCATCAGTAACGCATGTTTTTAACTATGATTTACCTGATGATTGTGAAGATTATGTTCACCGTATTGGTAGAACCGGACGTGCTGGAAATAGTGGTAATTCAATCAGCCTTGCATGTGAAGAATATGCACTGAATTTACCTGCAATTGAGACTTATATTCAACATACTATTCCTGTGAGTAAATATAATAGTGATGCGTTATTAGCTGATCTTCCAGAGCCTAAACGCCGTCACCGTCCTCGCCAAGGTCAGCCTCGTCGCAATAATGCGCCGGTGCGAAATAATAGAGGAAATAATACTCAACGTAACAACCGAAATAAACGCCCGAGTCATCCATAAATTATGCTGAAATCCTCATCACTTTATGCTGCTATTGATTTAGGTTCTAACAGTTTTCATATGTTAGTCGTTCGAGAAATCGCGGGGTCTATACAAGTCCTTTCCCGCGTGAAACGTAAAGTTCGACTCGCTGCTGGCCTAAACAGTGAAAATGAATTGTCAGAGCAGGCAATGGAACGCGGTTGGCAATGTTTACGACTTTTTTCTGAATATCTGCGTGATATTCCGACTGAACAAATCAGAGTCGTTGCAACAGCCACATTACGTATTGCTAAAAATGCAGATATTTTTGTCGCAAAAGCGTCTGAAATATTGAGCAATACTGTTCATGTTATTAGTGGTGAGGAAGAAGCGCGCCTTATCTATCGTGGCGTCGCACATACCACTGGTGGTGCAGAGCAACGTTTAGTCGTCGATATTGGCGGTGGCAGTACAGAGCTAGTGACAGGTACTGGCGCTAAAACGACGCAATTAATGAGCTTAAGTATGGGCTGTGTAACTTGGTTAGAGCGCTATTTTACTGATCGCTCTTTAACACAAGAAAATTTTGCGAAAGCACAAGACGCAGCCAAAGCGATACTCGCCCCAGTGGCGGGTAAATTAATTGAGCAAGGCTGGCAAGTGTGTGTGGGGGCTTCTGGTACTGTACAAGCGTTGCAAGAGATCATGATTGCTCAAGGTATGGATGAATTAATCACCTTACCTAAGCTTGAGCGACTCAAACACAAAGCCATTGAATGTGGAAAGCTGGAAGAATTGGAAATTGAAGGGCTTACTTTTGAAAGAGCCTTAGTGTTTCCGAGTGGGCTTGCTATCTTAATCGCCATATTTGAAACACTGCATATCGACAATATGATCTTAGCAGGTGGTGCATTACGAGAAGGCTTAGTCTATGGAATGTTGCATCTTCCTATTGAGCAAGACATTCGCCAACGTACTCTTCGTAATGTCCAGCGTCGGTTTCAGATTGATATTGAGCAAGCACACCGAGTTCAGCAACTTGCAGAACATTTTTTTATCCAAGTCAGCAAGAGTTGGCAGTTAGATAATCGTTGCCGAGAGTTGCTTAATAGCGCTAGTGCATTACATGAAATTGGTCTAAGTGTTGATTTCCGCCAAGCCCCTTCTCATGCAAGCTATCTGATCTCTCATCTTGATTTACCGGGGTATACACCTGCGCAACGACGTTTATTAGCTTCTTTGCTAAAAAACCAAACAGGGATCATCGATCTCGCGCCTCTTAATCATCAAAACGCCCTACCGATAACTCAAGCCAATCGACTAGTGCGTTTGCTGCGATTAGCCATTATTTTTGCTAGCCGTCGCCGTGATGATACGCTTCCTGCATTACGATTACGCACCGAAGATGAGAAACTCATTATTACACTGCCACATCAATGGCTTAATGAGCATCCGTTACGTGCTGAAAATCTCCAAGAAGAGATCCAACTTCAGAGTTATGTCCATTGGTCTTTAATGATTGAAGAACAAAATAGCTCTCGTATAAGTTAATTTTTTTACTTATACAAAAATAAAAACCCCTTGGATATCAATATGCCAAGGGGTTAATTTTATCAACTACTCTCTATGCTATTCAGGTTTATGCCTTGCCAACATAGCTCTTAATCCTGCGACACCTTTTTGCCCTTTCTCTTGTTTTTCCTCGGCACTTAACACTTTCTTTTTATTGGTATCCCAATTCAAATCATCTTGAGGTAATTCATAAAGAAAACGGCTTGGATCTGGTTTGATTAATTCACCGTATTGACGTCTTTCCTTACATAACGTAAACGTGAGTGTTTTCTGTGCGCGAGTAATACCCACATAAGCAAGACGTCTTTCTTCTTCTACATTATCTTCATCAATACTGCTTTGGTGTGGCAATATACCTTCTTCCATTCCCACTAAAAATACATGAGGAAATTCAAGACCTTTAGAGGCATGTAATGTCATTAACTGAACTTGATCTAACTCTTCTTCTGTTTCTCCTCGCTCCATCATATCGCGCAAGGTGAAACGGTTAACCACTTGAGAAAGCGTCATAGGTTCATGCAATTCATCACCTTCAAGCATTTCGCTCATCCATAAAAATAGCTGATTAATATTTTTCATTCTCATTTCAGCGGCTTTTGCGCTACTTGAGGTTTCATATAACCAACTTTCATAATCCATTTCATGCAATAAATCACGTACAGCTAACAGTGGCTCTCGTTCTGATTTTTGTACTATACGCGACATCCATTGTGAGAATGCTTGTAATGAATTCAACCCTCGGCCTGTTAATGTTTGACTTAGCCCCAAATCAAAACAGGCATTGTATAAGCTTTTATCTCGAACTTTTGCCCACTCACCTAACTTTTGAATTGTCATAGGGCCGATTTCACGACGAGGCTTATTCACAATACGTAAAAATGCCGCATCATCATCAGGATTAGTAATGACTCGTAAATAGGCAAGAATATCTTTTATCTCTTCTCGTGAGAAAAAAGAGGTTTCACCCGAAATGCGATAAGGAATGCGATTTTGCATCAAGTATTTTTCAAAAATACGCGACTGGTGATTACCACGATAAAGTATCGCGTAATCCTTATAATTGGTTTTATTAATAAAGTGATGCGCAATTAATTCGCCAGCGACACGTTCAGCTTCGTGCTCTTCATTATTTGCCGTTAAAACACGAAGTTCATCACCATAACCTAACTCTGAAAATAAGCGTTTTTCAAAAACATGGGGATTGTTTTCAATCAAGATATTCGCTGATTTTAGAATGCGTCCAGAAGAGCGATAATTTTGCTCGAGTTTAATGACATTAAGTTGAGGGAAATCTTTTTGTAACAACACTAAATTTTGAGGTCGAGCGCCACGCCATGAATATATAGATTGGTCATCATCACCAACAACGGTAAAACGCGCTCGTTCACCAACCAACCATTTCACTAATTCATATTGGCTTGTATTTGTATCTTGATATTCATCCACCAGCAAATAACGGATGCGTCTTTGCCAGCGCTCTCTCACTTCTTCATTCGTGCGCAATAACATAGTTGGTCGACTAATTAAGTCATCAAAGTCGAGCACATTACAACTACGCAGATGTTGTTCGTAACGTCGAAAGCATTCGGCAAACGTATGATCTTGTTGCGATCTCGCCATTCCTATTGCTTGCTCTGGCGTGAGCATGTCATTTTTCCAGTTAGAAATTTGGCTCTTTAGCTGAGAAAGCAAATCTTTATCTTCTTCTAATAAATCAGCCGTTAATTCTTTAAGTAATGCAGATTGGTCTTGATCATCAAACAATGAAAATTTAGCTTTAATACCTAGTGCTTTATATTCACGTTTAATAATTTCTAATCCCAAGGTATGAAACGTTGAGATCATTAATCCTTTCGCCTCTTGGCGACCTAAAGTTTGAGCAACACGCTCTTTCATTTCACGCGCGGCTTTATTAGTAAACGTAACCGCTGCAATCTGCTTTGCTGGGTATTGGCATTGACGAATAAGATGTGCAATTTTATTGGTAATAACCCGTGTTTTACCCGATCCCGCACCCGCCAAGACCAAACAAGGGCCTGACACATATTCCACTGCTTTTTGCTGACCGGGATTTAATCGCATACTTTTTCCAAACTTCATTAACCAAGAACATAACGGGGGATAATTGTAGCAGAAATCAACCAAAGTCTTGAGTCATTCCCTCTTTCAACTTTCCCTAAAATTATAAAAACAAAAAACCGTATTTCATTAAGAAACACGGTTTTCAACAAATTTGGATCTTACGCTTATTTTTCTAAGCTATTTGCGAGAGAAGAAGGCGGCAAAGGAGGTTATCCCAAGGAGCATACATTAGTATGTGACTTGGGTAACCGAGTGTAGCCAACGCACTTATCGCGTAAAGAGCGACGAAAAATCGGAAAATTAGTTACCGACGGCAATCTTCTTCATATCCGTCATATACCCACGCAGGGTTTTACCTACAGCTTCAATTGGATGCTGACGAATTGCTTCATTGATATCTCGCAATTGCGCATTATCAGTTCCATTATCTTGAACTTTCTTCGCTAAATCGCCAGATTGCAATGTTGTCATAAACTCTTTCAACATAGGAACAACAGCGAATGAGAACAGATAGTTGCCATATTCTGCAGTATCAGAGATAACCACATTCATCTCATACAAACGCTTACGAGCGATGGTATTCGCGATTAATGGCAACTCATGCAGTGATTCATAATAAGCCGACTCTGCAAAGATCCCTGCTTCAATCATGGTATCAAAGGCTAATTCAACACCTGCTTTAACCATTGCGACCATTAATACACCGTGATCAAAGTACTCTTGTTCACTGATTTTACCCTCATATTCAGGGTAATTTTCAAATGCGCTTGCGCCAGTCTCTTCACGCCATGTCAGCAAGTTTTTATCATCATTTGCCCAATCAGCCATCATAGTTTCAGAGAATTTACCTGAAATAATATCATCCATATGTTTCGCAAACAGTGGAGCCATGATCTCTTTCAGTTGCTCTGATAATGCATAGGCACGCATTTTCGCAGGGTTAGATAATCTGTCCATCATCAAGGTGATACCACCTTGCTTCAGTGCTTCTGTAATCGTTTCCCAACCAAATTGGAGCAGCTTACCTGCATAGCCCGGCTCTACACCATCGGCAACCATTTTGTCATAACATAACAGAGAGCCAGCTTGTAACATGCCGCACAGAATGGTTTGCTCACCCATTAAGTCTGATTTTACTTCAGCAACGAAAGAGGACTCTAAAACACCAGCACGATGACCACCTGTCGCAGCAGCCCATGCTTTTGCAATCGCCATGCCTTCACCTTTTGCATCATTCTCAGGGTGAACGGCAATCAGAGTTGGTACACCAAAACCACGCTTATATTCTTCTCGAACTTCTGTGCCTGGGCATTTTGGTGCCACCATAACAACGGTGATGTCATCACGAATTTTTTCGCCAACTTCAACGATATTAAAACCATGGGAGTAACCTAATGCTGCACCTGATTTCATCAGTGGTTGAACCGCTTGAACAACAGCAGAGTGCTGTTTATCTGGCGTTAAGTTAACAACTAAATCTGCTTGAGGGATCAACGCTTCATAGGTTCCAACCTCAAAGCCGTTTTCAGTTGCACGACGCCATGATGCACGTTTCTCATCAATCGCTTCTTGGCGTAAGGCATACGCGATATTCAAACCTGAATCACGCATATTTAAACCTTGGTTTAGTCCTTGAGCGCCACAACCAATGATAACGACTTTTTTGCCTTTCAGGTAATTTGCTTCATCAGCAAATTCTTCGCGTGACATAAAGCGACATTTACCTAATTGTGACAACTGCTGACGCAGATTCAATGTATTAAAATAATTTGTCATAGAAGACTCCAAAATCGTTGTGTATGTGTTTGCTATTATTATCCTCACTCTCCGTGAGGTGTTGCATGACTTTACTATATGGGATGAAAGCCATTGCTTAAATTGATATATTTACAAGATAGTGTTGCGAAAAATGCAACGTTCTTTTTTATCACCTAAGGTGGCTGATAATGGATATTCGTGATCTCAAACTCTTTCTGCATTTAGCTGAAAGTTGTCACTTCACCAAGACAGCACAAGCGATGCACGTCAGCCCTTCTACGCTCTCTCGCCAAATTCAACGCCTTGAAGAAAGCTTAGGTCATCCTTTGTTTTTACGTGATAACAGACAAGTGACTCTCACCGATGCTGGCGAACAGTTAAAACGCTATGCTCAACAAACTTTATTACAATATAAACAACTTAAGCACACGTTAAATCAAAATAGCCCAAGCCTTTCTGGTGAACTGCGCCTATTTTGTTCTGTAACAGCAGCTTACAGCCATTTACCGCCTATTCTTGACCGTTTTCGTGCAGAAAACCCACTCGTTGAAATAAAACTCACCACTGGAGATGCAGCTGACGCAGTCGATAAAGTGCAATCTGATGAAGCCGATTTAGGTATTGCAGGAAAACCTGAAAAGCTTCCTGAAAATATCTGTTTTGAAAAAATAGGCGAAATTCCATTAGTACTGATTGCACCCGCTTTGCCTTGTAATGTTCGTCATCTTGCAACACAAGAGAAACCCGATTGGCTCCATATTCCATTTATCATTCCTGAACATGGACCATCACGACAACGAATTGCATTATGGTTTAAACGCCACCGTATCCATAATCCCTTAATTTATGCGACTGTTTCAGGGCATGAAGCAATTGTCTCAATGGTTGCGTTAGGTTGCGGTATCGCGCTTATTCCACAGGTCGTCGTTGATAATTGTCCAGAGCCTGTACGTAATCGCATCTCTTTATTGGATAATATTTCAATGGTAGAACCTTTCGAATTAGGCGTTTGCGGATCACACAAACGCCTTCAAGAGCCTGTGATTAGTGCTTTTTGGCGATTACTCCACGACTAAGCTTGTCGTTTGTGGCGACAGAAATAGCTGAAAAGACGGATTTCCTGTCTCATCATGATATTCATAGCCTAATGCATCTAAATGTCGCTCGAAACGCCCTTCTGTTTCGGGCAATTCAAAAGCCACCAGCACACGCCCATAATCTGTACCATGACTACGATAGTGAAATAATGTGATATTCCAATAAGTCCCTAGTGTTTTTAAAAACTTCATTAAAGCGCCGGGTGACTCAGGGAACTCAAAACTAAATAGACGCTCTTTAAGTGGCTTATTAGGGCGACCGCCAACCATATAACGCACATGAAGTTTTGCCATTTCATCATCAGAAAGATCAGCCACTTGATAACCCGCAGTCGTAAGCTCCCGCAAAATTTCTTTACGCTCAGTGAGTCCTTGACTTAAACGCACACCAACAAAAATACGTGCATTTTCAGGATCAGCATCGCTATAACGATAATTAAATTCAGTGACAACGCGTTGACCTAAGATTTGGCAGAAACGTAAAAAACTGCCTTTTTGTTCTGGGATAGTCACCGCTAATAATGCTTCGCGTTTTTCACCGAGTTCACAGCGCTCAGAAACATAACGTAACCCATGAAAATTCACATTTGCACCGGAAAGCACATGCGCTAGGCGCTCACCTTTGATCTGGTGCTCTTCTACGTATTTTTTAAGCCCTGCTAATGCCAATGCGCCTGAAGGCTCTGCAATCGCACGCACATCTTCAAATAAATCTTTTACTGCAGCGCAAATTTCATCACTATCAACAGTAATCACATCATCGACATACTTCTGGCATAAACGAAAAGTTTCATCACCAATACGCTTAACGGCAACACCTTCTGCAAATAAACCGACTCGAGCTAGCTCAACAGGATGTCCTGCCTTTAATGCTGCTTTTAGACATGCTGCATCTTCTGCTTCAACGCCGATAACCTTAATTTCTGGCATAAGCTGTTTGATTAATACAGCCACGCCAGCAATTAAACCGCCGCCACCTACGGGTACGAAAATACGATCAAGATGAACATCTTGCTGTAAGAGTTCCATTGCCAGCGTTGCCTGTCCTGCTATTACTGCTGGATGATCAAAAGGAGGAACAAAGGTGTATCCCATCTCTTCAGATAGGGCGATAGCTTTGGCTTTTGCTTCATCAAAGTTGGCACCATAAAGCAATGCTTCTCCACCAAATTGGCGAACAGCATCGACTTTGATATCCGCTGTTGCCACAGGCATCACGATTAATGCTTTTACACCCATTCGATTCGCTGACAGCGCAACACCTTGAGCGTGGTTACCTGCCGAAGCAGTTACAACGCCTTTTGCTTTTTGCTCAGGAGTCAACCCTGCAATCATGGTGTATGCACCACGTAATTTAAAACTATGAACAGGTTGTCTGTCTTCACGCTTAACTAAAATCGTATTTTCTAAGCGTTCAGAGATTTTTGTCATCTCTTGAAGTGGCGTGACAATTGCGGCTTCATAAACAGGTGCGCTCAGCGCCGCTTTTAAATATTCAGCGCTACTTGGCGCTGAATTTAAAGGTCTAAAGGCAGCCATTCTCAGCCCCCTAATTTAGATTTATCACGCACCGCGCCTTTATCAGCACTAGTGGCTAAAGAGGCGTAAGCACGTAAGGCAAACGAAACTTGGCGCTGTCTATTTTGTGGTGTCCATGATTTATCGCCACGAGCATTTTGTGCATCACGACGTGCAGATAACGTTTTATCATCTACCTTTAATGAGATCTCACGAGTTGGAATATTGATAGAGACAATATCGCCTTCTTCCACTAAACCAATTACGCCACCACTTGCCGCTTCAGGTGAAACATGCCCGATAGACAAGCCCGATGTTCCGCCAGAAAAACGTCCGTCAGTGATAAGTGCGCAAGCTTTACCTAATCCCATTGATTTTAAATATGAGGTTGGATACAGCATCTCTTGCATACCCGGCCCACCTTTAGGACCTTCATAGCGAATAATGACCACATCGCCCGCCACTACTTTTCCACCTAAGATGGCTTCAACAGCATCATCTTGGCTTTCATATACTTTTGCAGGACCGCTAAAAATTAAGTTATCTTCATCAACGCCGGCTGTTTTAACAATACAACCATCTACGGCTAAGTTGCCGGATAAAACTGCTAATCCACCATCTTGGCTATACGCATGTTCTTTACTGCGGATACATCCGTTTTCACGATCGGTATCTAAAGTTGGCCAACGACAATTTTGCGAAAATGCCTTCGTTGTACGAATACCGGCAGGACCTGCTTGGAACATTGATTTTACTTGCTCATCTTGCGTTAACATTACGTCATATTGCGCTAATGTTTCTGGCAAACTTAACCCTAAGATATTATTCACATTACGGTTAAGTAATCCGGCTCTGTCTAATTCACCTAAAATACCCATGACTCCACCTGCACGGTGAACATCTTCCATATGATATTTTTGTGTACTTGGTGCTACTTTACATAAATGAGGTACTTGGCGAGAAAGTCTGTCGATATCTTCCATGGTGAAGTCAACCTCACCTTCTTGCGCAGCGGCTAATAAATGCAGAACTGTATTTGTCGAGCCACCCATTGCAATATCTAAGATCATCGCATTTTCAAAGGCTTCTTTTTTAGCGATATTGCGCGGTAATGCGGATTCATCATCTTTTTCATAATAACGCTTGGTTAATTCAACAATGCGCTTACCTGCGTTGATAAATAGTGTTTCACGATCTGCGTGTGTTGCTAATAATGAGCCATTTCCAGGTTGAGATAATCCCAGTGCTTCGGTTAAACAGTTCATGGAGTTTGCGGTAAACATACCCGAACACGATCCGCAAGTCGGGCATGCAGATCGTTCAATTTGCTCACTATCCGCATCGCTAACATTTGGATTCGCCCCTTGGATCATGGCATCAACCAGATCCAATTTGATCAGTTGATCTGAAAGCTTCGTTTTGCCCGCTTCCATAGGACCTCCCGAAACAAAAATAACCGGAATATTTAAGCGTAAAGACGCCATTAACATTCCTGGGGTGATCTTGTCGCAGTTTGAGATACACACCATCGCATCAGCACAGTGTGCATTAACCATATATTCAACAGAGTCGGCGATAAGCTCACGCGATGGCAAAGAGTAAAGCATGCCACCGTGCCCCATTGCGATACCGTCATCAACCGCAATGGTATTAAATTCTTTAGCAACACCACCAGCGGCTTCAATTTGCTCAGCAACGAGTTTTCCTAAATCCCGCAGATGCACATGACCCGGCACAAATTGCGTAAATGAGTTCACAACAGCGATAATGGGTTTACCAAAATCAGCATCAGTCATTCCTGTTGCACGCCATAAGGCACGGGCTCCAGCCATATTACGACCATGTGTCGTTGTCGCTGAACGGTATTTAGGCATTTTTCACACTCCTGCGATAAAGAAAGCGAGTAGGGAACGCGCTACCCGCTAAACAAATTTATTTGATTATGTTTATGAATTGATTGGATCTAACCAGCCGTATTTATCTTCTGTCTCACCAGTGAACAGACCAAAGAATGCTTTTTGAATTGCTTTGGTCACAGGACCACAACGTCCGATACCTACTTGAATGCCATCAACACTACGTACTGGCGTTATCTCTGCCGCTGTACCTGACATAAAGACTTCATCTGCAAGATAAAGTGATTCACGAGAAAGCACTTGTTCACGCACTTCATAGCCGAGATCTTTTGCTAATTTGATGATGGCATCACGCGTGATCCCCGGTAATGCTGATGAAGTAAATGGAGGTGTAAAAATAACACCGTCTTTTACTTCAAATAGGTTTTCACCTGCACCTTCTGATAAATAGCCATGCACATCTAATGCAATCCCTTCTTGATAACCATGGCGGCGAGCTTCGCTTCCCACTAACAGTGAAGATAGATAGTTGCCGCCAGCTTTTGCTGCTGTTGGAATAGTATTTGGCGCAGCACGATGCCAAGAAGAAACCATTGCATCAATACCTTTATCTAAAGCTTCTTCACCGAGATAAGCTCCCCATGGGAATGCAGCGATGATCACATCTGTTTTATAACCAGCTGGCGGATTCACCCCCATACCGACATCGCCAATAAAAACTAATGGACGAATATAAGCACTGACTAATTTGTTTTTACGTAAGGTTTCACGACAGGCTTCCATTAACTCATCAACGCTTTGCTCAACAGGCATACGGTAGATTTTGGCTGAGTCATGTAAACGTTGCATATGTTCACGATGGCGAAAAACCACAGGGCCTTTATGAGAATTGTAACAACGCACACCTTCAAATACGGAAGTACCATAATGCAATGCGTGAGACATCACATGAACCTTTGCCTCAGCCCATGGAACCATTTCACCGTTAAACCAAATATAATCAGCTTGCTTTGTCATTCTTTTATCCTTACATGGCACTTAGTGCATTCATGAATCGTAATTTTTCTTTCTGTTGATGTGATACTTGAATACCTGCAACATCAGCTAATTTTGTTAACTGGCTGCACAGAAGTTCTAATGGTCGCTGACTACTCACCGTCAGGCTTAAATTAATATTGTTGCTCTCAGTGACATTCATATTCATCGAGCATATATGAAAACCACGATGACGAATAACTCTCAGGATACGTTCTAAGATCTCTGGACAAAAACGGGCTTCAATTGTGATATTGTGTTGGTTCATTTTGATTTCTCCATCATCTCATCATTACTTGCGCCCGGCGGGACTAAAGGCCAGACATTTTCAGCGTCATCGATAGATACCTGTAATAAGTAAGGACCATCGCTCTCTAATAAACATTTTATTGCATCAGCAACTTGTGCTTTTTCTGTAATACGTTGCCCCGGAATATCAAAAGCGTTTGCCAAGGCAACAAAGTCTGGGTTATCGGTTAAAATTGTTTCGCTATAACGTTGTTCAAAAAACAGCTCTTGCCATTGACGGACCATACCAAGACGTTGGTTATCTAATAACACCAATTTGATCGGTAATTGCTTACGCTTAATGGTGCCCAACTCCTGCACATTCATCATAAAAGAGCCATCACCTGATACGCAGATAACACATGCATCAGGCCTAGCAATTTGAGCGCCCACAGCCGCAGGGATACCAAACCCCATCGTGCCTAAACCACTTGAGGTGATAAAGTTTTCAGGTGCATCAAATGTCATATGTTGTGCAGACCACATTTGATGTTGGCCAACATCTGTTGTCACAATCGTATTTTCAGGTTTTGCATCTGATAATTGTTTTAATAATAACGGTGCATAAATTGCAGAGCCTGGATGATCATAGCGCCATGCATATTCTGCTTTTAATTCTTGTACTTCTTGTTGCCAAGCAGCGATAGATAATGGCTGAGTTAAAGCAGGCAATAACACTTTTGCATCACCTAATAACGCAACATGTGCCTGTTTCAATTTATTTAATTCTGCATGGTCGATATCGATATGAATAACCTTGGCATTAGGTGCAAAAGTGTTTAATCGCCCAGTAACGCGATCGTCAAAACGCGCACCAACCGCGATTAATAAATCACTACGCTGAACGGCATAATTTGCCGCTTTAGTGCCATGCATACCTAACATACCTAAATAATTAGCATCTAATGCATCAGCACAACCTAACCCTTTTAAAGTGGACACAACGGGCATTTCTGTTTGCTTCACAAATTCTCTTAACGTTTCCACCGCATTACTCATGGCAACACCACCACCTACATACAAAATCGGTTTTTGTGCCTGCGCTAACATCTGCTTAGCTTGAGCCAGCTCTTGTGTTGGATAAGGAAATTCTTGCTCTTCTGGTAATTCATAACTTGATAAATGGGAAGCATCGGCCAATTGAACATCTTTAGGAATATCAATTAAAACAGGTCCAGGGCGACCTTGAGATGCAATAGAAAATGCCTCTGATAACACTCTTGGTAATTCATCAACGGTCGAAACTAAAAAACTGTGTTTTGTACACGCTAATGAAAGCCCTAAAACATCAATTTCTTGGAATGCATCAGTACCAATTAAATTAGAAGCAACTTGCCCAGTGATAGCAACAACAGGCACAGAATCTAACAATGCATCAGCAAGGCCAGTGATAACATTAGTAGCGCCTGGGCCTGATGTCGCGATACAAATACCTGTCGTACCTGTAGAGCGAGCAAAACCAATAGCAGCAATTGCAGCACCTTGTTCATGGCGACATAAAACATGTTCAACACCGCCATCATAAAGGGCATCGTAGACAGGCATGATTGCACCGCCAGGATAACCAAAGACTGTTTCGACTTGATGTTTTCGTAATGCCTGTACTAACCACTGTGCTCCATTCATCCTTTCACCCTGCCATCTTAACTTCTTGTTTAATTTGAATTTAATTTGAATTTATTTTCTATTTAATCTCTTTTTCAAACTCAGGCTCAAAAAAAACCCCCGCGCCTTTCGGTGCGGGGGTTTTTAAGAGATCCGGCTAGTTTAGTTAGCCTTTCTTCGTCCTAGTGCAGCCCCGCACGGTGGGTTAATAATCACCACCACGCTGACAATAATTAGGCTAATCACTAGGACGATAGTATTCATAGTTTTATAACTTCTTTTCTTATTTAAAATGTATGTTTGTAATGTTGTGTTGTGTTTTCTTTCACTCTGTCCTTTTAGAGTTATCATGATATTTTAGAATTGACAACGTTTATTTTAAAAATAATTATAACATAATGAATTTTATATACTTTTTTATATCGCAAACTCTTACCAGAGCATTCATCTATAAAATATTTATTTTTTAGTTATTAATACTAAGAAGGAACGCGTTATTTTGTTTTTTCTACTATTACAATTTACTATTCCAAGTTAAGAATCAATGATATTTTTTATTATATTTATATTAATTTACTAAATTAATAGATAAATTTATTAATCATTATATTTCAATGCATTAGATTATTTTCGAGATATCTCGCATTTATTTAATTCTTCATTTAACAAAAAAGAAAAAACAATTTAAAAAGAAAAAAATAATGGAGAATAAAAAATGGCATTAGCAATAATATATACGCGTGCCTCTTTAGGAATATCAGCTCCGCTTATTACTATCGAGGCTCATATTAGTCAGGGATTACCCGGATTAACATTAGTTGGATTACCTGAAACTGTCGTAAAAGAAGCAAAAGATAGAGTAAGAAGTGCATTAATTAATAGCGGATATACTTATCCTGCAAAAAGAATAACGATTAATCTTTCACCCGCTGATTTACCCAAAGAAGGTGCGCGTTATGATTTACCTATTGCACTGGCAATACTCATTGCCTCAGAACAATTAATATCAAATAAATTAGAGCGTTATGAGTTTATTGGAGAGCTTGCACTTTCTGGAAAATTACACCGCGTTAATGCAGTTATTCCATCAATTCTTAGTGCATCAAAAGATCATCGAATAAGTATTGTATCAACAGAACATCAAACTGAAGTTTCATTATTACCTAATAAGTCGGCTTTATTAGCCTCTCATCTTTTAGAGATTTGCCATCATCTAGAAAATAATACACCATTAATTGAAACAGAAAATTTTATTATTAATGATGAAATTGAAAATCAAAATAATAAAGATATGAGCGATATAATTGGTCAAAATAATGCAAAAAGGGCAGCAGAAATCACAGCAGCAGGAAATCACAACATTTTATTTCTTGGACCACCTGGAACAGGCAAAACAATGTTAGCACAAAGGATAAGTACGCTTCTTCCACCTTTAACTGCTAAAGAAGCACTTGATGTATTAATCATTAGTAGCTTAAGAGGAGTGACATTTAATGAAAGAAAGTGGCCTACAAGACCATTTAGAGCGCCTCACCATACTTCCTCTGCTGTTGCTTTAACAGGAGGAGGCTCTCTTCCTAAACCGGGAGAAATTACATTAGCACATCACGGTATTTTATTTTTAGATGAACTACCTGAATTCGAGCGCCGTGTACTCGATGCATTGCGTGAACCTCTAGATGCTAGAGAAATTACTATTTCACGCGCAAAAGCCAAAATAAGCTACCCTGCTAATGTATTATTGGTCGGTGCATTAAATCCAAGCCCTACAGGACATTATCAAGGTAGTCACAATCGAGTACCAATAAAGCAAATCCTGCGCTATTTAAGCAAGGTTTCTGGACCTTTTTTAGATAGGTTTGATTTATCTGTCGAAATGCCACTTCTTCCTCAAGGCGCACTTATTCATCCTACATTTACCACAGAAACGAGTACGACAATTAGAGAGCGTGTTCTAAAGGCAAGAGAAAGACAATTTGCACGATGTGGAAAAGTGAATACTTATTTAACCGGAAAAGAGATTGAATGTTATTGCTCATTGAATACCAGTGATGCAACTTTTCTTGAAGATACGCTTAATAAATTAGGATTATCGATACGGGCTTGGCATAAAATTTTAAGAGTATCGAGGACTATTGCAGATCTTGCAAATGAAGAGAAAATACAGAGAAATCATTTAATTGAAGCACTAAGCTTTCGTGCAATGGATAGATTAATGATCTATTTACAAAAGCAACTAGATGGATAAATAAAAAGGAGCGAAAAAACGCTCCTTTTAACTAAAACTAATGATATTAGTCATCAGAGTCGGTATAGTCATCAGATGGATCGAGCTGCGGCTTTCCACCCGATAATGTATGAAAACGTTTTGGACGACTTATACGACTTGTATACTTCTTCCAAATTTTTTCTTCGACCGTTGCTGCTTCTCGTTCGCCACGACACATGGCAACAAATAATTTTTCCGCTTCAGTTGTAGGCTCTCGTTTGCCTAAATCAAGCTCATTAAAGGCTTGACCATGACGTTCCAATATCTGGGATTCCTTGATAGTGAAATCGCCATGACGAGAAAAACCACGCGGATAATGTTTATTGTCAAAAAAACGATTAGTCGTGATAAAACTTTCTGCCATCTGACACACTCCTAATTCTCTATCGTCATACTTATGGCGCGGAGTATTAGATAGTCATGCGGTTCTGTAAAACAAAATATTTAAATCGTAACGACAAATTTTTTTGGAGATAGATGTGGATACCGAATTACTGAAAACCTTTTTGGAAGTCAGTAAGACTAGACACTTTGGACGAGCCGCTGAATCTCTTTATTTAACGCAGTCTGCGGTTAGTTTTAGAATACGACAATTGGAAACACAATTAGGCACAAATCTATTTACTCGCCATCGTAATAATATTCGTCTAACTGTCGCGGGTGAAAGACTGATCCCCTATGCTGAATCGTTAATGAATACATGGCTTCTCGCTAAAAAAGAGATTAGCCATGCTTCTCAACATTCGGAGCTATCAATTGGAGCCACAGCATCGCTCTGGGAAGCATATCTAACATCTTGGTTACAGGAATCTTATCTAGAAAGAAAAGAGCTTAAAATCGAATCTAGAGTCTCTACAAGGCAATCTCTTGTAAAACAACTTCATGCAAGAGAGCTAGATCTTCTTTTTACGACTGAAGCACCAAAGATGGATGAATTAGAAAGTAAAATTATTGGCGATATTACTTTTCAGTTGATGAAAATTGCATCAAATAAAACCGAAGAAATAGCACAATTTATCAAAATTGAATGGAGCGCTGATTTTCAGCCTTTTCTTCCTAGTGGTGCCGTGCAGAAAATTGATCCTATTTTAACCACTAACTCCGCAATGATTGCTTATCAGTTAATGAAAACAACGCAAGCAGTTGCATTTCTACCTACACATTGGCTAGATCTCTATTCAGATTTAGCTCCTGCCTCAACAGAAATTATTCAAAAACCTTTATTTGCAGTTTGGCTAAATACGAGTGATCAACAAGTATTAATACAACAGCTATTAAAACAGCCGATAAATCATCAATAAAGCTTAAATCCACACCATAGTTATTCATGATATTAACAAATTACTCTTGGGTTTAAGCTTTATCGCTAGAATTTTTATTACATATAACGGGAAATATTACTGATAGATATTAGTAAAAGAAGCACATTGGCAGGTTAGTCGATGGGAATTTAGCGCAGTAAATATTGAGAATATATAGATAACAAAAAGCCCAGTTAATTAACTGGGCTACAAAGAAGTATAAATTTTGTTATTACTTAATTGGTAACTGGCAGGGGCGGAGAGGCTCGAACTCCCAACACCCGGTTTTGGAGACCGGTGCTCTACCAATTGAACTACGCCCCTAAATAGTTGGCGGAACGGACGGGACTCGAACCCGCGACCCCCTGCGTGACAGGCAGGTATTCTAACCAACTGAACTACCGCTCCGCGTATTCTTTGCGCGATTAATGTTATTTAACACTAACGCTTTAATTGATGCCTGGCAGTTCCCTACTCTCACATGGGGAGACCCCACACTACCATCGGCGCTACAACGTTTCACTTCTGAGTTCGGCATGGATTCAGGTGGGTCCGCTGCGCTATGGCCGCCAAGCAAATTCGGTTTTATTACCCGTTACTGTCGTTTCTTCCTCAGTAACCAGCAATATGCAATCTTAAACAAGCCTACTTCATCTACTCTTCGTCTCTCAGACAAAACACCTTCGGTGTTGTCAGGTTAAGCCTCACGGTTCATTAGTACTGGTTAGCTCAACGTATCGCTACGCTTACACACCCAGCCTATCAACGTCTTAGTCTTAAACGTTCCTTTAGGTCACTCAAGGTGACAGGGAAGACTCATCTCGAGGCAAGTTTCCCGCTTAGATGCTTTCAGCGGTTATCTCTTCCGCACTTAGCTACCGGGCAATGCCATTGGCATGACAACCCGAACACCAGTGGTGCGTTCACTCCGGTCCTCTCGTACTAGGAGCAACCCCTCTCAATCTTCCAACGCCCACGGCAGATAGGGACCGAACTGTCTCACGACGTTCTAAACCCAGCTCGCGTACCACTTTAAATGGCGAACAGCCATACCCTTGGGACCTACTTCAGCCCCAGGATGTGATGAGCCGACATCGAGGTGCCAAACACCGCCGTCGATATGAACTCTTGGGCGGTATCAGCCTGTTATCCCCGGAGTACCTTTTATCCGTTGAGCGATGGCCCTTCCATTCAGAACCACCGGATCACTAAGACCTACTTTCGTACCTGCTCGAGCCGTCACTCTCACAGTCAAGCTGGCTTATGCCTTTGCACTAACCGCATGATGTCCGACCATGCTTAGCCAACCTTCGTGCTCCTCCGTTACTCTTTAGGAGGAGACCGCCCCAGTCAAACTACCCACCAGACACGGTCCCCGATCCAGATTATGGACCTAGGTTAGAACATCAAACGTTAAAGGGTGGTATTTCAAGGTTGACTCCATGCAGACTGGCGTCCACACTTCAAAGTCTCCCACCTATCCTACACATCAAGGCTCAATGTTCAGTGTCAAGCTATAGTAAAGGTTCACGGGGTCTTTCCGTCTTGCCGCGGGTACACTGCATCTTCACAGCGAGTTCAATTTCACTGAGTCTCGGGTGGAGACAGCCTGGCCATCATTACGCCATTCGTGCAGGTCGGAACTTACCCGACAAGGAATTTCGCTACCTTAGGACCGTTATAGTTACGGCCGCCGTTTACTGGGGCTTCGATCAAGAGCTTCTCCCTAAGGATAACCCCATCAATTAACCTTCCAGCACCGGGCAGGCGTCACACCGTATACGTCCACTTTCGTGTTTGCACAGTGCTGTGTTTTTAATAAACAGTTGCAGCCAGCTGGTATCTTCGACTGGCTTCGGCTCTGTCCGCGAGGGACTTCACTTACCGCCAGCGTGCCTTCTCCCGAAGTTACGGCACCATTTTGCCTAGTTCCTTCACCCGAGTTCTCTCAAGCGCCTGAGTATTCTCTACCTGACCACCTGTGTCGGTTTGGGGTACGATTGTTGGTAACCTGAAGCTTAGAGGCTTTTCCTGGAAGCAGGGCATCAATTGCTTCACCACCTTAGTGGCTCGTCATCACACCTCAGCATTAAGTGACCGGATTTGCCTAATCACTCTGCCTACATGCTTGAACCGGGACGACCGTCGCCCGGACAACCTAGCCTTCTCCGTTCCCCCATCGCAGTTACCACCAGTACGGGAATATTAACCCGTTTCCCATCGACTACGCTTTTCAGCCTCGCCTTAGGGGTCGACTCACCCTGCCCCGATTAACGTTGGACAGGAACCCTTGGTCTTCCGGCGTGCGGGTTTTTCACCCGCATTATCGTTACTTATGTCAGCATTCGCACTTCTGATACCTCCAGCATACCTCACAGTACACCTTCGCAGGCTTACAGAACGCTCCCCTACCCAACAACACATAGTGTCGCTGCCGCAGCTTCGGTGCATGGTTTAGCCCCGTTACATCTTCCGCGCGGGCCGACTCGACCAGTGAGCTATTACGCTTTCTTTAAATGATGGCTGCTTCTAAGCCAACATCCTGGCTGTCTGAGCCTTCCCACTTCGTTTCCCACTTAACCATGACTTTGGGACCTTAGCTGGCGGTCTGGGTTGTTTCCCTCTTCACGACGGACGTTAGCACCCGCCGTGTGTCTCCCGTGATAACATTCTTCGGTATTCGCAGTTTGCATCGAGTTGGTAAGTCGGGATGACCCCCTAGTCGAAACAGTGCTCTACCCCCGAAGATGAGTTCACGAGGCGCTACCTAAATAGCTTTCGGGGAGAACCAGCTATCTCCCGGTTTGATTGGCCTTTCACCCCCATCCACAAGTCATCCGCTAATTTTTCAACATTAGTCGGTTCGGTCCTCCAGTTAGTGTTACCCAACCTTCAACCTGCCCATGGATAGATCACCGGGTTTCGGGTCTATACCCTGCAACTCATTCGCCCAGTTAAGACTCGGTTTCCCTACGGCTCCCCTATACGGTTAACCTTGCTACAGAATATAAGTCGCTGACCCATTATACAAAAGGTACGCAGTCACCTCACGAAGAGGCTCCTACTGCTTGTACGTACACGGTTTCAGGTTCTTTTTCACTCCCCTCGCCGGGGTTCTTTTCGCCTTTCCCTCACGGTACTGGTTCACTATCGGTCAATCAGGAGTATTTAGCCTTGGAGGATGGTCCCCCCATATTCAGACAGGATAACACGTGTCCCGCCCTACTCGTCGAGTTCACAATAACAGCATCTTCAGATACGGGGCTATCACCCTTTACTGCCGGACTTTCCAGACCGTTCTCCTGATGCTGCTGTTGATTAAGACTCTGGGCTGTTCCCCGTTCGCTCGCCGCTACTAGGGGAATCTCGGTTGATTTCTTTTCCTCGGGGTACTGAGATGTTTCAGTTCTCCCGGTTCGCTTCATTAACCTATGTATTCAGTTAATGATAATATCCATTGGATATTGGGTTTCCCCATTCGGAAATCGTCGGGTATAACGGTTCATATCACCTTACCGACGCTTATCGCAGATTAGCACGTCCTTCATCGCCTCTGATTGCCTAGGCATCCACCGTGTACGCTTATTCGCTTAACCTCACAACCCGAAGGTGTCTTTTTCGATGACTCTCTTGGTGGTGATGGCTGCGCAGATTACATTTCATCGTTGGGCAGTGCTCGCAATGCTCACATACTTTAGTATGCTGCGCTTGCTGTGCGCTGGCCGCCTCGAACTGTAAATTGCTCGCTCATCCCACTTTGATGTCAAAAACACATTCAAAGCTTGAGATTTTGAGAGACTCATCAATATACCTCGGTGATATATTGATTTGTTTTCAATTTTTCAGCTTGTTCCAGATTGTTAAAGAGCATAATAGGTAAAATAACTCATGCGAATTATCTTAACTATTCTCTGATTCTTATCAGACTATAGTGTGGTACGCCTTTCACTCATACCGCGCAATTGGCGTCCCCTAGGGGATTCGAACCCCTGTTACCGCCGTGAAAGGGCGGTGTCCTAGGCCTCTAGACGAAGGGGACTTCAGTCAGCTTCGCAGACGCGCTTTTGCTCGTTCTTCATCAGACAATCTGTGTGAGCACTGCACATAACACGTATCTCTTAGGTAAGGAGGTGATCCAACCGCAGGTTCCCCTACGGTTACCTTGTTACGACTTCACCCCAGTCATGAATCACAAAGTGGTAAGCGCCCTCCCGAAGGTTAAGCTACCTACTTCTTTTGCAACCCACTCCCATGGTGTGACGGGCGGTGTGTACAAGGCCCGGGAACGTATTCACCGTAGCATTCTGATCTACGATTACTAGCGATTCCGACTTCATGGAGTCGAGTTGCAGACTCCAATCCGGACTACGACAGACTTTATGAGTTCCGCTTGCTCTCGCGAGGTCGCTTCTCTTTGTATCTGCCATTGTAGCACGTGTGTAGCCCTACTCGTAAGGGCCATGATGACTTGACGTCATCCCCACCTTCCTCCGGTTTATCACCGGCAGTCTCCTTTGAGTTCCCACCATTACGTGCTGGCAACAAAGGATAAGGGTTGCGCTCGTTGCGGGACTTAACCCAACATTTCACAACACGAGCTGACGACAGCCATGCAGCACCTGTCTCAGAGTTCCCGAAGGCACTCCTCTATCTCTAAAGGATTCTCTGGATGTCAAGAGTAGGTAAGGTTCTTCGCGTTGCATCGAATTAAACCACATGCTCCACCGCTTGTGCGGGCCCCCGTCAATTCATTTGAGTTTTAACCTTGCGGCCGTACTCCCCAGGCGGTCGATTTAACGCGTTAGCTCCAGAAGCCACGGTTCAAGACCACAACCTCTAAATCGACATCGTTTACAGCGTGGACTACCAGGGTATCTAATCCTGTTTGCTCCCCACGCTTTCGCACCTGAGCGTCAGTCTTTGTCCAGGGGGCCGCCTTCGCCACCGGTATTCCTCCACATCTCTACGCATTTCACCGCTACACGTGGAATTCTACCCCCCTCTACAAGACTCTAGCCAACCAGTTTCAGATGCAATTCCCAAGTTAAGCTCGGGGCTTTCACATCTGACTTAATTGACCGCCTGCGTGCGCTTTACGCCCAGTAATTCCGATTAACGCTTGCACCCTCCGTATTACCGCGGCTGCTGGCACGGAGTTAGCCGGTGCTTCTTCTGCGGGTAACGTCAATTGATAAAGGTATTAACTTTATCACCTTCCTCCCCGCTGAAAGTACTTTACAACCCTAAGGCCTTCTTCATACACGCGGCATGGCTGCATCAGGCTTGCGCCCATTGTGCAATATTCCCCACTGCTGCCTCCCGTAGGAGTCTGGGCCGTGTCTCAGTCCCAGTGTGGCTGATCATCCTCTCAGACCAGCTAGAGATCGTCGCCTAGGTGAGCCATTACCTCACCTACTAGCTAATCCCATATGGGTTCATCCGATAGCGCAAGGTCCGAAGAGCCCCTGCTTTGGTCCGTAGACGTCATGCGGTATTAGCTACCGTTTCCAGTAGTTATCCCCCTCTATCGGGCAGATCCCCATACATTACTCACCCGTCCGCCGCTCGTCAGCAAGAAAGCAAGCTTTCCCCTGTTACCGCTCGACTTGCATGTGTTAGGCCTGCCGCCAGCGTTCAATCTGAGCCATGATCAAACTCTTCAATTAAAAGTGTTTGATGCTCAAAGAAATCGAAAACTTAGCTATTCATAAATGAATTTACTTTTGTTGTTCACTCTTCAAGACTTGATACATCTAATATTTTAGAAGATATCGTCTCTGCGAGTGCCCACACAGATTGTCTGATAATTTGTTAAAGAGCAGTGCAACATTCGCTGCCGTTTCCGGCCTTCTGCGTTGTTGCGAGGAGGCGTATATTACATTATCCCTCTGAAGAGTCAAGAGTTTTTTCAAACTTTTTTCTTTTCTCTTCACCGTCCTGCGTGGCTTGTTGTTTGCTCATCGCCGGTCAGTGGATGCGCATTATAGGGAGATCTCGGATTAGCGCAAGTGTTTATTTCAATTTTTTTTCTGTTCGTTCTCTTTTTGAACTTTACGTCTATTTTTGATACGAAAAACACTTCTTGCGTACAAAAAATATACGCTTTATCTTGTTATTGTCTATTCGGTATATTCTATCAATCACACTCTATTGCTCTACTTTCTCTTTTATTATCGATTTTTATAGTAATGCATCATAAAAATCATTGATCTCGCCAGCCCCCACCATCCACTGCTATGCTTTTCTTATTATAAAGTGAAACTAAGTACGAGGTTAAATTATGGGGAAATCAACAATCAGGAATTATTTACACCTTTCACCTTCTATTGATAAAGATGTTTTTATTGATGAAACAGCAACTGTGATTGGAGATGTACGCATTAGCGAAGATGTCAGTATTTGGCCTATGGTTGTTATTCGTGGTGATGTGAATTACGTAAGTATTGGGAAAAGATCAAATATTCAAGATGGTTCGGTTCTTCATGTCACTCACATCTCATCCAATGATCCTGAAGGTTTTCCTCTTATTATTGGTGATAACGTTACTGTGGGGCACAAAGCAATGCTACACGGGTGCACAATCGGAAATCGTGTTTTAGTAGGAATGGGTTCTATTTTACTTGATGGTGCAATTATTGAAGACGATGTAATGATTGGTGCAGGTAGTTTAGTTCCACCCGGAAAGCGACTTGAAAGCGGTTTTCTTTACTTAGGAAGTCCAGTGAAAAAGGTTCGCCCACTTTCACCCGCAGAAATAGAGCACTTTATCTATTCTGCGAATAATTATGTTGGGTGGAAAAATAACTATCTAGCCACTTATCAATCTGCCATTGATAAAGAATAGATCGGATGAAGAGTTGATAACTCATGCTCTGTTACCAACTCTTCAAATTCTTCTTCAATGTCCCAGCGATTTTGTTTAAATAATAAAATCCCCTCACCATTACCAAAACGCTCTATAAGCTCTTGCTCTGTAATTTGACAATCAAAAAGCATTCCGTTGATCATTATAGGAAAAAGAACTTTTCTACTCTCAGCTAGCCATATTTCACGATCTGGAAATTGAATGGATTGGTTCATTTATTCAATCTTTCTCTTAATACATTAAGGACGGGATTAATATCTGGTACAAGTTCATACCACAATTCAAATGCATAAGCCGCTTGCCCTACTAACATACCTAATCCATCTGATAAACGCGTACTTCCATGTTTCAACGCGTTATATAGAAATGAAGTCATTCCAGTTTGATAATAAAGGTCATAGCACGCTGTTTCAAAGCCATAAACATCATTAGGGATCGGTGGTAAATCATTAGTCATACTAGATGCAGATGCATTTATAATTAAATCGTAATGTTTATCAGCAACATCTTCAGCAGCTATTGCTCTGATCGTTCCAAATTCACTAAACTCTTTTACTAATTGCTCGGCTTTAGCAAATGTGCGATTGGTTAAAGTAATATCACAATCATAATCAAGTAGTGGAAGTAGTATTCCTCTTGTTGCGCCACCAGCACCAATCACTAAGACGGATTTAACCTTATTAGGAACGATAAAATCGAGCCTCGCTAAATCTAGAATAAGTCCTTGTCCATCAGTGTTATCACCAAGAAGTGATCCATCGTCTAATTTAACAATAGAGTTAACTGCGCCACATGCTTTTGCTCTATCTGTTAATTTATCCACAAAGCGGAATGCATCTTCTTTAAAAGGAACAGTAACATTAGCACCTCGCCCCCCATTAGAAAAAAAATGTGAAGCGGTTTTATTAAATTCACCTAAAGGAACAAGTAAGCGTCCATAGCCATACTCTATTCCTGTTTGTTTTGAAAAAAATTGGTGAATGAAAGGAGACTGACTATGCTCGATAGGGTTTCCCATCACTAAATATTTTTCCATCACAATCACCCTTGTCGGTACAATTCACCTGTTAATGCATCTCGAATTTCAGAAGGATTCTGTCTACCACCAACATTTCCTTCAACGATAGGAATTGTATCCTCAAATTGTTCTCTTACTTCTTCAACTGTACGACATGGTGGTAATCCACTTAAGTTAGCACTCGTTGACACTAAAGGTTTTCCATAAGCTAAACATAGCTCTTTAACAACTGGATGATCTGTTACTCTTACGGCTAAAGATGCAAATTTTCCAGTTAACCATTTTGGCGTCGTTGATTTAGCAGGAATAACCCATGTAATGGGTCCCGGCCAAGATGCAAACATTCTGTCTCGTTGAGTTTGTGTCAATGCACTATCATCAATATAAGGTTTCAATTGCTCATAATTATCAGCAATTAAAATTAGCCCTTTATCAATTGAACGTTGTTTTAACATTAATAGCGCCATAACAGCATGCTCGCTATCAGGATCACAACCGACCCCAAATACAGCTTCTGTTGGATATGCGATAACTTTATTATTTTTTAATGCTTCTATAATAGTATTGCTTACAGGTGATGCTTCATTATTCATGTTCTTCTCTTTTTGTTTGTTGCTTTCCACATAATTTGCTGGCGCACACCAATCTTACTCCTTGAGAAGACCTTTTTTCCATCAATAATGGATAGTGACAATGTTCGCATTCACCATTAACAGGTTTGTTATTTAATACAAATTGGCATTCTGGATATTGGTTGCAAGCATAAAATATCTTACCAAACCGAGACTTACGCTGTAATAATTTCCCTTTTTTACATTGAGGACAAGGTATAACGGTTTCATCAGGTTTATCAATTTGCTCTATATGTTCACACTCAGGATAATTGCTACAACCAATAAACATCCCAAATTTACCCTGACGTAAAACTAAATCAGCACCACAGCACTTACAAGGTTGTCCTTCTAACACTTTAATAATTTGCCCATCACCTTGTGGTTTCAGTGTTTTAATATAGTGGCAATCAGGATAATTAGAGCATCCTAAAAAAGGACCATGCCCTCCATTTTTCATCACTAATGCACTACCACATTCAGGACATTTTCCCTGTTCAGGTTGCTGTGTAAACGGCATATTCTTTGCCATTGTTTTACCTCATTACACTTATTCCAATCGAGTATAACCACCAGCCACAATAGCGACTTTTTCAATAAGCTCAAGTTCTAATAAAAGAGGAGCTAATTCAGAAGTTGATAATCCACTATCCTGAGCAATGATATCAATAGGTACTGCTTTATTAAAACGTAGAAAAGGCAATATCACATCCATTGCGTGTTGTTGTTCAAGTGTAAATTGTTCTGGTGTAAGTTGCTCTGTTTTCGCCTCTCGTTTTTCATTATTGGTAAACGTTGCATATTCTTCTGTTGTTATTTTTTGTTGATACTCACTATCACTAGTAAGCCACTGCAAAGAGCTATTTAAATATTCCAGAATATCTTCAGGTGACGATGCTAAATTTGCACCTTGTTTAATAAGCTGATGATTACCTTCAAAATGGTCATCGCCTAATAATCCAGGTAACACAAACAGCTCTTTACCTTGTTGCAAAGCATAATTTGCTGTTATTAAAGAACCGCTTTTAATTCCTGCTTCGACAATAAGTAGTGCAGCACTTAGCCCACTAATAATCCGGTTACGTTGAGGAAAATGGCGCGCTAAAGGGGGCGTCATAGGTAAATGTTCAGAAATAATAAGACCGGATTCTTTTATTTGTGTTGCAAGAGTGCGATGGAATGACGGATAAATCTGTGCTAAGCCACTTCCTAGTACAGCAATAGTAATACCATTATTCTTTAATGCACTTCGATGCCCTATACCATCAATACCTTGAGCTAACCCACTTGTAATGGTGAGTTCTTTCTTTACTAATTCCTGTGCAAAATAAGTTGCCCATTTGGAACCATAAGGTGTAGCAACTCGACTACCAATTAATGCAATTTGTGTGCTTTTTAAATACTGCTTATTTCCTGCAACAAAAAGCAAAAGTGGCGGTGATGAAATTTGTTTTAATAAAGATGGATAATCTGAATCTATAATTGTTAATAATGATGATTCGTTTTTATCTAACCACTTTAATGTATCGTTGACAGCATTTGCGTGAAGTCTTAAGAATTGATAACTTTGTTGTTCTGATAGACCACAACCTATTAATAGTCTTTGATTTAACTGAGTCAAAGATTGTAGATACCTTGCAATTTGAATCGCTTTATTAATAGGTAGTCTTGAAACAGCATTAAGCCTTATCCATATTTCTCTAGCATCCATGCATTATCCTAATATTGTTTTTAGCAAACAGGGTGAATGCTAAACACACCAAATACTGTCAATCTAGACAATAAATGTCTAGAATAGACGTTAAATCCTATTCACATTTTAGAAACAGTCCGAATAAATTATGGCAGTGTTACACGTATTACATTATCCAGACGAGCGCCTTCGCACGATTGCAAAGCCAGTCGAAAAAGTTGATGCCGAAATTCAAAAAATTGTCGATGATATGTTTGAAACGATGTATTTGGAAGAAGGTATCGGTTTAGCCGCGACACAGGTGAATATCCACCAGCGCATTATCGTCATTGATATCTCTGAAACAAGAGATCAAAGACTGGTATTAATAAATCCAGAACTTCTTGATGCCGACGGTGATACAGGCATAGAAGAAGGCTGTTTATCTATCCCAGAACAACGCGCTTTTATTCCTCGTGCAGAGCATGTAAAAATAAAAGCCCTTGATTACAATGGTCAACCTTTTGAGTTAGAAGCTAATGATTTATTAGCTATCTGCATTCAACATGAAATGGATCATTTAGTTGGCAAGCTATTTGTAGATTATTTATCTCCATTAAAACGCCAACGTATCCGTCAAAAAGTTGAAAAACTCGATAAGCTAGATAAAAAAAGAGCTAAAACAGGACAGTAACAGTTAAATTGAAACAGGAAGAAAACGTGTCTGATTCATTACGTATTATTTTTGCGGGAACACCCGATTTTGCAGCTCGACATTTAGCTGCATTATTATCAACTCAACATCGTGTGGTGGGAGTACTTACTCCTCCAGATAAACCCGCAGGAAGAGGTAAGAAACTGACTATTAGCCCTGTTAAGGAACTGGCGTTAACTCATGATATTCCTGTTTATCAACCAGCCTCTTTAAAACCAGAAGAGAACCATGAGTGGATAGCAGCACAACAAGCAGATATTATGATTGTTGTCGCTTATGGCATGATTTTACCTAAAGCCGTTCTTGAAATACCGCGTTTAGGTTGCCTTAATGTGCATGGATCTCTCCTTCCTAAATGGCGTGGTGCTGCACCAATTCAACGCTCTTTGTGGGCGGGAGATAAAGAAACAGGCATCACAATTATGCAAATGGATGTTGGTTTAGATACCGGCGATATGCTGTATAAAGCATCATGCCCAATTACGAATGAAGATACCAGCGCATCACTTTATGAAAAACTTGCAGAACTGGGGCCTAAAGCGCTAACAACTACGTTAGATCTTATTACCTCAGGTAAAATAAAAGCTGAAAAACAAGATGATAATTTAGCGAATTACGCACAAAAATTATCTAAAGAAGAAGCAAAAATTGATTGGTCATTATCAGCAGAACAGATTGAACGTTGTATAAGAGCATTCAATCCATGGCCAATGAGCTTTTTCATGTTAGACGAGCAACCTGTAAAAGTATGGAAAGCACAAGCTATAGCGGATAATACAGACAAACCTGCAGGAACCTTATTAAAAGCAGATAAAACAGGTATTTATATTGCGACAGGTAACGGCATTCTAAATATCACTGAATTGCAACCATCGGGTAAGAAACCTATGGCTTCTGCTGATTTCTTAAACTCCAAGCGAGATTGGTTTACTCCTGGAAAAATCATTCAATAATAATTATAAGCCCTGATACCTAACATTATTATCAGGGCTTTCCTTTTTTCACGCCAATGTAATACATCTCTGGCGCTCAATATTAAACGTTAACTCATCATGAAAACGTCATACAACTTACGTAGCATTGCAGCCAAAGCAATTAACCAAGTATTAGACCAAGGCTTATCTCTAAGCACTGTCATACCAGAACTTCAGAAAAATATTTCAGACAAAGATAAACCCTTGTTACAAGAAATCTGCTTTGGCGTATTACGTACATTGCCACAATTAGAATGGATTATTCAGCAGCTTATGGATAAACCATTAAAAGGCAAACAACGTATTTTGCACTACCTTATTATGGTTGGTTTATATCAGCTGCTTTATACACGTATTCCTGCCCATGCAGCTTTAGCAGAGACAGTAAATGGCGCTGTTGCACTAAAAAAACCACAGTTAAAAGGATTGATTAACGGTGTGTTACGTCAATTTCAACGCCAACAAAATATCCTGAACGAACGCTTTCAAAATAGCGAAAATCGTTTTCTCCATCCATCATGGCTACTTGCTCGTATTAAACAGGCTTATCCTGAGCAGTGGATGAGTATTGTTGAAGGCAATAACCAAAAACCACCAATGTGGTTACGTGTAAATCAACGTCATCATTCTCGAGAAGAATATTTAACATTACTTGAAAATGAAAATATTCCCGCCATTGCTGATGATAGCCACCCTTTCGCGATCCGTTTAGAAAATCCATGCAACGTGAATCTTCTTCCTGGATTTGCTGACGGTTGGGTAACCGTTCAAGATCGTTCTGCTCAACGTTGTGCTGAATTATTAGCACCAGAAAATAAAGAACAGATCCTTGATTTATGTGCAGCACCTGGTGGTAAAACAACACATATTTTAGAGATAGCTCCGCAAGCTCAAGTATTAGCTATCGACCTAGATGAGCAACGTCTAAAGCGTGTACAAGAGAACCTTACACGTTTAAAACTTAATGCAGTCGTCAAAAGTGGTGATGGTCGTTATCCTGAACAATGGTGTTCAGGCATGCAGTTTGACCGAGTTCTTCTTGATGCACCATGCTCAGCAACAGGAGTTATCCGTCGTCACCCAGATATAAAATGGCTTCGTCGTAATGACGACATTGAGCAATTGGCTCAAATTCAAAAAGAGATCCTTCATGCTATTTGGCCATACCTAAAATCTGGTGGCACGTTGGTATATGCAACCTGCTCTATTTTACCTGAAGAAAATAAACAGCAAGTTGAAGCATTTTTAGCATCAACAAAAGATGCACAGTGTGATTATCAGTACCAATGCTTACCAGAAGAAAAAGGTGGCGATGGTTTCTTTTATGCATTGATCAAGAAAATATGATCTTGTGATAAAAGATGATATCAGATCTAAAAAACGCTACTATTTCAACGCAAGATCACCCAGATCTTGCGTTTCTTTTCTATTTGTTAATCGAATACTCTGAGAAATTACAATGAAAATTATTATCTTAGGCGCTGGTCAAGTAGGTGGTACTCTCGCTGAAAATCTTGTCGGGGAGAATAATGATATTACTGTCGTTGACACGAATGCAGATCGCTTACGCCAACTTCAAGATAAATTCGATTTACGAGTAGTCAATGGACATGGATCTCACCCAAGGATCTTAAGAGAAGCCGGTGCAGAAGATGCAGATATGCTGGTTGCCGTCACCAACTCTGACGAAACCAATATGATAGCGTGCCAAGTTGCTTACACTCTGTTTAATACGCCCAATAAAGTTGCTCGGATCCGTGCCTCTGAATTTGTTCGTGAAGCAGATAAACTCTTTCTCCCAGAAGCTATTCCCATTGATTATTTAATTTCACCAGAGCATTTGGTTATTGATTATATTTATAAATTGATCCAATACCCAGGTGCCTTACAAGTTGTTAATTTTGCCGATGGTCAAGTCAGTATTGTTGCGGTAAAAGCGTATTATGGCGGTTCTCTCGTTGGGAATGCGTTATCAACATTACGTGATCATATGCCACATATTGATACGCGTGTTGCTGCAATTTTTCGCCAAGATAGACCTATCAGACCTCAAGGTTCCACAATTATTGAAGCTGGAGATGAAGTTTTCTTTGTCGTTGCATCTCAGCATATTCGTGCGGTAATGAGCGAATTACAACGATTAGAAAAACCTTATAAACGCATTATGATTGTTGGTGGTGGTAATGTCGGTGCTGGTTTAGCGGCTAGATTAGAAAAAGATTATAGCGTCAAACTTATTGAACATAATCAGCAACGAGCCACAGAACTGGCAGAGTTACTCCATGACACCATCGTTTTTTATGGTGATGCATCAGATCAAGAGCTTCTTGCTGAAGAACATATTGAACAAATTGATGTCTTTATCGCACTGACTAATGATGATGAAGCCAATATTATGTCAGCGATGCTGGCAAAAAGAATGGGTGCTAAAAAAGCAATGGTACTTATTCAGCGTAGCGCTTATGTTGATTTAGTCCAAGGTGGGGTTATTGATATTGCAATATCGCCACAACAAGCAACTATTTCTGCACTTTTAGGTCATGTTCGTAAAGCTGATATTGTTAGCGTTTCATCATTACGACGAGGTGTTGCAGAAGCGATCGAAGCCGTTGCACATGGTGATGAAAATACATCAAAAGTTGTTGGTCGCCGTATACAAGATATAAAACTACCACCAGGAACCATCATCGGTGCAATTGTTAGAGAGCAAGATGTTATTATTGCGAACGCAAGTCACTCTATAGAACAGGGTGATCATGTCATTATGTTTATCACTGATAAAAAATATGTTCCTGAAGTTGAAAAACTTTTCCAGCCAAGTCCATTTTTCTTATAAAGATTACGTAGAAATAAGAATAATAGTGATTGTTACTTATAGTGGTCTATTATTATCATGTTAGATACTATATTTTTACATAATAAATCTATATTGAGATAAATAAGGGGTGGTTATGTCTTTTTTTAAAGAGTTTCGTGAATTTGCCATGAAAGGCAACGTTGTTGATATGGCAGTCGGTGTCATCATCGGTGCAGCTTTCGGTAAGATTGTTTCATCTTTAGTTGCTGATATTATCATGCCTCCATTAGGATTATTAATCGGTGGTATTGATTTTAAACAGTTTAGCCTTGTATTAAGAGATGCAAGTGGAGATGTGCCTGCTGTTGTACTAAATTATGGTATGTTCATTCAAACTGTTTTTGACTTTGCCATTGTTGCATTTGCTATATTCTGCGCAATCAAATTAATCAATAAGACACGTCGTCAAGCAGAAGAAGCACCTAAAGCCCCCCCGGCTCCTTCCGCAGAAGAAACTCTATTAACAGAAATTCGTGATTTATTAAAAAATCAGCAAAAATAAAAACTAAAAGGCCAGTGATAACAATTGAAAACATCTTTTGTTATCACTGGCCTCCCAGTTACCCTTCTTGTCATGTTTTGCTTTTCTCATATAACTTCCTTTTCCTTTCTTATTCTTTTCCACGCGTTGTCTAAATAGTGGATCATGAACAAGTGCCGCTAAAGCATTATCTTTAATAACACCTTTCTGGTGCTGATATTTACTAGACATAAAAACCTCTTAAATTGTTAAAGAACATAAAACGTAATACGGTACAGATATTATTGCTTTGTGGCTCCAGATTCAAGTATTTCAAGAATAGAACAATAAGTACTTTCATGAGCGCTACCACAACATGCATTACTTAACATCTTCAATGAATCTCGCATTTTTTCCATTTCTTTCAAGCGAATTTCAACTTCAGCAAGTCTTGCATCAACAATATGTTTTGATTCAACACAAGTGTGATGAGCAGGGTCAACACGAATAGAAAGTAGCTCTGTAATCGCATCTAATGTAAATCCCAACTCTTTTGCATAACGAATAAAACGCAAACGTTGAAGATCTTGCTCTGTATATAGGCGATAACCACCTTCTGTTCGCCTGTCATGATCCATCAATCCTTGTTTTTCATAAAAACGGATTGTATCTGTTGTCACATTCGCTAATTTTGCAACCTGTCCAATACGATACATGGAGCACTTCCTCACTATAGATTATGAATAAGCATAGCAAATAATCGAAAAAATAGAATTGAAATATAGTGCGAAGCTTATTTGGCAAAAAAGAGTAGTATGTTGAAATAATAAAAAATAGATATGATGCAACACAAGGGTAGGTAAAAAAGCATAGAATAACAAATAGAAAGGTTTGAGTATGGCTTGATAAGTTATTTTATAAAACAGTTTCAGTAGCTATCATTTTCAATAGATGTAAAAAAACCGGATTAAAAATCCGGTTTTTTTATTCGCTTCACTAAATAATAATTAAATTATTCAGCTGCTGCTTCTGTTTCAGAATCAGCACGGTCAACAAGCTCAATGTAAGCCATTGGAGCGTTGTCACCAGCACGGAAGCCACACTTCAGAATACGAGTGTAACCACCTGCACGGCTCGCAAAACGCGGACCTAATACTGTAAACAGTTTTGCCACGACTTCGTTATCACGAGTACGGGCGAATGCCAGACGACGATTAGCTACGCTGTCGGTCTTGGCAAGAGTAATCAGCGGCTCAACGACGCGACGCAGTTCTTTCGCTTTAGGCAAAGTTGTCTTGATTATCTCATGACGAACTAAAGAACCTGCCATGTTACGAAACATAGCCTGACGATGGCTGCTGTTGCGGTTCAATTGACGACCACTCTTACGATGGCGCATGACCTTATCCTTCTCAGTAAAACCTTAACCTGTGATCTTATTCATCAGCGATACTTGCAGGTGGCCAATTCTCAAGGCGCATGCCCAGAGATAAACCACGCGACGCCAGTACGTCTTTAATCTCAGTAAGAGATTTCTTACCAAGGTTAGGCGTCTTAAGTAATTCAACTTCAGTACGCTGTACCAGATCACCGATGTAGTGGATTGCTTCTGCCTTCAGACAGTTAGCAGAGCGGACAGTCAATTCAAGATCGTCTACTGGGCGCAGTAAGATAGGATCGAATTCTGGCTTCTCTTCTTTAACTTCTGGTTGACGAACATCACGTAAGTCAACAAAAGCTTCAAGCTGTTCAGCCAGGATAGTCGCTGCACGGCGAATCGATTCTTCTGGATCGATAGTACCGTTAGTTTCCATCTCGATAACCAGCTTATCCAAGTCGGTACGCTGTTCAACACGAGCTGCTTCCACATTATAAGCAATACGCTCAACTGGGCTATAGCACGCGTCTACTAAAAGGCGACCGATAGGGCGCTCATCTTCTTCCGAATGAATTCGGGCAGAAGCCGGCACATAACCACGACCACGCTGAACTTTGATACGCATATTAATAGATGCGTTCTCGTCTGTAAGGTGGCAGATAACGTGCTGCGGCTTGACGATTTCGACATCACCGTCATGGATGATATCGGCTGCAATAACAGGGCCAATGCCAGATTTGCTCAAAGTAAGAATAACTTCATCTTTACCATGAACTTTTACCGCCAACCCTTTAAGGTTGAGCAGTATTTCTAGGATATCTTCCTGAACACCTTCTTTGGTGCTGTACTCATGCAGTACACCATCAATCTCAACCTCTGTTACCGCACAACCCGGCATAGACGAAAGCAGAATACGGCGCAGTGCGTTACCAAGAGTATGGCCGAAGCCTCGCTCTAATGGTTCAAGGGTCACCTTGGCGTGCGTCGAACTGACTTGCTCGATATCAACCAGGCGCGGTTTTAGAAACTCTGTCACAGAACCCTGCATTGTGTCCTCTCTTTGGTGCTAAGCCTTACTTGGAGTAAAGCTCGACGATCAGGTGCTCGTTAATGTCAGCAGACAAGTCAGTACGTTCAGGAATACGTTTGAACACACCTTCCATCTTAGCAGCATCAACTTCCAGCCATGTTGGCTTTTCACGCTGTTCAGCCAGCTCTAAAGCAGCCTTGATACGAGACTGTTTTTTCGATTTTTCACGAACGCTGACTACGTCATTCGGGGAAACCTGATAAGAAGCAATGTTAACCACGCGACCATTTACCATGATTGCTTTATGGCTAACCATCTGACGTGCTTCTGCGCGAGTTGCGCCAAAGCCCATACGATAAACAACGTTATCCAGACGACCTTCCAGCAGAGTCAGCAGGTTTTCACCTGTGTTGCCTTTCAGACGAGTTGCTTCTTTGTAGTAGTTACGGAATTGACGTTCTAGAACACCGTAAATACGACGTACTTTTTGTTTTTCACGTAACTGAACACCGTAATCAGAAAGACGCGGTTTACGTGCGCCGTGCTGACCTGGTGCTTGTTCCAGTTTACACTTGGTGTCAATCGCCCGAACGCCAGATTTTAGAAATAAATCTGTACCTTCACGGCGGCTCAGCTTGAGCTTAGGACCCAAATATCTTGCCATTTTCTTTCTCCAACTTTCCTAAAAACGAAAACGTTATTAAACGCGACGTTTTTTCGGTGGACGACAACCGTTATGAGGAATCGGAGTCACATCAGTAATATTAGTGATGCGGAAACCAGCCGCGTTTAATGCACGGATAGTTGACTCACGACCAGGACCAGGTCCTTTAACCATAACTTCCAAGTTCTTAATTCCGTACTCTTTAACAGCTTCAGCGCAACGTTCTGCTGCAACCTGAGCCGCGAACGGAGTAGATTTACGAGAACCACGGAAACCGGAACCACCGGCAGTAGCCCAACCCAATGCGTTACCTTGACGATCGGTAATAGTAACGATTGTGTTGTTGAAAGAAGCATGGATATGAGCCACACCGTCAGAGACTTGTTTTCTTACACGCTTACGTGCACGAATAGGTGCTTTTGCCATTGTTCAAATACCCCGATTATTTCTTGATCGGCTTACGCGGACCCTTACGGGTACGTGCGTTAGTCTTAGTACGCTGACCGCGAACTGGTAGACCACGACGATGACGTAAACCACGGTAAGTACCAAGATCCATCAGACGTTTGATGCTCAGGGTAACTTCACGACGCAGATCACCTTCTACAACGTATTTGGCAACTTCGTCACGCAGCTTGTCGATTTGCTCTTCAGACAGCTCACTGATCTTAACATTTTCAGCAATACCAGCAGCTACACAGATAGCCTGTGAGCGGGTCTTACCGATACCGTAAATCGAAGTTAATGCGATTACAGTATGTTTATGATCAGGAATGTTAATGCCTGCTATACGGGCCACTATGCACTCCTAAATTAGCAGTTATACAGTACCATTCTGAAAAGCCCGTTTTCAGGATACTCAAACAATACTGTATATATTATAAAAGATTGGGCTGGCTAATTTAGCCAGCTCAACCGAACTTTGCAAGAAAAAAATGCAATAAATTAGCCTTGACGCTGTTTATGCTTAGGCTCGACGCTGCAAATTACACGCACGTGACCGTGACGTCTAACAATTTTGCAGTTACGGCACATTTTCTTGACGGAAGCACGAACTTTCATTTTTACTCTCCGTAACTTCTAAAACAAATCGCTTATCAGTAATTAACCTTTAAGATTTGCTTTTTTCAATGCAGACTCATACTGACTTGACATCAGGAGAGTTTGCACTTGAGCCATAAAATCCATGATGACCACAACCACGATTAAGAGGGAAGTACCACCAAAATAGAAAGGTACTTTCATTGCGTCACGCATGAACTCCGGGATGAGACAGATAAAGGTAATATACAAGGCACCAATTAAGGTTAAACGTGTCATTACTTTATCTATATATTTAGCCGTCTGCTCTCCCGGGCGAATTCCTGGTACAAATGCACCGGACTTCTTCAGGTTATCTGCCGTTTCTCTTGGGTTGAAAACCAACGCCGTATAGAAGAAACAGAAGAATATGATTGCAGCAGCGTATAGTAACACATAAATAGGTTGACCAGGCTGTAGATTTAAAGAAATCGTCGTCAGCCAACCCCACCCTGTACCATCGCCAAACCAAGAGGTTATTGTACCAGGAAACAGGATAATACTTGAAGCAAAAATTGCTGGTATAACACCCGCCATATTTACTTTAAGTGGTAGATGTGTACTTTGTGCCGCGTATATTCTACGCCCTTGTTGACGTTTTGCATAGTTAACAACGATACGACGTTGTCCTCTTTCTACAAAAACAACAAAGAAAGTAACCGCGAACACTAATACTGCAACCAACAATAACAGGAGGAAGTGCAGTTCGCCTTGCCGCGCCTGCTCGATGGTTTGACCAATGGCAGGCGGAAGACCTGCAACGATACCTGCAAAGATAATGATTGAGATACCGTTACCAATACCACGTTCAGTGATTTGCTCACCTAACCACATTAGGAACATTGTCCCAGTGACTAAGCTCACAACAGCCGTAATATAGAATGGTAGACCTGGATTAATTACCAGACCTTGCATTCCTGGCATATTCGGTAAGCCTGTTGCGATACCAATTGATTGGAATATCGCCAGCACCAAAGTACCATAACGGGTATATTGGCTGATCTTACGACGACCGGCCTCCCCTTCCTTCTTAATCTCTGCTAACCGAGGGTTAACCACTGATAAGAGTTGGATAATAATCGATGCCGAAATATAAGGCATGATACCCAGCGCAAAGATAGAAGCACGGCTAAGAGCACCACCAGAGAACATGTTAAACATTTCAATGATGGTGCCTTTTTGCTGATCGAGCAATTTGGCAAGCACAGTGGCATCAATACCAGGGATAGGAATAAAAGAGCCAATCCTAAAGACAATAAGTGCACCAAGAACAAACAAAAGTCTGCGTTTTAGTTCACCAACACCACCTTTAGCACTCTGAAAATCTAAACCTGGTTGTTTAGCCATCTGTCACTTATTCCTCAATTTTACCGCCAGCTGATTCGATTGCTGCACGGGCACCTTTGGTAACACGCAGACCACGAATAGTCACTGCACGGTTAACCTCGCCAGACAGAATTAATTTTGCAAATTCAATCTGTGGGCCAACAACGTTTGCGGCTTTCAGTGCATTCAGATCGATTACATCGCCTTCAACGTAAGCTAAATCAGACAGACGGATTTCCGCAGTCACGAATGATTTACGTGAAGTAAAACCAAATTTTGGTAAACGACGATATAAAGGCATCTGGCCACCTTCAAAACCACGACGTACGCCACCGCCAGAACGAGATTTCTGACCTTTGTGACCACGGCCGCCAGTTTTACCTAAGCCAGAACCGATACCACGACCTACACGTTTAGGCGCATGCTTGGCACCTTCAGCCGGAGACAGAGTATTTAAACGCATCTCTTACTCCTCAACTTTAACCATATAGGAAACCAAGTTGATCATACCGCGAACTGCTGGTGTATCTTCGCGTTCTACAGTGTGACCGATGCGACGCAGGCCTAAACCAGTCATAGTTGCCTTATGTTTAGGCAGACGGCCGATTAAGCTGCGTGTTTGAGTAATTTTAATAGTCTTAGCCATGGTCATTACCCCAGAATTTCTTCAACGGATTTACCACGCTTAGCTGCGACCATATCTGGAGACTTCATGCTATCTAAAGCGTCCAGTGTTGCACGAACCACGTTAATCGGGTTAGTGGAACCATAGGTTTTAGCCAGTACGTTACGAACGCCAGCCACTTCTAGAACTGCACGCATTGCACCACCTGCGATGATACCGGTACCTTCATGAGCAGGCTGCATAAATACGCGAGAGCCTGTGTGAGTACCTTTAACAGGGTGGAACAGAGTACCGTTGTTTAAAGCGACGGTTTTCATATTGCGACGGGCTTTTTCCATCGCTTTCTGGATTGCTGCCGGAACTTCGCGAGCTTTGCCATATCCAAAACCAACGCGGCCATTACCATCACCAACTACTGTAAGAGCGGTGAAGCTAAAGATACGACCACCTTTAACGGTTTTAGATACGCGGTTTACCGCGATCAGCTTTTCCTGCAGTTCGCCAGCTTGTTTCTCGATGTGAGCCATCTTACACTCCTACCTTAGAACTGAAGGCCAGCTTCACGGGCAGCATCTGCCAGTGCCTGGACTCGACCATGATATTGGAAACCGGAACGGTCAAATGATACTACTTTGATACCTTTTTCCAGAGCGCGTTCAGCAACAATTTTACCAATTACCGCTGCTGCTTCTTTGTTTCCAGTGTTTTTCAGTTGCTCAATGATAGCTTTTTCTGTAGTAGAAGCGGCCACCAAAGTTTCAGAACCGTTTGGTGCAATAACCTGCGCATAAATATGGCGAGGGGTACGGTGTACCACCAGGCGAGTCGCACCCAATTCCTGGAGCTTACGGCGTGCGCGGGTCGCACGACGGATACGAGCTGCTTTCTTATCCATAGTGTTACCTTACTTCTTCTTAGCCTCTTTGATACGCACAACTTCGTCGGCGTAACGAATACCTTTACCTTTATAAGGTTCAGGGCGACGGTAAGCACGCAGTTCAGCTGCTACTTGACCAATCACTTGCTTATCCGCACCTTTCAGCACGATTTCAGTTTGTGTTGGGCATTCAGCAGTGATGCCTGCTGGCAGTTGGTGTTCCACTGGATGTGAAAAACCTACTGATAAGTTAACCGCATTGCCTTTAATAGACGCACGATAACCTACACCTACCAGTTGCAGTTTCTTAGTGAAGCCTTCGGTAACACCTACAACCATTGCATTTAACAGAGAACGAGTAGTACCCGCTTGTGCCCATGCATCAGCAAAACCATCGCGAGGTGCGAAAGTTAAGTGGTTGTCAGCATGTTGAATTTCAACTGCATTATGGATAGTACGAGTTAGCTCGCCGTTTTTACCCTTAATCGTAATTACCTGACCGTTGAGTTTAACCTCTACGCCGGCAGGAATGACGACGGGTGCTTTTGCCACACGAGACATTCTTTCCTCCCGAATTAAGCTACGTAGCAGATAATCTCGCCACCAAGACCTGCTTGGCGAGCTGCACGATCAGTCATAACACCTTTTGAGGTAGAAACAACAGCGATGCCCAGTCCTGCCATAACATTTGGCAGCTCATCTTTTCTTTTATAGATGCGCAGACTTGGACGGCTTACGCGCTGAATGCTTTCTACTACAGCCTTACCTTGGAAATATTTTAAAGTGATTTCCAGTTCTGGCTTAGTGTCGCCTTCAATTTTAAAATCTTCAATATAACCTTCTTCCTTAAGCACGTTGGCAATCGCCACTTTCAGCTTGGAGGAAGGCATTGTGACCGCAACTTTGTTCGCGGCCTGACCGTTACGGATACGGGTCAGCATATCCGCGATGGGATCTTGCATGCTCATCTGTCTTTACTCCCGTGATTCAATTATGGTAATTACCAGCTAGCCTTTCTAAGGCCCGGGATTTCACCGCGCATAGCGGCTTCACGGACTTTAATACGGCTGAGGCCAAATTTCCGCAGGAAACCGTGCGGACGTCCAGTTTGACGGCAGCGGTTACGCTGACGTGAAGGACTTGAATCACGTGGCATAGTTTGCAGTTTCAGAACAGCATTCCAACGATCTTCGTCAGACACGTTCACATCTGAAACGATAGCTTTCAGTTCTGCGCGTTTTGCGAAGAATTTCTCAGCTAAATTCGCACGTTTTACATCACGTGCTTTCATAGATTTCTTAGCCATGAATGCCCTGCCTTACTTGCGGAACGGGAAGTTAAACGCTGCTAACAGTGCGCGACCTTCATCATCTGATTTCGCAGTCGTAGTAATGGTAATATCCAAACCACGAACACGATCCACTTTATCGTAATCGATTTCAGGGAAGATGATTTGCTCACGTACGCCCATGCTGTAGTTACCACGTCCATCAAATGATTTAGCGGACAAACCACGGAAGTCACGGATACGTGGTACAGCAATAGAGATCAGGCGTTCAAAGAACTCCCACATGCGTTCGCCACGCAGGGTCACTTTACAGCCGATCGGATAGCCCTGGCGGATTTTGAAGCCTGCAACAGATTTGCGTGCTTTGGTGATCAAAGGTTTTTGACCTGAGATTGCTGCTAAATCAGCTGCTGCATTGTCCAGCAGTTTTTTATCAACAATCGCTTCACCAACACCCATATTCAGGGTGATCTTCTCGACCCGAGGGACTTGCATGACAGAATGGTAACCAAACTGAGACATCAGTTTTTGGACTACCTCGTCTTTGTAGTAATCATGCAGTTTCGCCATCGTATACTCCAAATTACTTGATAGTTTCTTTATTAGACTTGAAGAAACGAACTTTTTTGCCGTCTTCGAATCTAAAACCTACACGGTCAGCCTTGCCGGTTGCCGCATTGAAGATTGCAACGTTAGAAACTTGGATAGAAGCTTCTTTTTCAACGATGCCACCTGGTTGGTTCAGAGCCGGAACTGGCTTCTGATGTTTTTTAACCAGATTGATACCTTCAACGATAACTTTACCAGAAGAAAGAACCTGTTTTACTTTACCGCGCTTACCTTTATCTTTACCAGTTAGCACGATAACTTCGTCTTCACGACGGATTTTCGCTGCCATTGCCTGCTCCTTAGAGTACTTCAGGTGCCAGAGAGATTATTTTCATAAACTTCTCGTTACGAAGTTCACGAGTAACCGGCCCAAAAATACGCGTACCAATAACTTGCTCGCTGTTGTTGTTTAACAATACACAAGCGTTGCTATCGAAGCGAATGACAGAACCGTCAGGGCGACGAACACCCTTCTTGGTGCGCACCACTACCGCTTTCAGTACATCACCTTTCTTAACTTTACCACGTGGAATTGCTTCCTTGATGGTAATTTTGATGATGTCACCTACATCTGCGTAGCGACGGTGCGAGCCACCTAGAACCTTGATACACATTACGCGACGTGCACCGGAGTTGTCGGCCACGTTCAGCATAGTCTGTTCTTGGATCATTTTAGTGCTCCGCTAAATGTCAACTACTACTGAGCCACTTCCACATTAGAAGAGGCCGTTCAATATCCCATAATACGAGGGAGCGGCATTATAACACCACATTCTCGATATGGACAGAAAAAATAAACGGCTCGTTCAGTTTTGAGCCGTTTATTTCGTACGAAAAGGCTATTTTATTACAGAACAGCTTTTTCTACAACGCGAACTAACGCCCAAGACTTAGTCTTAGATAGTGGACGTGTTTGACGAATTTCTACTACGTCACCAATTCCACATTCGTTGTTCTCGTCATGTACATGCAGTTTGGTCGTACGACGGATAAACTTACCATATAATGGGTGTTTAACCATACGATCGATAGCAACGACAATAGATTTCTCCATTTTGTCACTAACTACACGACCTTGCAGAGTACGGATTTTATCGGTCATTACGCACCCGCCTTCTCAGTCAGTAAAGTCTTAACGCGTGCGATATTACGACGCACTTGTTTCAACAGATGAGACTGTTGTAACTGACCACTTGCTGCCTGCATACGCAGGTTAAACTGCTCGCGCAGTAAGTTCAGCAGTTCTGTGTTCAGCTCTTCAACGCTCTTTTCGCGCAGCTCTTTTGCTTTCATTACATCACCGTCTTAGTTACAAAGGTGGTTTTGATAGGCAGTTTTGCTGCCGCCAGCTTGAATGCTTCACGGGCCAGTTCTTCAGGCACACCATCCATTTCATACAGGACTTTACCTGGCTGGATTAAGGCAACCCAATACTCAACGTTACCTTTACCTTTACCCATACGGACTTCGAGCGGCTTTTCAGTGATTGGTTTGTCTGGGAACACACGGATCCAGATTTTACCCTGACGCTTAACTGCACGGGTCATTGCACGACGTGCCGCTTCGATCTGACGTGCAGTCAGACGACCACGGCCCACAGCTTTAAGACCGTAAGTCCCGAAGCTTACATCCGCACCAGCAGCTAAGCCACGGTTGCGGCCTTTGTGCACTTTACGGAATTTTGTACGCTTTGGTTGTAACATCAGCGACTCTCCTTACTTGCGGCCTTTACGCTGCTGCTTTTTAGGTTGAGCAGCCGGTTTTTCCGCCTGTTCAACTGCAGCCATACCACCCAGGATCTCACCTTTGAAGATCCATACCTTAACGCCGAGCACACCATAAGTGGTTTGTGCTTCTGAGGTATTGTAGTCGATATCTGCACGCAGAGTGTGCAGAGGTACACGACCTTCACGATACCATTCAGTACGAGCGATTTCAGCGCCGCCTAAACGACCACTTACTTCCACTTTAATACCTTTAGCGCCTAAACGCATAGCGTTCTGTACCGCACGCTTCATAGCACGACGGAACATAACACGACGTTCCAGCTGTGAAGTGATGCTGTCAGCAACTAATTTTGCGTCCAGTTCAGGTTTACGTACTTCGGCGATATTAATTTGCGCAGGAACGCCAGCGATATCCGCTACGTTTTTGCGCAGTTTTTCAACATCTTCACCTTTTTTACCGATAACGATGCCTGGGCGAGCAGTGTGAATAGTCACACGGATGCTTTTCGCAGGACGCTCGATAACGATACGAGATACAGATGCTTTAGCCAGTTCTTTAGTTAAGTACTGACGTACTTTAAAGTCGCTGTCTAGGTTGTCAGCGAATTCATTGGTACCCGCATACCATGTGGAATTCCAAGGCTTGACAATGCCAAGGCGGATACCATTAGGATGTACTTTTTGACCCATTGCTAGTCTCCAGAGTCTCAGCGATCAGACACAACCACAGTGATGTGGCTGGTGCGCTTCAGAATACGATCTGCACGGCCTTTTGCACGAGGCATAATGCGCTTCATAGAAGGACCTTCGTCAACAAAGATCTTAGCTACTTTCAGATCATCAATGTCAGCGCCATCGTTGTGTTCTGCATTAGCAATAGCAGACTCCAGTACTTTCTTCACTAAACCAGCAGCTTTCTTGTTGGTAAAGGTTAAAATTTCCAGAGCTTGCGACACTTTCTTACCGCGAATCAGGTCAGCTACCAAGCGAACCTTCTGAGCAGAAGAACGAGCGTGGCGATGCATAGCGATAGTTTCCATCTCTTCCTCCTACCTTATTTTTTCTTAGCCTTTTTATCGGCTGCATGACCGCGATAAGTACGGGTCGGCGCGAATTCACCCAGTTTGTGACCAACCATTTCGTCGGAAACGTAAACTGGAACATGCTGACGACCATTATGGACAGCGATGGTCAAACCGATCATGTTAGGAAAGATCGTTGAACGACGGGACCAAGTCTTAACAGGCTTTTTGTCACCGCTTTCCACCGCTTTCTCTACCTTCTTCAGCAAGTGCAGGTCAATGAAAGGACCTTTCTTGAGAGAACGTGGCATGGCTTATCCTCTAATTATTTCTTAGTACGACGATGAACGATGAAATGTTCAGTGCGTTTGTTTTTACGAGTCTTCTTACCTTTGGTTTGAACGCCCCAAGGTGTTACTGGGTGTTTACCAAAGTTACGACCTTCACCACCACCATGTGGGTGATCGACTGGGTTCATCGCAGTACCGCGGACGGTAGGACGAATACCACGCCAGCGACTTGCACCAGCTTTACCCAGAACGCGTAACATGTGCTCAGAGTTGCCAACTTCACCGATAGTTGCACGGCAATCAGAAGGAACTTTACGCATTTCACCAGAACGCAGACGAATAGTGACATAAGCACCATCACGAGCAACGATCTGAACGTAAGTACCAGCTGAACGAGCTAACTGACCACCTTTACCTGGTTTCATTTCTACGTTATGAACTGTAGAACCAACCGGGATATTACGCATTGGTAAGGTGTTACCCGCTTTGATAGCAGCATCAACGCCAGACTGAACTTTATCACCCGCTTTCAGGCCTTTTGGAGCCAGAATGTAGCGACGTTCACCATCAGCATACAGCACTAAAGCGATGTTAGCTGAACGGTTTGGATCATATTCCAGACGTTCTACTGTCGCAGGGATACCATCTTTGTTGCGTTTAAAGTCAACAATACGGTAAGCCTGTTTGTGACCACCACCGATATGACGGGTAGTGATACGACCATTGTTGTTACGACCACCGGACTTGCTGTTTTTTTCCAGCAATGGCGCATAAGGTTTCCCTTTATGCAGCTCAGGGTTTACCACTTTAACTACGTGGCGACGGCCCGGAGACGTAGGTTTACATTTAACAATTGCCATTGTTCTTTACTCCTCCGACTTACTCAGCGCCGCCGACGAAGTCCAGATTCTGGCCTTCCTTCAGGGTGACGTAAGCTTTTTTCCAGTCGCTACGACGACCAATACGCTGACCGTGACGTTTCACTTTGCCTTTCATCAGCAGAGTGTTAACACTTTCAACTTCGACTTCAAACAGTTTTTGTACAGCTGCTTTAATCTCTGCTTTGGTCGCGTCTTTAGCAACTTTGAGAACGATGGTGTTTGATTTTTCCATCGCGATAGAAGCTTTTTCAGATACATGCGGCGCGCGCAGTACTTTCAGCAGACGTTCTTCACGGATCATGCCAGCATCTCCTCAACTTGCTTCACAGCGTCAGCAGTCATGACGACTTTGTCGAAGGCGATTAAGCTAACAGGGTCGATTGTTGCTGCATCACGTACGTCAACTTTATATAAGTTACGTGCTGCTAAATACAGATTCTCATCTACATCAGCAGTGATGATCAGAACATCTTCCAGTGCCATATCTTTCAGTTTCTGCGCTAAAAGTTTAGTTTTAGGAGCTTCAACAGAGAACTTCTCTACGACGATCAGACGATCTTGACGTACCAGTTCAGACAGAATGCTCTTCAGAGCACCACGGTACATCTTTTTGTTTACTTTTTGACTGTGGTCCTGTGGTTTAGCTGCGAAGCTAACACCACCAGAGCGCCAAATTGGGCTCTTGATTGAACCTGAACGTGCACGACCTGTACCTTTCTGTCTCCAAGGCTTTTTGCCTGAACCAGAAACTTCAGCACGGGTTTTCTGAGCACGAGTACCTTGACGAGCACCAGCAGCGTATGCAACGACTACTTGATGCACAAGCGCTTCGTTAAAGTCACGCCCGAAGGTAGTTTCGGAAACAGTCAGCGCGCCTTGCGCGTCTTTCATTACCAATTCCATTCCTATCTCCTCGACGTTACGCCTTGACAGCTGGTTTAACGATCAGGTCACTGCCAGTTGCACCTGGAACAGCACCTTTGACCAGCAGCAGGTTGCGCTCAGCGTCAACACGTACTACTTCCAGGCTCTGAACGGTAACTTGTTCGTTACCCAGTTGACCTGCCATTTTCTTGCCTTTGAACACCTTACCCGGAGTCTGGTTCTGACCGATAGAACCCGGAACACGGTGAGACAAGGAGTTACCGTGGGTAGCATCTTGAGTACGGAAGTTCCAGCGCTTTACAGTACCGGCAAAACCTTTACCTTTAGATGTTCCAGTAACGTCGACTTTTTTAACGTCAGCGAAAATTTCTACGCTAATGCTTTGACCTACAGTGTATTCTTCGCCTTCATTCAGACGGAATTCACGTAGTAAGCGGCCAGCTTCAACACCAGCTTTAGCAAAATGACCTGCTTCAGGTTTCAGTACACGGTTAGCTTTTTTGCTACCAGTAGTCACCTGAATGGCACGATAACCGTCTTTCTCCAGATCTCTGACCTGAGTAACACGGTTGTTTTCAATTTCGATAACGGTTACAGGGATTGAAACGCCATCTTCAGTGAAGATACGAGTCATTCCTACTTTTTTACCGACTAAACCAATCATTGTTTCAACCTCTCAATCGCTTGATGACCTGATTAACCTAGGCTGATCTGCACGTCTACGCCGGCAGCCAGATCCAGACGCATCAGAGCATCAACGGTTTTCTCGGTTGGCTCAACGATGTCAACCAGACGTTTGTGAGTGCGAATTTCATACTGATCACGCGCATCTTTATTAACGTGCGGAGAAATCAACACTGTGAAACGCTCTTTGCGAGTCGGCAGTGGGATTGGACCACGAACTTGCGCACCAGTGCGCTTAGCAGTCTCTACGATTTCCGCAGTTGATTGATCAATCAGACGATGATCAAAAGCTTTCAGGCGGATACGGATTCTTTGGTTCTGCATGAGACCAGAGCTCCAACTATTTTTTATAAACGTAAATGATTACTACTCGTACCCATTTCGATTGATGAGAGAGTGTAATCGTTCTGCATATAACTCCCCAATTGGGAGTATTATATTAATGCAATATAAAATCTGCATTAGCTGATAAATCAGCCTCACTAAATCAGTGAGCCTGCGCATTATACTTGCCTGAGTGATGAAATCAAGCCAAGAATAAAAAATCAGCGATAAAAATTCATTTTATCTTTTTGAAAATAAAAAAAGCAAAGGCAACCGTCATCACCTTTGCTTTAAAAGCCGTCTAACAACTCACTAAAGAAGATAAATTATTCTTCAATAATTTGTGCTTGTAGATAGTTTTGAAGTCCCATTCGTTCGATAAGTTCAAGCTGGGTTTCAATCCAATCAATATGCCCTTCTTCATCGGTTAGAATTTCTAGCATCAAATCACGGCTGACATAGTCATGAATTGAATCTGCATAAGCAATAGCTTCACGTAAATCTTTGGCACCGCCTAATTCCAGTTCCAGATCAGAACGTAGCATCTCTTCAACATCTTCTCCGATGTGTAGTTTGCCTAAATCTTGTAAGTTTGGAATACCTTCAAGGAACAAAATACGCTCGATATATTTATCAGCGTGTTTCATCTCATCGATGGATTCATGGTATTCCATTTCATTGAGGCGCGTAAGTCCCCAATTTTTGAACATTCGGGCATGCAGGAAATACTGATTAATTGCAACAAGTTCACCACCTAATAATTTATTAAGGTGGGCTATCATTTTTTTATCACCTTTCATTTTTATGCTCCTTTGCTTCCAGTCTTTTCAGTGTAGACCTTTTATACAAAGAGGAGAGAAAGGAAATTTAAAATTTGTTATGCAACTTCAGAAATTTGAGGGTAAAGAGCAGATTGCTCATTTTCGATCAGTTGACGAGTTTGACGTACACATTTACCACAACAACTTCCAACGGGTAAGATCTTGCGTAATTCATTAATAGTGTGAATTTGATGGTTACGGACAGTCGAGATAATTTTTTTATCACTCACACCGTGGCAAAGACATACGTACATAATAACAACCTCATTAACTTCTCACGAACAAGATAGTAAATGATAATTATTATGATTTCAATTTCTATTTATTTAACTTAAGTATACTTATTTATATCGCAAAAGATAAAAATGATAAAGCAAGGAAAACATTAGTATTTCATTGTAATTTAAAATAGCTAACCTTCAGATACAAAAAACAGATACAAAAAAGGGCATCTAACGATGCCCTCTTCATGCATAAATCTATCAGGAATTAACCTAATACTTTAGCAACAACGCCCGCACCTACTGTACGGCCACCTTCACGGATAGCAAAACGTAAACCGTCGTCCATCGCGATTGGGTGAATCAGTTCAACGATCATGTTGATGTTGTCACCTGGCATTACCATTTCTACGCCTTCTGGTAATTCGATAGTACCAGTTACGTCAGTTGTACGGAAGTAGAACTGTGGACGGTAGCCTTTGAAGAATGGAGTGTGACGACCACCTTCATCTTTGCTCAGAATATATACTTCTGATTCGAATTTAGTGTGTGGTTTGATTGAACCTGGTTTTGCCAGTACTTGTCCACGTTCGATTTCTTCACGTTTAGTACCACGCAGAAGAACACCAACGTTCTCACCTGCACGACCTTCGTCAAGTAATTTACGGAACATTTCAACGCCAGTACAAGTTGTTTTAACTGTTGGTTTGATACCAACGATTTCAACTTCTTCACCAACTTTAACAACACCACGCTCAACACGGCCTGTTACTACTGTACCACGACCTGAGATTGAGAATACGTCTTCGATTGGTAACAGGAATGGTTTGTCAATTGCACGCTCTGGTTCTGGGATATAAGAATCCAGTGCTTCTGCTAATTCAACAATTTTTGCTTCCCACTCTGCTTCGCCTTCCAGTGCTTTCAGCGCTGAACCACGGATAACTGGAGTGTCATCACCTGGGAAATCGTATTGAGACAGAAGTTCACGAACTTCCATTTCTACTAATTCTAACAGCTCTTCATCATCAACCATGTCACATTTGTTCAGGAATACGATGATGTAAGGAACACCAACCTGACGACCTAACAGGATGTGCTCACGAGTTTGTGGCATAGGACCATCAGTTGCAGCAACAACCAGAATAGCACCGTCCATTTGCGCAGCACCAGTGATCATGTTTTTAACATAGTCGGCGTGACCTGGGCAGTCTACGTGTGCGTAGTGACGAGTTGGTGTGTCATATTCTACGTGTGAAGTAGAGATGGTGATACCACGTGCTTTTTCTTCTGGTGCGTTATCGATTTGATCGAATGCACGAGCAGAACCACCGTAAGTTTTAGCTAAAACTGTAGTGATTGCAGCAGTCAGAGTTGTTTTACCGTGGTCAACGTGGCCGATAGTACCAACGTTAACGTGCGGTTTTGAACGTTCAAATTTTTCTTTAGACATTTAAATTGTCCCTCTAAGACACGGAATCGGTGGTTACACCACATCAACCAAGCAGTAAGTAAATTAGCGATTTGCTAGTGCTTGTTAAGATTTTAATCAGGGAGGCAAGAACATGAAGGAGTGGTGCTGATAGGCAGATTCGAACTGCCGACCTCACCCTTACCAAGGGTGCGCTCTACCAACTGAGCTATATCAGCACATCTGGAGCGGGCAGCGGGAATCGAACCCGCATCATCAGCTTGGAAGGCTGAGGTAATAGCCATTATACGATGCCCGCAGAACTCGGCTACCTGACTTAAAATCAGCTTTGTATTCTACTTAAGTGTTTACTAATTTAAAACACTTAAGTTAGGAATTAATGGTGGTGGGAGAAGGATTCGAACCTTCGAAGTCTGTGACGGCAGATTTACAGTCTGCTCCCTTTGGCCGCTTGGGTATCCCACCAAACCTAATTTTTAATGGTGCCGGCACCAAGAGTCGAACTCGGGACCTACTGATTACAAGTCAGTTGCTCTACCAACTGAGCTATGCCGGCTAAGTGGTGCGCATTCTAGGAGGACTTTCATCATGATGCAACAAAAAAATTGCGATATTTGTTCTTTTGCTTAGATTTTGTTCATTTTTGATTGAATTGTTGATTTTTTAGGAAAAAAACGACCAAAATGCCAACAAAAATTCATGATAGATTAGCAAGCTAATTTATCTATCCAGCCTTAAATTTATTAACCATCAATAAATTTTTAGAAAAAAGATTGATTACGCCCTTATTAGTCTACGCTAAAAAAATATTTTTATGACTATTTTTTGTACTTTTTTTACAGATTTATTCAGTTCGTGTCAAAAAAAGTAGAAAAAATTTAAAAAATATCTACGCCTAAGAGTCATCACTCGTTATGATGCTGTTTATTTTTTATCGGATACGGGTGTTTTAAACAGCCTGTCCAACCTGCGAATATTAGGCAGATGTTGGCTTATGAATAACAAAGAACGCTTTATAACCCCTTATTTAGAATTTGACAGAAAGCACTGGGCAACGTTAAGAGATTCCGTTCCTTTAACGCTAACCGAAAAAGAGATTGCTGATTTAAAAGGAATTAACGAAGAAATTTCTATTGATGATGTCATTGAGATTTATCTTCCTCTTTCAAGATTGCTCAATTTTTACATAAGTTCTAACTTACGTCGTCAAGCCGTCTTAGAGCAGTTTCTTGGAACAAGAAGCGCCAAAATCCCCTACATTATTGGTATAGCGGGTAGTGTTGCTGTTGGAAAAAGTACCACAGCTCGTTTGCTACAAGCACTTTTAACCCGTTGGCCAGAACATCGTAAAGTTGATTTAATTACTACTGACGGTTTTCTTTTACCTAATGCAGAGTTAAAGAAACGCGGAATAATGAAAAAAAAAGGATTTCCTGAATCCTATGATATGCATAGCCTTGTCTCTTTCGTTTCTGATATAAAATCAGGCAAGAAACAAGTCACAGCCCCTGTCTATTCTCATTTAGTGTATGACATCATTCCAGATAAAAGACAGGTTATTGAACAACCTGATATTTTAATCCTTGAAGGATTGAATGTATTACAAAGTAATCAGGATTATCCTCATGATCCACATAATGTTTTCGTATCAGATTATGTCGATTTTTCTATTTATGTTGATGCTGAAGAAGAATTACTAAAACACTGGTATATCAGTCGCTTTTTAAAATTTAGAGAAGGTGCGTTTACTGATCCTGAATCGTATTTTAATAATTACTCTAAACTAAGCAAAGAAGCGTCTATTGAAATAGCCTCTTCAATTTGGCAAGAAATTAATGGTTTGAATTTGAAACAAAACATTCTGCCTACGAAAGAAAGAGCGAGTCTTATACTAACCAAAGGGCAAAATCATACGATCACTAATGTTAGATTACGTAAATAAATCTAAACAATTCTTACCGTTTTATCTATATATTATTATGTTTTAGTTATTAAAAAATAGTATCGATAAATAAAAAGCTTTCCCATTTAGGAAAGCTTTTTATTTTTAGATGTTCGATGCAATTTAAGACATTACGATGCACTTCTCAGTGAAATTTCACCACCTATATAAGGTATGATTTTTCCATCCTGTTCTAAAAGTAGAGCGCCTTGATCATTAATACCTTTGGCAATACCAAAGATCTCTTTTTCACCAATAATCAGCTTCACCCGACGATCCATAAAGTTATCTAAACGTTTCCAACGCTCGATAAATATAGATAATCCTTGTTTTTCAAATTGAACAAATGCTTCTCTTAATGCATTTGTAATTTCACAAGCAAGTTCATTTCTATCAATTTTAATACCAACTTGCTCTAAATTAATCCATTGCTGATTAATCGCTTCATTTTGATTTTTACTCATCGCGATATTGATACCAATACCTGTGACAATATGAGCAACATCACCTGTTTTTCCTGTTAGCTCCACAAGAATGCCTGAAAGTTTTTTATCATTTAAATAGAGATCGTTAGGCCATTTAACTTTAACGCCATCTGCGCCAAGTTTTTGCAATACTTCAGCCATAATAACGCCAACAACCAAACTCAGCCCTATTGCAGCGGCAGGTCCTTGATCGAGTTTCCAATACATACTCAAATATAAATTTCGACCAAAAGGCGAAACCCATTGACGCCCTCTTCTACCTCGCCCAGCAGACTGATATTCAGCAATACAGACATCACCCGATTTTAATTCGCTAATACGTTGGATTAAGTATTGGTTTGTAGAATCGATAACCGGAATAACGCTAGCAGGTTCACCATTGATGTTCTTGTTTACACTATCCGCATTTAACAAGTTCATAGGAGCATCTAGTTGATAGCCTTTTCCCGCGGCAGTTTGAACATCAATACCCCAGCTGCGCAATGTCTGAATATGTTTATTAATGCCTGCGCGTGTCATTCCTAAGCTTTCGCCTAGTTGCTCCCCTGAATGGATATTTCCGTCAGCAAGAAGCTCTATTAATAATAAGGGAGTTGGTGTTTCTTTCATGATATAGCATCCACTGCATTGATTTCGCCATATTGCCCCATAAAGCGAACTTCTGGCTCTAATTGTACACCGAAGCGCTCAAAGACTTTTTGGCGTATATATGCAGCTAAATTGACAATGTCTTTGCCCGTGGCTAGATCGTCTTTATTGATAAGAACAAGTGCTTGCTTCATATGAACAGCAGCACCACCAATCTGATGACCTTTAAGACCACATTGATCAATCAGCCAACCTGCAGCAAGTTTTACACCATCTTGTTGAACATATTGAGGACAGAAGGGATATTCTGCTTTTAAATGTTGTGCAATACGAGTATCAACAATTGGGTTCTTGAAAAAGCTACCAGCATTACCTGTTATGGTAGGATCGGGTAGTTTGCTCGTTCTCATAGCGCATACAGATCCAAATACATCTTTTGGCGTCACTGTTTCTAATGATAATTTTGACAAATCGCCATACGTAAGAATAGGCTCCCATTTTTTGCTAAGCTGTAAGCCAACAGCAATAATAGCAAAGCCTTGCTGGTAATGATGTTTGAAAATACTATCACGGTAACCAAATTGACATTCATTATTAGTTAATCGATGAACATGACCCGTACTTAACTCAACAATATCAACATAAGCACACACATCTTTTAATTCTTTGCCATATGCACCGATATTTTGTATGGGGGCTGAACCTACATTTCCTGGGATCAGTGCTAAATTTTCCAGTCCATAGATGTTCTTTTCTAACAGAAATTCAATAAGTGCATGCCAGTTTTCGCCCGCACCAACATGAATAGACCAATATTGCTCATTTTCAGTAATTTCAATACCAGCAATACAATTGCGGATAACAATACCATTAAAATCTTCTGTAAACAGTACGTTACTACCGCCACCTAGAATAAGGGTGGGTAATTTCTGCTCATGGGCATTTTGCCAATATGTACAAAGCTCATCTTTATTATTTGCAGTTTCTATTTGGTGAGCTTTTGCTCTCAAACCAAATGTATTAAATGCTTGCAATGAAACCGATTCTTTCATGAAAGTCTACCTCATTTAGCTGATGGCTTAGTTTAACAGCCTAGCATCGCTGAGGATAGTAAAGTGGCAGGTGATTAGTATGGAGATATTATATCTACATTTCAGATGTCTTATGATCTTTTAAAATCCCAAACGCAAAAAAGCCAACCCATTGGGTTGGCTTTCTCGTCTTATTTAATGCCTGGCAGTTCCCTACTCTCACATGGGGAGACCCCACACTACCATCGGCGCTACAACGTTTCACTTCTGAGTTCGGCATGGATTCAGGTGGGTCCGCTGCGCTATGGCCGCCAAGCAAATTCTGTATTTATAACTGTCTGTTTATGCAGTTATAATAATTTTTTATGGTGCTGATACCCAGATTCGAACTGGGGACCTCACCCTTACCAAGGGTGTGCTCTACCAACTGAGCCATATCAGCACTAGTGGCTTATTGTCACCGGCTGACACAGCCTAAATTTTAATGCCTGGCAGTTCCCTACTCTCACATGGGGAGACCCCACACTACCATCGGCGCTACAACGTTTCACTTCTGAGTTCGGCATGGATTCAGGTGGGTCCGCTGCGCTATGGCCGCCAAGCAAATTCGGTTTTATTACCCGTTACTGTCGTTTCTTCCTCAGTAACCAGCAATTTCAATCTTAAACAAGCTTACTTCATCTACTCTTCGTCTCTCAGACAAAACACCTTCGGTGTTGTCAGGTTAAGCCTCACGGTTCATTAGTACTGGTTAGCTCAACGTATCGCTACGCTTACACACCCAGCCTATCAACGTCTTAGTCTTAAACGTTCCTTTAGGTCACTCAAGGTGACAGGGAAGACTCATCTCGAGGCAAGTTTCCCGCTTAGATGCTTTCAGCGGTTATCTCTTCCGCACTTAGCTACCGGGCAATGCCATTGGCATGACAACCCGAACACCAGTGGTGCGTTCACTCCGGTCCTCTCGTACTAGGAGCAACCCCTCTCAATCTTCCAACGCCCACGGCAGATAGGGACCGAACTGTCTCACGACGTTCTAAACCCAGCTCGCGTACCACTTTAAATGGCGAACAGCCATACCCTTGGGACCTACTTCAGCCCCAGGATGTGATGAGCCGACATCGAGGTGCCAAACACCGCCGTCGATATGAACTCTTGGGCGGTATCAGCCTGTTATCCCCGGAGTACCTTTTATCCGTTGAGCGATGGCCCTTCCATTCAGAACCACCGGATCACTAAGACCTACTTTCGTACCTGCTCGAGCCGTCACTCTCACAGTCAAGCTGGCTTATGCCTTTGCACTAACCGCATGATGTCCGACCATGCTTAGCCAACCTTCGTGCTCCTCCGTTACTCTTTAGGAGGAGACCGCCCCAGTCAAACTACCCACCAGACACGGTCCCCGATCCAGATTATGGACCTAGGTTAGAACATCAAACGTTAAAGGGTGGTATTTCAAGGTTGACTCCATGCAGACTGGCGTCCACACTTCATAGTCTCCCACCTATCCTACACATCAAGGCTCAATGTTCAGTGTCAAGCTATAGTAAAGGTTCACGGGGTCTTTCCGTCTTGCCGCGGGTACACTGCATCTTCACAGCGAGTTCAATTTCACTGAGTCTCGGGTGGAGACAGCCTGGCCATCATTACGCCATTCGTGCAGGTCGGAACTTACCCGACAAGGAATTTCGCTACCTTAGGACCGTTATAGTTACGGCCGCCGTTTACTGGGGCTTCGATCAAGAGCTTCTCCCTAAGGATAACCCCATCAATTAACCTTCCAGCACCGGGCAGGCGTCACACCGTATACGTCCACTTTCGTGTTTGCACAGTGCTGTGTTTTTAATAAACAGTTGCAGCCAGCTGGTATCTTCGACTGGCTTCGGCTCTGTCCGCGAGGGACTTCACTTACCGCCAGCGTGCCTTCTCCCGAAGTTACGGCACCATTTTGCCTAGTTCCTTCACCCGAGTTCTCTCAAGCGCCTGAGTATTCTCTACCTGACCACCTGTGTCGGTTTGGGGTACGATTGTTGGTAACCTGAAGCTTAGAGGCTTTTCCTGGAAGCAGGGCATCAATTGCTTCACCACCTTAGTGGCTCGTCATCACACCTCAGCATTAAGTGACCGGATTTGCCTAATCACTCTGCCTACATGCTTGAACCGGGACGACCGTCGCCCGGACAACCTAGCCTTCTCCGTTCCCCCATCGCAGTTACCACCAGTACGGGAATATTAACCCGTTTCCCATCGACTACGCTTTTCAGCCTCGCCTTAGGGGTCGACTCACCCTGCCCCGATTAACGTTGGACAGGAACCCTTGGTCTTCCGGCGTGCGGGTTTTTCACCCGCATTATCGTTACTTATGTCAGCATTCGCACTTCTGATACCTCCAGCATACCTCACAGTACACCTTCGCAGGCTTACAGAACGCTCCCCTACCCAACAACACATAGTGTCGCTGCCGCAGCTTCGGTGCATGGTTTAGCCCCGTTACATCTTCCGCGCGGGCCGACTCGACCAGTGAGCTATTACGCTTTCTTTAAATGATGGCTGCTTCTAAGCCAACATCCTGGCTGTCTGAGCCTTCCCACTTCGTTTCCCACTTAACCATGACTTTGGGACCTTAGCTGGCGGTCTGGGTTGTTTCCCTCTTCACGACGGACGTTAGCACCCGCCGTGTGTCTCCCGTGATAACATTCTTCGGTATTCGCAGTTTGCATCGAGTTGGTAAGTCGGGATGACCCCCTAGTCGAAACAGTGCTCTACCCCCGAAGATGAGTTCACGAGGCGCTACCTAAATAGCTTTCGGGGAGAACCAGCTATCTCCCGGTTTGATTGGCCTTTCACCCCCATCCACAAGTCATCCGCTAATTTTTCAACATTAGTCGGTTCGGTCCTCCAGTTAGTGTTACCCAACCTTCAACCTGCCCATGGATAGATCACCGGGTTTCGGGTCTATACCCTGCAACTCATTCGCCCAGTTAAGACTCGGTTTCCCTACGGCTCCCCTATACGGTTAACCTTGCTACAGAATATAAGTCGCTGACCCATTATACAAAAGGTACGCAGTCACCTCACGAAGAGGCTCCTACTGCTTGTACGTACACGGTTTCAGGTTCTTTTTCACTCCCCTCGCCGGGGTTCTTTTCGCCTTTCCCTCACGGTACTGGTTCACTATCGGTCAATCAGGAGTATTTAGCCTTGGAGGATGGTCCCCCCATATTCAGACAGGATAACACGTGTCCCGCCCTACTCGTCGAGTTCACAACAACAGCATCTTCAGATACGGGGCTATCACCCTTTACTGCCGGACTTTCCAGACCGTTCTCCTGATGCTGCTGTTGATTAAGACTCTGGGCTGTTCCCCGTTCGCTCGCCGCTACTAGGGGAATCTCGGTTGATTTCTTTTCCTCGGGGTACTGAGATGTTTCAGTTCTCCCGGTTCGCTTCATTAACCTATGTATTCAGTTAATGATAATATCCATTGGATATTGGGTTTCCCCATTCGGAAATCGTCGGGTATAACGGTTCATATCACCTTACCGACGCTTATCGCAGATTAGCACGTCCTTCATCGCCTCTGATTGCCTAGGCATCCACCGTGTACGCTTATTCGCTTAACCTCACAACCCGAAGATGTTTCTCTCGAAGGCGACATTAAAGGTCATGGCTACACAAGCATCAATTCGTTGTTGGGCAGTGCTCGTCATGCTCACATACTCATGTATGCTGCGCTGACTGTGCGCTGTCCGCCTAGAATTGCTGTTGCTCGCTCATGACACTCGCCTGGAGTATCACAAATTCAAGGTTTGAGATTTTGAGAGACTCATCAATATACCTCGGTGATATATTGATTTGTTTTCAATTTTTCAGCTTGTTCCAGATTGTTAAAGAGCATAATAGGTAAAATAACTCATGCGAATTATCTTAACTATTCTCTGATTCTCATCAGACTATAGTGTGGTACGCCTTTCACTCATACCGCGCAATTGGCGTCCCCTAGGGGATTCGAACCCCTGTTACCGCCGTGAAAGGGCGGTGTCCTAGGCCTCTAGACGAAGGGGACTTCAGTCAGCTTCGCAGACGCGCTTTTGCTCGTTCTTCATCAGACAATCTGTGTGAGCACTGCACATAACACGTATCTCTTAGGTAAGGAGGTGATCCAACCGCAGGTTCCCCTACGGTTACCTTGTTACGACTTCACCCCAGTCATGAATCACAAAGTGGTAAGCGCCCTCCCGAAGGTTAAGCTACCTACTTCTTTTGCAACCCACTCCCATGGTGTGACGGGCGGTGTGTACAAGGCCCGGGAACGTATTCACCGTAGCATTCTGATCTACGATTACTAGCGATTCCGACTTCATGGAGTCGAGTTGCAGACTCCAATCCGGACTACGACAGACTTTATGAGTTCCGCTTGCTCTCGCGAGGTCGCTTCTCTTTGTATCTGCCATTGTAGCACGTGTGTAGCCCTACTCGTAAGGGCCATGATGACTTGACGTCATCCCCACCTTCCTCCGGTTTATCACCGGCAGTCTCCTTTGAGTTCCCGCCATCACGCGCTGGCAACAAAGGATAAGGGTTGCGCTCGTTGCGGGACTTAACCCAACATTTCACAACACGAGCTGACGACAGCCATGCAGCACCTGTCTCAGAGTTCCCGAAGGCACTCCTCTATCTCTAAAGGATTCTCTGGATGTCAAGAGTAGGTAAGGTTCTTCGCGTTGCATCGAATTAAACCACATGCTCCACCGCTTGTGCGGGCCCCCGTCAATTCATTTGAGTTTTAACCTTGCGGCCGTACTCCCCAGGCGGTCGATTTAACGCGTTAGCTCCAGAAGCCACGGTTCAAGACCACAACCTCTAAATCGACATCGTTTACAGCGTGGACTACCAGGGTATCTAATCCTGTTTGCTCCCCACGCTTTCGCACCTGAGCGTCAGTCTTTGTCCAGGGGGCCGCCTTCGCCACCGGTATTCCTCCACATCTCTACGCATTTCACCGCTACACGTGGAATTCTACCCCCCTCTACAAGACTCTAGCCAACCAGTTTCAGATGCAATTCCCAAGTTAAGCTCGGGGCTTTCACATCTGACTTAATTGACCGCCTGCGTGCGCTTTACGCCCAGTAATTCCGATTAACGCTTGCACCCTCCGTATTACCGCGGCTGCTGGCACGGAGTTAGCCGGTGCTTCTTCTGCGGGTAACGTCAATTGATAAAGGTATTAATTTTATCACCTTCCTCCCCGCTGAAAGTACTTTACAACCCTAAGGCCTTCTTCATACACGCGGCATGGCTGCATCAGGCTTGCGCCCATTGTGCAATATTCCCCACTGCTGCCTCCCGTAGGAGTCTGGGCCGTGTCTCAGTCCCAGTGTGGCTGATCATCCTCTCAGACCAGCTAGAGATCGTCGCCTAGGTGAGCCATTACCTCACCTACTAGCTAATCCCATATGGGTTCATCCGATAGCGCAAGGTCCGAAGAGCCCCTGCTTTGGTCCGTAGACGTCATGCGGTATTAGCTACCGTTTCCAGTAGTTATCCCCCTCTATCGGGCAGATCCCCATACATTACTCACCCGTCCGCCGCTCGTCAGCAAGAAAGCAAGCTTTCTCCTGTTACCGCTCGACTTGCATGTGTTAGGCCTGCCGCCAGCGTTCAATCTGAGCCATGATCAAACTCTTCAATTAAAAGTGTTTGATGCTCAAAGAAATCGAAAACTTAGCTATTCATAAATGAATTTACTTTTGTTGTTCACTCTTCAAGACTTGATACATCTAATATTTTAGAAGATATCGTCTCTGCGAGTGCCCACACAGATTGTCTGATAATTTGTTAAAGAGCAGTGCAACATTCGCTGCCGTTTCCGGTCTTCTGCGTTGTTGCGAGGAGGTGCATTCTACATCTTCCTCATTCAGTGTCAAGCGTTTATTTTCAAGGCTTTTCACTTTTTTTCTTCGTCCTCTCGGCTAACTCACTTAGCGTGGTTTGCCGTGACAACGAGGGCGCATTATAGGGAGTTTTGTGAAGCTGGCAACACTTTTTTTGAGTTTTTTTACTGACCGTTGAATTTTCAATCAAATTGCACTTAAAGCGCCAGTTTTCTGAGCGATTCAAAGCCAAAACTCGCTAAAACAGGTTTTAGTAATTCGCTATTCTCATCTTCTTTTAAGCAATAAGCGAAGTTAATTTCATTTGAACCTTTTATTTTCGCTTGATTTACGACCAACCACGCAGTTCTTCGTGCAATTGCAGCACCAGAATCGATAATTCGTGTGCCATCAGGTAAAACAGAAAGAAGTTCATCGGCTAATAAAGGGAAATGAGTACAACCTAATACCACAGTATCTGGTGGCTCTTTCATTTTTAACCAAGGTGCAAGAATTTTACGAAGCTCTTCTAAAGAAACCGCTTCACCATGAAGTTTTCTCTCAGCCAATTCCACCAGCTCAGCCGAACCTAAAGAGTGAACTTTGCAATCAGTCGCAAAGCGTTCAATAAGTTCATGGGTATAAGGACGTTTAACTGTGGCTCTTGTTGCTAATAATCCAACTACACCATTACAGGTTAATTTAGCGGCTGGTTTAATAGCAGGTACAACACCCACAATTGGAATATCAGTAAACTTGGCACGTAAAGCAGGGAGGCTCACTGTGCTTGCTGTATTACAAGCAATAACAATAGTGGCGAGATCATGCTTTTCAGCAACCGCGCTAACGATTTGAACAACACGGTCAATAATGAATTCTTGTGATTTCTCACCATAGGGAAAAGCTTCATTATCGAAAACATAGATATAGTGAGCATCCGGTAATTTTTCACGGATCTCACGATAAACAGATAAACCGCCAACCCCTGAATCAAAAACCAATACAGTAGGGTTAGCGGTAAGTTGTGCATCAGAAGTTGTAGCTTCCTGTAAGGAAGTATTCACGTCCTGGCGTGCGATAGCCATAAGCTGTCTCATAATCTTTATCAAACAGGTTGGCTATTCTACCACGAATTGAGAGATGTGATGTAATAGGATATGAAGCAGTTAAATCCCAAATACTCACACCACCTAAAGAAACATTCTCATAAGTCCCATAATCTTTATCTGTTCGTTGACCGATATATTGGTAAGTCACTCCCATATCGAGTTTCTCAACTTGCCAATCAAGCTGATATTTCAGTTGTTGACGCGCACGACGATCAAGACGTTGATGCGTTTCTTTATTTCTTGCATCTATATATTGAAGGTTAAAGGTGTGATGAAAAATCCACGTATCCATTTCACCCGTAAATTCCACGCCTTTAATTAATGCCTTACCAACATTGTAATTACGGTATGGATAATTTGACTCACCTTGGATCAACGAATCAATATCATTACGATACGTAGTGACTCGCCACGCTAAAGGTCCTGTCAATCCTTCAAAGCCCCCTTCCCACTGTTTGCTCTTTTCTGGTTGTAAATCGGGGTTACTTCCCCATTCACTATAAAGTTGAGTTAACGTCGGTGCTTTAAATGCCGTACCATAGCCACCAATCACACGATACCCTTCAACAAATTCCCAACCTAAGTTAGTTTGCCAAGTCGTATGCCAGCCATATTCGGAGTGCTTATCAGAACGCACTGAAGCTTCAGCTATAATCTCACCTAGCTTTTGCTGTCCTGTTAGATATAAACCCGTATTGTCGAAGTGTTCTTTATTAGGAAATCCACTAGAGCCAGCTTTAATAGATTGACGTTGCCAATCGACACCACCACCAATACTGCCATTTCCTAATAAAAGGTGATTACCCCACTGCACATTATATTGTTCAGAATTGGTAAAACGGCTTCCTTTACCATAGCGACCATAACGAGGATCATAGTCATAATCTTTGGTGTAGTTATAACTGGTATTTAAAGAAGAAGAGTAGTTATCACGATTAAATTTCACACCACCATCATAGGTACGGCTAAATAATGCTCGGGTATCCGTTAAGGTATCGTTATAACTGTCATAATAAGCATCATAAGCGGTGCGATTATCAAAACCATAAGCGCGTGCATATAAAGAAACGTTATCGTTAATATCGTGATTAGCCCCTAACCACAGTGACTTATTCATAAAGCCATCGCGATCAGGTTGTGGATATCCACCCGTATTTCCATTCGCTTCTACATCATAACCTTTGGTATAGAGATAACTGCCTGCTACCGTTAATGTCGTTCTATCCCCGACTTTCTGTTTTACGGAGCCATCATATTCTTGATAACCATGAGAACCCATTGTGGCATTAAGTGTTCCTCCCTCTGTTTTTCTTTCTGTGAGGATATTAATCACGCCACCAATCGCATCTGAACCATAAACGGAAGAACGAGGTCCTCTTATATATTCAATACGTTGAACAAGAGAAAGGGGAATTTGGCTAATATCAGAACTACCTGACACATTAGCCTGATTTAAACGCACACCATCCACTAAAATAAGAACATGACGAGATTCAGCTCCACGGACATAAATAGAACTCATCTGCCCTATTCCACCGTTTTGCCCCACATCAATACCCGGCATTCTACGTAATACATCAATAACACTATTACTTTGCCAACGATCAATTTGTTCACGTTCAACAACGGTTATCGGTGCTAAAATAGAAGAGTTAGGCTCTTGAAAACGATTTGCAGTCACGCTTAACGTATCACTGTTATTTGCAAATACATTAAAGCTGCCCGCCATAACACTCAAAGCCACACTCGAAATGAAAAAAACTTTTTTATTATTCATGAAAATCTGCATCCAACAGAATAAGTAGCAGGATGCCGCCAAAATTAAATAAAGCGCGTATTTAATTTAAGATGCGACAGGTCTTCGGCAGGTCTTCGGACTTTAGGTTAAAGAAACAAATTTATGTCTTTAAGATAATGACTTCCCACTGCACTTATATAAGTGCTTTGTAGTGTCTTTTATTATCCTTGATCCTATTACCGCTGCGCGTCAGTTCTGGCTTTGCACCAGATTCCCTTTTCACTCCTATTAGGAGACCGAATAACTATGCTACGATTTCAAATCTACTGAGTCCAGAAATTGAACATGAAGAATACTGGACATCTTCATGAGGATCTCTACAATTTCGCTCGCTTAACTTTATTACTGCCAAAAAAAGGCGAGATACCATGCAGAATTCATTACCAACGCAAACATATCAGTCTCAACTGAATGAAAAAACACAACGTCTACAAACAATGATGGCTCCTTTTAATGCGCCTGAAGCAGAGGTTTTTTCATCACCAGAACAGCATTATCGTATGCGTGCGGAATTCCGTATCTGGCATGAAGAAGATTCTCTCTATCATATTATGTTTGATCAAGAGACTAAGCAGCGCATTCGTGTTGACCAATTTCCGGTTGCCAGCCAGCTTATTAATAAAATGATGATTGCCTTGTTGGCAGAAATAAAAGATAAACCAACACTCAGAAAGAAACTGTTTCAGATTGATTATCTTTCTACGTTGAGTAATAAAATTATTGTCTCCCTGCTTTATCACAAGAAGATTGATGAGATCTGGCAACAAGAAGCCATGGCATTACGCCAATCATTAATTGCTCAAGGTTTTGACGTTCAATTAATTGGTCGAGCTTATAAAACAAAAATTATGCTCGATAACGATTTTATTGATGAAGTATTACCTGTTGCTGGCAAAGAGATGATTTATCGCCAAGTTGAAAATAGCTTCACGCAACCTAATGCACAGGTCAATATTAAGATGTTGGAATGGGCATTAATGGCAACCGAGAATGCAAAAGGAGATCTGCTTGAATTGTATTGCGGTAATGGCAATTTTTCATTAGCGCTAGCGCGTAATTTTGAACGTGTACTCGCAACAGAAATTGCAAAGCCGTCTGTTCATGCAGCACAATACAATATTGCAATGAATCACATTGATAATGTGAAAATTATTCGTATGTCCGCAGAAGATTTTACGCAAGCAATGAATGGTGTAAGAGAATTTAAACGTTTAGAAGGGATTAATTTAAAAGATTACCAATGTGAAACTATTTTTGTTGACCCTCCTCGCAGTGGTTTAGATGATAAAACTGTAGAGTTGGTTAAAACTTACCCTAACATTTTATACATTTCTTGTAATCCAGAAACACTGTGCCAAAATTTAGAAACACTGATAAAAACACATAAAATCAGTAAATTAGCATTATTCGATCAATTCCCTTATACCCATCATATGGAATGTGGTGTGTTATTAGAAAAAAGATAACCTCTTATTTCACTCATTATAGTTAAAAACACTTCAATAACCCGAATAAAAACAAAAACACCAGCAAGATAGCTTGCTGGTGTCAAAATTTCGCTGTGTTTACAACAAAGAGATAAGTACAGACTAGTACTGTTCTGCTTGTGATGCTCTTTCAGCTTCTTCTGCCTGTATACGCAAGCGTTGACGCTGTTTGAACTGACGATAAATCCACAACGCAACAATAACGATACAAACTGAAGAGAAGAAATTTGAACCCCATTCAGGGTTAACGGTTCTGGTGTAAGCGTTATAACCGAATAAGCCTAATAAAAAGAATGAAAAAATCAGCTTCGGCATACCATCGGTCATGGGTTGATTTAAATAGCGCTGATATAAACAGTAAACTGCCAAGATTAAACTGATGAGTGGGAAAACTGACCACGACTCAATAAGCGGGTTAAAAAAGCTTGAATAAGTACCATGTAAAGCGACACCAATGACTGCGGCAAGTAATAGCGTGCTTTTTTCACAGCGATTTTGTTCCATCATTTGTCTCCTTTCTGATGCGTTTTTTTCTTTATTTCCGGGTTATCTTGTGGAGGTGTTTGCGTCTCTTGCTCACGTCGATACCAATAATAAGCACCTTTAGCAATCATACGCAGTTGTAAAACTAATCTTTCTTCTAATTGTTGACGCTTTTCAATATCAATATCTAGTGCTTCTGCGCCTGCACTAAATACAATAGTGACCATTGCTTCAGATTGCATTTCTGTAAAATAACGTGGCATATGACTTTCTTGCTCAAGGTAGTCTGCCAGTTCTGCAATAAAATGTTGGATCTCTCGTGCGACTGCGGCACGAAATTCGGCAGATGTCCCAGAACGTTCACGTAATAATAATCGAAATGCATTAGGATTATTGCCAATGAATTCCATAAAGGTTGACACTGATGTTCTGATAACACTGCCACCTTTCGCAATACGTTGACGTGCTTGGCGCATTAATTGACGTAGCATCAATCCGCTTTCATCAACCATGGTAAGCCCAAGTTCATCCACATCTTTAAAATGACGATAAAATGAAGTAGGTGCAATACCCGCTTCTCTAGCCACTTCTCGTAAACTTAGACTTGTAAAGCTACGTTCAGCACTGAGTTGGCTAAAAGCAGCTTCAATTAAAGAGCGACGGGTTTTTTCTTTTTGTTTAGCTCTGACGCCAATATTATTACTCACAGAAATCCTGATAATCCTAATTTGGTTTGTACTCAATATATCAAACTTTGTTAAAAAAGCAGTGCGTACAATCATCTCTCAAGACACATTCTCATAAAAACTCAATAAAGTGTGACTAATGCCCTTAATGTCAGTTGGGCTATTATTCATTCTAATGTTAATATAGCGTTGTCGGTTTGTATAAAACAGGTCTCTTCTTATGCAACATTCTCATTTCGATGCAATTGTGATCGGTTCAGGTCCTGGTGGTGAAGGCGCGGCCATGGGGCTTGTTAAACAAGGAAAGCGCGTCGCAGTTATAGAACGTTATAACAAAGTCGGTGGGGGCTGTACTCACTGGGGAACCATTCCTTCAAAAGCCCTACGTCACGCAGTAAGCCGTATTATCGAATTTAATCAAAACCCGCTTTACAGTGACCAATCTCGCCTTATTAACTCCTCTTTCTCCCAAATACTTCGCCAAGCCAGCACCGTAATTAGTCAGCAGACTAAAATGCGTCAAGGTTTTTACGAGCGTAATAATTGTACGATGTATTCAGGTGAAGCTGCGTTTATTGACGAGCACAGGATCAGCGTGCGTTATCCTGATGGCACTTGCGATATTCTTTCTGCTGATAGTTTTATTATTGCAACAGGCTCTCGTCCTTATTGCCCGCCAGATGTTGATTTCTCTCATTCTCGTATTTATAACAGTGACACTATTCTCGATTTAGAGCATGAGCCTCACCATGTCATTATCTATGGTGCTGGTGTCATTGGTTGTGAATATGCCTCTATTTTTAGAGGATTAAGAGTGAAAGTAGACTTAATTAATACTCGTGATCACTTATTGTCTTTTCTGGATCAAGAGATGTCTGATGCGCTTTCTTATCACTTCTGGAATAACGGCATTGTGATCCGCCATAATGAAGAATATGAAAGCATTGAAGGTGTCGATGATGGTGTTATTGTTCACCTAAAATCAGGTAAAAAAGTCAAAGCAGATTGCCTACTTTATGCGAATGGTCGAACAGGAAATACTGACACACTGGGCTTAGAAAACGTCGGTATTAAAACAGATAGTCGTGGGCAAGTTTCTGTTAATGCGCACTACCAAACCAGTTGTGAACACATTTATGCAGTTGGTGATGTGATTGGTTATCCAAGTCTGGCTTCTGCCGCCTATGATCAAGGTCGAATTGCAGCGTTGGCAATTACAACTGGAAAATCAGAAACACATTTAATTGAAGATATTCCTACTGGGATCTATACCATTCCTGAAATTAGTTCTGTTGGTAAAACAGAGCAACAACTTACGGCAATGAAAATCCCGTATGAAGTGGGTCGTTCTCAATTTAAACATCTGGCAAGAGCGCAAATTGCAGGTATGAATGTCGGAAGTTTGAAAATTCTCTTCCACCGTGAAACCAAGCAAATTTTAGGTATTCACTGCTTCGGTGAGCGTGCCGCTGAAATTATTCATATCGGTCAAGCGATTATGGAGCAAAAAGGTGAAGGCAATACTATCGAGTATTTCGTTAATACTACCTTCAACTATCCAACAATGGCAGAAGCCTATCGTGTTGCTGCACTTAATGGTTTAAACCGCTTATTTTAATGCACTCTGTTTTTCTGCATAAAATGCGGTCATATGTTCACGGATTGTCTCTGCTAACTGTTCATAACGATTACGCAAAGGCGATCCGGGACGATAAACCAAAATAATAGAACGTGATGGATTGGGATCAGTACATTCTAGATAACAAACTCCATCACGTTTTTGTTCTTGAGGTACTGATAAATCAGGTAATAAGGTTATTCCACTACCGGCAGCAACCATATTACGTAATGTCTCTAAACTCGTTGCTCTAAAATGAGTATCTTCTTTTGCACCAGCTTGGAAGCAGAACCCTAACGCTTGATCACGTAAACAGTGCCCATCTTCTAACATCAATAAACGCTGACCCGCTAAGTCGCCCATCGGCACAGATCCACGTTCATTCCATGGGTGCCCTTCATAAATTGCTAACTTCATTGGCTCTTCAAATAGAGGAACTTCAATAAACGGCGCACTCTCTTTTACCATTGCTAAAATTGCGCAATCGAGTTTTCCGCTATCTAATTGCGCTAATAAGCTGTGAGTTTGTGCTTCATGAAGATACATCTCTAACTTAGGGTAGTTTTTATGTAATTCGGGAATGATATGAGGCAATAAATAAGGGCCAACAGTAGGGATAAGCCCAATATGTAAAGGTCCCGCCATACTTTCGCCTTGCAATGAAGCCATTTCTTGCAGCACTTTGACTTCACGTAAAACGGTTTTCGCTTGATCCACCAGCAACAAACCTTGTTGCGTAAACAGAACTTTACGGCTAGTTCTTTCAAGCAACATTACACCGAGTTCATCTTCAAGTTTACGAATTTGACCACTTAATGTTGGCTGACTCACATGGCAAGAATCTGCCGCACGACGAAAATGTTTATGCTCAGCTAGAGCCACCAGATATTCCAAGTCACGGATATTCATTGCAGATCCCACATTTATTGCTGATAGTTAATGTCTATAGATAATATAGTAACTGATAAATTTTTCTATCAGTCGAATGTTATTCTGTCTCTCTTTTTCGATATTTTCTAAATAAACGACTTAAACAAAACGTATTCCTTCATCCTCTAAAGCATTCAAGATGAGTATAGATATTATCGGCAATTTAAAATAAAAGAACAGAGTGAAATTCACCCTGTTCTTTTTGAATAACAGTAAGTTGTCTTAGATAAACGCTTTGCTTATTTATCCATATTTAAAACTTCTTTAGCTTTTACTATCGCAGACGCGACCTGTTTTTGAGAAACGCCCCCTTTTGCAAGACGTTTATCTAAACAAGATTGAAGCGACAAAATATCGTACACATCAATCATAATTTTACTATTAAACATCTGTAATTCAGAAAGAGGAAGTTCTTCAATCGCTTTACCTTGCTCAATGGCGCAAACCACCACTTCACCCACAATATGGTGAGCTTCACGAAATGGCACACCTTTCGCAACAAGGTAATCTGCCAGTTCTGTGGCGTTAGCATAACCTTGTTTCGCTGCTTCTTCACAACGAGAACGACGGATTTGTAGCCCATCAAGAACAAGCGTTGCCATGTGCAAACAATCAGACCATGTATCGATAGCGTCAAATAGCCCTTCTTTGTCTTCTTGCATATCTTTATTGTAAGCAAGAGGCAGACCTTTTAAGGTCATCATCATACCCGTTAACGCGCCTTGCACTCGTCCACATTTCCCACGGATAAGCTCTAGTGCATCTGGGTTTTTCTTTTGTGGCATTAATGAAGAGCCGGAAGTGACTTTATCTGATAATTCAATAAAACCCGCTTCGCCACTATTAAAGAAAATAAGATCTTCTGCAAAACGAGATAAGTGAACCATACCAATAGCCGCAGAGGATAATAATTCTAAGACATGATCACGATCGGATACGCTATCTAAACTATTATTGGTTGCACTCGCAAATCCCAGCCATTCAGCTAATTGTTCACGATCGATATCATAAGCCGTACCTGCCAGCGCACCACATCCCAACGGGCTGACATCCAAACGTTTTAATGCATCTGCTAGGCGGCTTTCATCTCTGGCTAGCATTTCATTGTATGCTAAACACCAATGTGCAAAAGTGACAGGCTGAGCGCGCTGTAAATGGGTGTAACCCGGCATCACTGCATTTTGATTTTGTTCTGCGGTGATAACTAAGGCTTTTTGTAGCTCAACAATTGCTTGGCGAAGATGAATAACTTCTTCTTTACACCATAATTTTAAGTCTGTTGCGACCTGATCATTACGGCTACGACCTGTATGTAATTTTTTACCTAAATCACCCACTTTGGCAATAAGCTTACTTTCAACCCAGCTATGGATGTCTTCTGCATCACTTTGCAAAATAGACTGCGGGTTTGCGGTTACTTCTTCTGATAATTCATTTAAAGCTTGCTCAAGTTGAGCTTGTTCATCTTGCGACAATACGCCCACTGTGACTAACGCTTTAGACCAAGCAACTGAGCCAAAGATATCCTGTTGTGCCAGTCGAAAATCAAACCGCAGTGAATCATTGAATTGTTTAAACCGTTGATCAGCTTCCTGACTAAAACGTCCACCCCAGAGTGCCATAATTGCTTCCTGTATTTATTTTATGTAATAAAAGAGTGAGAGTGATGCCTTGTATCCTTATATATAGATATATAGCATCACTCTATTGTTTAACCTTATTTCTTACTCAATGCACGAATACGTGATGGTAAGGAATATAAACGGATAAACCCTTCAGCATGGCTGTGATCGTAAACTTCATCTTCACCAAAGGTTGCAAATTCTTCAGAATACAGACTGTTATCTGATTTCTTCTGAATAGCATTAACATGACCTTTATACAGCTCTAATACCACTTCACCATTCACATCATTTGCCAGTGATTCTGCAGCCGCTTGCAGTGAAGCGCGAATTGGCGTGAACCAACGACCGTCATAAGCCACATAAGACATCTCTAAGCCTAGTTGTTGACGCCATTTAAAAGCATCTCTATCAAGTACCAGTTGCTCAACACCACGCAGAGCCGCCATCATGATTGTGCCCCCCGGTGTTTCATAGCAGCCACGAGATTTCATTCCCACTAAACGGTTTTCAACAATATCAATACGACCGATACCATGTTTAACGCCTAATGCATTTAAGGTGTCTAAACATTCAAAAGGTGATTGTGTTTTACCGTTTACAGCGACGACTTCACCCGTTTTTACAGTGACAGTAACCCGTTCTGGTGTTTCTGGTGCTTTCTTTGGATCAACCGTCCATGCCCAACAATCTTCGTTTGAAGCATTCCACGGGCTTTCTAATACCCCACCTTCTGTTGAGATATGCCATGCGTTTTCGTCACGGCTATAAATTTTCTCAAGCGTCGCTGTCGTTGGAATATTACGAACTTTCAGATAATCCAGTAGCGCTTCGCGAGAACGTAAATCCCACTCTCTCCAAGGTGCAACCACTTTCAGTTGTGGGGCAAGTGCCGCATAAGTACTTTCGAAACGAACCTGATCATTACCTTTACCAGTTGCACCATGAGCAACTGCATCGGCTCCGAGCTTTAAGGCTAGTTCAACTTGCGCTTTAGCGATAACAGGGCGAGCCATTGAAGTACCTAATAAATAGCTACCTTCATATAACGCACCTGTTTTTAATACAGGATAGACGTAGTCTTTGATAAATTCTTCGCGCAGATCGACGATATAACACTCAGAAGCACCTGACGCTAACGCCTTTCGTTCCACACCTACTAAATCATCACGGCTTTGACCCACATCTGCCACAAAAGCGACAACTTCGCAGTTATCATAATGTTCTTTTAGCCAAGGAATGATTGCTGATGTATCAAGTCCGCCAGAGTATGCCAGTACGATTTTTTTTATGCCTTTAGTCATAGTGATAACCTTCAATTTCCAATTTGTTTAAATTCTGCCAACGAGTAAACAGCGATAAAATTTCTAGAGTGATTTTTAAGCTAAAATACGGGTTCCAACTGCAACACCATTAAACAGTGCAGTCAGTTTTTCAGCATGACGCCAACTTGCAATCTCAACTGGCCGACCTAGTGTTTTAGCTGCTTCTAATGCCGCATTGACTTTCACAATCATGCCGTCAGTGATAATGCCTTGGTCGATTAATGTCTGTGCTTTCTCGGCTGACATCTCGGCAATCTTCTGACCTTTACCGTCTAAAATGCCACTGACATCGGAAAGTAGGACTAAATCAGCACCTAATGTTTCAGCAATAGCGGTTGCCGCTTGGTCAGCATTCACATTCATCAATTCACCTTTTTCAGTCATACCGATAGAACTGATAATAGGTAGATAGCCAGCCCCCAATAATAAATTGAGTAAATCAGGAGAGCCGGGCTTTGCATTTCCGACATGCCCTAACTCTTCATTGATTTGTGTCACTTTTGCTAATTGCCCATCACCCAAAGAAAGCCCTACACCATTAAGCCCAAACTGAGTTGCCCACGATAACAAGGTTTTATTGGCACTTCCGGCAAGCGCTCCTGTGATGATGTCTATCTGATCAGCAGGTGTGACACGAAGCCCCTGCTTTTTCACCACTGGCAATTGCAATTTACTCATCAAGTCATCCACCAAACAGCCACCACCATGTACGATGACTAACGGACGAGAATGTGTTGAGCGATACTGTTGTAATGCAGTGAAAAACCGCGTTAACGCTTCTTCATTATCAAGGAGCACACCACCCAGTTTGATAATTAATGGTTCCATGAAACTTCCCTACTCATTATTTAAATAAGTGATTCGGTTTCAGCGAAACCAAACCGAATGTTCATACATTGCACCGCTTGTGCAGCAGCCCCTTTCAACAAGTTATCTTCAACACCAACCACAATTAGGTGTTCACCTTGTTGAGCAAATCCGATATCACAGAATGCGGTTCCTACAACAGCTTTTAATGCCGGCAACCCTTTTTCATACACACGCACTAATGGTTTATCTTGATAAGCATCTTCAAAGACTTGCCTTACATCCTCTTGTGTCACACCCACTTTTAACTTACAGGTGATAGTGGCTAAGATCCCTCTCGCAAAATTACCCAGATGAGGTGTAAAAATGACATCAATACCAAGATGCGTTGCAATTTCAGGTTGATGACGGTGAGTAAACACACCGTAAGGTTGCAAACTCACTTCACAAAAACTGCTAGTTAAAGAGGCTTTTCTACCTGCACCACTCACACCGCTGGTGGCATTAATAACAGGCCACTGTGCTGTATCTAAAAGCCCCGCTTCCACAAGCGGTTTTAGAGACAACTGAGACACCGTGGGATAACAGCCCGGCACTGCAATTAATTGAGCCTGACTAATAATGTCAGCATTCCATTCAGACAGCCCATAAACCGCCTGTGATAACCAATCAGTATTCTTATGCTCGAATCCATAGTATTGTTGATAAAAATGCTTGTTTTGTACTCGATAGGCACCAGACAAATCGAATACCACACAACCTTGCTCTAAAAAGACAGGGGCAATGTCATGGCTGACTTCATGTGCTGTTGCGAGAAAAACGATATCAATGTTTTCAGCGGCTTTAGCGACATCAACCATCGGTTCGAGTGGGAGATCCACTAAACCACGATATTGTGGATGAAGTTCAGAAAAGCACTTTCCTGCATCTGCACTTTGAGCTGATACCATCAGTCTGCTCAAATTCACATGAGGATGCTGCTGAAGATAGGCGGCTAATTCAGCGCCAGTGTAACCACTTGCTCCTACAATCAGAGTATTTAACATGTCATTCTTACCTTGTACTATGAACACAAACCGATTAATGTATTTTTATTCAAAAAAAGTGCATGAATATTGATACTATTATGAAGAAAGGCTGTCAACAGTGAATATTAAATTACCTACATTTATTGAGATTTATCGTCAATTAATTGCAACACCCTCGATCAGTGCAACAGACGCTAAAAACGATCAAAGTAATGAAGCACTGATTAATTTGCTTGCTAATTGGTTGGAAACATTAGGTTTTTCAATTGAAATTCAACCTGTACCCGAAACGCGAGGTAAATTTAACCTTTTGGCAACATTAGGTTCGGGAAAAGGGGGATTATTACTCTGTGGTCACACTGACACAGTACCCTTTGATGAAGGTCGTTGGACGCAAGATCCTTTTACGCTGACAGAAAAAGAAAATAAGTTATACGGCTTAGGCACTGCCGATATGAAAGGCTTTTTTGCCTTTATTCTTGATGCATTACGTGACGTGGATACTAAAACACTAACGCATCCACTTTATATACTTGCTACCGCTGATGAAGAAACCTCCATGGCAGGGGCGCGTTATTTTGCTGCTAATACAACAATCCGCCCTGATTTTGCCATTATTGGCGAACCTACATCGCTAAAACCTATTCGCGCTCATAAAGGGCATTTATCAAATGCAATACGTATTACGGGGCAATCAGGGCACTCGAGTGATCCAGAAAAAGGGGTAAATGCGATAGAACTGATGCATGAGTCTATTACTCACCTTAGTACATTGCGCGATACGCTAAAAACTCGTTATAACAACCCTGCGTTTGTTATTCCTTATCCAACAATGAACTTTGGTTATATTAATGGCGGTGATGCAGCAAATAGAATTTGTGCTTGCTGTGAATTACATATGGATATTCGCCCATTACCGGGATTAACACTGCAAGACTTGGATGATTTACTTCATGAAACATTAGCACCAGTCAAAGCACGTTGGCCGGGGCGTTTAAGTGTTGAAGCGTTACACGATCCTATTCCGGGTTATGAGTGCCCAACCGATCATAAAATGGTTGCCGTGATCGAAAAACTATTAGGTGAAAAAGCGCAAACGGTGAATTACTGTACTGAAGCACCGTTTATTCAAGATCTCTGCCCTACCTTAGTTTTAGGGCCTGGTTCTATTGAACAAGCACATCAGCCTGATGAATTTATTGATATGGCATTTATTGAGCCGACTCGTGAATTAATGGGGCAATTAATTGAAAACTTCTGTTTAACAGAGAAAGCCCAATAATAAAAATATAACCCTATCGATTTATTTTGATAGGGTTATTTATCTTCAATCTAACTTAATCATTAACGTAGCCAATTCGTTTTCGCGAGTTGCACAATCTCATCTCCTCGGCCATTAATAATCGCTTTCATCATATACAAACTAAAGCCTTTGGCTTGTTCAAACTTCACTTCAGGAGGCATTGAAAGCTCTTGTTTTGCAGTTACCACATCAACAATCACAGGGCCATCATGCTCAAAGGCTTCTTTAAGAGCATTATCCAGATCTTCACCCTTTTCTACTCGAATACCTTTGATACCAGACGCATTGGCAATAGCAGCAAAATCAGGATTATGTAAATCAGTACCATCCGTCAAATAGCCACCGGCTTTCATCTCCATCGCCACAAAACCTAATACACTGTTATTAAAAATAATCACTTTTACAGGCAAATTCATTTGCGCCAATGAGATAAAATCACCCATTAACATGGTAAATCCACCATCACCACACATTGCTACCACTTGGCGTTTTCTATCTAATGCTTGTGCGCCAATAGCTTGAGCCATTGCATTTGCCATAGAGCCGTGATTAAACGATCCCAGCAACCGACGTTTGCCATTCATGCTTACATAACGGGCTGCCCATACTGTTGGTGTACCTACGTCACAAGTAAAAATGGCATCATCATTTGCCAGTTCACTCAATCGACGTGCCAGATATTGTGGGTGAATAAGCTCACGTTCACTGGGTTGTGCTAATGCATCCAGATCTTCTCGTGCTTTAGCATAATGTTTCAGCGATGCATCAAGATGCGCCGTATCTGTTTTCTCTTTTAAACGAGGCTGTATTGCATTTAGCGTGGCTTTAATATCGCCAATCATCGCCATATCGACATGGCAATGCGAACCAAGGCTGCTTGGATTAATATCAATTTGAATAATATTGGCTTTTGATGGATAAAATGCACGATAAGGAAATTGCGTACCTAATAATACTAACGTATCGGCATTTTCCATCGCATGATAACCCGATGAAAAACCAATTAATCCCGTCATTCCTACACTGTAGGGATTTTTCCACTCAATGTGTTCTTTCCCTCGCAATGCGTGTACAACAGGGGCTTTTAATGTTTGAGCCAGCTTAATCACTTCGTCGCGAGCTTGAACACATCCAGCACCGCACATTAAGGTGATATTTTTTGCATCATTGAGTGCATCGGATAATTTTTCGATTTCGAAACGATTTGGCATGATGAGTGGAAATTGCAACGGATACCAGTTTTCATGCGCATCTTCTGGGGCTGGTTTTAGTGCAACATCTCCCGGTAAAACAACAACTGCGACCCCTTTTTTCAAAATAGCGGTGCGCATTGCAATGGCCAGCACTTGAGGGATCTGCTCTGGGTTTGAGATTAATTCACAGTAATGGCTGCATTCGCGAAAAAGTTCTTGAGGATGTGTTTCTTGAAAATAATTACTACCAATTTCCGCAGAAGGAATATGCGCAGCAATGGCTAACACAGGAACATGATTACGATGGCAATCAAAAAGCCCATTGATAAGATGTAAATTTCCCGGCCCACAAGAACCCGCGCAAACCGCTAATTCACCATTAACTGCCGCTTCTGCTCCTGCGGCAAACGCCGCAACTTCTTCATGACGGGTTCCCATCCACTCAATCGTTCCCATCTTTCGCAAGCTATCACTTAATCCATTGAGAGAATCGCCTGTCACGCCCCAAATACGTTTTACACCTGCATTCTGGAGTACTTTAGCAATGTAGGTTGCAACTGTTTGCTTACTCATGGTGATGTTTTTCCTCAGTTTTGGGTAAATTACGCCTCTGCGAGCTACACTGATTTCCTTCCCATATTCTGTTTCTCTTCCTCATCAGCTTGCAGAGAAAATTATCTCACTAACTTAAATATAAAGAATAACACCAATCACTATAATGTCACTGTGAGGATAAAATCAGCCCTCAAAAATACAAAAAATAAAATATCACTTCCAAATACATTCATTAAATTTATAATAACCGCACCAAATAAGAATATATCTCATTAATAATGTATTATTCTTTATTAAATTATAGACAATGTCTGCTTATAGGATTATTTTAATAATTAAAATAATTTTTAATAAAGATTTTTCTCCTCACATCTTTATTAACAATTAAGCTGACTCATTTCAGCCTTACTCACTGTCTTTATTAAAAAATTTAACTTTCTCCTATTTGTTAATAAATTTATCACCATTGCATTATTTCATGCACCATGAAAAAGAGGTATGAAATAAACATGACATTGGTCACGCTACCTTTTGCTTTTTGTCCTCTAGAATAAAGCCTGATTATTTTTCAACGGAGATTAACGGATGGACAAAAGTAGAAGTCCGATAAAGGTTTTCTTTATTAGTATTCTGGCAGTCCTTTTCTTAATTTTTATTTCACAATATGTTATTGGTAAAAAAGAAATTAAGATTGGCATTGCGGTAATACCTATTTTACCAATGCTATTTGCTGTAATTATTGGTATGTGTATGTCTGCTGGATTTACCCGTAAAAAAATTAAAGTATGGGGTAAATTATTCACAGAAAAAGAAGAAGGCTTCTGCGGTAAAATGGTAGGTTTCAGCCTGCTTATTTTAGGTACGCAATATGCAGGAATGATTGTTCCTAATATTAAAATGATTTTAAGTGTTGGCGTTCCTTTATTTGTTCAGGAACTCGGCAACTTATTACCTGTATTAATTGCAGTTCCATTAGCCATTAAATTTGGATTTGGTCGTCGTGCAATTGGTGCTTGTTCATCTATTAGTCGTGAACCGTCTATCGCTGTTATTCAAGGTAAATTTGGTACAGGATCTCAAGAATATATTGGTGTATTAGCCATTTATTTATGTGGTTCTGTTATCGGTACTTTATGGTTTAGCGTATTAGGGAGTATTGCTCCATTAACTGGATTACATCCACTGGCTCTTGCAGCAGGCTCTGGCGTGGGTTCAGGTTCAATGTTAAGTGCTGCATCAGGTGCATTAATTAATGGTCTTGATGAAGCATTAGCACAGCAAGTATTAAGTGTTGCCGCTGCATCTAATTTATTATCTTCAGCATTAGGCGCACTGTCATTAACCTATTTAGGTTTACCTCTTTCAGAAAAAATTTATAAAATTTTCACCAGAGGCAAAACTGCATGAAAAATATAATTATTGATATGAAGTTTGTATTCGTTGCTATTTTACTGGCAATGTTTACTCAGACGTTAACATCAGGGATCGCTCTTTATGCAATGTGGGATAGCTTTATTGCTATGTCATTAGTGGTATTTATTTCACTCGTTGCAAAACATTATTTACCTTCATCTTTACCGACATTTGCTTATGCAACAATTATCGGGATCATTATTTGTTTACCCGAAACTCCGGTAAGAGATTTCTTTATTAGTTCTATTGGTAAAGTTTCTTTCTTATCTTGTTGTGTTCCTTTATTAGCATTTGCTGGTTTATCTGTTGGTGGTCAATTAGAAGAACTTAAGAAAATGTCATGGAAAGTTATTCTTATTTTCATGATTGTTTCCACTTGTTGTTTCTTTGGCGCATCAATCGTCGCGCAAATTGGATTTAGTATCCAGGGAGTTATCTAATGAATAATATTTATAATGTCAGTGAAAAACTCTTTCAATTAAATGACTTTAGTAAAAAAACACGACAAGACCTGCATAAAATACCTGAGCTATCAGGTGAAGAATATAAAACATCTAAATATTGTCGTGAATTAATGGAAAGTTTTGGTTATCAAATTAAAACTTTTGATGGATATACAGGTTTCACAGCAGACTTAATTGTTAATTCTGAATTCCCATTAATTGCTATCCGTGCAGATATGGACGGATTAGAAATGCCAGACTTAACCAATAATGAACACAGTTCAATCCACCAAGGTTGTGCGCATAACTGTGGTCACGATACCCATATGACCATGGCATTAACCAGTGCTAAGTATCTTGCCGAAAATAAACAAGAGATGACATCCAATGTCCGCTTTATTTTCCAAATGGCAGAAGAAGATATGCGTGTACCTGGCGCTGAAAAAATGGTGGAAATGGGGTGTATGGAAGGCGTTGATGAAACATACGCACTTCATAATGATGCCGCTATCGAAACAGGTTGTGTTCGCTTTAATGATGGTGTGATGTCGTCTTATGGTTCAGCATGGACATTAGATGTTTATGGTGTTTCTGCACATGGTTCAACACCACACAAAGGATTAGACGCCATTCGTGAAGCAACGCGCTTAATTGACTATATGGATTATGTTGTTGCCAAAAAGACAGATCCATTTAGCCCTGCGGTATTTGGTTGTGGCATGATCAATGGGGGAACAATCCCTAATGCATTAGCTGATCACGTACAAGCTCGCGGCACTATCCGTTCTATGGATGAAAATACCGACCAAGTACTGAAAGCAAGTTTTGATGAAATCGTTGCACGCAGTACAGCGGGTGGATTTAAAACCACATTAAGCTATAGCGGATACCCTGCTGTTGTGAATCATCCAACTGCACATCAGCGTTTATTAGATGCGATGCGTAAATTCTTACCAGAAGAAAATATTGAATCGAACGGTAAACCAATGACAGGCAGTGAAGACTTTAGCTATATGGTTAACGCCACAAAAGGTAAGGTTGGTGCCATGTTCTTCTTAGGAAGTGGTAATCAAGCGAAAGGGATTAATAACTACCTACACGCTAATCCTTATTTTGTCGATGATGATTGTTTATTAGTGGGCGCTCAAATTTTTGTGAATATTCTGACTCGCTAATCTTTTTCTTATTCTGCCTAAGCCCGTTCATTGCCCCCGCAAGAACAGGCTTATTCTTATTCTGCTTCTATTCTTATTCTGTCGCGATATTATTAATATTTACAGAACGCAAATCAGGCAATCCCTGATAGACCTCTTTACTGTGCCATTGTGTTTCCCATTGATCTGGCATCTGAATAATATTTCTATCAATATGGGGGGCATAGAGAGAAATAAACTCATGCATATAATCTTTCATATGGGTATGTTTACTAACACAAATATGGGTATAACTTGGTTGCACTAAATGATCGATATTAATACATTTTAGTGCGCCACTATCTTCTGTTTCATCATATGAAGCGGCTGCAATAACACCGATGCCTAAATGTCGCTTAACATAGTATTTAATAATCTCTGTATCCGTCGCGGTTAACGCCACCTTAGGCTTAAGATTATTTTTATAAAAGACTTTGTCTAATTTAGATCCTCTCGTAAAACCAAAAACATAAGTAATCAGTGGATACTCTGCCATCTGCTCGATAGTAACCTGCTCATCGTCTTTCAATAAAGCAAGAGGATGATCATAAGGAACCAATAAACTACGCGTCCAGCGATAACAAGGCAGTGTAATGAGATCTTCATAAAGGTGCATAGATTCTGTCGCTATCGCAAAATCCACATCTCCATTTTTAACCATTTCCGCTAATTGAGCCGGTGCGCCCTGATGAAAATGTAGCGAGATATTAGGGTAATAACGACGAAAGTGATCAATCACATTCGGCAATGAATAACGAATTTGTGTATGTGTTGTCGCAATATGTAAATCAACTTTTTTATTACGATCTTCTTCAGCCACAATGCTTTTGATCCGGTCAACTTGCCCAAGGATATCGCAAGCAATTTTATGGACTTCTTTACCCATAGGGCTTAATGCTAATAAGTTATTATTTTTACGCACAAACAGCGACACACTTAATTCATCTTCTAATATTTTTAGTTGCTTACTGATTGTCGGTTGTGAGGTATAAAGTTTTTCAGCTGCATTAGTAATGTTGAAATTATTTTTCACGACTTCAACAAAGCTTTTCAGTTGATTAATGTTCATAGAGGTACCTGGGTTCATTTGCACAAATGCGCGGTTAATTATTAAATTTATAAGTTGTTATTCTAATACGGGTAAGGACGAGGCTATCTTTACTATCTCTGTCGTGATATCCCGTCATACTATTTCGATACTATCTTGATATAATCAATAATAAGAATAGCGAGATCTATTCTATTATCCACATTTTCATCTTCACTATTCGAAAGAATAATAAAGTAAAATAAGGTGTTATTATTTTCTATTTACCTTTCGGTCTTTGTATTATGCATAATACCCATACAAATGCGTTAGCCTGTATCAAAAAACACGATAAATCAAATTAACCGATTGTTATTTATGATAAAAATAGATCTTGTTTTTTAATTTTTCTTTTCGAAATTTTAAGTTCACTTAACGTAAATTTAAAATCTCTCGCACTGCAAATTTTACACAAAAGCAGAATTACGTTATGATAACGATCACATTTTAATACTAGAGGCTATGTTTTGTTATATCAAAACAACAAAAAAAACTTCCTAAAATCTTATTTAATCTCATCTATACTTAATAAATATTCTCTTATCTATTAGCTTAATATCACTATTTAAAATAGGTAGAAGTAAGCTGTTTTTTAGTGAACTTTTATTACTTACTCCTCTCGCTAACAAATAGTCACTTCATTTCTTTTAATTAATTGAATAACAAGAAATTACGAATACCTTAATAAAAGGTCACTTAATATGAAAATGAAGAAGAAAAGAAATAAACCATTACAAATCAATGATATAACAATTATTGATGATAGTAAGCTGAAAAAAGCCATTACCGCTGCGGCGTTAGGTAATGCCATGGAATGGTTCGACTTCGGTGTCTACGGCTTCCTCGCTTATGTTTTAGGTCAAGTGTTTTTCCCTGGCGCATCTCCGGGCGTACAGATGATTGCAGCCCTTGCCACATTCTCTGTACCTTTCCTTGTAAGACCATTAGGTGGCATTGTGTTTGGGATGCTAGGGGATAAATTTGGTCGTCAGAAAGTGTTATCTGTCACCATCATTATTATGGCACTCAGTACGTTTGCCATTGGTCTTATTCCTGCTTATGAAACTATTGGGATCTGGGCACCCGTTTTATTATTGCTGGCTAAATTAGCACAAGGTTTCTCCATTGGTGGTGAATATTCCGGCGCGGCGATTTTCGTTGCTGAATACTCACCAGACCGTAAACGTGGATTTATGGGAAGCTGGTTAGACTTCGGTTCTATTGCTGGTTTTGTTCTGGGTGCAGGTGTTGTTGTACTGATTTCTACTATCCTTGGAGAAACAGCATTCCATGAGTGGGGATGGCGTATCCCGTTCTTCTTAGCATTACCATTAGGTCTTATTGGCTTATATTTACGTCATGCTTTAGAAGAAACGCCTGCATTCCAACAGCATGTTGATGAAATGAACAGCGATGATCGTAAATCTATCGAAAATCCACCGCGTGTTTCATTACGTGAAATCGCATCAAAATATTGGAAAAGCTTAACGGTGTGTGTCGGTTTAGTGATTGCCACTAACGTGACCTACTATATGTTATTAACGTATATGCCGAGTTATTTATCTCATAACTTAAATTATTCGGCAGATCACGGTGTACTGATCATCATCGCGATTATGATAGGGATGTTGTTTGTACAACCTGTCATCGGGTTATTGAGTGATAAAGTTGGCCGTAAACCATTTGTTATCGGTGGTAGCATCGGGTTGTTTGTCCTTGCTTACCCTGCGTTTATGATGATTAACAGTGATGAAATCGGCTTAATTTTCTTAGGATTATTAATTCTTGCGATCCTACTCAACTGTTTTACTGGGGTAATGGCATCGATTTTACCCGCCATATTCCCAACGCATATTCGTTATAGTGCATTAGCTATTGCATTTAATATCTCTGTATTAGTGGCAGGTGCAACACCAACGGCAGCCGCTTGGTTAGTTGAAGCAACCGGTAATTTATATATGCCTGCTTATTATCTGATGATTGTTGCGGTTGTCGGTTTGATCACAGGGATTAAGATGATTGAAACCGCAAATAAACCGTTACGAGGTGCAACCCCTGCGGCATCAGACAGATCAGAGGCGAAAGAAATTCTGTCTGAGCATTATGATAATATCGAGCAACGAGTTGAAGATATTGAAGCTGAAATTGAGACATTACAGAAAAAACGCCAAGCACTTATCGATCAACATCCTAAATTAGATTAAGAGAGGTTACATGCACCCGTCTTCTGTTCATTTGGTTTGGTTTCGTAATGATTTAAGAGTGACGGATAACAAGGCACTCTTTAACGCTTGCCAAGATACACAAGCACAGGTGCATGCTATTTTCACCGTAACGCCTGAACAATGGAAAGCCCACAATATGGCTTTGTCATGTCAGGCGTTTATTCATGATGCTTTGCTAGATCTGTCAACATCACTGGCAAAACTCAATATTCCACTGACTGTCGTGATTAGTGATACTTATTCAAATGCGGCCGATAAAGTGGCTGAGTATTGCCAACAACATCAAGTCACTGCGCTTTTTTTCAATCACCAATATGCTCTTAATGAACAACGCCGTGATAAAAAAGTCATTGAGTTACTAGAGAATAAGACAACCGTTTATGCTTATCATGACAATGTATTTATTCCGCCGGGTAATGTAATCACCCAACAAGGGGAGATGTATAAAGTTTTTACTCCCTTTAGAAATGCATTCTTGCGGCTCTTTTTTTCACAAAATAACGCTTCATTGCCTATCCCAGAGATCAGGGCGCATCAAAAAACGGTATCACCTTTAAAGGCACCGCTATTTTCACTTGAAAATACAAGCTCGCTCTCTTTTATCTCTACTGAAGAAGAGGCACTTAAACGCTTAAAACAATTCTGTTATGAAAGCGTCCCACATTATGCAAAATGGCGAGATATTCCTGCAGTTGATGGCACCAGCCGATTATCCCCCTATCTTTCGATTGGATTACTGTCTATTCGGCAATGTTTTAATCGCCTTTACCAAACTGAACCTGATTTCTTAGAAAACAACACATCAGGTGCATTTGTTTGGTTTAATGAACTTATTTGGCGAGAATTTTACCAACACTTAATTGTGGCAAATCCCAATTTATGCAAACACATTGCTTTTCAGCTTTGGACAGAAAAAATCAATTGGCGTAACAACCAAGATGAATTTAATGCTTGGACTCAAGGCGCTACGGGATTTCCTATTATTGATGCTGCGATGCGACAGCTTAATCAAACAGGTTGGATGCATAACCGCTTACGTATGCTCACGGCAAGTTTTCTTATCAAAGACTTATTAATTGATTGGCGTTGGGGTGAGCGTTATTTTATGTCACAACTGATTGATGGTGATTTTGCATCAAATAACGGGGGTTGGCAGTGGGCTGCATCAACAGGAACTGATGCCGTACCTTATTTTCGAATTTTTAATCCTACTACCCAAGGTCGTAAGTTCGATCCTGATGGTGAATTTATCCGCCATTGGCTTCCTGAACTCGCCAATGTGCCGAATCGCTATATTCATACACCTCATGAGTGGGCAGCAAAAACCAATAATTCTCTTGATTATCCATTACCCATTGTTGATCACGCAAAAGCACGAGTAAGAGCGATAGAGTCTTATGAAGAAGCAAAAAAATAAAACCGATATCAGAGATAAGAAATAAAAAACAAAAAAACAGCGCTGTTATTAAGCGCTGTTTTTATTGCTAAATACTGATGACGCTAGCCTGTATTACGCATACCGGCAGCAATACCCGCAATAGTAACCATTAGCGCCTGTTCAATACGAGGATCTGACTCGCTATGTGTACGAGAGCGCTGTAACAACTCAGCCTGAAGTACGTTTAATGGATCGGTATATACATTACGTAGTGCAATAGATTCAGCAACCCATGGCAAATCTGCCATTAAGTGTTCATCTTTTGATATTGCCAAAACACTCTTAATATCATCAGAAAGTTGCTGACGTAATTTAGATCCTAATGGCCATAAACGCTCTTCGACTAAACGCTGATCGTAATATTCCGCTAACCATAAATCCGCTTTAGCGTACACCATTTCCAACATCGCAATACGTGTATTAAAGAACGGCCAGTTCTCACACATATCGTCTAATACCGCTTGTTTTCCGCTATCAATTTCATGTTGTAATGCGGCACCAGCACCTAACCAAGCAGGTAACATTAAACGGTTTTGAGTCCATGCGAAGATCCATGGAATAGCACGCAAGGTTTCAACACCACCGGTAGGACGACGTTTTGCAGGACGAGAGCCTAATGGTAGTTTACCCAACTCGCCTTCTGGCGTTGCCGCTCTAAAGTAAGGAACAAAGTCTTCTTGCCCTCGCACATAGTCACGATACATGGCACAAGAAACGTCAGACAAAGAATCCATGACCTCAATCCAAGGCGCTTTTGGCTCTGGTGGTGGCAATAAATTGGCTTCTAAGATTGCACCAGCATAGTGAGCAAGACTGCTGATTGTGACTTGTGGTAATCCGAACTTAAAGCGGATCATTTCGCCTTGTTCTGTCACACGCAGACCACCTTTTAAACTTCCTGGTGGTTGAGAAAGTAAAGCTGCATGTGCTGGCGCACCACCACGACCAATCGTACCACCACGTCCATGGAATAGCGTTAATGTTACGCCTGATTTTTCACAGAGTTTGATTAATGCATCTTGAGCACGATATTGCGCCCATGATGCTGCCATCACACCCGCATCTTTTGCAGAGTCTGAATAGCCAATCATCACCATTTGTTTGTCATCAATTAGATCACGATACCAAGGGATATTAAACAAACGGGTCATTACGCTTTCAGCATTATTTAAGTCTTCAAGCGTTTCAAATAAAGGAGCAACAGGTAAACGAATATTCGCACCAGCTTCTTTCAGTAATAGTTTTACAGCTAATACATCAGAAGGCACTTTTGCCATTGAAATCACATAAGAGGCAATAGAATCTTTAGGTGATTGTGCAATGACGCGACAAGTTTCAAATACTTCTTGAGTCGCTGCACTTGGCTGCCAATTTGTTGGGATCAGTGGACGTTTAGAGTTTAACTCTTCAAGTAAGAATGTTTGTTTTTGCTCTTCAGACCAATTTGCATAATCACCAAGCTCTAAATATTGTGTTAATTCAGAGAGCGCTTCTGTGTGATTGGTACTTTCTTGGCGAATATCCAGTTTCACCAGTTGTAAGCCAAAACAACGAATACGGCGTAACGTATCTAACAGTTGCCCATTGGCAATAATACGCATACCACATTGAGTTAGTGATTGATAACACGCGTATAACGGCTCCCAAAGTTCTTCATTATCAATCAATAAGCCTTCTGGTGGTAACGACTGCTGCCCTTTAATGCGTTGCTCTAGATAATCACGAGTCACTTGTAAGCGTGTACGCAATTGTTTAGCAATTTCACGATAAGGCTCTGCAATTTCAGCGCCACCCGCTAATTCACGCAGTTCAGGTGTACTTTCTGTCATTGAAAGTTCTGAAACTAGGACTTGAATATCATTTAAGAATAAATCGGCAGCTTTCCAACGGCTTAGCAGTAAAGCATGGCGTGTAATTTCTGCTGTCACATTTGGGTTACCATCACGATCACCGCCCATCCATGAGGTAAAGCGAATTGGTGATGCTTCTACTGGCAAGTTAAAATTTATCGATTCTTCAAGCTGCTCATTAAATTCACGTAAGAAAGCTGGAACACCTTCCCATAGGCTATTTTCAACCACCGCAAAGCCCCATTTTGCTTCATCGATTGGGGTTGGACGGATTTTTCTAATTTCATCGGTATGCCACGATTGAGCCACTAACTGGCGTAGACGGCGCATGATGTTTGTGCGTTCATAATCGGCTAAATCATCGTGATCCAGTTGAGATAAACAGGTATTCACTTCAACCAGCTTATGAATAAGTGTACGACGTGCAATTTCGGTTGGGTGTGCCGTTAATACCAGCTCAATAGAGATTTGCTCTACAGCTTCTTTTAATTGCTCGTCGGTAAAATTCTTATCTTTTAGTCGGGTGATCAGTTTTGCCAATGCCACAGGATTGCTCGCAGCTTCACCGTGAGGCGAAATGCTATGGTATTGCTCTGCCACGTTCGTCAGGTTTAAGAATTGATTGAATGCTCTAGCAACAGGTAATAATTCATCATTAGAGAGATTTTGCAACGTCAACAACAGTTTTTGTCGCTGAACTTCATTACCCGCTCGTGACGATTTAGATAATTTTCGAATAGATTCAACTTTATCTAAAATTTCTTCACCGAGTGCTTCTTTTATCGTATCTCCAAGTAGCTTGCCAAGCATACTGACATTGCTACGCATCGCAGAATATTGTTGATTCATAAGACTCCTGACCTTGTCTTTGTGGCGGTAACAACATGCTTCTTCCTAGTAGAAAAGTCATGTCCTCCCAGTTGTGTAATTAACTTTCATTTCTAATGTGACTTTATTTTGATTTTTGTGATAAGCCACACTGCTTTTTTTACTTAGCCTACTATTCATATCAGAAAATAATCGTTTTGGGGGATTTTTCTGAAATTTAATTACGGCTTTAGTCTTATAAGAATGGCTAATATTCATGCTGTTCTAGCTCAATTTTATTAAGAATAAGGACATTTTTTCGTTTCTTATTCACTACGAAGAGTTTTTTACTAAAAAGAAGGAGATACGTGAAAATTTATCTGGCGAGAAATTTAGATGATTTTTTTTAATATTGATAAATTGTCTGGTCTGTTTTTTGGTTTTTAGCTTATTTTATGGATGCGCTATAACTCATGTTTCTCTTTCATTCCTTATTTTTCCTCTCTTTTGCATTTTTACTAGATTAAATTTTCCCGATTAGAATTTTTATAAGATAAAAATGAATAAAGCGCTGAATATCAGCGCTTTAAATTAAGAATAACAAATTGTCTTTCAGTAAATTAGGTTGTCTGTTGTAAATAATGTGGTTAATCGAATTGTACTCTAAATAACGTTCTAACACGTTGTAACCATGCTTCAACTTCCACTTCAACTTCCACTCAAGACGCTTAAATTTCACATCATGAGCTACTGACAAAAGTTCTCTTTAGCTTGATGGTTCACCTCCGTCATTTCATTTCTTAGTGGGACAATCTGTCTTACTACTTTTGACATCAATCGCTCCTTTGTGACTAGAGATAAATTAAGTATAGCCAAAGAAATTAAAAAAATTGGGTGATATGACACAAAAATGACAAAAGATTATCAGCAGAAAATAACCCGCTGATAATCTTTATAAAAGAGAAAAAATTAAATTACAGTAATTGAGAAAGGCGGTTTAAATCTGACTGAATTGCGCCAGCGGTCACATCTCTGCCTGCTCCTGGTCCTCTGATCACAAGCGGATTATCACGATACCAACGACTTTCAATCGCAAATAAATTATCCCCCGGTAATAACGAAGCGAGAGGATGATCTTTTCTCACTGCTTCAACACCCACTTTTGCTTTACCATTAGCATCAAAACGGGCGATATAACGTAATACCATATCCATTTCATTTGCAGCCGCTAATCGTTGTGCCATTTGTTCATTAATCAATGCACTGTTATCAAAGAACTCTTCTAGCGAACCGGTTTCAGCTTGTACAGGTACTAAAGATTCAACTCGTACTTGCTCTGGCTCGATGTCATAACCCGCTTCACGAGCAAGAATAACCAGTTTACGCATGACATCTTGCCCTGATAAATCAATTCGTGGATCAGGCTCTGTTAATCCTTGTTGCCAAGCTTGTTCCACCAGCTCACTGAAAGGAACGGTGCCATCAAATTGCAAGAATAACCAAGAAAGCGTGCCAGAGAAAATACCACTAATTGATAAAATAGTGTCACCACTTTCACGCAGATCACGCACTGTATGATTAATTGGTAAACCTGCACCCACTGTGGCGTTATATAACCAATGACGACCTGTTTTAGAAAAAGCATCTCGTGTGGCACGATAGCGTAAACTTGAAGCGGAGCCAGCAATTTTATTTGCACTGATAACATGAAAACCATAGCTAGCAAAATCTTCATAAGAAGCAGCAAGAGACTCGTTGGCTGTAATATCAACAACCACTAAATCATCATAAGGATGCGCTCTCATCCAAAGATAGAGTGATTCTTCCGTATGTTCAGTCGCGTCGTTATCAAAGAAAGCCAAAGCGCGACTAGGATTAATTCCTTGGTAGTCCAGTAAACTACGGCGACTATCGACCACGCCCGCAAGAATAAACTCAAAATCACTACGCGCTGATAAAGGCTCTTGTTCTCGAGCAAACAATTCTAACCAACGTGAACCAATATTCCCTTTACCAAACAGCACTAAACCAATTTGTTTTTCAGCTCTAAATAATGTTTGATGCAAACCTTGCAACAAATGTTCAGTATAATTACGCAATACCGCTACTAAGCTGATGTTATCTTCCGCATGCCAAATAAATTCAACCGGTTGGTCTTTAAGTTGTTGATAAAAACGATGGCAATGCAATGGATTTTTACAAACCCCCGCCCCCACTAAAGCCACTAATGAGAAACCTTCTCGTAAATGTAATTTACCCGGTAAAACGGCATCTTGTAATACATCTAATGCACTATTAGCCACTTCACTGGTATAGCAAAGTTGTAAAAGCTGGCTGTCTTTATCCACGCCAGTAGCTAAAGGACGAATTTGTGCGCGCTTAAGTAATTCATCAACCTCTTTCGCTACTTGTTCGAAATTTTGATGAGATGAAAGTTGGAGTTCAATCAAACAAACATCATCATGGCTAGTAACGATTTTAGCGCCCGTTCCTGATGCTAAAACACGTTCTATACGAGTTGAACCCTGTTCTGGTTGATAGCTACAACGAAGTTGCAAATCGATATTACTGCCTGAAACGGGTTGAAGTGTACGCGTATGTAAAACTGGGGCGGCTAATCGAGCCAATTCACTCGCTTCATCTAAACGCAACAAGGGTAGTAAACAAGCATCTTTTACTTTGCGAGGATCTGCACTATAAACACCCGCAACATCACTCCAAATGGTGACTTTACCGGCATCGGCTAAAGCACCCACTTGAGTTGCCGAGTAGTCACTACCGTTACGACCTAATAAGACCGTTTCACCTTGTTGATTGCGACTAATAAAACCAGTGACAACAAAACGGCTTTCAGGATGTTTAGCTAATAATTGTTGGAGTAATGGGCGAGATAACGTTTCGTTGACTTGTGGCTGAGCCGCTCGTTCAGCACACAAAAACTCTCGCGCATCTAACCACACACTAGGTAAACCTTGTTCTGTAAGCAAATTAGCCATTAATCTTGCAGACCAAATTTCACCGTGACCAACAACTTCTGCATAAGTTGCGTCTGTAATAGGTTTATCTAACAAATAACTTAAGCGTTCAAGATCTGCAATAAAGGCTTGAGAAAGTAATTCTGCATTCTCTTTCGAAAGTAATCCTTCAATTAAAGATAACTGGTAACGGCGCAACGTTTGCTGAACTTGATGGGCAGAAATGCGATCATTTTGGCTAAGTTTTAGCCAGTCAATCAACTGATTTGTTGTAGAGCCAGCCGCAGAAACCACCATTAGGTCATTAGGTTGGCTATAGTTCGTCATGATATTCACGACACGTTGATAACATTTTATATCCGCAAGACTGCTACCACCGAATTTATGTAACTGACGGCAAATCGGCTCCGCCTGTTGTTTAATCGCCACTACGCTCATGATCCATGGTTACCTTTTAGTTGCTGCATCAAACGCACTTTGCAAATCATTGATTAAATCCTGGCTATCTTCAATACCCACCGAGATACGAAGTAATGAGGGGCTGATCCCTGCTGTTTTTTTCGCTTCTTCTGACATACCTGCATGGGTCATGGAGGCAGGGTGACAAATTAAGGTTTCTACCCCACCTAAAGATTCTGCCAGTGTAAAGAGTGTTAATTGAGATAAAAAGAGTTTAATCACATCTAATCCCCCTTTTAACTCAAAACTTAACATTGCACCGAAACCTTGTTGCTGTTTTTTTGCTATTTGATGGCCAACATGATTTTCCAGTGCGGGGTAATACATTTTTTCGACTAATGGCTGTGTTTGTAAAAACGCCACTAATGCCTGTGCATTTTCTTGCTGAAGTCGAATTCGAGGTACTAATGTTCTTATGCCTCGTAATAATAAATAGCTATCAAATGCGCCAGATGTGACGCCAATATTATTCGCCCACCAGCTTAGCTCCTCAAGCTGTTTCTGACACTGACAGATAACAACACCAGCGACAATATCTGAGTGTCCATTAAGATATTTTGTGCATGAGTGGACAACAATATCAGCGCCTAATGCTAACGGCTTTTGTAAGACAGGGCTCATAAAAGTGTTATCAGCAACCACTAATGCACCGTGTTGATGAGCAAGCTCACTGATTTTTTGAATATCCGTTATTCTTAAAAGAGGATTACTTGGTGTTTCGATAAAAACAATTTTAGGCTGATGCGCTAAAGCCTGCTTAAGTGCAATATCATCATTTTGATCAACAAAAATCACACGGTAAGCGCCACGCTCTTGTTGGCTGTTAAAAAGACGATAACTTCCTCCATAACAATCATGAGGCGCAACAATCACATCGCCAGGCTTTAGAAAAACCGTGCAAATTAAATGAATAGCTGACATTCCACTGCTAGTGACAACTGCCCCCACTCCACCTTCTAGCTCGGCTAATGTCTTTTGCACCATATCACGCGTTGGATTACCTCGACGAGAATAATCATGATCACGAGGCTGATTAAATTCTAAAAAATTATAGGTACTAGAAAGATAGATAGGCGGTACGACACAACCAAATTGAGTGTCTTCATTTAGCCCATTATGGATAGCAATTGTTGCTGTTTTCTTCGTCATACAGGCACCTTGTCACAGCGATAAGTGGAGAAATCTGCAACAGCATATCCAATTAGACACCAAGACGTCAATACATCTAGCCATCTAAACTCCTTTACGGATAGATTAAGTAATGGAATAATACCCAAATTAAGGATATCACCAGTGACTGTTACTTTTTCTCTCACCTTCAGCCAGAAGAGTCGGTGGTTTTAGAAAAGTCATGATAAACTGGTATTGCCCATCAGAATGTGGGTTAACCCTATTCTGACTTCAACTAAATGATATTAATTAAGGTAATCCATGGCTGAATGGAACGGTGAATATATCAGCCCTTACGCTGAGCATGGCAAAAAGAGTGAGCAAGTTAAAAAAATTACAGTTTCAATTCCATTGAAAGTGCTAAAAATTTTGACTGATGAACGCACTCGCCGTCAGGTTAATAACCTAAAACATGCAACCAATAGTGAATTATTGTGTGAAGCATTTTTGCACGCATTTACCGGACAGCCTCTCCCAAATGATGAAGACTTACGTAAAGAACGTAACGATGAAATCCCTGAAGAGGCAAAAGAAATAATGCGCCAGCGCGGGGTTGATCCCGATACTTGGGAGTATTAATCAGCGTCAGCTTTTGACTGATTGCTTGATTAACACGAACAAAAAAGCCCAAAGCAAAAAACTTTGGGCTTTTTTTCAATTCCGAACTGTCTGCAAGATGCCAGACTAAGCTGACATCTCGTGACAACAAATATCTTATTTGCTGCCTGGAATTTTGAAGCGTTTGTTGAACAGATCAACACGACCACCAGTTGCAACATCACGTTGTTTACCAGTATAGAATGGGTGGCATTTGTCACAAACGTCCAGATTCAGGTTATGACCTGCAGTGGAGTTGATTTTCATAACGTTACCGCAAGAACAAGACGCAGTAATTTCTTCGTATTTAGGATGGATATCTTTTTTCATGGAAAACCTCTACTAAGGCCGTGTCGCCATTCAGCCCACAGCCGAACACCACACGTCGTGTTGATTGAAATTAAGTGTTTGGTAATTTATCTACCAAAGGGGGCGGATCATACAGAATATCCACTAAACGCGCAATGAAATCTGCACACTTTTTGTGATATTCTTAACGTCATCTTTTCGCTAAAACTCTCGGAAACCCTGATATGACCATAGTTCAGGTAATTTTACCTGTACCACTATTCTCCTCTTTTGATTATCTGTTACCAGAAGGGATCGATGCGCCTGTTATCGGCAGCCGAGTGATCGTGCCTTTTGGTAATAAACGCCGCTCTCTTGGTATTGTCAAAGGGCTTAGTACACACAGCGAGTTTCCTATCGAAAAGCTAAAGCCAATTGATGAGATCCTTGATAGCGAAACACTCTTTCCGGGTGTTTTGTGGGATATGTTAAATTGGGCATCGGCTTATTATCACTACCCGTTAGGGGAAGTGCTATTTCATGCTATGCCGATTTTATTACGACAAGGAAAACCCGCAGAATTCACACCATTATGGCAATGGTATGCGACTGAAGAAGGGATTAATCTCGACCTCAATAGTTTAAAAGGGGCGAAAAAACAGCAGCAAGCATTAGCAGCCCTTCGCCGTACACCTTTATATCGCCATCAACTTGATGAGTTTGAGATAACGACTGCAACACTTAATAACTTAAAAAAGAAAGAGTTTGCGGATCTGCGCCCTATTCAACCGGCCCCCATACATTGGCACAATGATCTTGCGGTTCAAGGCGAACGTTTTAAATTAAACACAGAACAAGCTATTGCAGTAGGTGCAATCACCGCACAGGCCGATCAATTCTCACCTTGGTTATTATTGGGTATTACAGGTTCAGGCAAAACAGAAGTTTATTTGAGTGTGTTAGAAAAAATTCTCGCACAAGGTAAACAAGCACTGGTACTGGTGCCTGAAATTGGCTTAACTCCTCAAACAATTCGTCGTTTTAAGGCCCGCTTTAATGCGCCTGTGGATGTGCTTCATTCAGGATTAAATGATACTGAACGCTTAGCCGTTTGGTTACGAGCCAAACGAGGTGATAATGCCATTATTATCGGTACACGTTCGGCACTGCTAACCCCTTTTCAGCATCTTGGTATTATCATTATCGATGAAGAGCATGATGGCTCTTACAAACAACAAGATGGCTGGCGTTACCATGCGCGTGATCTCGCCGTTTTCCGTGCAAAACAAGAAAATATTCCTATTGTGATGGGAACTGCAACCCCATCAATTGAAACCAGTTTTAATGTTGAGCAAAAGAAATATCAACAACTCACCCTAACTCAGCGTGCAGGTAATGCAAAACCCGCAACAGAGCATTTAATTGATTTAAAAGGGCAACCGCTGACAACGGGGCTGTCTCCCATTCTGATCAAAGCAATAAAAGAGCACCTTAATGCGGGTAACCAAGTGATGCTCTTTTTAAATCGCCGAGGATTTTCACCTACATTACTATGCCATGAATGTGGGTGGATAGCAGAATGCCCTCGCTGCGATCACTATTATACTATCCATCAAAAACATGGCATGTTACGTTGCCATCAATGTGATAGCCAGCGACGCATTCCAGCACAATGTCCACAATGTGGCTCCACTAATTTAATCCCCGTAGGATTAGGAACAGAACAACTTGAGCAAGGGATTGGTGAATTATTTCCTGATACACCAGTGACGCGAATTGATAAAGATACAACAAGTCGCAAAGGCGCTTTAGAGCAACAACTGGAAGATATTTATCAAGGTGGCTCACGTATTCTTATCGGTACACAAATGTTAGCCAAAGGGCATCACTTTCCTGATGTCACCTTAGTGGCTTTACTTGATGTGGATGGCGCTCTCTTCTCCAGTGATTTTCGTGCAGCCGAACGCTTTGCTCAGCTTTATATACAAGTATCAGGTCGAGCAGGTCGTGCGGGTAAACAAGGCGCGGTGTATTTACAAACCCATCAGCCTGATCACCCTCTATTACTGACATTATTAGAAAAAGGCTATGACGCTTTCACTAAAGAGGCTTTACAGGAGCGACAAGCGACTTTTTTACCGCCTTATTCTAGCCATATTATGATCCGCTCTGAAGATCACAATAATCAGCGTGCGCCTCAGTTCTTACGACAGCTCAAACAGTTTTTTGAACAACACCCAATGCGAGATGCCAATTTATGGATAATGGGGCCAGTTCCTGCAATTCAAGCTAAACGAGGAGGCAATTATCGTTGGCAATTATTGCTCCAGCATCCTTCGCGGGGTTATTTACAAAAATTACTGTCTGTCACTTATCCTCAGATTGTGGCTTTACCTGAAAGTAAAAAAGTGAAATGGAATATTGATGTGGATCCGACAGATTGTTGATACTCTCTTTTGGATATTTTTGCATATCTTTTGATCGATTTTATCTTGAGAGCCAAATTCCACCAAATACTGGTTACGCCTCAAGACTATTTATCAATTTTGCGAACTACCTCATAAAAACGATTGGTATCACACTTTTTATGCAAACTAGGTAACAGTATCTATTTAAAAAGCGGGTAGAATAACAATTTAGAATATTTCTTGAATTAAAAACCGTCGATAAAATCCTTTTTTGAATATTGGCGGTTTTTTTGCAATAAAAAAGCAATCGTTTAACTAAACCATCCAAAAGGGAGGTATGGGGTTTGCAACAGAATAATAAAGATAATACGCAAGCAACAATGAAAGATGTTGCCCTTGCAGCCGGCGTGTCCACAGCAACTGTGTCACGTACTTTAATGAATCCGGAAAAAGTATCCTCACAAACCCGTCAGAAAGTTGAACAGGCTGTTCTTGATGTGGGCTATTACCCACATAACCTGTCAAAAAATCTTAAGCGTAACGAGTCAAAAACGATCCTTGTGATCGTACCTAACATCAGCGATCCGTTTTTTACTGATGTTGTGTGTGGTATTGAAGAAACCGCTGCACAACATGGTTATCTCGTGTTAATTGGTGATTGTAAACATCAGCAAAAACATGAAAATGCCTTTATTAATCTCATTATCACCAAACAAATTGACGGTATGTTACTTCTTGGCTCACACATCCCCTTTGATGTTTCCAAAGAAGAACAGAAAAATTTACCGCCGATGATCATGGCAAATGAGTTTGCGCCTGAACTCGAATTACCTACCGTGCATATTGATAATCTCACGGCATCTTTTAGAGCAACACACTATTTACAGCAAATGGGTCATAAGCGTATTGCCTGTATTACAGGCCCTGAAGATATGCCTTTATGTCGTTATCGTTTGCAAGGCTATATTCAAGCCATGCGTAGAACGGGTGTACCTTTACGCGAAGATTATATTATTCGTGGTGATTTTACCCATGAAAGCGGTGCAGAAAGTCTGAAAAAACTGATTTCTTTACCGGAGCCACCGACAGCCGTGTTCTGTCATAGTGATATTATGGCCATTGGCGTTATGTGGCAGGCGAAAAAATTAGGATTAGAGCTACCTAAAGATCTCTCTGTGATTGGTTTTGATAATCTTGATATCACTCGCTATAGCGAACCTGCTCTGACAACAATGGAGCAACCTCGTTATCAAATTGGTCGTGAATCTATGTTGTTATTACTCGATCAACTACAAGGTAGACCTGTTGCACCCGGCTCTCGCTTATTAGATTGTGAGCTAATTATAAGAGAGAGTGTCTGTCGGCTTAAAAGCTAGGCAAAACACACTATGTTAAGTAACATATCGTTTGTGATACCTATTCCTTTAATTATCAGCGAATCGAACTGTGGCACAACGAGACTATGTGGGACGAGGGCAGACATCTGCTCGTCGTAAAAAGACAACGAAAAGTAAAAACAAAAAGGCTGCTAAAGGGCTGCCTTTAACGACGCTTATCGCGGCAATCGCTATTGTGGCGCTGTTTATCGGCGGCCTCTATTTTATTACACATAATAAAAAAGAAGCCGTAGAAACAATGCCAACCATCACTGGGCAACATCCAGCGAATAGCCTACCGCCAAAACCGCAAGAGCGTTGGCAATATATTAAAGAATTGGAAAATCGTCAGGTCGGTACACCTTTACAGCCTGAATATCCTTCATCGGGTAGCCAGATTAATCCGAAAGCAACACTTTCGCCTGAGCAGTTACGTTTTTTACAACAAATTGAAGCGGATAAGCGCCAACCTGCCGTTCAACTGCCAGAAGTGCCTTACAATGGGGAAGTACCACGCTCACAAGTGGTTGTAACACCACCTGCAACAATCCCCCCTTCTGTTACACAACAGCCGGTACAAACTCCACCACCGCAAGCACCTGTACCTGCAATTGTTACACCGCCTAAACCTGCTGTGACTGAAGCAAACTTTTTAGTGCAATGTGGCTCTTTTAAAAATACCGAACAAGCTGAATCAGTGAGAGCAACGCTGGCTTTTTCGGGTGTTGAAAGCCGAGTAACGAAAGGCAATGATGGTTGGATCCGCGTCTTATCAGGTCCTTACAGTAAAGAACAAGCCAACTCCGTAAGTAGACAAGCCGCTGGAGCTGGCGTATCAGGTTGTATTCTTCGCGCTTCTGGGGGTTGAAAAATAAATTTTCTCCCCCACCTATAATTCTAATTCACACAACGGTCAGTGCCTTATCTTAAATAAAGGCACTTCCCGTCTCTTTTTTTATTGATTAAACCAGGGGCTGACTCATGACTACAATCGTAAGTGTTCGCCGTAAGGGCCAAGTTGTAATCGGTGGTGATGGACAGGCGACGATGGGTAATACCGTCATGAAAGGCAATGTTCGCAAAGTACGCCGTCTTTATAACGACAAAGTCATTGCGGGATTTGCTGGCGGCACTGCTGATGCTTTTACTCTTTTTGAACTGTTTGAGCGCAAACTAGAACTTCACCAAGGGCATTTAACTAAAGCTGCGGTAGAACTTGCTAAAGATTGGCGCACAGACAGAATGCTACGCAAATTAGAAGCGTTGCTTGCTGTTGCAGATGAAAATACATCTCTTATCATCACAGGTAATGGTGATGTGGTTCAACCAGAGAACGATTTAATTGCTATCGGTTCTGGTGGCCCTTATGCACAAGCAGCGGCTAGAGCTATGCTAGAAAATACTGAACTTTCTGCACGAGAAATTGCTGAAAAAGCACTTAGCATCGCTGGAGATATCTGTATTTACACTAACCATAATGTCAACTTTGAAGAACTCTCTTCAAAAGAGTAAGGATTAGAGAGCATGTCTGAAATGACTCCTCGCGAAATTGCCAGCGAACTCGATAGATTTATTATTGGTCAAGATAAAGCGAAACGTGCAGTGGCGATTGCCCTACGTAACCGCTGGCGTCGTATGCAGCTTGATGAAGCGCTGCGTCATGAAGTAACACCTAAAAATATTCTGATGATTGGACCGACAGGTGTCGGTAAAACTGAAATTGCACGCCGTTTAGCAAAATTGGCAAATGCACCTTTCATCAAAGTTGAAGCAACTAAATTCACCGAAGTGGGTTATGTGGGTAAAGAAGTTGATTCTATTATCCGTGATTTAACCGACTCTGCGGTCAAAATGGTACGTAGCCAAGCTATCGATAAAAATCGTTTCCGTGCTGAGGAAATGGCTGAAGAACGTATCCTTGATGTCCTTATTCCACCAGCAAAAAATAACTGGGGCGTAGCAGAACAAGCATCTGAACCGTCAGCAGCACGTCAATCTTTCCGTAAAAAATTACGTGAAGGTCAGTTAGACGATAAAGAGATTGAAATTGAGTTATCTGCAACACCAATGGGTGTTGAAATTATGGCTCCTCCAGGAATGGAAGAGATGACTAATCAATTACAATCTATGTTCCAAAATTTAGCGGGTCAGAAACAAAAAGCGCGTAAGATGAAAATCAAAGATGCGTTTAAGCTTATTGTTGAAGAAGAAGCTGCTAAATTAGTTAATCCTGAAGAGCTTAAACAGCAAGCGATTGATGCAGTAGAACAACACGGTATCGTCTTTATTGATGAAGTAGATAAAATCTGTAAACGTGGGGGACAAAGTTCTGGCCCTGACGTTTCTCGTGAAGGTGTGCAGCGCGATCTCTTACCACTGGTTGAAGGTTGTACAGTTTCAACAAAACACGGTATGGTAAAAACAGACCATATTCTGTTTATTGCATCAGGTGCTTTCCAAGTTTCAAGTCCTTCTGATTTAATTCCTGAATTACAAGGACGTCTGCCAATTCGTGTTGAACTTCAAGCGCTGACAGCAGAAGATTTTGAGCGTATTCTAACTGAACCTAATGCATCGTTAACAAAACAGTATGAAGCATTAATGGCAACCGAAGGTGTGTCTATTAGCTTCACCGAAGACGGTATTCGCAAAATTGCTGAATCAGCATGGCGTGTAAATGAAACTACCGAAAATATTGGTGCTCGTCGTTTACATACTGTTTTAGAGCGTTTGATGGAAGAAATTTCCTACGATGCTAGTGAACGTCAAGGTCAATCAGTATTGATTGATGCAGAATATGTGAAACAGCATCTGGATGAGCTTGTCGCAGATGAAGATCTGAGTCGATTTATTTTATAATCAACTTGTGCGATCCTTATCAGCAATATTTACGTGGGAGGCTTGCCTCCCATTCTTATTTTTATAATAACAACGAACACGAGTATCGAATTTCAGCATGAGCTCTCTAAATTCCACTAGCCGGACTCAAGCCTGGCTTGAAAGTTTACGACCCAAAACACTGCCTTTAGGGTTAATTGCCATTGTGACGGGTTCCGCATTAGCGTATTGGATGGGTCATTTTGAGCTACCTATTGCATTGCTTGCTATATTGACAGCGGGAACATTACAGATCCTATCAAACCTTGCCAATGACTATGGTGATGCCGTAAAAGGAACAGATACTGAAGAACGTTTAGGGCCACTACGTGGAATGCAAAAAGGCATAATCACAGCGGCTCAAATGAAAAAAGCGCTGATCCTAAATGTTATTATTTCCTGTATCTGTGGTATTGCACTTATTATTGTCGCCTGTAAAAAGCCAGAAGATGCTATTGGCTTCTTAGTAATGGGTCTGCTCGCTATTGTTGCCGCAATTACTTATACCGTGGGTAAACGCCCTTATGGTTATATGGGGCTGGGAGATATCTCTGTTTTAATTTTCTTTGGCTGGTTAAGCGTCATCGGAACTTATTACTTACAATCCAACACCTTTGATATTGTTACCCTACTTCCTGCTACAGCCTGTGGTTTACTTTCTGTCGCTGTTCTAAACATTAATAATATGCGCGATTTAGAAAGTGATATTCAAGCAGGTAAAAATACATTAGCTGTTCGCTTAGGTCCTGCTGGCTCCAGAACTTACCATACCTGTGTTATTTTTCTTTCTATTGCCTGCTTAATTATCTTCACTCTCCTTTATATGCATCGCTGGACAGCGTGGTTATTTTTACTCGCCACCCCTATGCTTTTACTGCATATCAAACGAGTGAATGCCGATCACTCTGGTGAGGCAATGCGTCCCCTACTCGAACACATGGTAAAAGCAGCACTATTAACTAATGTTCTTTTCTCTTTAGGTTTAGTTTTAGAATAATTTCACTCGATTGTTGATTTGACTCACTGAATTTTCAGTGAGTCTTTTGCCAATCGCCCCTGTTAAGGGATATACTGGACTTTCCTGTGGCAACCTGACGTAATCTCCTATGAAATATGATACTTCTGAACTCTGTGATATCTATCAAGAAGATATCAATGTCGTAGAACCGCTTTTCTCAAACTTTGGTGGTCAAAGTGCCTTTAACGGGCAAATTATCACCGTCAAATGTTTTGAAGATAATGGCCTGCTTTATGACTTACTTGAAGAAAATGGTAAAGGCCGTATTCTTTTGGTCGATGGCGGTGGCTCTGTACGTAAAGCCTTAGTTGATGCTGAACTAGCACAACTTGCTGTTTCTAATGAATGGGAAGGCATTGTTGTTTACGGCGCTGTACGTCAAGTGGATGCATTATCAGAGCTTGATTTAGGTATTCAAGCAATGGCTGCTATTCCTACGGGTTGCCAAAGTGAAGGCATTGGTGAAAGTGATATCCGTGTTAACTTCGGTGGTGTTACCTTCTTCTCTGGTGATTATCTTTATGCTGATAACACCGGGATCATTTTATCTGAAGAGCCATTAGGCTTAGATGAAGATTTGATTGAAGAGTAATTGTTACTTTTTATCTGTGTTTTATCTGCGTTCTTACGATTTCAATACTCAAAAGCCACCGTTAGGTGGCTTTTGTTTTTTTAGACTTTAAGCAAATAAAGACAATTATTGCACGTCTTCCATTTTGCCTAACAGAGCGCGTAAACGCTCTTGCCAACTTGATTGCTCTTGTTTCAACTCTTCATTTTCACGAACAAGGGCTTCGCGTGATCCTTTCGCTTCTTGAACTTCTTGGTTCAGCGCATCATTTTTTTCTTTTAGCTCTTCGATTTCCATCTGTAATAATGTGATGGTATCAATTGCTTGTTGTACTTTTGATTCTAACTTCTCGAAAACTTCAAATGACATACTGTAATCCCCCATATAATCGATACTTCCGATTGTAAGTAGCCTATCAACAACTGTCTAGCATCTTCCGAGGAATTACATTCTTTTTTCAATTTATCAAAAACACTGGTCAGATCACATTACAAATGTCGATCAAGTCACTAATTAAGAGCGTTTTCACTCATTTTCTTGATGAGACACACAAATTTCAATTTCGCTTATTCTCGTTTACGCTCATTAACGATAAATTCACAGTTATCTTTTCAATTCGAAAAGAATACTAACAATAAATAACCCTCTTTCAGGATAGAATATATGAGCCAGACGAAAACCTCTCTTATGGGTCAATGCATTTCTGAATTTATCGGAACTGCGTTGCTAGTCTTCTTCGGCCTTGGTTGTGTTGCTGCAGTACGTATTGCAGGTGCAGAGCTAGGACTGTGGGAGATAAGTATTATCTGGGGGCTGGGTGTTGCCTTAGCCGTTTATCTTACCGCGGGCACATCTGGTGCTCACTTGAACCCGGCAGTTACCGTTGCATTTTGGTTATTTGCTTGCTTTGAACGCAGAAAAGTTATCCCTTATATTATTGCACAAATGTTAGGTGGCTTCTTTGCCGCTGCTATTGTGTATTTTATGTACTACAGTGTTTTCCTCGACTACGAACAAGTTAATGGCATTGTCAGAGGCTCACAAGAAAGTCTCTTCACTGCCGGTGTATTCTCTACTTATCCTGCAGCTCAAATTTCCGTTGCACATGCCTTTGTTGTCGAAGTTATCATTGCCATTATCCTTGTTGGCTTAATTTTAGCCTTAACTGATGATGGTAACGGTGTACCTAAAGGTCCATTAGCACCATTATTAATTGGTATCTTAATTGCCGTAATCGGTGGTGCATTTGGCCCCTTAACCGGATTCGCCTTAAACCCAGCTCGTGACTTTGGTCCAAAATTGGTTGCGTACTTTGCTGGCTGGGGTGATATTGCACTGACTGGTGGACGTGATATCCCTTATTTCTTAGTTCCAATAATTGCTCCATTTATCGGTGGTATCTTAGGTGCATTGGCTTACCGTAAATTAATTGGCCGTCACTTACCTTGCGATACCTGCAAAATTGAAGACGATAAATAAAATTAAGAGCAATATTGTTGATTATCAGAACAGGTTACTAACATGACAACAGAAACAAATACATCGAATACCGAGAAAAAATATATTGTTGCACTGGATCAGGGTACAACTAGTTCACGCGCCGTAGTCATTGACCACGATGCCAATATCGTCAGTATTTCACAACGAGAATTCACCCAAATCTATCCTAAGCCAGGCTGGGTTGAACACGATCCAATGGAAATTTGGGCAACACAAAGTGCAACCTTAGTTGAAGTATTAGCAAAAGCAGATATTCCATCCGACCACGTTGCAGGTATTGGTATCACGAACCAACGTGAAACCACCATTGTATGGGATAAAGAAACGGGTAAACCTGTTTATAACGCAATTGTATGGCAATGCCGTCGTACTGCGGATTTCTGTACTCGCTTAAAAGATAAAGAAGGTGTTGAAGAATATATCCGTCAAAACACGGGTTTAATGGTTGACCCTTATTTCTCTGGTACAAAATTAAAATGGATCCTCGACAATGTCGAAGGCGCTCGTGAAAAAGCAGAAAAAGGTGAACTGTTATTCGGTACCGTTGATACTTGGTTAGTTTGGAAAATGACACAAGGTCGCGTTCACGTTACAGATTTCACTAACGCCTCACGTACCATGTTATTTAATATCCACTCTTTAGATTGGGATCAAAAAATCCTCGATCTGCTGGATATTCCTCGCAATATGCTACCAAAAGTAGTGCCATCTTCAGAAGTTTATGGCCAAACAAATATTGGTGGTAAAGGCGGTACACGTATTCCTATCGCCGGTATGGCGGGTGACCAACAAGCTGCACTTTATGGTCAACTTTGCGTACAAAGCGGTATGGCAAAAAATACCTATGGTACTGGTTGCTTCTTACTGATGAATACAGGTAAAGAAGCGGTTCGTTCTAATCATGGTTTGTTAACAACAATTTGTTGTGGTCCTCGTGGTGAAGTGAACTATGCCCTAGAAGGTGCGGTATTCGTTGGTGGTGCTTCTATTCAATGGCTACGTGATGAGCTAAAACTCATAGATGAAGCCACTGACTCTGAATACTTCGCAACTAAAGTTAATGATACTAATGGTGTCTATGTTGTTCCTGCCTTTACAGGCTTAGGCGCACCATATTGGGACCCGTATGCCCGCGGTGCTATTTTTGGTTTAACCCGTGGTGCTAACCGTAATCACATCATTCGTGCAACCTTAGAGTCTATCGCTTATCAAACGCGCGATGTGCTTGATGCAATGCAAGCTGATTCAGGCGCACGTTTACAATCACTGCGTGTTGATGGTGGTGCTGTTGCCAACAACTTCTTAATGCAGTTCCAATCCGATATTTTAGGTACGCGCGTAGAACGCCCTGTTGTTCGTGAAAGTACCGCATTAGGTGCCGCATTCCTTGCAGGTCTTGCTATCGGTTTCTGGAGTGATTTGGAAGAAGTGAAAAACAAAGCTGCTATTGATAAGGAATTCCGCCCTGGCATCGAAACCACTGAGCGTAACTATCGCTATAACGGCTGGAAAAAAGCTGTCGCTCGCGCTCAAGAGTGGGAAGATCGCGGTTAATTGCAGTAAAACAGTTTGAGAGAGAAGTAGCCTAGGCTACAAAACCAAAATGCCGAGATTTTTATCTCGGCATTTTTTATTTTAGTCAGTACATCAATCAACTAAATAGTATGTTCTTCATGACTAAAACGATGCGCTAAAGGAAGCCAACAAAGCATAATCGCCACTGACATAGCAAACATAATCATACCTAAACTAAATTGATTATGCTGTGGCAGTAAAGCAGAAAACCATGTTGCGACACCAGAACCTACATTTTGTAAACCGCCCACCAGCGCACCCGCTGAACCCGCTAAATAAGGGAATGGCTCCATCGCCCCTGTTGTTGCTAATGGGAATAACATGCCGGCACCAAAGAAAAACAGTGCCGCAGGTACTAATAATGTCCAAATATTAATAATATTTAGCCAACCGGGAACCCACATTAAAATCCCTGCGGATAAACAACAAAACACAGAATGCCACATCAGCTGTACAAAGGTTTTACCTTCACGACCAGCATACCAAGCCCCAAAGAATGCGGCAGGAATAGGCAAAATAAATAATATACTGATAGTAATACTATTTAATCCGAGTACTCCACCCATTAATACACCGCTTGATGCCTCAAAAACCGCAATACCTGATAACGCACAAATCAGCATAATTAAAAAGGCGCTAAAGGTACTGTTTGAAAGTAGTAAATAAAATGATGACAACATTTTACGTTTTTCAACTTGTACAGGACGTGTTTCGGGCATCCAACGATACATACAAAAAAGAACGCTACTTCCCAATAATAATAAGAAGATATAACACGCATGCCAGCCAAAGAAGTGAGCGACAACACCACCGATCATCGGCGCTAATAATGGGCTAACTAAAACCCCCATATTTAACAAACTATTGGCGTAACGTAACGCTGTGCCTGTATATAAATCACGAGGTTGGGTACGTGTCATCACGCCTGCAACACCCGTTCCCATCCCTTGTAAGGTACTTGCAATAACCAGTGTGGTTAAATTTTGCGAGAAAATCGCCACTAGTGTTGATAAGCAAAAAATTGTCATACCAACTAAAATAACAGGACGACGCCCTACTTTGTCGGAAATAGGCCCATAAATTAGCTGTGAAAAACCATAAGAAAAAAGATAAGCCCCCATTACTTGCTGCACCGCCCCAGTTGGCTCACCAAAATAAACGGCCATATCAGCAATAACAGGAACATAAATAGTTTGAGTCATTTGACCCACAGCAACCAGTGCAATTATCAATAATAATAAATTTGCATGCTCTAACTTTCTCATTTCTTTTCTTTGCTCAAGAATTTCAGATAAATAAATTAACGGACAGGCGCACACTACAGAGAATTTACAAAAATAAACTCCGCAAAATGTATGCCTTTTCAGAATGAGACTAAGTTAACAAATTTGGAGAAATTTGCGAGATAGCCAGCAATTTTTGTATAAAGATTAATGTCAGAGAAATACACCATAGTTGTCAATATAAATGTACATATTGTGTCATTTATTGACAAAATCTTAGATTAATCACATCACCACACCATCTTGATAAATAAAAAACCGCTTCCTATTTAGAATAAATAACCAACGTAAGCATGTTTATCAAAAGGAGATAATCTCTATGGCTAATTGGGTGAATGGAAAAGTAACACAAGTTCATCACTGGACTGATGCGTTAATGAGTCTTGTCGTCAATGCGCCTATTGATAAGTTTACAGCTGGGCAATTTGCAAAATTAGCGCTAGATATTGATGGTGAACGAGTACAACGAGCCTACTCTTATGTGAATGCACCGAATGATCCCAATTTAGAGTTTTATCTGGTGACTGTACCTGATGGAAAATTAAGCCCTAAATTGTGTGCGCTAAAAATAGGTGATGAAATTCTTGTGACTGAACAAGCTAGTGGCTTTTTTGTATTAGAAGAAGTCCCCACAGCAAATACACTTTGGATGCTTTCGACAGGCACCGCGATCGGACCTTTCCTCTCTATTTTACAATTAGGTGAAGATCTCGCTCGATTTGAAAATATCGTTCTTGTCCACGCTGTTCGATATGCTAATGACTTAAGCTATTTACCTTTAATGGAAAAACTCGTTGAACGTTATCAAGGCAAATTACGCATTCAAACCGTTGTCAGCCGTGAAAATCATATTGGCTCCTTAACAGGGCGCATTCCTGCACTCATTGAAAGTGGCGCTTTAGAAAAAACGGTAGGTCTAACCATCAACCCAGAAGAGAGCCATATTATGTTGTGTGGTAATCCCCAAATGGTCAGAGACACTCAACAACTCTTAAAAGAGCAACGAGAAATGCGTAAGCACTTACGACGAAAACCCGGACATATCACCAGTGAGCAATATTGGTAATAAGGCAAAAACAAGGGTGAACTTATTTATTTCACCCTTATTTGTTTGATTTAGTAACATCAATTAACGCCAGCGACGATAGTCCACTTGATCAGTCTGTTTACCAAAATAGTTTTCACCGTCATTGCCAATAAATACACCACAATCAAGCAACATAATCATCCCAATAAAAGAAGGTAGAAAACGCCCTATCGCCCATTGCCAAAATGGTTCTAAGTTACTGGTATCAGCTAATCCTAACATCACCGCAAGTAAAAGTAATAAAAGCCATATTCCTCTTTTATTTCTGTCATGAAGTCTTTTGGTAAAAATTGCGCACAATGGATAAAAAATAGAGAAAATCAATATCCACGTCACAATGGCAGGTAATGGATAAATCATATCATTGATAATAAACAGGCCTAAAAAAAGAGCAAAACAAGCACCTAAACCAGCCCAAAAATCACAACGTCCAATTCGTCCTTTGAATGAAAATGCCCAATGTTGTAAGGTCATAAATTCTCAATAATTTACTTAATTTGTGAATTACACTGTCCATTTGGTATCAAATAATACAGACTAGCCAATAACAGCACAGACAAGCGGAGGACAGATGATAAAAGCAAACATACTTTCTACGTTATACCTGATAATCATTAGCATTGCTCTTTGTTTGCCAACTTCTGTTTTGGCAACAGAGATGTCTGTTGCACAAAAACAGCCCGCTAAAGATGATATTGCTTATCTGAAACAAGATGCACCTGTTTTTGAGATAACTATTCCAGAGCTAAGAGCTAAATTCAATCAACAAAATCAGTTGCTATCGCTTAATGAATATAAAATCATCACTAATCATGATATTGCGATCCCTCTTGTCAGAGCTGCAACGCGTATTACGCCTTATATCTATTCATCTGCAATATTAGAGCGCGGTAGCGAAAAAATAAAAAGTTTACAACTCACTCTGATCCACTCCCCTGATTCACCTGAATTAGAAAAAATAAATCGTGAGCTAACAACACAATACATCATCACTTTGATTGCTCAATTTGACTCATCGATAACTCAAGAGCAAATTCAAGAAGCGCTCAATTTATTCGCCTTTAAAAATCAAACTTCTGATTATATTAGCCATGATGTGGGGGCCATTCGCTATATTATTGCCCATGAAGATAATCAATTAACTACCTTCGCCATTGAACCGATTAAGCTTTCTTTAAACAGCAAGATCGTTTCAGCAATTCCGTGATAAAAAACAAAGCTATTCTATTCATTGTTCTCTATACTGTTGTGCATCAACAGAATTCGTGTTTATTAGCAAACTAAATTTAAACCACTCGGTTGGAGGAAAAGTTATGCGCCATCCATTAGTCATGGGTAACTGGAAACTCAACGGCAGCATTCATATGGTTCATGAATTAATTGCTGCATTACGTAAAGAAGTTAGCGGTGTTGCGGGTTGTGATGTTGCTATCGCACCACCAACAGTTTACCTATGCCAAGCACGCCATGAAATTGGTGGAAGCCGTATTGCATTAGGTGCTCAAGATACAGGTGTTAACTTATCAGGTGCTTTCACTGGTGAAACTTCAGCAGAAATGCTGAAAAACGTTGATGTTAAATACGTTATCATTGGTCACTCTGAGCGTCGTACTTATCATAAAGAATCTGACGAGTTTATCGCTCAAAAATTCGGCGTGTTAAAAGAGTTAGGTTTAACACCAGTATTATGTATTGGTGAAACTGAAGCTGAAAACGAAGCTGGCAAAACTCAAGAAGTATGCGCTCGCCAAATCGATGCTGTGTTAAATGCACACGGCGCAGCAGCATTTAAAGATGCGGTTATCGCTTATGAGCCAATCTGGGCTATCGGTACAGGTAAATCTGCAACTCCAGCACAAGCTCAAGCTGTTCATAAATTTATTCGTGATCATATTGCGAAGAAAGATGCCGCTATCGCTGAACAAGTTATCATTCAATACGGTGGCTCTGTTAACGATAAAAATGCAGCAGAACTGTTTGGTCAACCAGACATCGATGGTGCATTAGTAGGTGGCGCTTCACTGAAAGCGGACGCATTTGCCGTTATCGTTAAAGCAGCAGCACAAGCTAAAGCGAAAAAATAATTTTTATCTTTCTGGCTTAAGCCGTTAATCGATAAAAAATAGAGAAAATCACCTTACTGAATATAAAGCAGAAGGTGATTTTTTTGTTTCTAGTCGTTTGATCAGCGACGACTTATTTCATCAAACACGCCACCTGTCGCAAAATGTATTTTCTGTGCAGATTGCCAATCACCAAAAACGTCATTAAGCGTAAATAACTCTAGTTTTGGAAAACTGCTTTGGTATTTTTCTGCTATCGCTTTATCTCTAGGGCGATAATAGTTTTTCGCAGCGATTTCTTGTCCTTCTGGTGAATAAAGATAGTCTAAGTAAGCGGTAGCGATTTCTCGCGTGCCTCGCTTATCAACCACTTTATCAACTACCGATACCGTCGGCTCTGCAAGAATAGATACTGATGGTGTGACTATCTCAAATTTATCTGCCCCTAATTCATTAATCGCTAATAAAGCTTCGTTTTCCCATGCAATCAATACATCACCAATGCCTCGCTCAACAAAAGTGTTTGTGGCTCCTCTTGCACCTGAATCTAACACCTCAACTTGCTGATAAAGTGCTTTAACAAATGCCTTAGCTTTTTCACTGTCTTGATGATTCGCTTTTAATCCGTAGCCCCATGCCGCAAGATAGTTCCATCTTGCACCACCAGACGTTTTAGGGTTTGGTGTAATAATGGAAACTCCTGGTTTAATTAATGAATCCCAATCTGTTATTTGCTTAGGGTTTCCTTTTCTCACCAGAAAAACGATCGTTGACGTGTAAGGGGCTGAGTTATCAGGAAGTCGTTTTAGCCACTGTTTATCAATACTCCCTCTTTGAGCGATGGCATCTATGTCATAAGCCAGCGCTAAAGTAACAACATCCGCCTCAATGCCATTGATAACTGATGTCGCTTGCTTTCCTGAGCCGCCATGTGATTGACGAATAGTGACTTTATCTCCCGTTTTCTGCTCCCAATACTGGCTAAATGCTTGGTTATACTGCTGATAAAGCTCTCTCGTTGGATCATAAGAGACATTCAATAATTGAATATCTTTAGCCCATAAAATATGAGAAAAAAGTAATGTCGCTAAAGCCGTTGATAATAAACCCCATCGTTTAAACATAGCTATCCATCCCCTATCGTTAAGTATTTAACTAGGCTGACAGAAAGTTTTATAACGATGAAATAACAAAAAGCCGATGGATATACACAACAGGAATATAGCTATCAATATAAAGGGGATAAGAAGAAACCAAGGAGGATAGAGATCGCTAAATGAAATGTTTTCACTCGAGAAGCTGCCCTGACACAAGGAAAATGTATCAGAGCAGTTCACGAATAAGGATAAAACTCAGAAAGGCTCTGGTATTACGGAAGATTAATTAATACAGTTTTTTCGCTGTTTCATACCAGTCAGCTTTAAAGACACGTTTCATATTCATAACCGCATCAATAATATCATGGTGAACCAGTTTTTCGTTTTGAATACCAACACAACGACCGCCGTAACCTTCTAATAGCAGTTGTACAGAGTAAGCACCCATGCGAGATGCAAGAATACGGTCGTAAGCAACTGGAGAACCACCACGCTGGATATGACCTAATACCGTTGCACGCGTTTCATGTTTAGTTTCAGCTTCAATAAAACGCGCTAATTCATGCACATCACAAACGTGTTCAGTGATTGCAACAATGGCGTGACGTTTACCACGTTCAATACCTGCTTTGATTTCTGCCAGTAATTCATCACGATCAAAAGGTAATTCAGATTCAGGCAGAACAACAAACTCACAGCCCCCAGCGATTGCCGCAGACAGTGTTAAATCACCACAGTAACGTCCCATGACTTCTACGATAGAGATACGTTTGTGAGATGTTGAGGTATCACGTAAGCGGTCAATGGCTTCAACAGCGGTTTCTAATGCAGTGAAATAACCGATGGTGTAGTCAGTACCCGCAACGTCATTATCGATGGTGCCCGGTAAACCGATACATGGAAAACCTGCTTCCGTTAATTTTTTTGCACCTAGATAAGAACCATCACCACCAATAACGACTAAAGCATCAAGCTCATTTTGTTTCATGTTTTCGATGGCAACAGCACGCACATTGTCTTCACGGAATTCAGGGAAACGAGCAGAACCAAGGAATGTACCACCACGATTGATCATGTCTGACACGCTAAAACGGTCGAGTTTTTTCATGCGATTTTCGTATAGCCCCATATAGCCATCCATAATCCCATAAACCTCTAAACCTTCACTTAGCGCGGCACGAACAACACCACGGATCGCGGCATTCATACCTGGTGCGTCACCACCACTTGTTAAAACCCCAATTCTTTTGATCCCATTGACCATGATTACCTCTGATTCTTATTCGATGTAATTATTGCAAAATTGTTGGAATAACTTTTTATCTCAATACCGGCTTATCTGGTATAATTTTCCGATATCGCAAATGCTGAATTGATTCAACAATACCATTGTACGCATATTTTTTGCCAGTTCATCATTATCGTACATTTTTTTTCATAAACTTGATGCGCATTAAACTAATCAGATAGCCTGTATAAATATTATACTAGCCTATCTCAAATACATTTCGCCAATAAGTTAACACTTTTTATACAGACACTTTACTGCCTTTTTGCATTCACCTCAAAAAAACGCTATTTATGCTAAAAATAGCATCGGCATCTTTTGATAAATATTCAGTTTTCTCTGATATGATATTCTATCTACCGTTTATCTCTCTATTTTGTGATGTCATTATTGCAAAGAAAAAAATGATCTAGGGTACATTTGTGGCTAACAACAAAGTTCTCTGGTTGATTTACCGCTTTTCAATCTAGGCTGAAGTGAAACTCACACTTAATAGGAGGTTTTATATTTGATTTAACGGGTTATCCGGGCTGGAGCTTCTACAGTGCAAGTAAGGTGGGATAATTAGGATTTGTGTATAGCGCAGCACTAGAATATGCACGTTATGGTATTACCATCATAGTATATTCTATGATACTTCTATAGTAATCACCTCCGTGAATGGAGACTCATTTAATTTAATCAAATCAATATATTAATTAATAATCAAGGCTATATATAAAAATACTATACAATCATTTATTGTTATGTGTTACCGTTACATGCAACCGTATCTATATACATTAACAATATCTATTATTAGCTGTATTTTTATGAAGAAAAAAAAATTTGCAACATTAAGAGCTTGGAATAGAAAACGAAATTATGTGATGAAAGATATTCGCTATTATTTCAACTTGTTTATAGAAAAAATCCTTTGGGATAAATCTAAAAAAACAACTATTGATTTCAACTCAGTAAAAACAATACTAATTTTGCGTAATGAAGGGAAAATAGGTGATGTCATTGTAGACACTGCAATCATAAAAATATTATCTCAACACGGCTATATAATTGATATTTTAGTTACATCAACAAATGAATCGATATTAAAATACAATAAGAACATAAGAAATACATATATTGCCAATAATATAACTCTTAATGATTTTATGAAGAAACACAACCACAATGTTAGTAAAGACGTTGTGAAAAAATTACATGAAAATAATTATGATCTAATCATAGACCCATCTATGTTTAATATTCCTATACATAGACCTCGCCTTTTAAAAGAAATTTCAGCAAAAAATGTTCTTAGCTTTAATAAAAAAAATTGGTTAAAACATTATAGTAAATCAATTTATTTTGATTATAATTTAGCTCATATAAAAAAATCATATGAGCTATTATTAGCGGAGTTTAATATTAATGAGGAAAGCATAGAATATGATATTTGCTATCCCAATAATATTGATGAAGAAATAGAGAGTTATTTATTTACTCTACCTAAAAACAATAAAAATATCATAGTAAACATATTTGCTGGTAGTGATGAACGTTGTTTATCTTTAACTCAGGCAAAAGAAATAGATGAAAAATTAAATTCCCTCTATAATGACATTAATATTATTATTTTAGATCATAAAAAAGTAATACCAGACAATACATTTAATCATGCAAAAGTATATATACCAAAATCGCTACAACACACTATTGCATTAATCTCAAAAGCAGATCTTGTTATATCACCTGATACCTCAATTGTGCATATTTCTGCAACATTCCAGCGTCCTCTAGTAGCAATATATAAAGACGCTATCCACAATAATAAGTTGTGGGGACCCGGCTATGATAATTCTCAACAGATTTTTGTTTCTAATGTAAAAACATATGAAGATAATAATATTGTTGAACAAATAATAGCTGCATCAGAAAAATATTTAGCTCCCAAATAGCAGTAATTCTCTTTATAAAAGAGCTACTAAAATAATGAAAAATACTCAGATAAAATATTTAAAAACACTTTTGAAATTTCTTATTTTGTAGTTTTAAATAGAGTTACTCAATAAAAAAAAGCCCCTCTCCAGAGGGGCTGCAAAAGACAGGGATGGTGTCTATGGCAAGGAAAAAACTTCGTTGTTGCTACTTACTCTCTAACTAGGTACTACTTTACTACACTCTTACTTCATTACTGATTCTGTTGACCTTGCTGGTCAAAATGTGACATTTTCTGTTGGTAATTCTTTTCTAACTGCGCTTTCTGTTCAGGGGTTAACAGCTGATACATTTGATTATGGACTTTCGCCATTTCAACATGGCGCTCTATTGCTTGTTTATCCATATCTTGCATTTGCGCTCTTACAGCGGCTTCATCAAATTGAGGTGCAGTGACTAACTTATGCATATTCTCATGATGTTGACGGTAGTTTCCGTTATATCTATCTTGATGATGCTGGCGCATTAAATCGCGCATTTGAGTACGTTGTTGCTCAGTTAGGGTGATACCGTTAAACATACGTGACTCGCTATAATTGCGATCCATCATATGTCCTCGTTGTCCGCGGTGACCTCGATAATCACGGTCACCATGCATTCCATAGTCATAACCGCAGTGAGAGTTACCATTATACTGTTGCTCAGTAGGTGGATTGGTATTTGTGGTTTCAGCTAATACCATCGTCGGAGCTGCTAAAAACATTGATGCTAGTGCAACTACTGCTACTTTACGCATTGCTTCACTCCTAATTCGGTAAATTAATACCGACCTAATTAATATGACTTCAATGTGTATAATTCATATGTGTAATTCTTTGCTATGTGGATTACTATACCGTTGCGGCTGCAAACTAGCGTCAGAGCGTGTAAAAGAACGTAAAGTCATAGATTCGCGCTATTTATTATCGTATTTTTCTCTTGGAGGAATTGACGAATGCATAAAATCTTATTAGTGGATGACGATCGCGAATTAACATCGCTATTGAAAGAACTGCTTGAAATGGAAGGCTTTAATGTTGTAATCGCCTCTGATGGCGAACAAGCACTTAAACTTTTGGATGCTTCTATCGACTTGTTATTACTGGATATCATGATGCCACGTAAAAACGGGATTGAGACACTCAAAGAGTTACGCCAAAATTTCCAGACCCCTGTCATTATGTTAACGGCAAGAGGCAGTGATCTTGACCGAGTACTTGGCCTAGAGCTAGGTGCTGATGATTATTTACCAAAACCATTTAATGATAGAGAGCTAGTTGCTCGTATCAGAGCTATTTTACGTCGTTCTAACTGGAGCGAACAAAAACAGACTGATAGCAATACATCTCCAACATTACAGGTTGATAAATTACAACTTAATCCTGGCCGACAAGAAGCAAGTTTTGATAATGAGCCGCTAGAGTTAACAGGAACTGAGTTTACTTTGCTTTATTTACTTGCTCAGCATTTAGGACAAGTCGTATCTCGTGAACATCTAAGCCAAGAAGTACTTGGCAAGCGCTTAACACCGTTTGATAGAGCGATTGATATGCATATTTCTAATTTACGCCGTAAATTACCAGAAAGAACAGATGGACAACCTTGGTTTAAAACTTTACGTGGCCGCGGTTATCTGATGGTTTCAATAACTTGATAAATATTCTTTATGATAAATAGTCTGTCAGCACGCATTTTCGCAATTTTCTGGCTGACGCTAGCATTAGTTCTCGTGCTAGTTATGATGGTTCCAAAGCTGGACTCGCGCCAGCTTACCCCTCTATTAGAGAGCGAATACCGTCAAGGCGTTATGCTAGAACAACATATTGAAGCGGAATTAGCTCAAGATCCCGCTAACGATCTCCTTTGGTGGCGTCGATTAATTCGTGCTATTGATAAATGGGCGCCTCCTGGTCAACGTTTAATTATCGTCACCAGTGAGGGACGTATTATTGGCGCTCAACGTAACGAGATGCAGGTTGTCAGAAACTTTATTGGTCAATCTGATAACGCTGATCACCCTAAAAAGAAAAAGTATGGCCGTTCTGAGATGTTAGGGCCTTTTTCTGTAAGGGATGGTGAAGATCATTACCAACTTTATCTCGTACGCCCTTCAAGTAGCCCTCAATCTGATTTTATCAACTTATTATTTGATAAACCGTTATTGCTACTCATATTCACCATGCTTATCAGCACGCCATTATTAGTATGGCTTTCTTGGAGCTTAGCAAAACCAGCAAGACAACTTAAAAATGCGGCTGATGATGTTGCTAAAGGTAACCTACGCCCTCACCCAGAGCTAGAGACTGGCCCTCAAGAGTTTTTAGCAGCAGGCACCAGTTTTAATCAGATGATAAGCGCTCTTGAACGTATGGTTGAGGCTCAACAACGTTTAATTTCTGATATTTCTCATGAGTTACGTACACCATTAACACGCTTACAATTAGCAAGCGCATTATTACGTCGTCGTAGTGGAGAAAGTAAAGAGCTAGAGCGTATTGAAACTGAAACTCAGCGCCTTGATGGCATGATTAATGACTTGCTAGTTCTTTCTCGTAATCAACATAAAAACGAGTTATTACGCGAGACGGTAAAAGCCAATGAATTGTGGGATGATATTTTAGATAACGCTAAATTTGAGGCTGAACAAAGTAATAAAACACTGCAAGTAACAACACCTCCGGGGGTATGGCCTATTTATTGCAATCCATATTCTCTGGCTAGTGCATTTGAAAATATTGTACGTAATGCCCTACGTTATTCCAACTCTCGTATTGAAGTGGCCTTTACTGAGCAAAACCAAGGCATCACGATTATTGTTGATGATGATGGCCCTGGCGTTAGCCCTGAAGATAGAGAGCATATCTTCCGACCGTTCTATCGCACTGATGAAGCAAGAGATCGTGAATCAGGAGGCACAGGCTTAGGTTTAGCGATTGTTGAAACCGCAGTGAGCCAACACAGAGGCCATGTTAAAGCCGATGACAGTCCATTAGGTGGGTTAAGGGTAGAGATTTGGTTGCCAAGAGCGGGTGCGAGCAATAAATAAGCAATTGACCTAATAGAGTAATTAAACTGTTGTATCAAAATATACTGCCATCTATTGAAGAATAGGTGGCATATTCTTTTTGTTAGCATCTAACGATGCAATTCAGAATGATCTGGCTGAATCGACCGCTATTCCGATATTTATATATCTACAATCAATGCTAAAATACCCAGCTATTACTTGACCGTCTGGTTTGAAGAGTCTACTCTCAGTGCGGTTTTTTGCATATTGTTAAAGTATGCTTATATAATAAAGCTCTTATATTACAATCAGATAGGAGCTTTTCGAGATAAATTTTGGCGCTCTGGGGGCCGTAAACCCAGTGCGGTAGCTTTGTAGAAAAGGCTATATCTAATTTATAGTTTCTTTAATATAAGATATTTAAATTATACGAAATTAGTAAATATTTTGTGTATATTTATTTTTCTATAAAATAAATATACCTTCTTAGGGTTTAAAAATGAAAGGTATTATTTTAGCTGGTGGTTCAGGAACAAGACTTTATCCAATCACAATGGGTGTATCTAAACAGTTACTACCTATTTATGATAAACCCATGATTTACTATCCATTGTCTGTATTAATGCTCGCGGGTATTAGAGAAATTCTTATTATTACAACACCTGAAGATCAAGATGGTTTTCAGCGCCTACTTAATGATGGTTCACAATTTGGTATCTCTATTCAATATGCTGTACAACCAAAACCTGAAGGGTTAGCCCAAGCATTTATTATTGGTGAAAAATTTATTGGTAATGATAGTGTCTGCCTAGTTTTAGGAGATAACATTTTTTGGGGACAAGGATTTTCACCAAAATTAATAAATGCAGCTAATAAAAAAAATGGTGCTACCGTTTTTGGATATGAAGTTCAAGATCCAGAAAGATTTGGGGTTGTTGAGTTTGATAATAATTTAAATGCAATTTCTATTGAAGAAAAACCTGAAAAACCAAAATCTAATTTTGCTGTCACTGGTTTATATTTTTATGATAATCAGGTTATTGATATTGCTAAAAATATCAAACCATCCTCTCGTGGTGAATTAGAAATAACAACCATTAACCAAGTTTATTTACAACAAAATAAATTAAGTGTTGAGTTGCTAGGACGTGGTTTTGCTTGGTTAGATACAGGAACTCACGATAGTTTACTTGATGCAGGTACATTTGTTGAAACAATAGAAAAAAGACAAGGATTTAAAATCGCTTGTTTAGAAGAGATTGCATATAAACAAAAGTGGATTTCAAAAGAAAAACTTAAAGTAGCCGCAAATCTATATAATAAAAACAGCTATGGTAAATATTTAGAGAAATTAATAACACATGAATAACTTAATAAAAATAATTGAATTTAAAATTCTTGGTGATAAAAGAGGCTCTCTTATATCTTTAGAAAATAACAATAATATACCGTTTGATATAAAAAGAACTTATTATATTTTTAATACTGAAAAGAATGTATCAAGAGGATTTCATGCCCATAAAGAGTTAAAACAACTTGCTATTTGTCTCAAAGGTAGTTGTGACTTTATTATGGATGATGGACAGAAAAGAGAAAAAATTACTTTAGACTCACCTAATGTAGGTTTAATTATTGATGCAATGCAATGGCATGAAATGCACAACTTTTCTGAAGACTGCATTATACTTGTATTGGCAGATAATATATATGATGAATCTGATTATATTAGAGATTATGATACCTTTAAAAAGAGCATAATAACAATATGATACATCCATTAAGCGACGTAAAAAGTAATAGTATCGGTTCAGGCACGAGAGTGTGGCAATATAGTATTATTTTTCAAAATGCTATTATTGGTAATGATTGTAATATCTGCGCTCACACTCTCATAGAGAATGATGTAATCATTGGTAATAATGTAACGGTAAAATCAGGTGTTTATATATGGGATGGAATAAGAATTGCTGACAACGTTTTTATTGGACCATCCGTAACATTCACAAATGATATTTTTCCGAGATCTAAACAATACCCTGAAAAATTTTTAATAACCCAAATAAATAAAGGGGCTTCAATTGGTGCTAATGCCACAATTCTTGCAGGAGTCACCTTGGGTGAAAACTGCATGGTTGGTGCGGGAAGTGTTGTTGTAAAAGATGTTCCAGATAACGCAGTTGTTATTGGTAATCCAGCAAAAATAATTCGTTTTATAAAATAGAGAAAAATAATGATTAATTTTCTAGATTTAAAAAAAATAAATGAGCTACATAATAAAGAATTAAAAGAAGCGTGTTCAAGAGTTATTGATTCTGGCTGGTATATTACAGGTAAAGAATTAGAAAGCTTTGAAACGAACTTTGCTAACTATTGCGGTGCAAAATATGCAATTGGTGTTGCTAACGGTTTAGATGCATTAACTCTGGTATTACGTGCATGGAAAGAACAAGGCAAATTACAATCTGGCGATGAAGTTATCATTCAAGCTAATACTTATATTGCTTCAATTCTAGCTATAACAGAAAATAATCTAGTACCAGTTTTAATTGAACCTGATAATAATACATATAACTTATCAATAGAAAATATTAAGTCAGCCATTACAGACAAAACTAAGGTTATATTACCAGTACATCTCTATGGACAAATTAATCCAATGAAAGAGATCATGGGAATAGCGAAAGAATACAACCTCCTTGTTTTAGAAGATTGTGCTCAATCACATGGTGCAAGTATTGATGGGATAAAAGCAGGAAATTGGGGTAATGCTGCTGGATTTAGTTTTTATCCAGGAAAAAACTTAGGTGCCTTAGGCGATGCCGGTATTATTACAACTAATGATGATGAATTAGCGAGTGTTGTAACAGCGCTACGCAACTATGGTTCTCATCAAAAATATTTAAATTTATATCAAGGTGTTAATAGCCGTTTAGATGAAATTCAGGCAGCTATACTAAATGTTAAATTAAATTACTTAGAAAAAGAAACTAAAATCCGTCAAGATATCGCTTTAATCTATCTGGAAAATATCAAAAATCCACTAATTAAATTACCAATTACTACTGAAGAATATATAAAAAATAAAGAGAATCATGTATGGCATTTGTTTGTTATTGCAACCGAACATAGAGATCTTCTACAAAAACACTTGATCGAGTGTGGTGTACAAACATTAATTCACTATCCAACGCCTCCTCATAAACAACAAGCATATAAAAAATATAATCATATCAATTTACCTATAACTGAAAAGATCCATAAAGAAGTCCTAAGTATCCCAATAAGCCCAGTTATGAATAAAGAAGAGATATATCAAGTTATTAATTCATGTAATTCATTCGTGATCAACTGATGACATTAATTAAAACATCTATACTAAGCCTGATAGCTACTTTTTTTAAAATGTTATCAGGTCTAGTTATTAATAAGGCTGTATCTGTATATATAGGCCCAGCCGGATTGGCTATTATTGGTCAATTTCAAAATTTTAGCCAACTTATACTGATTGTTGCTCAAGGAGCAATAAATAATGGCGTTGTAAAGTATACAGCTGAATATGGAAAAGAAAATAAATTATTACCCTTCTTATTTAGTACAGCATTAAAAATAAGCCTAATTACATCTATCAGCACTGGTGGAATATTAATAATATGCTCATCCTTTCTTTCCGTTAATATATTAAACGACATCAACTATAAATTTTTATATATATTATTTGGCTTTACCATTATATTATTTGTCCTGAATAATCTCTTGCTATCTATACTTAATGGACTTAAAGAAATTAGAATCTATATAAAAATAAATATAATACAAAGTCTATATTCATTAATATTCACTAGTGTACTAATACTTATACTAGGATTAAAAGGTGCTTTAATTGCATTAGCAACAAATCAATCAATTATTTTTTTCATCACTCTCTATATGTTACGGAAACATGAGATTATTATATGGAAAAATTTTCGTCACAACTATGATAAAAATATATCAAAAAAATTATTTTCTTATTCAGCAATGGCGATTACATCAGCTATAATGATACCATCATCTCAGTTCATTATTCGTAATTACATTGCAACAACTCAAGGTTTAGAGCAAGCAGGATATTGGCAAGGCGTTTGGTATATATCAAGTACTTATTTAATGATAGTAACCACAGCACTAAGCACCTATTACTTACCTCGTTTATCTGAAATAACTAATAAACTAGAATTGAAAAGAGAGATTATTCAAGGCTATAAAATATTGTTACCTATTGTTATGTCTTGTGGTCTAGCAATATACATATTGCGTGATTTTATAATTTATATCTTATTTTCTGATAATTTTATACCAATGAAACCACTCTTCACATGGCAAATTATTGGTGATATTTTTAAAATTGCATCATGGTTATTAGCATATGTAATGCTAGCTAAGTCTATGACAAAAACATTTATTATTAGTGAAGTCATATTCTCGATATCTTTAATTATATTCTCTTATCTACTAATATATCTTACAGGAACTATTGGTGCAACTTATGCCTATTGTTTAAATTATTCTATTTATTTTTTTACTATGTCATTTTTAATAAGTAAATACATTAGAGAAGCAATATAATGAAAAAAAAGTCTGTTCTTATCTATGGTGAATATAGTGGATATGGTAAATCATTAGTTAAAGGTTTCTTAGAAATTGGATACACTGCTCAAGTACTTAGTTTTTCTGGTGATGGTTTTAAAAAAATAAATACAGGAATGCAATTAAAAGGAAAAAACAAGCTCATAAAATTAATTTCCTTATTCTTATTAATCCCTAAAATTTTATCTTATAAAAACATTTTAGTAATGAATCCTGATTTCTTCAAACCTATATTTTTAGGACCTTTAATATTTTTACTGTTAAAATTAATGAATAAAAATATTATCCTCCTATGTTGTGGGGATGATGTCGAATTTATTAAGCAAGGGAAATTAGGAAATATTGAAAATTGGCCTTACACAGATATCGAACTTCCTAAAAAAAATTATTTTAATAGAAGAGTGGATATTTTAACTAATTATGTTATTTCTTCATCATCAAGAAAAATAATACCAGTAATGTATGATTATTATAAAGCATGGTCTCTATCTCAATATAAAGATAAATTAACTGAAACCATACCATTAGCTTGTGATGGAAATGTAAAAAAAATAAATAAAAAGAATTTTGATAAAGAAAAAATAGTGATAATGCATGGAATCAATAGGGAAGGCTTTAAAGGTAGCAAGGTAATAAAACAAGCACTTCAGAAAATAGAAGAAAAATACAAAGATAAAGTAGAAATATTATTTCCAGAAAAACTACCATTAACTGAATATTTACAGTTAATGGAGAAAGTAGATATAGCTATAGATCAAACTAAAAGTAATTCATATGGAATGAATGCTATCTATAGTATGTTGTCTGGTCATGTAGTATTAGCTCCAGCAAATGAGTTATTTCAATCTAATATTAAAATCAGCAACTGCCCTATTATTTCTATTAATAATACACCAGATAGCATAATTGATGCCCTAGAGAAATTAATTCTCGCACCAGATCAAATATATTCTAAAAAATTAGAAACTCAACAATACGCGATAAAACTACATAATTGCAAAAGTATTGCTATAAAAATAGATAAACATCTAAAAATATAACTACCTAATAATTACATTAAAAAATATCCAAAATAACTTATGAAAAAAGAACTCCCTTTAGTTTCAGTCATATTACCTGTTTACAATGCTGAAAAATTTGTTTTTGAATCAATAAATTCAATTCTTAATCAAACATACAATAACCTACAAATAATTATTATTAATGATGGTTCTGTTGATAATTCATTAAACATAATTAATTCATTTAATGATCAGAGAATTATAGTTATTTCTAGAGAAAATAAAGGTTTAATTTATTCATTAAATGAAGGGTTAAAACATTCAAAAGGGAATTTTATTTTACGAATGGATGCCGATGATATCGCAAAAGAAAATAGAATTGAAAGACAATTAGCTGAATTTAGAAAAAAACCACATTTATCTGTGGTCGGTTCATTTTGTGAACTTATTGATGAAGAAAATAATATTATAGGCTATAGAACTCCACCAAGATATAATTTTTATATTAAATCTAGTTGTTTTTTTGGTTCCCCATTTGTACATCCATCTGTTATGTTTAATAAAAGAAAGTTAAAAGAACAACTTTTTTATTCAGAGAAGTATAGATATGCTGAAGACTATGAATTATGGGCTAGATTATCACTAGATAAATCTATACAATTTTATAATATTCCAGAATATTTATTAAAATACCGAATATTAAAAACCTCAGTAAGTAGAAAAAATAATGAAGCCCAGAATAATATTAAATTAAAAATTCAAAAAGAATACTTCCTAAGAAAAATAAATAGCTCTCATGAAATTAATATTAAAAACTTAACATCCATTATTTTTTATCAGAAAAGAAAGATATATCTATTGCCCCAGATTTTATTTATATTGAAAATTAAAATTAATTCATTTTTTTCAAAATAAGAATATAACAATATGAAAAATATAACTTATTCAACCTTATTATTTCTTTTTATATTTAACTTTCCTATTATTGGTATAGTTAGCTCAGGTTATATTTCTGCTGCAATTGCAATTATTATAGTTTTATGTGATCCAAAAAAATGGCTCTACCTTAAAAAATTAATTGAAAATAATTTATTTCATTTATCTTTATTTATTTATCTATTATTTATCTCATTCGGTTTATTTAGTACCATAATAAATCAGTCATACGACATTACAATTTATAAAACGCTAATAAATAATATATTATCATTATCTTTTTGTATGTTTTTTGCTGTTATTTTTATTAACAATCAGCCTATAGAGAAATATTTCTCTATTATATTGATCCTTCAATCTATAATCATAATCTTAATGATGCTATCACCTGATATAAAAGTCATCATTCAAGATAATATCAGAACTACTGAAGAAATAGATAGAATGGCTACCTATGGTGGTGTAAGGGGATTAGGTTTATCTGGTTCTATTGCATTTGGTCTAGCAGCTACAATGGGATTATTAGGATATATATTATTTTATTGGGGAGTAAATAATTCAAAATTAAGTACCTCGTTATTTTTACTTATTTTTTTGATTTGTTTTATAGCTTCTCTTTCAGCTGGAAGAACATCATTTTTAGGCTTCCTTTTTGGATTTATATTTGCATATATACCAAGATTAAAACCATCTATACTACTTAAAAATATCTTAATTATTACCTTTTTATTATATCTAATATTTATATTATTAATGAGTATTCCTGAATTTAGAACTACAATAGAAAACTATTCTCTTTATGCATTTCAACCTATATATAAATTTTTAGAAACAGGTTCTTTTTCTGTTTCATCTACAGAAAAATTACAAAAAATGTATTTTCTTCCAAATGATAGTTGGACTATTTTATTTGGTGATGGTAAGTATACTAATATAGATAGTACATATTACATGCATACAGATGCTGGTTACATGAGATTTATGTTATATTTTGGTCTATTCGGAAGTCTTATCCCTTACATTGGTTTTATCTTAATAAGTTTCTTTTTTGCAAAAAATAGAAAAAAAATCAGCCCCGACAATAGATATTTCTTTTTAGGTATAACATTATTAGCCTTTATATATCATTATAAAGGTGAAATTATTTTTTTTAATATCTCATTCATGAAAATATTTTTTATATTGGGATTTTATTATATTTTAAAAAATAAACTAATATTAATTGAAAAACTTAAAGAAGAAAAAAATGTCAATAGAAATCGCAATATCAACCTTAAATGATGGAATATTTAATATTAAGTTAAGGAATGACTTTAACTATCTAATAGTTCATCAAATAACTAATAACAAAGATTATTCATTATATATTAACAGTATTTTAGATGTGAATGTGAGGTATATTAGCTCAAATGAAATCGGATTATCAAAAAGTAGAAATATAGCCATCAAAAATACTCATTCTGACTATATTTGGATAATGGATGATGATGTTACTATTTTAGATGATGCTCAAGAAAAAATAAATTCACTAATTTCTGAAAACCAAAATTGTGATATGTTTATTCTTAATCACAAGACTGTCAAAAAAAATAAAATTTCATATATTAATGAATATTCCGCAATGTCTGTATCATCTATTGATATGCTAATAAAAAAGAAAAGTATTATTGATAACAATATATTTTTTAATGAAAAATTTGGTTTGGGAACTCCACTACCATCAGGTGAAGAATATATTTTCACAATTGAAATGTTAAGAAAAAAACTCACTATTATAAAAACAAAAGATATTTTTTCATTTCATCCGGATATTTCATCTGGTAATGATTTTTATTCATCAAATAATAAACTACGAGCTAAGTTAGAAATGTTTTCTTTTTGGTATGGGGCTAAAATAGGAAAATTAATTTATATCGCTTTTATATTAAAAAAGATAAAACCTTTAATAAAAAACAAACGCTTTTTTAGTGCATTATTCATTTGAGATAATCTTTTCCAATTACTATCTAAATAATAAATGTCTTAAAGTTAATCAGGAATAATATGAAAATCACCATCTCCGGTACCGGCTATGTCGGTCTATCTAATGGGATACTTCTTTCCCAAAACAACACAGTTGTTGCGTTAGATATCAATAAAGAAAAAGTTGAATTACTGAATAAAAAAATCTCTCCAATTTCAGATAAAGAAATTGAAGAGTTTTTAGCAACCAAAAATCTTGATTTTACAGCAACTTTAGATAAAGAGTTCGCTTATAAAGATGCGGATTTTGTTATCATTGCAACACCGACCGATTATGATCCTAAAACTAACTACTTTAACACTTCTTCTGTAGAGTCCGTTATTCGTGATGTTTTAGAATATAATCCAAACACGACAATGATTATTAAATCAACAATTCCGGTTGGTTTTACCAAAGAAATGAGAGAGAAATATAATACGGATAATATTATTTTCTCCCCAGAATTCTTACGTGAAGGTCGTGCGCTTTACGATAACTTATATCCATCTCGTATTGTTATTGGTGAGCAATCCGAAAGAGCACAAAAATTTGCGGATCTTTTACAACAAGGTGCATTAAAAAAAGATATCGATGTTCTTTTCACTGATTCAACAGAAGCCGAAGCTATTAAATTATTTGCCAATACATATCTAGCGCTGCGTGTTGCTTACTTTAATGAATTAGATAGTTACGCTCAGGCTTATGGCCTAAATGCAAAACAAATTATTGAAGGTGTCTGTTTAGATCCGCGTATTGGCAATCACTATAATAACCCATCATTCGGTTACGGTGGCTACTGCTTACCAAAAGATACTAAACAACTATTAGCAAACTACGACTCTGTCCCTAATAATATTATTAGTGCAATCGTGGAAGCTAACCGCACACGTAAAGACTTTATTGCAGACTCTATTATTTCAAAATCGCCAAAAATCGTCGGTGTTTATCGTTTAATTATGAAATCAGGCTCTGATAATTTCCGCTCATCATCAATCCAAGGCATTATGAAACGAATTAAAGCCAAGGGAATCGAAGTGGTGATTTATGAACCTGAAATGAAAGAAGATACCTTCTTTAATTCGAGATTAGTTCGTGATTTAAATGAGTTTAAATCAATCTCTGATGTCATTATTACTAATAGAATGTCATCAGCACTAAATGATGTTGAAGAAAAAGTTTATACTCGTGACCTCTTTGGTAACGATTAATTATATATCTACTCTTAAGATTAGGCTGTAATTCTGATGTTATCCAAAAATACTAATTTTTTAATATCTATCATTATGCCATCCTATAATTCAGGAGAGTATATATGTAAGTCTATAGATTCCGTGCTAAGACAAACCTATAAAAATTTTGAATTAATAATTATTGATGATTGTTCTAATGATAATACTATTGAAATAGTGTCCTCTTATAAAGATGAGAGGATCAAAATATTAAAAAATGAAGCTAACCAAGGTGCTGGAATTACTCGTAATAAAGGATTATCACTTGCTAATGGGCGTTTTATTTGCTTTTTAGATAGCGATGATTATTGGCGAGAGGATAAGTTAGAAAAACAGCTTAATTTTATGTTATCTAATAAGATAGATTTTTGTTTTTCTGCTTATGATAGAGTTTCTGAAGATAACACTTTTATCTGTAAAATTGGGGTTCCTGAAAAAGTAAGTTATTCAGACATGCTAAAGGTCTGTTCTATTGGTTGTTTAACAGTAATGTTTGATAAAGAGAAATTTAATGATTTTTCAATGCCATCAATAAGAAAAAGACAAGATTATGCTCTCTGGCTAAAACTACTGAAACAAACACCTTATGCCTACGGGATAAATGAGTCTCTTGGTTATTATAATATAAGAGAAAATTCAATCTCTTCCAATAAACTTAATGCAGCAAAGTATCAATGGCGAATTTATAGAGAAGAAGAAAGATTAAATATCTTTCATTCTATTTATTATTTCTCTCACTATGCTTTCAATGGTTTTTTTAGATCTAAATTTCCATCTTTAGCTAAAAAAATAGGTGTTTTAAAATAACACTCATTTTAAATACCCAGTATTAGGCTTTATATGCTCAATATCGTCTTATTTGAACCCGAAATTCCACCGAATACGGGTAATATTATCCGCCTGTGTGCTAACACAGGCTTTCATCTCCATTTGATCCAACCATTGGGTTTTACTTGGGATGATAAACGTCTTCGTCGTGCAGGGCTTGATTATCGTGAGTTTGCTGATATTAAACAACATCACGATTACTATGCTTTTTTAGAAAGTGAAGGTTTAAATCCTGATAATGCACAATCACCAACAGGTGCGCGTGTATTTGCTTTAACGACAAAAGGGACACCAGCACATAGTAATGTGAGCTATCAAGATGGAGATTATCTCCTGTTTGGACCTGAAACTCGTGGCTTGCCACCTTATGTATTGGATAATATGCCAACACAACAGAAAATCAGAGTTCCAATGCTTGCAGATAGCCGTAGTATGAACCTGTCAAATACTGTAGCAGTTGTAGTTTTCGAGGCATGGCGTCAACTAGGTTATCCTGGTGCATTATTAAGAGACTGAAATGCAAAAAGCGCTACTCATTAATAATGAGCAAGCGCTTTTTTTTATTTAATCCAAAGATATTAAAACGTCATTTAATCTATTTCTGGTCGTTTTATATCAGCAACAACCTTCGTAATATACCGACACCCTTCCCCTACATCTTTCAACACCAAAGCATGAGCGCCAATCACGGCATTATCACCTACCACTATCTCTCCGCCAATAATCGATGAGTTACAACCAATATAAACGTTATCACCGACTCGAATATCCGCTTTGCCATCTTTCTCTTTTACACCAATTGTCACGCCTTGCATTAAAGTCACGTTTTCACCTAACTGACAGTAATTAGTCAGTACAATCCCGATAGGATGCGGTAATGAAAGACCTTTGCCTATACGTGTTCTTAGTGAGATATCGTTGCAATATTTACGATTATTGTTAGCACCAATGCGAGTGCCTAATTTTTTAAGAAAACGATGGTTAGAGAAATAAAAGAATTGGGCGACACGCCACCAAAATAGATAACGTGAGCGTTGGCAGAAAAAAACACGGTGCAAAAGCCTTATCCAACTAAAAGGCTTGTTATCACCAATATATTCAGCGTGTAAACAAGCCTTAAGTTCAGAGAGTGTGACTTCGGTTAATGCCATTAAATACCATCACCACATTCAAAACCGGGTACCACACCATTAAAGTGTTGATCCATATCGAGTGAAGGCTTGTCACTGGTCGGTTTACCCACAATGCGAGCAGGAACGCCAGCAACCGTGGTGTGTGCTGGCACTTCATGTAATACCACTGATCCCGCACCAATTTTAGCACCGCGACCAATCTCAATATTACCAAGTATTTTAGCGCCGGCACCAATCATCACACCTTCGCGTACTTTAGGATGACGATCACCGCAAGTTTTACCTGTTCCCCCTAAGGTAACAGACTGTAAAATAGAAACATCATTCTCTACGATAGCCGTTTCACCAATCACAATACCTGTTGCGTGATCGAGCATAATGCCATGACCAATACGGGCAGCAGGATGAATATCAACACCAAAAGTAACTGAAATCTGGTTTTGTAGGTAAATGGCGAGTGCTTTACGATCTTGCCCCCATAACCAATGGGCTATGCGGTAAGCTTGTAAGGCATGAAAACCTTTTAGATAAAGCAAAGGTGTGGAGTATTTATCAACAGCAGGATCGCGTAAACGAACAGCAGAAATATCATAAGCGGCAGATTCAATCATAGAATTATCGCTACGATATGCTTCTTCAACAATCTCACGCACAGCAATCGCAGGCATTGTCTGAGTTGCCAGCTTGTTCGCCAACATATAACTTAAAGCACTGCCTAAATTTTCATGCTTGAGTAATGTCGCATGGAAGAAACTGGCCAAAATTGGCTCGCAATCTGCCAAACATCTTGCTTCATTTTTAATATGATCCCAGACTCTTTTTAATTCTTCTAGCGACATACTCACTCTCATTCTTTTACATTGAAGCCTAAGTAAAAACTTAGGCTTCTTATGTTTGAAACAGAAATAAATAGCTGACTATCTAAAATAGACTTAGAACAGATTACTGTCTATCTCATCTTTCGTTGCACGACCTAATAAAGATAATGCCGCTTCTTTGGCATCTTTATGCTGATATAAAATCTGGTAGATCTGCTCAGTGATAGGCATTTCAACACCAACTTGTTCTGCTAATGCACGAACTTCTTTGGTGTTACGATAACCTTCAACTACTTGCCCGATTTTCTCTTGGGCAGTATCAACATCAAAGCCTTGGCCTAGCATCATACCGAATCGACGATTACGAGATTGGTTATCAGTACAGGTTAAGACTAAATCACCTAACCCCGCCATTCCCATAAACGTTGCTGCATCTGCACCTAATGCTTTCCCTAAACGACTCATTTCAGCAAGGCCTCGGGTAATCAGTGCGGTACGTGCATTAGCACCAAAGCCCATACCATCAGACATACCCGCACCAATCGCAATCACGTTTTTTACCGCACCACCTAATTGCACACCGATAAAATCAGGGTTTTTATAAACACGGAAACTTTTACCACAATGGAAAAGCTGTTGAAGCTCTTCAGAGAACGTATTATCCGTTGATGCCACAGAAATCGCAGTAGGTAGACCTGCCGCAAGCTCTTTCGCAAAAGTAGGGCCTGATAAAACTGCTAGCGGGATTTCATTACCTAATACTTCACGCGCTACATCTTGCAATAAGCGACCAGTATGTGCCTCAAGTCCTTTTGTCGCCCAAACAACACGCGCATCCTGACGTAAAAAGGGTTTGATCTGTTGTAATACATCACCAAAAACATGGCTTGGGATCACAACTAGAATATTACGGCTGGCTTCAATTGCTTTTTGCAAAGAAGCTTCCATGTATAAACTATCAGGAAAGGAAACATCGGGCAGAAACGCCTGATTACAGCGAGCTTGCTCTAACGCAGCAACATGCTTAGCATCATGACCCCAAAGTACGACGTCATGACCATTGCGTGCTAAAGTAATCGCTAAAGCGGTGCCGTATGAACCGGCACCGATAACTGTCATAGAAGCGTTCATTAAGCTTCTTCAGCCCCTTCATTAGCGGCATCAGTTTGTTGCTGTTGTAAATAGTTCATAAACAACGCATCAAAGTTAACTGGTGCTAAATTCAGTTGTGGGAAAGTACCACGGCTAACTAAGTTAGTGATACATTCACGAGCATAAGGGAACAGAACGTTAGGGCAGTATGCACCTAAGCAATGTGCCAGTTGAGTGCCTTCGATACCTTCAACGGTAAAGATACCTGCTTGTTGAACTTCACACAGGAATGCAGTTTCGTTATCCATTGTTGCGGTTACAGTCACGCGCAGAATAACTTCATAGACGTTTTCAGCTAAAGTATTAGAAGAAGTATCCAGATCTAATTTAACTTCTGGTTGCCACTCTTTTTGGAAAACTTGTGGGGCATTAGGCGCTTCAAAAGAGATATCTTTTGTATAGATACGTTGAATTTGAAAAGTCATCTCTTGGTTTTGCTGTTCTGACATAATAATCTTACCTTTTTATATCCTTATTAATTGAATAGCAGTAAGTATAGAACTCAATCTGCCCGCTCGTTACTTTTTACCTTTAGCCAGTGGTAAATTCTCACCACTCCAGCCTGAAAGACCATCTTTTAAGATAAAGACTTTTTCAAAACCGAGTTTAGTTAGGCTTTCTGCAGGTTTTGCACCTTCAATACCTGATGGTGACACAACAATAACTGGCTGTGATTTATATTTCTCCAGCTCAGCAATATTATTATTTTTGATTTCAGAAGGCGTTAAATTGATAGAATCAATGATGTGCCCTTTACGGAACTCATCACGGCTACGGATATCAACACACACCGCATTCTCTTTGTTTATCAAAGAAATCGCTTCTGTACGGGAAATATTTTTCGTCTTAGAAAAAAGCCCTTTAAAGGTCAATACAATGACCGCCACCAGCAACGCGACCCAGACAAAACTTAACAGGGTGTGCCGGTTGAAAAATTGCATTACTTCTTGCAGCATAGGATGCAATCACTCTCGTTGGTTAAAAATAGTATCAAAGAGCCAAAGTATACCTTTGTCATGGCGCAATTACAGCCTATTCCTGCGTTTCTCTTTCTATTTTTGCGGAAAGTTTCTCAACAATCATTTTTTTTATTGACGGATTTATGTACCATTAGCGCCGGTTCCGTGAAAAATGATGAATTAAAAAGGCATTGCCTTTTTACTCTACAGGATCCCTCTTCAGGCAAGCTATTAATAAATCAGCATCCCTTATAATGGCTACTTACGTATAAAATCGCCCATTTTACGTAAGATTTATACCTGTCTGAGATACAACAACTATCTGTTATTTATTTAAAAGTATTGAGAACACGAGCATGTCGCAAACAAATCAAGTGCCTAAAATTGGATTCGTTTCATTAGGTTGCCCTAAAAATTTAGTGGACTCTGAACGTATCCTAACCGAACTGCGTACAGAAGGTTATCAAGTTGTTCCTACCTATAATGATGCTGATTTAGTCATCGTCAACACCTGTGGGTTTATTGACAGCGCAGTACAAGAATCGCTAGAAGCGATTGGTGAAGCACTCGATGAAAACGGTAAAGTCATTGTTACTGGCTGTTTAGGTGCAAAAGAGAACCAAATTCGTGAAGTCCACCCTAAAGTACTCGAAATCACAGGACCTCATAGTTATGAGCAAGTTTTATCTCATATTCACCACTATGTACCAAAACCTGATCACAATCCTTTTCTCAGCCTTGTTCCTGAACAGGGTGTCAAATTAACGCCTCGTCATTACGCGTATTTAAAAATCTCTGAAGGCTGTAATCACCGTTGTACTTTCTGCATTATCCCATCGATGCGAGGCGATTTAGACAGTCGTCCTATTGGTGAAGTATTAGGTGAAGCTAAAAGATTAGTTAATGCGGGTGTAAAAGAGTTACTGGTTATCTCTCAAGATACTTCTGCTTATGGTGTTGATACTAAACATCAAACGGGCTTTTGGGATGGTATGCCTGTCAAAACCAGTATGGTCAGTTTATGTGAACAACTGGCAAAATTAGGCATTTGGGTTCGTTTACATTATGTTTATCCATATCCACATGTTGATGATGTCATTCCTTTAATGGCTGAAGGCAAAATTTTGCCTTATTTGGATATTCCATTGCAACATGCCAGCCCGAAAGTCTTAAAACTGATGAAACGCCCAGGTTCTGTTGAGCGTACTCTAGAGCGTGTAAAACGCTGGCGTGAAATTTGCCCTGAATTAACCTTACGTTCTACCTTTATTGTTGGTTTTCCTGGTGAAACAGAAGAAGATTTCCAAATGCTATTGGATTTCCTCACCGAAGCACGTTTAGACAGAGTTGGTTGCTTTAAATACAGCCCTGTTGATGGTGCGAAAGCAAATGAACTGGCAGATCAAGTGCCTGAAGAAGTGAAAGAAGAACGTTATCATCGCTTTATGCAATTACAGCAACAAATTTCGACTGAACGCCTGCAAGAGAAAATCGGCAAAGTGTTACTGGTGATGATTGATGAAGTGGATGAAGAAGGTGCGATTGGCCGTAGTATGGCAGATGCGCCTGAAATTGATGGTGCTGTTTACCTCAATGAGCAATTTGATGTAGAGCCGGGGCAAATCGTGCGTGTTCTTATTGAACATGCTGACGAATATGACCTTTGGGGTACTATCGTCGAATAATCTCTCTTGTGGACAGCGTGATATTCTATTGCGCTGTCACACAGAATACCTCTTTTTTCCTCTCTCCTATTATTATTGCTTTATAATCTGTTATTAATTGAATAGATTACCTATTAGGTATTATCTGAAATTTCGGCTTTATTTCGTGTTAGCTGGTCAGTTGTTTGGTGACATGAAATAATCTTACAAACTGTTATGAAAGGTACGTTGGTCAGATGGCAGAGAAAATGGATCTTCAAAAAAAAACACATCCGTCTTATCGTGTATTTTCTTTACCGTTAATCACGTTGCTTATTAGCACCGCTCTCTTTTCTGCATCCCCTGTTTTTGCTAACACACTAACGGATAACCGCAATCAGCTAAAAGATCTACAAACTACGATTGCAGAAAAAGAAAAACAGGTTCAAGAACAACAAAAACAACGTACAGCCCTTCTTAATCAATTAAAAACACAAGAAACTCAAATCTCTAGTGCAGGTCGATCTGTGCATGAAACCCAAAACCGCTTACAAACATTGGGTAAAGAGATCAAAACCATTACCGCCAATATTGCACGCTTACAAAAACAGTATCAGTCTCAACAAGAATTATTAGCGCGCCAAATGGATGCGGCTTATCGTCAAGGTAAGCACCAAGGTATAGAGCTTCTATTTCGTGGTGAAGAAGGTCAGCGTGAAGAGCGTATTTTAGCGTATTACAGCTATATTAATGATGCGCGGAAAGAAACAATGGCAGAGCTTGCTCAAACCTCAAAAGAGCTTGAAGCCGAAAAAGCAGCGCAGCAAGCAAAACAGAATGAGCAAAAACAAGCTTTAACAAAACAACAGCAAGAAAAACAAAAGCTGGATAATGCCTTAGCCGCTCGACAAAAAACACTGACTCAACTTGAATCAACCTTAAAGGCTGATCAGAAAAACTTAGCGACGATGCGAGCTAACGAAGCGCAATTAAGAAATAAAATTGCGCAAGCTGAGCGTGAAGCCAAAGCACGAGCAGAGCGTGAAGCCCGAGAAGCGGCACGTATTGCGGCCAAACAGCGTGAAGCCCAACAACGCGGTTCAACCTATAAACCTACCGCCGAAGAGCAGTCATTAATGTCACGTACAGGCGGTTTAGGTAAACCAGCCGGACAAGCGATTTGGCCAATCAGAGGCTCTTTATTACACCGTTTTGGTGAGTCTATTTCTGGCTCTGGTGAATTACGTTGGAAAGGTATTGTGATACCCGCGGCACAGGGTACAGAAGTAAAAGCCATTGCTGATGGACGAGTGTTATTAGCTGACTGGCTTCAAGGTTATGGTTTAGTGGTTGTGGTTGAACACGGTAAAGGTGATATGAGCCTTTATGGTTATAACCAAAGTGCTTTAGTGAATGTTGGTCAACAGGTTAAAGCTGGTCAACCTATTGCTTTAGTGGGTAACAGTGGTGGGCAAGAGCGTTCAGCACTCTATTTTGAAATCAGACGTCAAGGAAAAGCAGTGAACCCTGTTCCTTGGCTTGGGAGGTAGGTTTGGAATTACTTGGCACATTACAACGCAAGCGCTCTTTTCTACTCAGTTTAATGTTGCTAAGCCTGGTTGTGAGCACTCCCGCATTTGCAGCCAAATTAGCCATTGTGATTGATGATTTTGGTTATCGAAAAAAAGAAGATAACCAAGTTTTACAACTTCCTACGGCTGTTTCTATCGCCATTTTGCCTGATTCTCCTCATGGTAAAGAAGTGGCAACAAAAGCCCATGCACAAGGACGAGAAATTCTGATCCATATGCCAATGGCGCCCATTAGCAAACAACCTCTGGAGCGCGATACCCTAAAACCGTCTATGGATCAGGCTGAAATTAACCGCATTATTCAGCATGCTATTAGTAATGTTCCTTACGCTGTCGGTATGAATAACCATATGGGTAGTGCGATGACATCCGATAGACAAGCAATGGATAGAGTCATCAAAGCCCTTAATCACTCAAACCTCTATTTTTTAGATAGCGTGACTATTGGTAATACTCAAGCTGCGATTGCTGCAAAAGCTGCGGGTGTTCCCTCTTTACGCCGTCATGTTTTCTTAGATAACGTACAAACCGAAGCTGAAACTCGCCAACAGTTAGCTCGTGCGATTGCTTTAGCGCGTAAAAATGGCTCTGCAATTGCGATTGGGCACCCTCACCCTTCAACCGTTAGAGCATTACAGCAACAGTTGCCTTTATTACCTGCGGATATTCAACTGGTTGCACCGAGTGCTCTATTAAAACCACAGACAGAAAAACCAATACAACCAGAACCACCCAAAGTCACACCACCAACAGAACAGCCACAAGAGCCAAAACCTGCGTCTTGGTTAAAACCCGCACAAGAAGCCATTATTTCGATGAAAAAAAGCACGTTGATTAATACCTTATCAAGCGGATTTAGCTCCTCAGAAAAAAAGAAAATACCGCCTACGCCAAAGGAAATCGGCGAAGTTGAAAAATAATGCAACAAAAAAGAGCCTTTTAAGGCTCTTTTTGGGCTTAGTTGTTACCTATCACTGCCAATCTAAAATCACTTTACCTGATTGACCTGAGCGCATGATATCAAAGCCTTTTTGGAATTCATCAATTGGGAATTGATGCGTAATAATCGGAGAGAGATCAAGACCAGACTGAATAAGTGTCGCCATCTTGTACCATGTTTCGAACATCTCACGACCGTAGATACCTTTAATAAACAAGCCTTTAAAGATAACTTGCCCCCAATCAATTGCCATATCAGAAGGTGGAATACCTAAAAGCGCAATACGACCGCCATGATTCATGGTATTAAGCATGGTACGAAACGCAGGAGGTGCGCCTGACATTTCTAATCCCACATCAAAACCTTCGATCATACCCAATTCTTTCATCACATCGATTAGGTTTTCTTTGCTAACATTTACAGCTCTGGTAACCCCCATTTTTTTCGCGAGATCAAGGCGATATTCATTAACATCCGTGATCACCACATGGCGCGCACCCACATGTTTACAGATTGCCGCAGCCATAATCCCAATGGGACCAGCACCAGAAACCAGCACATCTTCACCCACTAAATCAAAAGATAACGCGGTATGAACAGCATTACCAAATGGGTCAAAAATAGCGGCTAATTCATCAGGAATATTGTCTGGGATTTTAAAGGCATTAAAGGCAGGGATAACCAGATATTCAGCAAAACAGCCTGGGCGATTTACACCCACTCCAATGGTATTACGGCATAAATGCGTACGACCACCACGACAATTACGACAATGACCACAAGTGATATGCCCTTCACCAGAGACGCGATCACCAATATTAAAACCTTTCACTTCTTGTCCTATCGCAACAATTTCGCCGATATATTCATGACCCACAACCATAGGAACAGGAATTGTTTTTTGTGACCACTCGTCCCAGTTATAAATATGAACATCAGTACCACAAATTGCTGTTTTACGAATTTTGATCATCACATCGTTATGACCAAGTTCAGGTACTGGAACATCAGTCATCCAAATACCTTCTTGTGCTTTTAATTTTGACAATGCTTTCATAGAGTAACCTTATGCAATCACATTAAGTTCTTTGCCAATTTTGATAAATGCGGCCACTGCACGCTCAATTTGTTCAGTCGTGTGTGCTGCTGACATTTGTGTACGAATACGTGCTTGCCCTTGAGGTACAACAGGATAGAAGAACCCAGTGACATAAATTTCTTCATCAAGTAAGCGTGTTGCAAACTCTTGGGCTAATTTTGCATCGCCTAGCATCACCGGAATAATAGCGTGATCTGCACCAGCCAATGTAAAACCCGCTGCACTCATTTTTTCACGGAAAAGCGAAGCGTTACGCCATAAACGAGCGCGTATTTCATCACCGGTTTTCAGCATATCTAAAACAGCAATAGAAGCAGAAACAATCGCAGGCGCTAACGAATTAGAGAATAAATAAGGACGAGAACGCTGACGTAACCACTCAACCACTTCTTTACGTGCAGCGGTATAACCACCCGATGCACCGCCTAATGCTTTACCTAAAGTGCCCGTGATAATGTCAACTCGGTCCATCACATCACAATACTCATGAGTTCCGCGACCTTGTTCACCTACAAAACCCACGGCATGCGAATCATCGACCATCACTAATGCACCGAATTCATCCGCTAAATCACAGATAGATTTGAGATCAGCAATCACACCATCCATAGAAAATACGCCATCAGTGGCGATCATAATATGGCGAGCATTCTCTGCTTTGGCTTTTTCAAGTTGTGCGCGCAGTTCAGCCATATCGTTATTCGCGTAGCGATAGCGTTTTGCTTTACACAAACGCACACCATCAATAATAGAAGCATGATTTAAGGCATCAGAAATAATCGCGTCTTCAGGTCCCATTAATGTTTCAAATAATCCGCCATTGGCATCAAAACAAGATGAATACAAAATGGCATCTTCCATACCTAAAAATTCAGCAATTTTATTTTCTAATGTTTTATGTGAATCTTGAGTACCACAAATAAAACGCACAGACGCCATACCAAAACCGTGGCTATCCATTCCTGCTTTTGCCGCTTCAATCAATTTGGGATGATTGGCTAAACCGAGATAGTTATTAGCACAGAAGTTAATAACATGGCTTCCATCAGCAACGGCAATATCTGCGCTTTGTGAAGAAGTGATGATGCGCTCATTTTTAAAGAGGCCATCTTGACGAATTTGTTCGAGTTGTTGATTAATTTGTTGATAGAAAGAGTGGGTAGACATACTTTCTCCTAAGACTGCAGGGCGAAAAGAGGTAACATACATTTTTGATTATAATGTAGCCGTTATTGTTTCTTATTCTATTCCTTTGTTCTATTAAAAACGACAAATGTAAATAAATAATGTTATTTATGTAATTAAGATCACTAATACACACTGTGTTTTTCGAGAATTTCAGCCTGTTATTCCGTGATGAATACTACCGTTAACGCTGTTCAGTGTTATTATAGACCTAGAGCTAATTTTTAGATTTTTATATGAAGGGGTAGCCACATGATTATCGTCACGGGCGGTGCAGGTTTTATCGGCAGCAATATTGTTAAAGCATTAAATGATGAAGGTTATACTGATATTTTAGTTGTTGATAACCTTAAAGATGGCACCAAGTTCGTGAATTTGGTCGATCTAAATATTACCGATTACATGGATAAAGAAGATTTTATTGCCAGCATTGTTGCTGGTGATGATTTTGGTGATATTGATGCGGTTTTCCATGAAGGTGCTTGCTCTTCTACCACCGAGTGGGATGGCAAATATATGATGGATAACAACTATCAATATTCTAAAGAGCTACTCCATTTTTGCCTTGAGCGTAAAATTCCTTTCTTATATGCCTCTTCTGCTGCCACTTATGGCGGTCGTACTGATAATTTTATCGAAGATAGAAAATACGAAGCACCTTTAAATGTCTACGGTTATTCAAAATTCTTATTCGATGAATATGTGCGCCAAATTTTACCTGAAGCAGATTCGATGATTTGTGGCTTCCGTTATTTTAATGTTTATGGCCCTCGTGAAGGACATAAAGGCGGTATGGCAAGTGTGGCATTCCATTTAAATAACCAAGTAAATGCCGGTCAAAATCCAAAATTATTTGAAGGCAGCGAAACCTTCCAGCGTGACTTTATTTATGTCGGTGATGTGGCTGCGGTTAATTTATGGTTCTGGCGTAATAATGTATCGGGAATTTTTAACTGTGGTACAGGTCGTGCTGAATCATTCCAAGCTGTTGCTGATGCCGTTATTGCACATCATAAAGATAAAGATCTCTCTATCGAACATATTGAGTTCCCAGAAAAATTGAAAGGTCGCTATCAAGCCTTTACACAAGCAGATCTCACAAACTTACGTAAAGCAGGTTATACCGCACCATTTAAAACGGTTGCCGAAGGCGTCGAGCTTTATATGCAATGGTTAAATCAAGGTAAATAATCGCTGTTTATGAAAATCTTTGTGGTAGGACCTTCATGGGTCGGGGACATGATGATGTCTCAAAGTCTTTATCGTACATTGAAAGCATTACATCCTGCGGCAACCATTGATGTGATGGCACCAGCATGGTGCCGTCCATTACTCGAAAAAATGCCAGAAGTTGATAATGCCATTCCTATGCCACTAGGTCATGGTGCGTTAGCGATTGGTGAACGCCGTCGTTTAGGAAAACAATTAAGAGAGAATGGTTACACGCACGCTTATGTATTACCTAACTCGTTTAAATCTGCATTAGTCCCTTTCTTTGCAGATATTCCTAAGCGTACAGGCTGGCGTGGCGAAATGCGTTACGGCTTATTAAATGATTTACGCCCTTTAGATAAAAACGCATTTCCTTTAATGGTTGAACGCTATGTGGCTTTGGCTTATAACAAGCAAAAAGTCCAAAAAGCGACAGATTTACCTCAACCTTTGCTTTGGCCTAAGTTATCAGTTACTGAAAATGATATTTCTACCACATTAGCTCAATTTTCATTATCGACACAGCGCCCTGCCATTGGTTTTTGCCCCGGTGCCGAATTTGGCCCTGCAAAACGTTGGCCTCATTATCATTATGCGGCTTTAGCACAAAAATTAATTGCTGAGCAGGGTTATCAGATTTTCCTTTTTGGCTCTCAAAAAGATAAAGAAGTCGGTGAAGAGATAAAACAAGCCTTAACGCCAGAAGCCCGCGAAGCCTGTTTTAATCTGGCTGGTGAAACCAGTCTTGAACAAGCGGTTAATTTGATTGCATCTTGTAAAGCCATCATCAGCAATGATTCTGGTTTAATGCATGTGGCAGCAGCCTTAGAGCGCCCATTAGTCGCTCTTTATGGTCCAAGTAGCCCTGATTTTACGCCACCGTTATCCCACAAAGCACGAGTGATCCGTTTAATTACCGGTTATCACAAAGTGCGTAAAGGGGATGCGGAGCAAGGCTATCACCAAAGCTTAATTGATATTCAGCCAGAGAAGGTTTTTGCTGAATTAGAAAATTTACTGTCAACGGAGCCATCTGCGTGAAGCGGGTATTAATTGTTAAAACCTCTTCCATGGGGGATGTTTTACACACCTTGCCTGCATTAACTGATGCAATAAATGTATATCCTGATATCCGTTTTGACTGGGCTGTTGAAGAAGGTTTTGCACAAATTCCAAGCTGGCACCAAGCTGTTGATACCGTTATTCCAGTGGCAATACGCCGTTGGCGTAAAAATTGGTTTAGTGCGCCTATTCGTGCTGAGCGTGCACAATTTCGTCAAACGATCCAAGCGCATCATTACGATGCGGTTATTGATGCACAAGGTTTACTAAAAAGTGCATTTTTGGTAACTCGATACGCCAAAGGCACTAAACACGGTTATTCTCGCCAAAGCGCCCGTGAACCTTTAGCCAGTTTTTTCTACGATATTCGCCACGATGTTAGTAAAAAAATGCACGCCGTTGAGCGAATTCGCCAGCTGTTTGCCTTAAGCTTAAATTACCCCATTCCACAATCTCAAGGTGATTATGGGATTGCACAGCATTTTCTCTCTCTTCCATCATTTGATGAACGCCCTTATTTGGTATTCTTGCACGCAACAACTCGTGATGAAAAACACTGGCCAGAATCTCATTGGCGAGAATTAATCGCCCTACTTGCTGATTCAGGATTGCGCATTAAGTTACCTTGGGGCGCAGAGCATGAACATCAACGCGCTATACGCCTAGCCAAAGATTTTGACTATGTTGATGTGTTGCCAAAAATGTCGCTCGCGGAGGTTGCTCAAGTGATTGCGGGTGCAAAAAGTGTGGTTTCTGTGGATACAGGGTTAAGCCACTTAACCGCAGCCTTAGATAAACCGAATATCACCTTATTTGGCCCTACCGATCCCGGTTTAATTGGCGGTTACGGTAAGGCACAAACCGCTATCAAAGCGGATGGTGGGGATATTGGGGAGATAAAACCACAGCAAGTATTTAGCCTTCTTGATATTTAGTCTTATAAACCCTAAAAGGTTATTCGCTTTTTAGGGTTTTATTGACTGCATTAAAGACTTCATCAACCGTAATTACATCCATAATCAATTCTGGAGTTTCACAACAGAGAGGCTCTTTCTTAATGACGGTATGTAGCTCAAGATCTTGATAAGGACCCGTTGAACAAGGGTTTGCGGTGACAAATAAACTCACAGTTGGTCGTTTTAATGTAATCGCTAGATGTAAGGGTCCTGTATCACCAGTCACTAATACGTTCATCATATTGATATGGCTTAATAGGTCAGGTAATGATGTTTTACCTACTAAGTTTTCTATATTTTTGTGATAATTAACAGGAAGTAATTTGAAAAACTCATCAGATAAATTTTGCTCATGAGGTGCTCCAATTAATTTAATTATCAACGAATTATCACTGTTAATTAACTTTTGAGCTAACTCGACAAAATGAGAGACAGCCCATCTCCGTTCTGGCGTTGACGTCCCCATCTGAAAGCCAATGACTTTATATTCTACTTTTGGTAATAACTTTATCTTACAAGGGATCTCCATATCAGTGCTTACATTTGTGATGCCTAAATGACTGACGAGATCTAATTTACTTTGAACAAGATGTACTGGTGTGGTGTTATGATCAGCAACAATCCATTTTGTAAACCACTTAGGAAGTTCATGAAAAGTATTACGCAAAATATACTGGCAACCTGCCATTACTGCGAATAGCACATCATAAGGGAGATGAGAATGTAAAATTACGGCTAATTCAGGCTTATACTTTTTTGCCTGTAAGGCAATAGGAAGTAAGTTTTTTATTTTATTATCCCAATAAATCACACTGTCTATTTGGTCATAGTTTTCAACTAATAACCTATTTTTCTCACTCGAAACTAATGTGATATGAGCATCTGGATAATGCGCACGGATCGCTCTTATCGCTGGGGTATTAAACATAAAATCCCCCAGCGCTGTTGTTGAAAAAATAAGAATACTGTTAAATTGAATATCTGATGAAAACGTATCCGTTTTTTTCATCTTGCCAAAAAGTGGGTTATAGATATTTAAGAAGTTATGTACCCATTTTAATTTTTTCAACTTCATCTTATTTTGCCTGCACCTTACTTTGATAATACTCAGCCAACGTCATGCCCTGCACTTTATCTTTTAAGAAACTAAATAGCGTTTCCAAATCGTTATATAGCCCTTCAATATCTTTTTCTGTGCGGAATGTGGGACTACCACCCGGCATAAATTCTGATGAGTGCAGCATAAATTCAATATGAGAGTGACCTTGAGCTAATGATTTTTCAGCAACGTCAATCATTTGCTGTGCATTACCACCTTTAGGACGTAACCAATTTACTGAAGGCGCTCGTTGCTTACCTCTTAATTTGTCATAACCTTGCTTAAATTTGTTCATTAAAGGTGAGTGCTTATATTGAATGCTCATCGGCACTTCTAGCAACGTTGAATTTCCTACTTTAGTGATATCCTCTAGATCCATAAAGTAAGCATGACTTGGGAAATTTGTATAATTTGTTCCACCTGATTGCGCGGGATCACCTTTAGTAAAACGCCAATCCACTTTAGGTGTTACAGAACAATCAACTTGATAACCAAATTCAACTAAAAGTTGTGCATAAATCTCATTAAATGCCCAACGACCAGCTCGATGACTTAACATTTTTGTTTGTAGTTTATCTTCTAGCAAGTGGGTCATTAACGCGATTTTTTCTCGCATTTGATCTTTAGGGTATTCAATTAAATAAGGCTGATGATGTAAATCATTATTGGTTAAAGGCACGAGTGGTGGGCTATTCCATGCATGCAAGTGCATACCAATTTCGCCCGTATTACGAGCAATAACATCACGAGCAAACTCAATATAAGCATCATCCATTACCATTTCATAGTTTGTTAACCAAACGGGTTTAAAATGAAATTGCTCACAAAGTTGCTGAAAACGGGGTAGAAAGTGCGTATTTTTAGTCGTGATATCACATTCATTTTCCCAAAGATTATCGCCTTCGGTATCTAATGTGATAATAAATGCTGGTTTTTTCATGCATACCCTGCCAATTAATGGATAATAGGCTAATAAATTTATATTTAATACTATGGCATGCAGTGTAAAACATCAATTCAATCAATATAAATTAGGTTTTATGGATGCTTTTGGCTGTTTTGTTTACAATTAGAGTATCTCACTAAAGCTAAAGTAATTATGACTAATATAAATCAATCATTTAATAGAATACTGGTTATTAAACTCCAACATCATGGAGATATGTTATTAACGACGCCCGTTATATGCTCATTAAAATCAGCTTATCCTAATGCAACGATTGATGTTTTATTATACAAAGAAACATTACCTATGCTTGAGCACAACCCATTCATCAATAATATTTTTTATCTTGATCGTAATTGGAAACATCAAGGTAAATTGACCCGATTAAAAAAAGAGTGGAAGCTTGGTCGAACATTGCAAAAACAGCAGTACGACTTAGTAGTAAATTTAGCTGATCAATGGAAAGCAGCCATTTTTGCTCTACTTACCAAAGCAAAAATGCGTTTAGGCTTTGAATTTGAAAAGCGTAAAGGCAGCCAATTTTGGCAAAAATGCCATAATGTAATTGTCTCTACAGCAGATCATGGACAACTACACACGGTTGAACAAAATCTGAGTATCCTTGCTCCACTTAATATTCCTATCATTTCAGATGTAATGATGGCTTATAGCGAAGCAGATAAACAGTGGTTAGCAGAGACTATTGGAAAATATCATCTCCCTGAAAACTATATCGTTATACAACCAACCTCTCGCTGGTTTTTCAAATGCTGGGATGAAGATAAAATGGCGGCTTTAATTACAAAGCTCCAGCAAAATCATTATTCCGTAGTTTTAACTTCTGGCCCAGAAGCAAAAGAATTAGAGATGATACAAACTATTTTGGCACACTGCCCAAACAAAGAAGTGATAACGGTTTTAGCCGGGCAAACATCTTTATCTCAACTTGCAGTATTAATTGATAATGCAGGGCTTTTTATTGGTGTGGATTCTGTCGCAATGCATATGGCTGCCGCATTAAAAACACCTTTAGTTGCTCTTTTTGGCCCTTCTAAACTTGAACATTGGCACCCTTGGCAAGCGGTAGGTGAAACAATATGGGCAGGCAATTATGACGATATTCCACATCCAGATCATATAAAAACAGATACCCAACAACGTTATCTTTCCGCTATTCCGGTTGATGTGGTTTACAACACAGCTATAAGGCATTTATCTTAATGAATCACCCGTTACGACTCGCCATTGTCAGACAAAAATATCGCCCAGATGGGGGAGCTGAGCGCTTTATTGCGCGCGCATTAGATGCATTATCAAACGATGATCTTGAACTTAATGTGATCACACGAGAATGGCAAGGTGATACCAATCCAGATTGGCATATTCACTTATGCAATCCACGAAAATTGGGCAGGATTAGCCGAGAATCGGGTTTCGCTAAAGCGGCTAGAGCATGTTGGCAGGAAAATCATTTTGATATTGTTCAAAGCCATGAACGTATCGCAGGTTGTGATATTTTTCGGGCTGGTGATGGTGTACATCGCCGATGGTTATTACAACGCCAAAGAATATTACCTAATTGGAAAGGTCGTTGGCTATTTTATGATAGATACCACCGTTATGTCATGAATGCAGAAAAACAGATGTATGCCGATCCCGCATTAAAACAGGTTATCTGTAATTCACAGATGGTTAAAAATGAAATTATTGAGGATTTTGGCGTTTCTGCCGATAAAATAACTGTCATTTATAATGCAATTGACCATAATGCTTTCGTACCTGCAACAAATTCTCAAAAAGAGAGATTAAAAACACAATATAATATTCCACACGACGTACCTTGCTTTATTTATGTGGGATCAGGCTTCGAGCGTAAAGGCTTAGCAGCTGCTATCTCAGCAATAGCAAAGACATCAGCTATATTGTTAGTGGTTGGAAGTGATAAAAATCAGCGTAAATATGAACAACTCGCAACACAATTAGGTTGTGAACAACGCATTTTCTTTTTAGGTATGCAGAAAAAAACACTCGATTTTTATCAAATAGCGGATGCGTTACTACTTCCTACTCTTTATGACCCTTTTCCTAATGTTATTCTTGAGGCATTATCATGTGGTTTACCGGTGATCACCTCAACGACTTGTGGTGGTGCAGAATTTATTCAACATGGTAAAAATGGATTTGTTTGTGATGCATTGGATATTTCAGCATTAACCGATGCAATTACACAGATCCCAAAAGAAACAGCGTGGACTGAGATGTCACAAGTGGCGAGAGAAACCATTCTCCCTTATACACCACAGCGATTATCAGGCGAGCTTATTTCACTTTATAAACGGATATTAGCCTTGTGAGTCAACAACATATACTTTTTATTATTGATGGATTACCGGGTGGTGGTGCTGAAAACGTCACGCTCAGGCTAGCTAATGGTTTTCATCAAGCTGGATACCAAGTCACATTATTATCCTTACATAATAAATTAGCGTATGAACTACCTGATTTTATTGATTATATTGTTGATCATGATAACTATCGTGGAATTTTTAGAAAATTAACTGAAATATCACGTAGAGCAAAATCGCTTGATAATGTACTCACTCAACTTTTTGCTAAAAAAGGCCGCCCTGCTCTCGTTCTTTCTAATTTACATAAAACAGACCGCATTGTTTGTCGCTCTAAACAACTAAAAAGTTGCAATGTTTGGTACTGTATTCACGGCATTTACTCTCAATCTTATCTTGGCAATAAATCAGGATTTTCATATTGGCTGAAAAAAACAAAAATCCGACGAGTTTATCGAGATAAAAACCTCGTCTGTGTTTCTAATGCGGTAAAAGATGATCTAATCAATGCCATTGGTATTCATGCTGAACAACTAAAAACTATTTATAATCCATTTAATATTGAAGAAATACAGCAAAAAGCCACCCTTTCTAATCCCTTTGCTGAACAAGATTATATCTTGCATGTGGGTCGATTACATGAAGTAAAAAGACAAGACAGACTAATTGAGGCTTTTGCTAAAGCTGATTTACCTTGCCAACTGATTATACTCGGTGAAGGCACTCCCGCCGTTAAACAGCGATTAGAAACTCTAATTAAACAACTTAACTTAATGGAGAAAGTCACCCTTGCGGGTTTTATCCCAAACCCTCTCCCAGCAATCAAAGGCGCTAAAGTGGTTGCATTAAGCTCTGATAGTGAAGGGCTTCCTACTGTATTAATTGAAGCATTAATATGTGGTGTGCCTATCGTCAGTACCCGATGCCCCGGTGGGGTCAGCGAAATTATGACAGACGAACTTTCCGATTACCTCTCTGCAATGGATAGTGACTCTCTCGCAGAAAAACTTCGCCTTGCGTATTATTCACAACCTCAAATATTGCCATCATCCTATGCAAAATTTGAACTAAACCATATTTTAAAGCAGTATATCGCTTTAATTCCTTAATCCGCGCTTACTTGTTTTACACACTTTCTCCCACACAGTGTGATACTATAAGCGTTCGTCTAGATAAGTGAATTTGATAGCATGTTGTTGCGTTTATATCAGGTACTTCTTTACCTTATTCAACCTCTGATTTGGTTGCGTCTTTTATTACGCAGCCGTAAAGCACCCGCCTACCGTAAACGGTGGGGAGAGCGCTATGGCTTTTGCAAAGACAAAGTCGTACCTCAAGGGATATTATTGCATTCCGTTTCTGTTGGTGAAACACTCGCCGCAGTGCCGCTTGTTCGCGCCCTTCGTCATCACTATCCTGATTTACCCATTACCGTCACTACCATGACACCGACTGGCTCAGAACGTGTACGCTCCGCATTTGGTGATGATGTTTACCATGTCTATCTTCCTTATGATTTACCGGGTTCAGTTAATCGTTTTCTTAAAACGGTTGACCCGAAATTGGTGATCATTATGGAAACGGAGTTATGGCCTAACTTGATTTCAAAACTTCATCAACGAAAAATTCCGTTGATTATCGCCAATGCCCGTTTATCTGAACGCTCTGCTGCGGGTTACCAAAAATTGGGCAGTTTTGTCAAAACGATGCTCCAAAAAATCACCTTAATTGCCGCTCAAAATCAGGAAGATGGTGAACGATTTATTGAACTGGGCCTCAAACGTTCACATTTGCATGTTACAGGTAGCCTAAAATTTGATATTTCTGTTACCCCAGAATTAGCCGCCAGAGCCGTTGCTTTGCGCCGTCAATGGGCTGCTCACCGCCCCGTGTGGATAGCAACGAGTACCCATGAGGGCGAAGAAAGCATTATTTTAGAGACACATAAAAAGCTACTGACACAATTCCCTCAGCTTTTATTAATTTTAGTCCCTCGCCACCCAGAGCGTTTTCCTAAAGCCGAACAATTAACACGTGAAGCAGGATTAAAATATACCCTACGAAGCACTGACGCTGTGCCTGATGCACAAACTCAAGTGGTTATTGGCGATACAATGGGCGAGTTGATGTTACTCTATGGTATTGCAGATTTAGCCTTTGTTGGTGGGAGTTTAGTAGAGCGTGGTGGTCATAATCCTTTAGAAGCTGCTGCTCACGCTATCCCCGTTATTATGGGGCCGCATACTTTTAACTTTAAAAATATCTGTGCCAAGCTTGATCAAGCTGAAGGATTAATTACTGTTACAGACAGTGAATCAATGGCGACGGCTATTGCCTCATTGCTTAATGATGAAGATTATCGCCGTTATTACGGCCGCCATGCCGTGGAAGTGCTTCATGAAAACCAAGGGGCATTACTGCGTTTACTTACCTTACTTTCACCTTATCTTCCCCCTCGGAGTCACTAATGAGCCAAAGTAAGCGCCTTTCTGTGGTGATGATCAGTAAAAATGTCGCTGATATCATTGGCGAGTGCTTAGACTCTGTACAATGGGCTGATGAAATTATTGTGTTAGATTCAGGTAGCCAAGATAACACCTGTCATATTGCAACAGAAAAAGGGGCTAAGGTCTTTATCAACAGTGAATGGCCGGGATTTGGTAAACAACGCCAACTGGCACAACAATATGCCACTGGTGATTATATTTTTATGATCGATAGTGATGAACGCGTCACTCCTGAACTCCAAACCAGTATCCTCGCGGTATTACAACAACCTGAAGAAAATGTGGTTTATAGCTGCGCTCGCCGTAATTTATTTATGGGGCGATTTATGAAACACAGTGGTTGGTATCCCGATAAAGTGACACGCTTATATGCTCGTGAACGTTATCAATATAACGATAATTTAGTGCATGAATCATTAGAAACCCAAAGTGCGACTGTTAAAACCTTACAAGGTGATCTTTTGCATCTTACCTGCCGTGATTTAATAGAATTTCAGCAAAAACAGCTAAAATATGCCTCCGAATGGGCAAAAGAGCGCCATCAACGAGGCAAAACAACGAGTTATAGTTCTATCTTAAGCCATACTGCTGGTGCTTTTTTTAAGACGTGGTTGTTAAGAATGGGTTTTTTAGATGGGAAACAGGGATTAGTACTGGCATTTGTTAATGCACAGTATACCTTTAATAAATACGCCTCTTTATGGGAACTCAGCCAGAAGACTGTAAATCATGAATAATAAAGCTATCTATCCCGGAACCTTTGATCCTATCACTTATGGTCATATTGATATTTTAACCCGTGCAGCAGGTATGTTTGATACGGTTTTATTAGCGATTGCTGATAGCGCCCGTAAAAATCCTATGTTCACCTTAGAAGAACGAGTTAATTTAGCTAGAGAGGTAACGGGTCATTTACCTAATGTTGAAGTGGTGGGATTTAGTGAACTGATGGCTAACTTTGCTAAGCAACAACAAGCCACCATTTTAATTCGCGGTGTCCGCTCTGTTTCTGATTTTGAATATGAATGGCAACTCGCCAATATGAACCGTCACTTTGCACCGGATCTTGATAGTGTGTTTTTACTGCCCTCTCAAAATCTATCATTTGTCTCTTCATCGTTAATTAAAGATGTGGCGCGCCATGACGGTGATGTCTCTACGTTTTTACCTGAAGTTGTCACCACCGCCATGCTAAAAAAACTCGGTAAGATTTAGCGCTCATTTTCACCATGTTGGCAATGTCGGCAGAAAAATGTGCTACGTTGCCCTTGTTTAATACTTTCTATCGGTTGACCACAAATCAAACAAGGCTTGTCCTTGCGCCCATAAACAAATAACTCTTGCGCAAAATAACCAGGTTTACCGTCTGATTGCAGAAAATCTTTTAGTGTCGTGCCACCTTGCTCAATAGAGCGCGTTAATACTCGCTTAATCGCAGTTACCAGCACCGTACACTCTTCTTGTGTTAGGCTATTGGCTTTTCTATCTGGCATGATACCCGATGAAAATAGCGCCTCATTAGCATAAATATTGCCTACACCAACCACTAATTTATTATCCATTAACCACGGCTTTATCGCCGTTTTTTTATTTTTGGATTGTTGATAGAGATACTCGGCGTTAAATTCATCAGAAAGTGGTTCAGGCCCTAAATGCGCTAATACAGAGCTTGTGGCTAAATCTTCACACCATAGCCAAGCACCAAAGCGTCGTGGATCAGTATAGCGGAGTACTTTACCATCACGAAAAATCAAATCGATATGATCATGTTTTTCTTCAGGTTGTTCCTCTAATAATATGCGTACACTTCCTGACATCCCTAAATGAATAATAATCCATCCTGTATTAAGCTCGATTAGCAAATATTTAGCACGTCGCTTTACACTTAAAATAGGCTCATCCAGTAACGTTTTTATTTTTTCTGAGACAGGCCAACGTAATTTACTATTACGTACAATGGCATAGTGCAACACATTGCCTACAAGGTGAGGCTCTATACCTCGGCGACTGGTTTCGACTTCCGGTAATTCAGGCACGGGTGACTCCATGATTATCAGATAAGAGATACAGCGATAAACACATTTTTATTGTATGATCGCCACTCTATCAAAAAGTATAAAGGATGATGGCAGATTATTATGATGGTGTTTAAAGACTATAGTAAAAAATCCCTGTGGAATTTATCCATTATTGGGCTTTACATTATATTGATCTACTTACCGGATATCACCCGTTATAAAAATATTGTGATGGGATTGATTGGTGCAACAGCACTGTGGTATCTGGTACGTGATTTTAAGACTATCTGCAAAATCTTTAAAAATAATCTGTCATACTCACTGCTGTTTTTATTGTTGGTGATTGGTTATTCCATCCTAATTTCTGTCGAACCCAATATCAGTATTAAAGAAGTCAATAAGCCTATTTTAAATGGCTTACTGCTATTTGCTGTGACCTTTCCGATTGTATTATATAAAGAAAAACCGACCGATATTGCTAAGATGGTAATGGTAGCGTTTGCGATTGGACTATTGGTGATTATAGCTAAGGAGTTAGTGCAGTATTATTTGGAGTATCGGAAAAACCCTTGGTTATTTACAATAAAAAACCAGTTAAATCATAGAGAAGCGTCCTATCCATTACTTTTTTTCTTTCCTATTATATTAATACTTTGGGTATTTAAAAAAAACAATTCTGCTATTAATTGGCTTTTATTAACTATTATTAGTCTATCATTTATTTTTATTATGGTGGGAACCTTGGCTCGAGGGGCATGGGTAGCATTAGTAATTAGTACATCACTTACTTTAATTATTAATCGTCAATGGCTACTGATGATAATAAGTGCATTAATTTGTGCTCTATTATTTATAGGTGCAACAAATTTACCTATAAACCCAATTGTAAGTAAACTACTTCAACATAAGTTAACTCAAATAAATAGCGGCCAGCGATTTGATAATGGTACCCAAGGCTCTGCTTTAGATCTTATTTTAGAGCGACCAATAAAAGGCTATGGCTATGGTAATCAACTTTATCATAACGTCTATAATGAGCGTGTTAAAGAACATCCAGAATGGAAATTTAAGAAATCCATTGGTCCTCATAATATCTTTTTAGCTTTCTGGTTTGCGGGCGGTATTTTAGGGTTACTTGGTATTCTTTATTTTTGTTCTTCGATTATTGCCCAAGGAATTCAGTTAATAAGAAAAAACCAAGGGATTATTCGCCAAGCGGCTTTAGTATTATTGATGTCATTTTTAGGCGTTTATGTACTGCGAGGATTATTTGAGAATGCCTATATCAATCAGGTGGGTATTTTGGTGGGACTCATGTTGGCACTGCGGCATGCTTTACTCAATAATCAATCAGCAACACCGTCAGATAAACAGCAATAGATCACTGAATTAGCATCTCTATTGTCTTTAGGATCACCTCAGCCCGCTTATCCCAGTTGTAATAGTTTTCAACTAATGAGCGGGCATGAGCGGTTTTTTCGCTTGCGCGTTGTGGATTATCTCTTAACTGTATTATCTGTTTTGCAAAACTTTGTGCATCGCCACTATCTGCAAAACTTACCGCTTTTTCATCTACAACATCACGGATTGAAGGAAAATCTGAAATTACTACAGGTTTTTCCATCGCCATATACTCAAATAACTTGAGTGGTGAAGTATAACGGCTTCCAATACTGGTTAACGTAAGCGGGAGTACGCAGATATCGTGCTGAGCAATCGCTTCAAAGCGTTTTTTCGGATCAATAAACCCCAAAAAATTAACCTTATCTTTTACGTCCATTTCTTGTGCTAATAAGGTTAATCCTCCAATCTGCTCTGGCGTTCCCCCTGCAATATTCAATCGCGCGTTATCAAGGTATTTCATTGCTCGCATCATGGTAGGAATGCCCTTCCATTTATGCAGGCTACCTAAATACAGCACTTCAGTTATAGTTTTATCTAATAAAGGGGAGGTAGTCTGATAATCCGCTACAGCATGCAAATCAACACCATCAGGAACGACGGTTATCGGTGTAGCAACTTGATATTGCGAAACAATATCATCTCTGAGTAATGAAGTAAGAACAAAAATACCTGTCGCTTGGCTATAAACCAATTTCTCCATTTTTAATAGCTTATGATATTTCGCACGATTCTTTTTTTTCTCAAATGAATGAGACTCTGCGAAAGATTGTGCAAATATTTCATGACTTTCAAAAAAAAGGGGAATTTCTGGATAATTTTCACAAAGATAACAAGCCAGTTTTAAATTACGGGTAAACAACGCATCAACATTATTTTGCTTAACCCAACGCGCTATCTGTAATGAGAAAAGTTTTTGTGAATTAAATGGAAAATACCATTTACGACGAATATCTCTTAAGGAAACTAAACTTGCATTAGCATGGATTGAACGACCTAATATATCACTATCTCGATATTGCCCTTTTGGTGTAACTAAAGTGACATTTGCTCCCGCTCTGGCAAAAGCATCAACATTTTGCAAAATTTGCAATGAAGCAACTCGTAAGTCAGGAACTGGGTAAGGATCAAGATAGGCAATCTTCATTATTATGACGCCAATGTCTGTAATAAACGTTGTGCAGAATGTTGCCAAGTATAATGTGTTTCTATACGTAAACGTGCATTCTCGCCCATTGCTTTTCCTCTATCGGATAATTGGCGAAGATGATTAATTGCCATCACAATTTCATCTGCATTGCCAGGGGCAACCAATAATCCCGCAGTGCCCTCATTACCCACCACTTCAGGAATACCCCCGATATGGCTGGCAATAACTGGTTTGGCACATGCCATCGCTTCTGCAATCGTAATGCCAAATGCTTCATCGCCAGTACTTGGGAAAATACCCGCATCACTGGCTGCATAGAATTTAGGTAATTGGTTATGCTCAACGGGTTGATGAAAAATAACTTGTTCAGCAATGCCTTTTGTCATCGATTTACTCTTCAATCGTTCTAGATCATCGCCTGTACCGATAATCAAGAGCTTCACATCTTCACCTTTTAGCTTTTCGATAGCATCGATCGCGACACTCAAGCCTTTCCAACCGACTAATCGTCCAGCAAATGAGAGTAAAAAAGTAGATTCACTTATTCCTAATTGCTCTCGTAACGAGGTCGCCATAGGTTTAAATTTTTCAATATCCACACCATTATAAATCACACGAGGGAATTGCTTAAAATGATGTTGGATTTGCCAAGCATTAAAATGGCTACATGCTACCCATGCTGAAATCTTTTTACCTAATCTGCGGTCACCTTTAAAAAAGCTAGTGCCTCCACTCATATAACAAAAACGTGTTGAAGATGATTTAGGCATCATAGAAGGCCAAAAAAAATCAAAAGGTTTTGTTAAAATAACCCAATCAAACTTTTGACTGATAACATCTTTTTTAGCGTGTCGTGCAAAAGTGTAGCGTTCAACAATACGGCGAAAACGACCACCAAGATCAATCACTTTATCTCGCGGTGTATAAGGATAAGTATGAATTTGTATTTGGCGTCCAGCTAGATTGTGTCGAATATCGCCATTGCCACCATAAAGATGAACTTCATGCCCCGCATCATGTAATTGCTTAGCCAGTTCCCAAACCGCAGTTTGGATCCCGCCATAAGACATGGTGATTGTGACATCAATTATACCGATCTTCATGGATTACTTTTTCACCTTCATTCCATTCATAATATTACTTACCGCATTCCACACATTCTCAACCGAGATTTCAGCCATATTATCTTCACGGTGGGCATTTTCCAACGACGTTGGATGTTGGATAACCTGACAACAAGAATGCTGTAATGGCGCTAAATAACACCCTGGATGATAACTATGATATAACGCCACCATTGGGATATCTAAAGCCCCAGCTAAATGTGTAGGTCCTGTATCTACCCCTACATAAAGCGATAGATTCGCCATAATTGCCGCATTTTGTCGCATTGAAACTCGACCCGCTAAGGCTAAACAATGCTGCTCACCAATTTTTTTAGCTAAATCAATCGATAATTGTTCGCTTTCCTTACTACCTAATAGCAAAAAGTACGTACTCGCGTCATGGGTAATAATCTGTTTTGCTAATTGTAGAAAATTTTCCACAGGCCAATCCCGATAGGCTTTAGCCGGAAAACTTTGCAGTTGAAAACCAATAATATTCTTATTAATTAATGAATTATCTTTTAAAAACTGTTGTGCGAAAGTCGCTTCTTCATCATTGACAAAGTAACGTAATTGCCAACAACTCGGATAAATCCCTAATGCATTAATTAATAAGGCACGTTCTTTTTGTGCCACCATCGGCGACTTGGGGCGCGCAACCCAAGTCACATTACCTTGCTGCTGAGAAATATCAGCAAAAGCAACGGTATGATGAGATTGGCGACGAGCATAGTTCACCAGCTCACTATCATTGCCGTACACCAAAGCCAAGTCATAAGGCTTATGAGGTAACCAACCTGTCCAAACCGCTCTTTTTTTAGAAAAATGTCTAATACTATCAATATCAGGGTTATGCTCAAGAATACATGCGCTACGCTTATGTGCAAATACATGAATATGAGCATTGGGCCAGCGCTGTTTTAAGGCATGAATAACGGGAGTGATAAGTAATGTATCACCAAAACGCGCTACCGCTATAACCAATATATTTTTTGGATCCATATGCTTTTTATTTGGCTTAAATGATACATTTACTTCTCAGACTATACACTAAAAAGTATTACAAATATTCATCAATAAGATGAATACACCAAGTTGATAATAGAGATAATCGTTTCACGACTTTATTATCAACATTAATCATACTGATTTATTTTTATCGTTGATTGCCTGAATAAAGATCCTTTCCATCTTATCTAACATATTATCTAAACCAAATCGTGAAATGGTATGTTCAAGCGCGGCTTTTCCCATCTGTTCACGCAATTCATCTAAGCTCATTAATTTGGCTAAATGACTGGTTAATAATTCTTGTTCTTGCGGTACTAATGTAAAGCCTGTTTTACCATCAATAACGGCTTCACTAATTGCTCCAACCGTCGTTGACACAACAGGTAAACCACATGCCATTGCTTGCATAATACCTTGCGGTACACCTTCATTACCAAAAGAGGGTAATGCAAAGAGATCCATTGCATTTAAACAATCAGGCACATCATTACGATTACCAAGGAAGAAGATACTTTGTTCTAATCCCGCTTCTTTAACCATGGGTTCTAAATTTTTACGTTGAGGTCCGTCACCAACAAAAATTAATTGCCAACCGGGAAACTGCTGATGCAATGATTTCCATGCTTCTACTAAATATTTATGTCCCTTCCACACCCGCATAGTCGCAACAATACCTAATGTCGGTTTATTTGGTATTCCAATTTTCTCTCTAGCTTTTTGTTTATCTTGTGGAAAAAAACGTTGCAAATCAATTCCTGTAGGAACTGATGTCATTTTTTCTAATGGAAATTTATTATGCTGATGGAGTGTCTGGCGTAATTTCTCACCTGTTGTCACGACATGCGCACAAGATGAAAGATAAAGCCATCGTGTTGGTAAGGAGCGTGAAACATCCGTAGAAACATGACGAGTTCGAACAACTACGGGTGAATGGCGTAATGTGGCACAAGAAGCGGCAACTAACCATGCATCAGTTGAACTATGGGTATTGATAACATCAAATTGGTGACGATGCAGTTTCAGCCATTGGCGAAGTGCTTTTAATGCTGAACCACGTTTTTTTTCAATCGGTAATGTGAAAACTTCAATACCATAATCAGGAGCTGCTTTAGCAATTTTGGATGTAGGACAGCACACTAATGCAACTCGGTGCCCTCTGCGGATCATGCCCTGAGATTCCGTCAGTATACGAATTTCCTGACCACCCCACCCACAAGATGATTCTGTATGTAATATTGATAATACTGACTTACTCATCCGCAATCCATTCATCTGATGATTTTAAAAGAGCCATAGTATAACTAAAGAGCAAGCGAAGATCACAATAGCTTTACTTTGTTATACTTAGCAGACTCCAGATAACAAAAAACCCGACACTAAGGTCGGGTTTTTTAAGAAAACTAAAATTATTTAATTTTAGCTTCTTTATAAAGCACATGTTGACGAACAACTGGATCGAATTTTTTCATTTCCAGTTTTTCTGGCATAGTGCGTTTGTTCTTCGTAGTGGTATAGAAGTGACCTGTACCAGCAGAAGAAACGAGTTTAATTTTCTCGCGAATACCTTTAGCCATTTTTCAGCTCCTTAGAACTTCTCACCACGGGCACGTAAATCTGCTAATACAGATTCGATGCCTTTCTTATCAATCACACGCATACCTTTAGCAGATACACGCAGAGTTACGAAACGTTTCTCAGACTCAACCCAGAAACGGTGAGAGTGCAGGTTTGGCAGAAAACGGCGTTTAGTCGCGTTTAATGCGTGAGAGCGGTTGTTTCCACTCACAGGACGCTTGCCGGTAACTTGGCAGACTCGGGACATGTCTATTCTCCAAAAATCTAATCAGCTCGAGCTTTAATATCAGGTTTGACCGCCTCGTCAGGCTTTGGAGCCCATCTCAGCAACTTTTAACGATTGAAAAACTGTGTAAACACCTCAGAAAAAACTTGCTGAGATAGGCTCTTCTCGCCAAACCCAAGATCCTCAAAGGTGGCGTAGTATACGCCCAATGGCCTCAACGCTCAAGACCCGTACAAATAAAGATTGACAATAATTACAAAAATATTTGCTATAGCCAACCACGTTCTGCAAAAGAAACGCAGTTATCATGCCCTATCACAAGGTGATCGAGTACATTTATACCAACCAATTGACAAGCGGTAAAAATTTTTTCAGTTAACTGTTTATCTGCAAGGCTTGGTTCTGAATGACCAGAGGGGTGATTATGAGCAAGAATGATGGATGTTGCATTCTTTTTTATCGATTGACGGACAATTTCTCTTGGATGAACCTCTACTCGGTTAATTGTTCCTTTAAACATTTCTTCAAATGCAATCAATTTGTTTTGATTATCAAGAAACAACACCACAAACACTTCTCGATCTCGCCAATGAAGTAATTTTTGCAGGTAATATTTAGTGTCTTCAGAAGAAGAAAGTACATTTTTATACATAAATTGTGTTGTAGAAAAACGCTGAGCCATTTCATTGATAGCTCGCAACTGGGTAAACTTTCCCACACCAACGCCTTTAAAACGCCCTAATGTTTCATAATCAGCATTAATAACGTGATAAAGAGAACCACACTCTTTAAGTAAAAAAGCAGCAAGCTCTAATACAGATTTTTCATAAGTACCGGTGCGTAAAAAGAGTGCCAATAACTCAATGTCAGTGAGTGATTCCACGCCGTAAAGTAATAGTTTTTCTCTAGGTAAAAGTTCACTACTCAATTGATTTTCCATCCGTGGACTCCTTAATAAGTAAAGGCAGTGGTATTAATGAGCTATTTTATTTATTCACATAAGCATTAGGATTTAGGGGAAACATTACTCATCATTAAATGCTAATCGCAAAACAACTGTTGTTTTATACAGTTAATTTACTATAAACTGCTAATCTTGTATAAAAAAGACACATAACAAATTTATGCGAGATGAATCGCAAAAATTTAATCTATAAAACATGAAGTTACATAGAATTCCGAATTCACGATTACCTTGTGGTAAAATTACGGGCAATTATTTATGTACTTAGGCATTTCATCATGACTACACTTCACGACAAAAAGATTATTCTTGGTATCAGTGGTGGTATTGCGGCCTATAAAGCACCCGAACTTGTACGCCGTTTACGTGATAAAGGCGCAATTGTGCGAGTTGTAATGACACCCGCGGCTCATGCATTTGTGACGCCTTTGTCACTACAAGCAGTTTCTGGTTTCCCTGTTGCTGATGATTTACTTGATCCCGCAGCAGAGGCCGCTATGGGGCATATTGAATTAGGCAAATGGGCTGATTTAATTCTACTTGCACCCGCTACTGCCGACCTTATTGCACGTTTACGAGTGGGTATGGCAAATGATTTACTTACCACACTCTGTTTAGCGAGTAGCGCACCTATCGCTATTGCGCCAGCAATGAATCAGCAAATGTACAGAGCCACAATTACACAAGAAAATTTATCAGCTTTAGAACAACGGGGCTGTTTAATTTGGGGACCTGACTCTGGCAGTCAAGCTTGTGGTGACGTAGGGCCGGGGCGAATGTTAGATCCTCTAGCACTCGTCGCATTAGCTGAAAAACAACTTGCTTTACAGTCACAAGACTTTGCAGGTAAAAAAATCACGATAACCGCAGGTCCTACTCGTGAAGCCTTAGATCCCGTGCGTTTTATCAGCAATCATAGCTCAGGGAAAATGGGGTTTGCAATTGCACATGCAGCCGCATTACGTGGAGCAGATGTCACGCTTATCGCAGGGCCTGTCACATTACCGACACCGGCTTGTGTTAAACGTATTGACGTTGAAAGCGCACAAGAAATGTATGAACAAGTGATGTTAATCGCACCGTCACAAGATATTTTTATTGGTTGTGCGGCTGTTGCTGATTACCGCGCTAAACTTATCGCGACTGAAAAAATAAAAAAACAAGGTGATGAAGTCACCATCACTATGGTAAAAAACCCCGACATTGTCGCGAGTGTTGGAAAAATGGTTGAACACCGTCCTTTTGTTGTTGGATTTGCAGCTGAAACACAGAATGTGGAAGAATATGCCCGCAAAAAACGAGAACAAAAGCAGCTCGATTTAATCTGTGCCAATGATGTTTCAGCAGAAAATCAAGGCTTTAACAGTGACAACAATGCATTACACCTTATTTGGGCTAATGGAGAAACGCGCTTACCACACAGTAGTAAAGCACAACTTAGCCATCGCCTACTTGACGAGATAGCCAAACATTATGATGAAAAAAATTGATGTTAAAATCCTTGATGCACGTATTGGTCAAGAATATCCACTTCCTGCTTATGCCACAACAGGCTCTGCTGGTTTAGATTTACGCGCTTGCCTTGATGCACCATTAGTTCTTGAACCGGGGCAAACCGAATTATTACCTACAGGTCTTGCTGTACATATTGCCGATGAAGGATTGGCAGCAATGGTGCTTCCTCGTTCAGGTTTAGGTCATAAACACGGTGTTGTCTTGGGGAACTTAGTTGGACTGATCGATTCTGACTACCAAGGTCAACTGATGGTATCAGTTTGGAATCGCGGCCAAACAGCGTTCACCATCGAACCAGGTGAACGTATTGCTCAAATGATTATCGTGCCCGTAGTTCAAGCTGAATTTAATATTGTTGAAGATTTTACCGCAACGGAACGTGGTAGCGGTGGCTTTGGTCACTCCGGCCGCCAATAATAAAGACGTCTTGCATTAATTATATCAATGACGATATCACTCCCTTTGCACTAAAACCCTTAGTGCAAAGGTTTACTGATTTGTTTTGCTTTTAGCAGGGGCCTTATCAGTCATGGCAGAAGAAAAAGAAACCAAAAAGAAAAGAAATAGACGGGATGAAATCTTACAGTCACTTGCCCAAATGTTGGAATCAAGTGACGGTAGTCAGCGCATTACAACAGCGAAGCTTGCCGCCACGGTTGGTGTATCTGAAGCCGCGCTCTATCGACATTTTCCAAGTAAAACCAAAATGTTTGATAGCTTAATTGAGTTTATCGAAGATAGCTTAGTCTCCCGTATTAATTTGATTTTAAAAGACGAAAAAGACACTGTAGCAAGAATTCGCTTAATTCTTATCTTGATCCTCGGTTTTGCTGAGAAAAACCCGGGGCTATCTCGTATTTTAACGGGTCACGCTTTGATGTTTGAACAAGACAGATTACAAGGGCGAATAAACCAACTTTATGAACGCATTGAAGTCCAGCTTCGACAAGTTATCAAAGAACGTAAAATTCGTGAAGGAAATGCCTTCTTACATGATGAAGCATTGCTAGCTTCACAATTACTGGCTTTTTGTGAAGGTATGCTAGCGCGCTTTGTACGCACAGAATTTCGCTATCAACCCACTCAAGAATTTGAAGCTCGCTGGCCATTAATTTTGGCACAGTTACAATGAAATGATGGACTCGTGATTTAACTCAACAATTTGAAATTTACAGATATGCCGTTTTTTTCTTATTTGTGTTAACATGCGTCCTCTGGTACAGAGTTACCTAAATATATTTATCAGGAATGGCATTTGTGCAGTTCCTACATTGTGGCATTAGCGACTCGCTTTGCCCCTGCTGTAAAAGTCCTTTTTATATTTCAATATCTGTGATAATTGTCGCAGAAGATTCATTGTACTACTCACCCCGCCCATAATTGGGCGAGGGCTTTTTTTTATCTATAATTGACCAACTCGTTTATCGCGTATTAACTTTATTAATTCACACCATAGCGCTCACGATAAGCTTTAACTGCAGGTAAATGCTCAGACAGAGTCTCACTCTCACTGAGGTAGCTAATTAAATCATCCAAAGTAATAATCGAATACACTTGGCATTGATAGTCACGCTTTAACTCTTGTATCGCAGAAAGTTCTTCTCGCCCTTTCTCTTGTCTATCCAAACTTAATAACACCGCAGAAAGCGTTGCATCATGCTGTTTGATGATTTCCATTGACTCACGAATTGCAGTACCTGCTGTAATGACATCATCAACAATTACTACATTACCTTTCAAGGGGCTTCCTACTAATGTTCCTCCTTCACCATGATCTTTAGCCTCTTTGCGATTAAAACAGTAAGGGATATCGATATCATGATGTTCAACCAATGCGACTGCCGTTGTAGTGGCAATAGGGATCCCTTTATAAGCGGGTCCAAACAACACATCACAAGACACATTATTATCTAATAATGTTTGCGCATAGAACTGCCCCAGCAAAGCCAAATCACGCCCTGTATTAAATAAACCGGCATTAAAAAAGTAAGGACTCACCCTTCCTGATTTCAGTGTGAACTCACCAAATTTCAGGACATTTTTTGCTAATGCTAGTTCGATAAAGCGGCGTTGGTAGGCTTTCATTTCTTTCTCCTCTCTACGTTACTTGATGACAAATTTTAGGCATAAAAAAGGCGACTTCTCAGTCGCCTTTAAAAATAGAATTTATTGCTTAAGCGCCTCTTTTTGCGCTTCAAATATTTTCTCTAATCCCCCCTTCGCAAGGGCGAGTAAAGCAAGTAATTCTTCATGGCTAAATGGTGCGCCTTCTGCCGTACCTTGAACTTCAATCATACGACCATCATCGATCATCACCACATTCATGTCTGTTTCTGCAGCTGAATCTTCAACATATTCAAGGTCACATAATGGTTCACCATCAACAATACCCACAGAAACTGCAGCTACCATTGATTTTAGAGGGCTTTTTTTCAGTTTACCGTCTTCAACCATTTTATTTAATGCATCAACTAACGCGACACAAGCACCAGAAATAGATGCTGTGCGTGTACCACCATCAGCTTGAATAACATCACAATCGACAGTGATGGTAAATTCACCTAATGCTTTCAAATCAACCGCGGCACGTAATGAGCGAGCGATTAAACGCTGGATCTCCATAGTACGACCCGTTTGTTTACCGCGAGCCGCTTCACGAGCATTACGACTATTTGTTGCGCGAGGAAGCATGCCGTATTCTGCGGTCACCCATCCTTGCCCTTGTCCTTTCAGAAAACGAGGTACACCGTCTTCTACAGTGGCATTACACAAGACTTTAGTATCACCAAATTCGACTAATACAGAACCTTCAGCATGTTTTGTATAGTGGCGAGTAATGGTAATAGGGCGTACTTGGTTTGCTTGTCTGTCTGCTGGACGCATAGTGTTATCTCCGCTTTCTCTGACATATTGGGGGCGCATTATACGACCTAAAATGGCTTATGCCTATCCTTGTATTGATGCATAGGGTTATAATCGTCTTATCTTTTACATTATTGAGACCCTATTATGATCCGTAGCATGACCGCTTTTGCTCGCCGAGACATCAAAAAAGATTGGGGTAGCGCTGCATGGGAACTGCGTTCCGTTAACCAACGTTACCTTGAAACTTATATTCGTTTACCTGAACAATTACGTAGTTTAGAGCCTGTTATTCGTGAACGTCTACGTAATCGCTTAACGCGCGGTAAAATTGAATGTAACTTACGTTTTGATCTTAATGCTCGCTTTCAAGGTGAACTGAATCTTGATGAAAATCTGGCAAAACAACTGATTGTTTCTGCAAATTGGGTAAAAAGTCATAGCCATGAAGGCACTATCAGCCCGTTTGATATTTTACGTTGGCCGGGTGTGATTTCAGCACAAGAGCAAGACTTAGATGCAATTGGCACAGAGCTTTTAGCTGAATTAGATCTAGCAATCGATGCTTTTATTGCAAGCCGCGAAGCTGAAGGACAATCACTCAAAGCACTTATCGAGCAACGCTTAGATGCGGTTAGCGCAGAAGTAGTTAAAGTAAGAACTCAAATGCCAGAAATTTTACAATGGCAACGTGAACGCTTAACCAGCAAATTAGAAGAAGCGCAGGTTCAAATCGATAATAATCGTTTAGAGCAAGAGTTAGTGATGTTAGCACAACGCTTAGACGTTGCTGAAGAGTTGGATAGATTAGAAGCCCACGTTAAAGAAACACGCAAAATTCTCGTTAAAAAAGAAGCGGTAGGTCGTCGCCTTGATTTTATGATGCAAGAATTTAACCGTGAATCCAACACATTAGCTTCGAAATCAATTAATACTGAAGTCACTAATTCAGCGATTGAATTAAAAGTTTTAATTGAACAAATGCGCGAGCAGATCCAAAATATTGAGTAAGATTTCTTAGCTGTTTACAGCCATCATTAAGCCAGCCGATACCGTGTATTAGCTGGCTTTTTATAAATACTCATCACTCACCCAACGCCTTTCTAATAAATCCTTTATTTTGATTAAGCATCTGCGCGGCTTGAAGTGCATCTACCCCTGCTAAAATCATCAAAATTGCCGTTTTACAGTGGCGCTGACATTGTGATAATGCTTCTTCAGCGATAGATCTTTCACACTCCGTTGCTTGCATCACAATACGAATTTGACGCTCAACAAGCTTGGCATTGGTGGCTTCAACATCGACCATCAAATTACCAAACACTTTGCCAATTTTTATCATCGCAGCCGTTGTTATCATATTTAAGATAAGCTTTTGTGCTGTGCCCGCTTTCATACGTGATGATCCTGTGACCACTTCGGCTCCCACAATCGGTGTAATAGCGATATCCGCAATTTGTGCAATAGGGCTTTCAGGATTACAGCTAATTGCACCTGTTGTCGCCCCTAATGATTTTGCATACTTTAAAGCACCAATGACATAAGGGGTTCTGCCACTTGCGGCAATACCCACTAATACATCTTGTTCATTAAAATTAAGTTGGCGTAAATCTTGTTCACCTAATTGAGTATTATCTTCTGCGTTCTCGACAGCTTGTAAAATAGCCTTGTGTCCACCCGCAATTAAACCAATCACCATTTCATGAGGTGTACCATAGGTTGGTGGACATTCACTAGCATCTAAAATCCCTAATCGGCCCGATGTACCTGCTCCGCAATAAATAAGGCGACCATCTTGAGAAAAAGCAATTGCAACTTTATCAACTAATTGGGCAATTTCAGGTAACACTTTCTCGACGGCTAATGGCACTTTTTTATCTTCACTATTGATGACTTTTAGCATATCTAATGTTGAAAGTGTGTCTATATTTTCACTGTGATGGTTTCTACTTTCAGTGACAAGATTGCTCAGGTCAATCGCCATTATCGCGCTCCCAATATTGTTATTTGTTTGATTAAGTCGAAGAAATAAACTGCTTTTATACTATTATTATTGTTAAGATTTTCAAAATCATTACAAATGATACTCTACATGATATTGACTAAATCTATTTCGACCTTTATCAGTTTAATGACCCTTTTCTTCTCATTCTTCTTTGCATGCTAATTTTTAAAGAATAAGAAAAAAGAGTTTGAACAAATCCGTGCAGAAGCACTAAATCACAATGCACAATTGTAGGCTTGTGAAGAAGCAAAAAAAGTTGGCAATGAGTTCTATTGCCAACAAGCGTTTAATTAACCCAAATTAAATCTAATAAATAACCCTAACTCAGAAAAGAGAAGGTAAATCTTGCCATCTCTTTTATACCCTATCTGTCTTACCTAATGTTCTTTTACAGCGCCATGCGGTATTCAATCACACCCGGTTTTTCTGCCACCCAGTTATATAAACGTTGACCGCGTAAGTTGGTTTCCTGCGTATGCCAATATAAACGAGCGCAATTACGCTGTTTTGCTTGTTGATTAACGAACTCAATAAGTTGCTTACCCACATGGCGACCACGCGTATCTGGTGAAACAAATAAATCTTCTAAATAACAGAAATCACTTTCAGCCCATGTTGAGCGATGAAAAAGATAGTGAACAAAGCCCAATACCTTTTTACCTTCCATCGCGATGGCACAATAAACAGGCTCTTTTTCGTCAAAGAAACGCGCCCATGTTTTTAATGTAATTTCTTCTGATAACTCAACTTTATAAAATGTTTGGTAATTTAACCAATGCGGCAACCATTGAGCATAATGCTCTTGCTCAACAAACTGAATTGAAACAGTTATTGGTGTTGTGCTCATCTCTTCACTTCCTTCTACTTTTATAAATGCTATAACAAGTTGTCACCTGCCTTTAATCGTGGTCATGGTACGTTTAATTTTGGCTCTCAATAAGGTACACTTTTTGTGTTTTTATAGGGTCCACTTTATGAAACAGAAAAAAACAGCTTATTTCCCTAACCTTGTTTTAGAAGAAGGGCCTATTGGCTCTCAGGTTTATCACGCGATCAGAAAGGCTATTTTAGATGGGCGCTTAACATCAGGTAGTCGTCTACCATCAAGCCGCACCTTAGCTGAAATGATGTCGATTTCCCGTAATTCTGTTATTGCCGGGTTTGAACGTTTAGTTGATGAAGGTTATTTATTTACTCGACGCGGTGCGGGTACTTTTGTTGCGAGCACAATCCCTGATGCCATTATTTCAGATACATGGTTTAAAACGACCGACTCAACTTCCTTACCGTCAATTGAAAGCCCCTTAGAAACGCTAAATCCGAATATGCAAAAAGCACAGGCTTTTTGGCAACAATCGCAACCGAATATCAATAGTAATCCGATATTTCATGTTGGTATTGGCTGTGTTGATCTTTTTCCACATGAACTTTGGGGAAGGTTATTAGGACGAGTTTGGCGGCAATCAAAAAAAGCACTCGCAACCTTTAATTCGCCAACTGGCTATACACCATTAAAAGAGATGATATGCCAATATATGCAATCAACTCGGGGTCTTTATTGCCAACCTGAACAAATCATTATTGTAAATGGAACACAGCAAGCGATTAATCTCACCGCCAGAGTGTTATTAAAAGAAGGTGATACTGTTTGGTTAGATGATCCTGGCTATGACAGCGCACGCGGGATCTTCGCATCTTATGGGATAAAATCGCACCCAATCAGCTCAGATATTGATGGAATGGATATTTCTCAAGGAATAGAGCAATGCCCTGAAGCAAAACTTGTTTTTACAACACCTTCGCATCAATTTCCTTTAGGTAATACCCTCTCACTTTCACGCCGTATTGCGTTATTAGAGTGGGCATCATCCAATAATGTGTGGATCTTCGAAGATGACTACAATAGTGAATTTCGCTATCACTCTAAACCCATTCAATCGCTACAAGGTTTAGATAAATATCAGCGCGTTATTTATGCCGGTACATTCTCAAAAATGATGTATCCCGGATTTCGTTTAGGCTTTTTAGTCGTTCCTTTACCTTTAGTTGATGCATTTAAAGCGGCTAAATATTATACCGATTCACATTCTGGCTTTTTAGAACAAGCAACTTTAGCGCTGTTTATTTCTCAAGGGCATTATGCACGCCATGTTAGACGAATACGAAAAGCCTGCTATGAACGCTATCAAGTGTTAACTAATGCCATAAAAACACATTTATCTCAGGTTTTCTGTGTTGAACCAACAGACTCAGGTATCCATATTGTCTGCTGGCTACAGGCTGGATATACAGAAGAATATATTGTAAAAAAATCACGAGAAATTGGATTAGCCATACAGCCTTTATCTCGTTATTGCATTCAAACTTACCCGAAACAAGGCGTATTATTAGGATATGCAGCTCATGATCCTATTGAAATTGAAAAGAGTATTATTTTGCTTGCTCAAGCATTATCTAAATAAATAACATTTATTCTTAGTTTTTATTTACCCTATAAACGTCGAGCAAGCTTTGTATTTACCCTATTTTATGTTTTGGCGTACAATAATAAACCCAAGCAGGAGGAACATTTCGCATAACTAATTTTTTTTCTAAATGAAAATAACGAGATAACGTTTTTTCATATCGAGTTGTATATTGGAATAATACAAAACAACCTTGGGTTTTTAATAACTCGTTATGCACTCTTTTTAAAACTCTTAAACCTGTTTTTTTAGGAATAGATAAAAAAGGTAGCCCTGAAATAATCATATTATAATGACTATTTAATTTCTCTGCCGATGCAGCATAAACCCTTAATCGATTATCATTAATTTTATCTAATTCTGTCGCAAAACTGGGTTCTATTTCAAAAACATCTAATGATGAATTTATCGACATTCTTTTTAAGATCTGTTGAGTAATAACACCTGTGCCAGCACCTAACTCAGCAACCTGAAGATCCTGTTGCCAATTGAGTTTATCTAACATTTCATAACATAACCAACGAGATGAAGGCGCAATAGTACCCATCGTGGTTGGTGAGATCACAAACCGTTTTAAATATGAGTAGTATGTAGATAATGGAATGAATGTGGATATATCCATCTTCGCCTCCTAGTGCCTTTTAATTAAGGTAAAATAATATTTAGATTAAATGAAGAATGTTCATCATTATTTTTATTTATGAAAATACATCATCCAGTGAATAACGACTTTCAGTATAAAGCGCGAAGGCATCTCTAAGTAAATACGTTTTTCTTATATATTACATTATTTTACATTTTCCTATTTTTACTCTATTTTCTTAAACAAGAATATATTTTTATTTATCCTAAAAAAGAAAATAAGATATAGCAGAATATTCTTACACTTTTATGTTTGGTTCTTTTTAACAACTCATTGATATTTGTTCGTTCTGTAGTTGTCTTTTGTTAACTCTACGAAGACTATAAGAAACACTTCTAATTCTTTGGTAAATAATCAATAAATTAACTTGCACCTATCTCTATATTTTGTCAGGTTAGTGTGAGGTCTCTCACTATTCCTACAGATAAAGACAGGGTAATTACAATGAAAAATGTTGGTTTTGTGGGCTGGCGTGGTATGGTCGGCTCCGTTTTAATGCAAAGAATGGTTGAAGAACGTGATTTTGATGGGATAAACCCTGTTTTCTTCACCACATCTCAATTAGGTGAAGCAGCACCCGCTTATGGTAACCACCGTAGCACTCTGCAAGATGCTTATGACATTGATACCTTAGCATCACTCGATATTATCATTAGTTGCCAAGGTGGTGACTACACCAATGAAATCTATCCAAAACTGCGTCAAGCCGGTTGGCAAGGTTACTGGATTGATGCCGCATCAGCATTACGTATGAATGATGATGCCGTTATTATTCTCGATCCTGTTAATGGACAACATATTCAAGACAGCTTAAATAAAGGCATTAAAGCCTTTGTCGGTGGTAACTGCACCGTCAGTTTAATGCTAATGTCATTAGGTGGTCTGTTTGCTAACAATTTAGTGGAATGGGCAAGCGTATCGACTTATCAAGCAGCTTCTGGGGCGGGCGCTCGCCATATGAGAGAGTTACTGTCACAGATGGGCTCTTTACATAATCAAGTGGTTAAAGAGCTAGAAAACCCAGCCTCTGCAATCTTAGATATTGAACGTAAAGTCACTAACTTTACGCGCAGTGGCACAATGCCTACCGAACAATTTGGTGTTCCTCTTGCGGGTAGCTTGATCCCTTGGATTGATAAACAACTAGAAAACGGTCAAAGCCGCGAAGAGTGGAAAGGGCAAGCTGAAACTAACAAGATCTTAAATACAGGCTCTAATATCATTCCTGTGGATGGTCTTTGTGTTCGTATTGGTGCATTACGTTGCCATAGTCAAGCATTCACCTTAAAACTGAAAAAAGACTTACCTGTTGCAGAGATTGAACAGCTACTCGCAAACCATAATGATTGGGTAAAAGTCATCCCTAATGATCGTGAATTAACTATGCGTGAATTAACACCAGCAGCAGTCACAGGTACATTGAGCACACCAGTAGGTCGTATTCGTAAACTGAATATGGGCCCTGAATTTATTTCAGCCTTTACAGTGGGTGACCAACTGTTATGGGGTGCCGCAGAGCCTTTACGTCGTATGCTGAATATTCTGCGTTAATATGAGTTATTTAGAATATCGACCATTTTTAGAAAATGAAAATGGTTGATATTCTTATTCTAAATAATCATTAGCTTTATTTTTTATTTCTCATCCCTTCTTTTTCTCATAAAATTTTTTTGAATTTTTCATATTTTATTTATTTTAATTTTATGACTCGGTATAAAATATATTTTCTACAATAGTTTCAAAAATAACGCTAAAGAATTCAGGCAGATTATTCAGCATAATCCACCTCTTTTTATTCAAAACAGAGTGTGAAAATAAATAAATTATTTTTTAACAACTAAAAGTAATGATGACAAACATTTAAATATAATAATTTCTAATATATTATTTATTTTATAGAAACTGCGGTAACTACTTATTATTTAAAAATAAATTTACTTTTTATTGTCATTTATTTAAGGTGATTTTTATTACTTTTATAAAAAGATGCATTATAAATATGACAACGCAAACACAACCCAATAAAAAAGGTTTTTTAAACCGAGTCGAACGCATTGGCAATATCATGCCTGATGTTACTATGTTGTTCGTTTACGCCTTAGTGATCTGCTGGATATTTTCATTCTTCCTCTCTTTTGTTCATTTTGATTATTTCCACCCAGTGACTAAAGAGAAAATCGCCGTTATTAATATGTTTCAATATGAAGAGATCATATTATTTGTGACAAGTGCGGTGAAAAATTTCATTAGCTTTCCTCCACTTGGAATAACGATTGTTGCAACATTAGGAATTGGTATTGCAGAAAGCAGTGGTTTTATTAAAACGGCTCTAAAAAAAATGCTTTCGTTTATTTCTCCTAAAATGCTGACACCAACAGTTGTGTTTGTTGGTATTGTTGCGCACTTAGCTTCCGACTCTGCTTACGTTATTCTTATGCCCGTCTCTGCGATGATGTTCTATGCCAGTGGTCGTCATCCTTTAGCAGGTATCGCGGCCTCATTTGCAGGTTTGGCGGGTGGATTTACAGCAAGTTATACACCGTCAATTATTGACCCAATAATGCAAAGCTTTACTCAGGAAGCGGCGCAAATTATGGCTCCGGGATATAGCGTTAACGTTTTATGTAACTACTTTTTTAGCGTAGGTGGAACATTTGGCGTTATTTTAACTTGTTGGTATATCACTGAAAAAATTGTCGAGCCTTGGTTAAATAAAAACTGCCCTGTCTCTTCTGGTATTGATACCAAAGATGCAGAGTTAGGTGAAATTACACCAACAGAAAAACGAGCATTCCGTTTTGCGGGTTGGGCAGTGGTGCTAATGGGGATTGGTTTATTTGCACTGTTATTACCAGAAACCTCACCATTACGTTCACCAGAAGGCAGTTTAACCAGCCCTAAAGCCCCAATTATGCAAATTGTGGTACCTTTACTGTTTATCTTCTTCTCTGTACCCGGTTTAATCTATGGCTATATGACCAAGTCTTTTGCTTCCACAAAAGATATTGTCAAAGCAATGGAAAATATCACTAACTCGTTGATCCCATTTATCGTTTTTGCCTTTTTTGCTGCTCAGTTCCTTTACTCTTTCCAACACTCAAATTTAGGAACTTTATTAGCATTATCAGGTGCAGAGTTACTGCGTACACTTAATATGCCTTCAGGTATGACGGTATTAGGTGTCATTTTGCTGACTGCGATTTTAAATATCATGATCACCTCAGCAACATCAAAATGGGCTGTGATTGCACCAGTATTAGTGCCAATGTTAATGGCTGTCGGAATTTCACCTGAATTAACCCAAGCTGCGTTCCGTGTCAGTGATTCCGCAATGAATGTGAGTACACCGATGTTCCCATTCTACCCACTGATTTTGATGTATTGCCAAAAATACTATAAAGGGGCGGGTATCGGTACATTGTGCTCCATGATGATCCCTTTCACTATTGGCTTGCTTATTGTATTAACGGCGACACTGTTTATCTTCTGGGGACTCGATATTCCTCTCGGTTTTGACAGTGGATATACATGGCAACCAGCATCATAACTCACACTTATAAAAATAACTGTATTAGGAACAAGATGATAATGAACACCCTAGGTCAAAAGTTAGAACAGCGTTTCTTCCGTTATCTGGCAATTGAAAGCCAAAGTGATGCATCAGCTTCTGTGGTACCCAGTACGCAAGGGCAACTTGAGTTAGCAAAGTTACTGGCTAAAGAGTTGGAAACTTATGGGCTAAAAGATATCTATATCGATTCTCATGCCATTTTATATACAATGAGACCAGGTACTAAACCCAATGCCCCTAAAGTTGGATTTGTTGCTCATCTTGATACGGTTGATGTCGGTATTTCACCTGATATTCACCCACAAACACTGCGTTATGAAGGGAAAGATCTCTGCTTAAATAAAGAGAAGGATATCTGGTTTAAAGCGCAAGAGCACCCTGAAGCCGAGCCTTATATTGGTGAAGAGATTATCTTTAGTGATGGTACAAGCGTATTAGGCGCTGATAATAAAGCGGCGATCACCGTTGTTATGGAGTTAATGGATAAACTTCAACATGCTGATTTTGATTGTGGCGATATCTATGTTGCGTTTGTCCCTGATGAAGAGATTGGATTGCGCGGTTCAAAACTGATGGATTTATCTCGCTTCAACGTTGATTTTGCTTACACCATTGATTGCTGTGCATTAGGAGAAGTTGTGTATGAAACCTTTAATGCGGCATCAATTAACGTGTCTGTAAAAGGTGTGACTGCACACCCAATGTCTGCGAAAAACGTATTATTAAATCCAATTCGTGTTGCTCATGATTTTATTGGCTGTTTTGACCGTTTTGATACCCCCGAGCACACCGAGCACCGTGAAGGTTATTTCTATGTCACTGATTTAATCGCCAATCCTGATAATGCGGTCATCAAAATGGCTATTCGTGATTTTGACAAGCAGAGTTATGAAGCTCGCAAACAGTTTATTAAACAGTCTGTTGCTTTGATCCAAGCTCGCCACCCTCGTGCGCAAATCGACTATGAGATTGTCGATGTGTATAGCAATATCAGTGATTCAATTGGGGAAGATCGCACCGCTATCGAACTTATTTTTGAAGCATTAAAACAATTAGATATTCAACCTAATGTGATCCCAATGCGAGGAGGTACAGATGGCTCTGCACTTTCAGCACGAGGCTTGCTCACACCTAACTATTTTACAGGTGCGTTGAATTTCCACTCTCGTTTTGAATTTTTACCTGTTAGCTCCTTTGAAAAGAGTTATTTAGTGACAGAAATGCTGTGCCGTTTGGTCGGTCAACGCGGATAAACGTGATTGTTGTAGCCAACAAAAAAGCGGAGCCATTTTTACAGCTCCGCTTTTTTTATCTCATCGAATCTAAAACTAGATATCAATATTTGCCGCTTTCAGCGCATTCTCTTCGATAAAGGCACGACGAGGTTCAACCGCATCACCCATTAAGGTGGTGAACAATTCATCAGTTGCAATCGCATCTTTCACAGTGACTTGCATCATACGACGTGTATCTGGGTTCATAGTGGTTTCCCATAATTGTTCTGGGTTCATTTCACCAAGACCTTTATAACGCTGTACCGCAAGACCACGACGTGATTCTTTTGTTAACCACTCAAGAGCTTCTTCAAAACTTGAAATTGGCTGACGACGCTCACCACGCTCAATAAACGCACCCTCTTCAATTAGGTTACCGATAATGTCACCTAAATGCGTAATACGTTGATATTCGCTACTGTGGATAAAGTCATAATCCAATTTGTAGTCTGTATCCACGCCATAAGTACGAATACGTAATACAGGTTCGAACAGGCGGTTTTCATCGTTTTGAGCAATAGTGTAGCTATAAGTACTGCCTTGATCTTCCGCTTCATTTAAGCGATTAACCAAGCCACTCATCCACTCTTCGACTTTAGCTTTATCAGATAACGCATCTTCTGTCAGCGTTGAGTGATACACCAAGCTGCTTAACATGCTAAGTGGATAGATACGCTCCATACGACGAATAATCTTGTGCGCTGCATGGTAATCAACAACCAGTTTTTCAAGTTGCTCACCGTGCATTGCTGGTGCGTGTTCACTCACATAAAGTGCTGCGCCATCAAGAGCGATCGACATCAGATACTCGTCCATTGCGTCGTCATCTTTAATGTATTGCTCTTGTTTACCTTTCTTCACTTTGTAAAGTGGTGGCTGAGCAATAAAGATATGACCACGTTCGATAATTTCTGGCATTTGACGATAGAAGAAAGTCAGTAGCAGAGTACGAATGTGAGAACCATCGACGTCCGCATCCGTCATGATGATAATGCTGTGATAACGCAGTTTGTCTGGGTTATATTCATCACGACCGATACCACAACCTAATGCAGTGATTAACGTTGCGACTTCTTGAGAAGCCAGCATTTTATCAAAGCGCGCTTTTTCAACGTTGAGGATCTTACCTTTTAACGGAAGAATAGCCTGTGTTTTACGGTTACGCCCTTGTTTTGCAGAGCCACCCGCAGAGTCCCCTTCCACTAAATACAGTTCAGAGAAAGCAGGATCACGTTCGGAACAGTCCGCTAATTTACCCGGTAAGCCACCTAAATCTAATGCGCCTTTACGACGTGTCATTTCACGCGCTTTACGTGCAGCTTCACGCGCACGAGCAGCATCAATGATTTTACCAACAACGATTTTCGCGTCATTTGGATTTTCTAACAGATATTCCACCAGCTTCTCATTCATCAGCGTTTCTACCGCTGTTTTCACTTCTGAAGAAACCAGTTTATCTTTTGTTTGTGATGAGAATTTAGGATCAGGAACTTTAACAGAGATAACCGCAATCAAGCCTTCACGAGCGTCATCACCCGTTGCACTGATTTTCGATTTCTTATTAAATCCTTCTTTATCCATATAGTTGTTTAATGTACGTGTCATTGCAGTACGGAAACCAACTAAGTGAGTACCACCATCACGTTGTGGAATATTGTTGGTAAAGCAATAAACGTTCTCTTGGAAACCATCATTCCACAGCATTGCCACTTCCACACCAATGCCATCTTTTTCAGTTGAGAAATAGAATACATTTTGGTGAATTGGTGTTTTATTACGGCTTAAGTATTCAACAAATGCTTTAATACCGCCTTCATAGTGGAAATGATCTTCACGGTTATCACGTTTATCAATTAAACGGATAGAAACACCTGAGTTTAAGAATGACAACTCACGAAGACGTTTTGCTAGGATCTCATACTGGAATTCAGTCTCGCCTTTAAAGGTTTCAAGACTTGGCCAGAAGCGTACAAATGTCCCTGATTTTTCAGTATCGCCAATCACTTTTAAGCGATCATCAGGCACACCATGACGATAAATTTGTTGATGGATATTTCCATCACGATGGATTGTCAGTTCAAGTTTTTCAGACAACGCATTAACAACAGAAACCCCTACACCATGAAGCCCACCAGAGACTTTATAGGAGTTATCATCGAATTTACCCCCCGCATGCAGAACGGTCATAATAACCTCTGCTGCTGAGACACCCTCTTCTGGGTGAATGCCGGTTGGAATTCCACGACCATCATCTCGAACAGAGACGGAGTTATCTGAATGGATAGTGACAATTATCTCATCACAGAAACCCGCGAGGGCTTCGTCGATTGCGTTGTCGACCACCTCGAAGACCATGTGATGCAGACCGGTTCCATCATCTGTATCCCCGATATACATCCCCGGGCGCTTACGCACCGCATCCAGCCCTTTTAATACTTTGATACTTGAGGAGTCATATGTATTCGACATCAACGTTTCTCGCTTTATTCCTATGGTTTAACCTCTATTTTGCCACGTTCTACGCTAAATAGCCTGCTATTTACATCTAGCATATCTTTCACTTGCCCTTGTGTTATCGCACTGACAAACACTTGAGCTTGCGTAGACTTTAGACGCTCGGCTAACAACTGGCGCCGACTTGCATCTAATTCGGAAGCAAAATCATCGAGCAGATACAGGCATCTTTGCCCATTCTTACGAGTGAAATATTCACCTTGTGCCAGCCTCAAAGCACACATCAACAACTTGAGCTGGCCTCGTGACAACATATCTTCTACTGGCGTGCCGTTTGCTCTAATACGTAAATCCGCTTTATGAGCGCCAAGTGAGGTATACGCTAACATTTTATCACGTTCAAATTGACGTGCTAGCAACTCACCGTAATCTGTTTCTTTATCCCATCCCCGTTGGAAGCTGACTTTCAACGAAAACTCAGGCAAAAACAGACGACACGTTTCTTCAATATCTTTAGCGATATCTTCGGTATATTTAGCTCGCCATTCACTTATCTGTTCTGTTAGTAAGATAAGTTCTTTATCCCAAGGCATCAGTTGTCGATAAGACGTTGCTTGCCTCAGTGCTGCATTACGTTGTTTTAATACACGTTTTAAATCTGACCATGCAGCAAAAAATCGAGGTTCATTATGAAAACAACCCCAATCAATAAAAGCGCGACGATATTTAGGTCCACCATTCAGTAGCGTAAAGCCTTCAGGTGTTATTAATTGCATGGGTAACAATTTTGCTAACTCTGCAATTTTATGACCATCGCTGCCATCAATACGAACTGTACTATTGCCTTCGCGATCTTTACTTAATCCAATCGCATAACCACGGCTCTCTTCATTTAGCCCACTTAAGCGCCCATGAAGAATAAATTCATTTTCATCATGCTGGATCACGCGATTAGCTTGAGAGCTACGAAATGCGCGTCCGTGACCTAATGTGTAAATCGCTTCAAGTATACTTGTTTTGCCACTCCCGTTAGGCCCCACAAGGAAATTAAAGCCATCCGCTAATGGCAGATCCGCCTGTTCAATATTTCTAAAATGACGGATCAATAAACGGGATAAAATCATGTTAGTGACTATTATAAACGCATTGGCATAACAACATAAGCGGCCGCAGAACTTGCCATATTCTCCACTTGAACACTTGAAACCGCATCGGTTAGCAGAAGCTTAACTTCTTCACATTTCAATGTGTTAAGTACATCAAGGAGGTAACTGACATTAAAGCCAATTTCCATGTCTTCGCCTTGATATTGAACATCAACAATCTCTTCTGCTTCTTCTTGCTCAGGATTGTTTGCTGTAATTTTCAATTGACCGTTAGTAAGGTTTATACGCACACCACGGAATTTTTCATTGGATAAAATGGCAGCACGAGAAAATGCCTGTTTAAGAATATCACAGCCCGCAGTTACAGTTTTCGTTGGGTTTTTCGGTAATACTCGACGATAGTCAGGGAAACGACCATCAACCAACTTCGAGGTGAAAATAAAATCACCTACATGCGCACGAATATTATTACTACCGATTTGCAGCTGCAGTGAACTTTCACCCGCGCCATCAAGTAAACGCATTAATTCAATGACACCTTTACGAGGAACAATAACAGAATGCCCCGGTAAAGATTGTCCAATATCCATTGAACATACCGCTAAACGGTGTCCATCTGTTGCAACTGTGCGTAACTCTGTATTTTCAGTTTCAAACAACATACCGTTGAGGTAATAACGCACATCTTGATGCGCCATTGAAAATTGAGTGGACTCAATTAGACGTTTTAATGTTGCTTGAGGCAAAGTAAATTCAACCTCACTTTGCCAGTCATCTAAATTAGGAAAATCAGATGCAGGTAATGTTGATAAGGAGAAGCGACTACGACCTGAACGCACTAATAGGCGATCACCATCAAGCTCTACACTAATTTCAGCACCTTCTGGTAGCCCACGCCAAATATCAAAAAACTTACGCGCAGGAACAGTTGTGGCGCCAATTTCATGAGATAGGCTAAGATTAACTCTTGCCACCATCTCCATTTCAAGGTCAGTGCCAGTTAGCGATAAGGTATTTTCAGTTACCTTAAGCAATAAGTTACCTAAAATAGGTAATGTTGGACGACCACCTAAAGGGCCACTTACTTGTTGTAGCGGCTTAAGAAGCTGTTCACGTTCAATGATAAATTTCATAGCGCTAGGATGATAATGTTCTGATTAAGTTAGAAAAATCTTCTTTGATGTCATGACTTTCTTCACGCAATTGCTCTATTTTTCGGCATGCATGAAGGACTGTTGTATGATCACGACCACCAAAGGCATCCCCGATTTCAGGCAAGCTGTGGTTTGTTAATTCCTTCGCCAGCGCCATTGCCATTTGCCTCGGACGGGCAACCGATCGGGATCTCCGCTTTGACAGCAAATCAGCGACTTTAATTTTATAATATTCAGCAACTGTTTTTTGAATATTATCGATAGTGACTAATTTTTCCTGCAAGGCAAGCAGATCACGTAATGCTTCACGTACAAAGTCAATAGTAATCGCGCGACCTGTAAAGTTTGCGTTAGCAATCACTCGGTTTAATGCACCTTCAAGCTCACGGACGTTAGAACGAAGTCTTTTAGCAATAAAAAAGGCCACTTCGTCGGGTAACTGAATTTGGTTTTCGTCCGCTTTTTTCATCAAAATCGCCACTCGGGTTTCAAGTTCAGGTGGCTCAATAGCAACCGTTAATCCCCAACCAAAGCGTGATTTTAATCTGTCTTCAACACCATTTATCTCTTTAGGATAACGGTCTGACGTTAAAATAATTTGCTGATTACCCTCTAACAATGCGTTAAAGGTATGAAAAAATTCTTCTTGTGAACGCTCTTTATTGGCAAAAAATTGAATATCATCAATTAATAGTGCATCCACTGAACGGTAATAGCGTTTAAAGTCTTCTATCGCATTATTTTGTAATGCTTTTACCATATCTTGTACGAAACGTTCAGAATGCATATACACGACTTTTGCATTCGCTTTACGTTCCATAATGCTGTTACCCACCGCATGTAACAAGTGCGTTTTACCAAGCCCTGTTCCACCATATAAAAAGAGTGGGTTATAAGCTCCACCTGGGTTATCAGCAACTTGCCTTGCCGCTGCTCTTGCTAACTGGTTTGATTTACCTTCAACGAAGTTATCAAACTTATGTTTAGGGTTAACGTTAGAACGATAATTGAGTTCAGGCAGCTGAGACGCGGGTTGATTATCCCAACTAGGGCGAACAGGCTGACTATGGGGAGGAGCTGTATTTACTGTTGGATGTACAACAGCTTTAGGAATACTTTCCGTAGTACGTGCTGATGCCGGTTTATTACCCACTTCAAAACGTAAAGAAGGGACTTCAGAGCCACAAAAATCCACTAATAATGCGTTGATATTATTAATGTATTTTTCTCTTACCCAATCTAAGACAAAACGATTAGGTGCATACAGCGCCAGCGTATTATCGCTTAGTTCTGCCTGCAAGGGACGTATCCACATACTAAATTCAGTGGCAGGTAACTCATCCTGCAATCGGGCAAGACAATGCTGCCAAAGCGAAAGTGACACGGCGGACTCCCCTAAAAAACAAGACTAAAAAATAAACAGGAAAAATGCAGTTAAACAATGTAGTTAAACAATGCAATCAAACAATGCAGTTAAACACTGTGCGCCTAAATACAAAGTGCACAACACCGTTCCTCTTCAATTCTTAATAAGGAACAACTCTTGGTGACAACGATTTTTTTACATCGTGACTCACGATCGCAGACTGGCTATTCTGATCGTGACGGGGGATCATATCGCAAAATGAAACGAAGATCCTCTTTCTTTTGCACAGTTTTTATGGTTTTTATCCACAGGCTTGCTGATTTACGATAATTCACCAAATGAAATATGCAAAGGCGTTCTAGTGTACTTGAGTCGCCCTATAAATAGCAATTGGGGATAACTTTCTCTTCACATAAATATCCCTTTCTTATAGAAAGCGATCAAATATCTCTCATTTGATCCACTAAAGATCCTTGCGCTTTCACCATGAGTCCGTATAATCTTGCACCCTGCGTGCTTGTACCAACAAAGTCACTTATTAAGACCTTTTTTAGGTCGCTAATAAGCGTACTCGTTGCGCATAAGTCAGGATTGATTATCGGGTTTGCTAAAAAAGACGACAAAAATCGGTACTTAAAGCGTCATCTTCATTGACGCATTTGAGTGATTTTATTACAATCCCGCATCTTTCCATCATTGATGCTGCGATTGAAGTACTGGTTTGTTTATTTATTGCACGCCTGTCTGTCAACGCATTTGCTGAATCAGTAATTATATTAAGTAGGTAGAAATCGCCATGAAACGCACTTTTCAACCGTCTGTACTGAAGCGCAACCGTAACCACGGCTTCCGCGCTCGTATGGCCACTAAAAATGGTCGTCAGGTTCTGGCTCGCCGTCGTGCGAAAGGCCGCGCTCGTCTGACCGTTTCTTCGAAATAATAAAAGCTAACCATTCCGTGGTTAAGCTCGCTTTTCCAAGGGAGTTACGTTTGTTAACTCCCAAGCATTTCAATTTTGTTTTCCAGCAACCACAACGTGCGAGTTCTCCAGAAGTTACTATTTTGGGTCGCCAGAATGAGCTGGGGCATCCCCGCATCGGTCTAACAATCGCAAAGAAAAACGTTAAACGTGCTCATGAGCGCAATCGTATTAAACGATTAGCCCGTGAATACTTTCGTTTACATCAGCACGAATTACCGCCGATGGATTTTGTGCTATTAGTAAGAAAAGGGGTTGCTGAACTTGATAACCATCAATTGACGGAAGTGTTGGGTAAATTATGGCGTCGTCATTGTCGCTTGGCTCAAAAGTCCTGATCTTGCTGATTAGGGGCTATCAACTGGGGATTAGTCCTCTGTTGGGGCCTCGTTGTCGTTTTAATCCTACGTGCTCTAATTACGGAATTGAGGCATTGCGCAGGTTTGGAATGATAAAAGGTAGTTGGTTAACAGTGAAACGCATATTAAAATGCCACCCTTTACACGAAGGTGGTGATGATCCTGTCCCACCTAGAAAAAACGACGATAACAGAGAAAATTAACGATGGATTCGCAACGCAATCTTCTATTCATCGCTTTGCTGTTCGTTTCTTTCCTGATCTGGCAGCAGTGGGAGGGTGATAAAGTTTCACAAAACACCACCACTACCGCACAGGTCTCGCAACAAGCGGACGTGCCAAGCAGTGATAGTCTTGCTGTAACTGGTAACAGCAATGAGCAGGCAAAATTGATTACCGTAAAAACTGACGTACTTGATCTTCGCATCAATACTCAGGGCGGTACTATCGATGAGGCTGATTTGTTAGCCTATCCCGCCGAGCTTAATTCGACAACACCTTTCCGTTTACTGGAAACTACACCACAATTCCTGTATCAGGCTCAAAGTGGCTTAATCGGCCCTGATGGTCCAGATCAGAAATCTCGCCCAGTTTATAGTGCTGATAAAAACGAATTTGTACTTGGTGAAAACCAAGATGAATTACGTGTACCTATGACTTTCGTAAATGAAGAAGGCGTAAAATTCGTCAAAACCTTCATTCTGAAGAAAGGTCAGTACGATATCGGTATTGATTACAAAATTGAGAATACAACAGATAAAACATTGACCATGAACTTCTACGGTCAGTTAAAACAATCTGTTAAATTGCCAGAAAGCCGTGATACAGGTAGCAGCAACTTTGCGCTACACACTTATCGTGGTGCGGCATACTCATCAGATGAAACCAACTATAAAAAATACAGCTTTGGTGATATCGAAGATAAAAACTTATCTCTAACCACCAATAATGGTTGGGTTGCAATGTTACAACAGTACTTTGCAACAGCATGGGTTCCTTCTAAAGAGAGTCAGAACAATAACTTCTACTCTATCACTTTAGAAAACAAATCTATTGCTCTGATTGGTTATAAATCAGCGCCGGTGACAATTGCACCAAATAGTAGTGCTGATATCAGCTCAACATTATGGGTTGGTCCTGAAATTCAGTCAGAAATGTCAGCTATTGCGCCACATTTAGACCTATCTGTAGACTACGGTTGGTTATGGTTTATCTCTCAGCCACTGTTTAAACTGTTGAAATTCCTTCACAGCTTTATCGGTAACTGGGGCTTCTCCATCATCATGATCACCTTTATCGTTCGTGGTATCATGTACCCGCTGACTAAAGCGCAGTACACCTCCATGGCAAAAATGCGTTTACTGCAACCAAAACTGGCTGCACTGCGTGAACGTATTGGTGATGACAAACAACGTATGAGCCAAGAAATGATGGCGTTATACAAACAAGAGAAAGTGAATCCTCTGGGTGGTTGTTTACCACTAATTATCCAGATGCCAATCTTCCTTGCATTGTATTACATGCTAATGGGTTCTGTTGAATTACGTCATGCGCCATTTATGTTATGGATCCAAGACTTATCTGCGCAAGATCCGTACTACATTCTGCCATTATTAATGGGTGTGACAATGTTCGTCATTCAGAAACTGTCTCCTACAGCAGTGACTGACCCGATGCAACAAAAAATCATGACCTTTATGCCGGTTGTATTTACCGTATTCTTCCTGTGGTTCCCATCAGGTCTGGTTCTGTACTATATCGTCAGTAACTTAGTGACCATTATCCAGCAGCAGTTAATTTACCGCGGTCTGGAAAAACGTGGCTTACACAGCAGAGACAAAAAATAAGGTCACATGAGGAAAAACCTCTTCCTTGGTTACATTCAAAGGAAAGTGACATAAAATAGCGAAGGCGGTCTACAATGACCGCCTTCTGTTTTTTATATTGATATGATGATTCTGATTAAGCGAGTACACCATGCATAGCACTGATACTATCGTCGCTCAGGCCACACCTCCGGGAAGAGGCGGTGTTGGTATCCTGCGCGTTTCTGGCCCTAAAGCAGCACTTGTGGCACAAACTGTCTTAGGTAAATTACCTAAACCTCGTTATGCCGATTATCTGCCATTTCGCAATGATGATAACTCAGTGCTTGATCAGGGTATCGCCCTTTTCTTCCCAAATCCGAACTCATTTACAGGCGAAGATGTTCTAGAACTACAAGGTCATGGCGGCCCCGTTATTCTGGATTTATTACTAAAACGTATCTTACAAATTCCCGGTGTGCGTATTGCTAACCCTGGTGAATTTTCTGAACGCGCATTCTTAAACGACAAACTCGACTTAGCACAAGCCGAAGCCATTGCCGATTTAATTGATGCCAGCTCAGAACAAGCGGCACGTTCAGCGATTAATTCATTACAAGGTGCATTTTCCTCTCATATTAACGAAATGGTAGAGTCATTAACTCACTTGCGTATCTATGTTGAAGCTGCCATTGATTTCCCTGATGAAGAGATTGATTTTCTTTCTGACGGGATCATTGAAGGAAAACTTAACGCTGTTATTGCTGAATTAGATGATGTTCGTGCTCAAGCTCGCCAAGGTAGCCTATTACGTGAAGGGATGAAAGTGGTTATCGCGGGTCGCCCTAATGCGGGTAAATCAAGCTTATTGAATGCATTAGCAGGCCGAGAAGCAGCGATTGTTACCGATATTGCCGGCACAACGCGTGATGTATTACGTGAACATATTCATATTGATGGTATGCCTTTGCATATTATCGATACAGCAGGCTTACGTGAAGCCAGTGATGAAGTTGAACGTATTGGTATTGAGCGGGCTTGGAAAGAGATTGAGCAAGCAGACAGAGTGCTATTTATGGTTGATAGCACCACAACCGATGCCACAACACCCGAAGATATCTGGCCTGAATTTATGGCTCGTTTGCCAAATACCTTGCCTGTTACTGTTATTCGTAACAAATCAGATTTAACAGGGGAAAATGTCGAGATCACGGCACAAGGTAATTACCCGATGATCCGCTTATCCGCACGCGATGGAATGGGTATTGAATTGCTGCGCGATCACCTAAAAGAAGCCATGGGCTTTAATAGTAATACAGAAGGTGGTTTCTTAGCGCGTCGTCGCCATCTACAAGCCTTAAATACTGCAGCAGAGCACTTACAACAAGGCCATGAGCAACTGGTTTATGCAAAATCAGGCGAGTTATTGGCAGAAGAATTAAGACTGGCTCAGCAAGCATTAAGCGAAATCACAGGCGAATTTACCTCTGATGACTTATTAGGTCGTATTTTCTCTAGTTTCTGTATTGGGAAGTAATCACTCATATTTACCTGCTATACCGTGTAAACATGCTTTTAACGGTTATAGCAGGTAAAATCAAATCTACACGCTATAGCCATTAAGTCTTGAACTACACGCTATAACCGGTATATTAGACATTAACGCCTATAACCGGTAGAACATAATGATCATAATTAACGCCTATCAGCTCAGCGTGCATCTAAAAGATGTACGATTAACAAAAAAGCTTTCTCAAGGTAAAGTCGCCCAAAAAGTAGGAATTCGACAAGACACCGTCTCCAATTTTGAACTTAACCCTAATTCCACCAAACTCGAAACCTTTTTCAAGCTACTCTCTGCACTGAATTTAGAGATGGAAATTCATCCTAAAGATGCTAAAAATAGTTTAGCACGTAAAAGTGAATGGAAAGAGGAGTGGTAAATGGCGCACAGTAATAGAAAAGCATATTATCTAAACTTGAGAGAGCAAAGTTATGAGTAACTCTTTAAATAAAGTCACCATTAAGGGCTTCAAATCTATTCAAAATTTAGAAAATTTTGAACTCACCAAACTTAACATCATTGTTGGAGCTAATGGCGCAGGAAAAAGTAATTTTATCGCTTTTTTTCAGCTACTCCGTGCACTTATTGATGGCAATTTAAATCGTTTTGTACGTGATAGTGGAGGTGCTAACGATTTACTTTTTTGTGGCCCTAAAACGACTAAAAAAATTGAGTTTTCCACTCAATTTGATATTAGAGGCTTTCGCTTTAATTTAGTTGCTACGCCAAGTAATGATGCCGCGATTGAAGATGAAGCAAGATATTATCGAGGTAGTGGTTGGTGGGAATTAGGGGATAGTTCCATAGGTGTCTCTAAAATGGTCTCTGAAGTCACTAATAAAATGACCGACGCGAAATACTCAAAACCCGTTTATGATGCCATTACATCTTGGAAGATCTACCACTTTCACGATACCAGTTCTACTGCGCCTATGCGCGGTGAAGAAATTATCCAAGATAATAAAGTACTAAGATGGAATGCTTCTAATATTGGTTCATTTTTATTAAAACTTAAAAATGACTATCAAAATGAATATAAAGATATTGTTAACGCTATTAAATTAGTAACTCCTTTTTTTGATGAGTTTCTGCTTGAGCCTTTTACACGGGGAGAAAAAGAGGTTGTAAACCTGACTTGGTTACAAAAAGGGTCTGATTATCCAATGCAACCTTATCACCTATCAGATGGTTCAATTCGCTTTATTTGCCTCGCAACAGCCTTACTACAACCCAATCCACCTGCAACCATTATTATCGATGAACCAGAATTAGGATTACACCCTGCGGCAATAGCTATATTAGCTGAATTAATCAAAGCTGCTTCTGAGCGCACTCAAGTTGTTGTTGCGACTCAATCCCCTGAGTTAATTAATTATTTTTCAATCGAAAATATTATTGTTGTAAATAGAAAAGAAGGTGCATCAACATTTGAACGATTGAAAGAGAAAGATTATCAAACATGGCTAGAAAACTATTCAGTCGGTGAATTATGGAATAAAAATATCATTACTGGAGGCCCAGTAAATGAATAATTACATAGAAGTCATTGCGATTGTTGAAGGAAGAACGGAGCAAATATTTATAGAAAGAGTTTTAACTCCCTATCTCGCTCCTCAGAATATTTTTATGACTGCAACACAGATATCTAAGCCCGGCCAAAAAGGGGGTGATGTCAAATTTAGTCGTGCTGAAAAAGATATTGGATTATTTCTAAAACAGCGTCCAAACACTATTGTGACTCAATTTTTTGATTATTATGGCTTAAAAGAATGGCCTAATTTGCACATTATCACGACACAAACACATACTGAAATTGCTCGATTATTGAATGATGCAACATTAGAGCAAATAGTACAAAACTATGGTACTTATCAAGCCGAAAATAGGTTTATTCCTTACATCGCTATGCATGAATTTGAATCTCTTTTATTTAGCGATGAAGAAATTCTCGCAGATGAACTTAATGTCAATGTTAATATAATTAACGATATCATCACTGAAAATGAAGAGCCTGAAAAAATTAATAATAGTCGAGAAACTGCACCATCAAAAAGGCTAAATAAGCTAAAAACATCTGGCGAATTTAAAAAAACGATTGATGGCATAGCTATAGCTAAACGAATAGGTATAGAAAAAATGCGCCAGCGTTGTCCTTTATTTAACGAATGGTTAATTAAAATAGAATCAAAACTTAAATAGCCAATTCATAGTAACCAGTTAATTTAAACTTCTTAATTAACTTAAAGAATAAAAGATAATTAATATTTTTCTTTAATTACCTTTTATTCACCTGCAAATTAATTAACTATTTCGACAACGCAAACGTTTACTTTCTGTTTTTATTTTTTCTAATAAAAAGAGATATTAAATATCGCATAAATACGCATCTTAATTATGCTTTTTAATGATCTAAATATAGTAAATCAACTAATGACAATGCTAAACTTCGCCTTTAGTTAACTGGGTAAATATCCCCCTTGTATTTAAGAGTCTATCGTGAGAACGCTTTATTTTACTGCGCTGACAACAGGTATTCTTTCTGCCATTTGGGCATTTGTTGCTAATCAATTTGACTTATTAAGCTGGGCTGGCTTTTTAGGTTGTACCGCCTATTTTGCTTATCCTAAAGAGGGTATTAAAGGATTAGCCGTTACTATGGCGACCATAATGAGTGGCGTAATTTGGGCATTGGCGATTATTTATGGTAGCCAAGTCTTTAGTGATATTTCTATTTTTGGCTATGCTGTCACGGGTGTTATTGCCTTTGTTATGTGTATTCAAGCCAAAAGTACGCTACTTGCTTATATTCCCGGCACCTTTATTGGTGCATGCACAATATTTGCTGCTCAAGGGGATCTCTTTCAAACCATTCCTTCATTAATCGTTGGCGTTTTATTTGGTTATTCGATGAAAATGAGTGGGCTTTGGGTTGCCAATAAATGGCCGAAAACAGCGTAATTGATTTATGCTAACCTAAATCTAAAAGCGGTATTTAGTCATGCTAAAGCCGCTTTTTGTTTCTCAGCAACGCAGTCAGTAGCGTAGTTAGCAATATCGTTAGCAAGGTACAATCATTGGTGTTCCCACAACAGGATCAGGAATAATTTGGCATTCCAAATCAAAAACTTGTTTAATTAACGCTTGATTGATAATAGATTTTGGCTCCCCTTGCGCAATGATTTTTCCTTTCACCATCACGACCAAATTATCTGCATAGCGACACGCTTGGTTTAAATCATGTAAAACGGCAACGACAGTACTCCCTTGTTGCTGATTGAGCTTTCGAAATATATTGAGTAATTCAATTTGATAAGCAATATCCAAATACGTTGTTGGCTCATCTAACAGTAAAATTTCTGTTTGTTGCGCTAATATCATCGCGACCCAAACACGTTGCCGTTGACCGCCAGATAGCGAATCTACCGTTTTATCTGCAAATTCGACAATCCCTGTCTCTTTCATTGCTGTTTCTACGGCTAACTTATCTTCTCGGCTCCATTGGTGCATAAAACTTTGATGTGGGAAGCGTCCTCTTGCCACTAAATTAGCCACGCTGATCCCAGAAGGCGCTTGCATCGTTTGTGGTAATAACGCGATTTGGCGAGCCAGTTTTTTGGTTGGCAATGTCGTTAAAGGCCGATCATCTAATGAAACATGACCTGATAATGGTTTTAATAAACAACACAAGCTACGCAATAGCGTTGATTTACCACAACCATTGGGACCAATAATGACGGTAACTTTTTTATCAGGAATAGAAAGCGAAATATCGTGGCAAATCGTTGTCTGTTGATATCCCAACTGTAAAGAATGTGTCTGTAATCGGCTATTGTGCATAACATTGTCTTTTTATTGAATGATCACATTAAGCAAAATAAGGGTGATAAATAAACATCACCCTTTGCTGTGATTTATATTTAGAAACGAACTTCTACTGAAGCACCAATCATGCGAGGACGCTGGTAAATAGCGGTATCTTTATTATTATCAGGAATAAGAATTCGCTTATCTGAATCAAATAAGTTCTGGGCAAATAACGTTGTTCTACCCCATGTAAAGTTATAGCCAAGCTGTAAATTAGCTAACCAGAAACTATCTACTTTGCCACTATCTGCATTATTCGCATTCGAGAAGTAATCCCCCGAAAATTGAACATTACCGCTAATATCCATAGCCTGTGTTAATTGATATTTAGCACCAACATTCGCCGTATAACTTGGCGCTCGGGCTAACTCTTTTCCTTCAATACCACTGTTGCCAAAGTCTTTGATTTTAGTTTTTAATAAACCAACACCTGTATTTAACTCAAGAGAGTCTATTGGTTGATAAGCAATTGTTAATTCGGCACCGTAAGTTTCAACTTTTTTCGCATTACGAATAGTGGAAGAATTTGGCCCTAAATAGAAAGGCAGTTGCATATCCTTGTAGTCGTTGTAAAACAAATTCGTCATCACACTTAACTTGTTATCCAACAGGTTATTACGTGTATAGAGACTATAATTCCACACATACTCAGGTGAATACACATAAGTGACAATCGGCTGACCAATAGTCACACCCGCACCACCACCGTTATAACCTCGACCAACAGCAAAACCGACAGTTTGATTCACAGCGGGTTTCCATGCGATATCCGCTTTAGGGAGAAACGTGTTATAGGTTTCATCAAAATCGATAGCAACGGCTTTACTTCCCCCATTACGCGTGTGGTGCTCTCGTTCAAAACGCCCTGATAAGGTGACATCAATTTCAGGGAATAACGCATAAGTTAATGAACCATAAGCCGAAGCCGTTTCTGTTTTATCGTCAAAGTAACTACCACCAAAGATATTCACAAACTCATCTTGTTTAGCATGGAAATAACGCAGACCAAAAATCCCACTTAATGCTTCACTGTCTGTTTTAAAGCGTAACATTGGCTCAAACTCAAACTCTTTCGCATCGATATCTGCACGAGGGCTTTGTGCTTCAGTTAAGCGACGCGTTGAGAAATCGGTATAAATCAGTGTATTTTCTACACTTAAATTATTATTGGCTTCCCATGTTGTATTTAAAATACCACTCGTTGTTTTACGTTTAATCACAGGGCGAAAACGTGAGGGTGCATTTGGCGCTAAATTGCTCGCCATATTGGCCTCATTTTGCGGTGATCGACTATCAAGATGGCTAACGGTTAGCTTGGCTTTAAAATCAGGATTATCTAAAGAGTCATAAAGCAGTTTTCCACGAAATGTATTGGAATGGATATCGCGCGGATCACCCGTTGGCGAGTATTTATCCATATGCACAAAGCTTTCACGCTCTTGTCTTTCTGCGGTAAAACGAAATGCTAATTTATCTTCAATCAGTGGACCTGACGTCATCACCGCATATTCACGAAAATCTTGCTGACCCGCACCCAGTTTTACTGCATTTTCCCAATAGAATGTTGGATCTTGGGTTTTAACCAAAATCGCGCCCGCAATAGCATTACGACCTTGAACATAACTTTGTGGATCACGGAAAATTTCAACCGTATTTACATCCCATAATGATTGAGCGCCATAGCCAAATTCGTTATAGGTAAATGAGCGACCATCAACAGAGAAGTTAACTCTCGGGCGTGTACCACCTAAAAAAGCAATGGCACCTTGGGCAGGTCCTGAACCATCAACACCACGAATGGCAGGTAACGCATTACTATTCCCGTTATCAACAATATTAGGAGTCATTTGTAGTAATGTGTTCACATCTGCATTGGGTATAGCTTCTATTTTTTTCGCATCATAGACTGTGACACTGGAGCCTGTGTCATAGATAGATTTATTCAGTTTTTCACCCGTCACAATTAATACATCCACTTTTTCATCGTGTTTTTTGTTATCTTGTGACGTTGATGTTTTTTCTATTTCTTGTGCATTTACATTAGGAACGACAATACATAAAGTGCCTAACAAAGCTGTTTGCACAAGTGTTGTTATTGTCGCTTTTTTAGCGTGTAGAGTAAGAACTGTAGACATAAGTCTATACCTTTCATGCCATAGAGCATGCCATTAGACGATTTATAAAATACCCTCATTACATCCCAAATGTTTAATTAGTCTTTTTGGCGACCATCCCATGACTCATCCTTAAGTTAGTAAATATTTACTTCCTTTATTATTATTTTAAGTTCTCTGTTTTCTTGTCAGTAACCACAGCAAATAAAGCCCACCAATAACCCCCGTCATTAAACCAACAGGCATCGTAATATTGATGGGTAGGTTTTGTGATAACACATCAGCAGAAAGTAAAAGGAGTGATCCCATTAACGCAGAGCCTACAATGGGTAGTTTTCCTGACTGGCTTAATCTGATCACTAATTGAGGTGCAGCGAGTGCAACAAAGGCAATTGGCCCAGCGCTGGCTGTTGCTAATGAGGCAAGTAATACGGCACTAAAAATCATCACCCATCTTACTCTACCCACATGGACACCCAATTGCTGTGCCATGTCATCTCCCATTTCCATTAACGTTAATGACTTAGCATAAAAAATGATAAGTGGAACAAGGATCAGTAAACCAATAAAAGTAGGATAAACGTGTTGCCAAGTACGCGCATTTAGCGAACCTGCAAGCCAGAGATTAGCCATAATAGCATTATCAATATTGCCCTTTACCAACAATAAACCATTAAAGGCATGTAAAATGGCACCGATGCCAATACCGACTAAAATCATGGTGTAACCAGACATAACACCATTTTTTAATGACAGCAGATAAACAATTAGCGCTGTTGCCATACCACCTATTAACGTAGAAATAGCGATATCCACAACCGTGCCATTAAAAATAATGATTTGAAGTAATGCCCCCGTTGCTGCACCTGTTGTAAAACCAATAACATCCGGTGAACCCAAAACATTACGAGAAATCGACTGGAAAATAGCGCCTGAAATACCTAATGCAGCCCCAACGCCCATTGCGGTAAGTAGACGAGGTAAGCGAATATCCATTACGATTTTCTCTTTGATGCCACCTTCTGATTGCCCAACAACAATATCTATCAATGTAGAAAATTCGATGGGAAACTTACCTGTTGTTAAGGCTAAAAAAGCGAGAGAAATCATCAATAAAAACAAAATAAAGGCGATGATGATATCTTTTAGAGATAAGATCCAAGACCATGTACCCAATTGGCAGATAATCTCATTATTTTTAGGTTTCATAATGTAATGATCCGCCAACGTTTAACAAGATAGATAAAGAAAGGTCCACCAATCAGTGAGATCATAATACCGACGCTAATTTCCCCTGGTGTACCGATTAACCGCCCTAAGCAGTCTGCGACTAACATCACTAATGCACCAATCAACATCGACATCGGTAAGATACGTCGATATTCAGCGCCGACTAAACGACGAGCAAAATGAGGAGCGGTTAATCCTAAAAAGCTAATAGGACCAACCGCTGCAGTTGCACTTCCTGCAAGAAGTACGATGGCAAAAGCTGATAACAACCAAACTCGTTTTTGATTAGCTCCCAACGCATGGCTAATATCATCACCTAAAGTCACGATATCTAATGAACGAGTAAGTGAATAAGCAATCACACTTCCAATCACCACCAATACAGTAATTGGATACAACACATCGAAGCTACGTCCTTGTAATGAACCCACAACCCAATGACGGAATTGATCGAAAACACGTTCATCACTATTTACCGTAACAAGCTGTGTGATAGCGAGTAAAACCACTGAGAGAGCAACACCTGCAAGCACCATTCTTACAGGATTAAGCCCATGCCTTATCCCACCAAGAAGATAAACACCAATACCTGCGAAGAAAGCCCCTAATAAACCAAACCACATGTAAATAGTGACATCAGTGATCCCCGTTAGCGCAATTAAAGAGACAATCGCAACCATGGCTCCGGCATTAATGCCAAACAAACCGGGATCAGCAAGTGGGTTGCGTGTCAGAGCTTGCATTAATGTTCCAGCTCCGCCTAATGCGACGCCAATAACTATCGCTAATAATGTGCGAGGAAAACGTAGATAGCGCACTAATAAGTGCTCACTATTTGTCGTATCAAAATCGATAAAAGCCTGCCATGTCGTGTACATAGAAACATGTCGGCTGCCTACAAATAAGCTTAATAGTGCAAAAGAGAACAAGAGGAAAATAGCGCCTCTTATTCCCCATTTTATGTTGTGGTGAGAAGTAAACATACGTTATTGCTTATGTTTACTAAAACGCGCGACCATCTCATTGATAATTTCTTGCGCGCTGTAATAATCAATACGAAATGAATTTGCGCCTAAACCATAAACCTGCTTATTTTTTATAGAAGGTAAATTGGCAAGAATAGGATCAGCCATAAATACATCGACTTCTTTAGCGGTTCCACTTAATAGAAACGTTGTGGGTGCGGTGAGTTGTGTTAAATGCTCATATTGAGCCCACACAAAATCTGAAACAGGTTTATCTTTCGGTTGCCAAGCGAGATCTGCGCTTTCAATGGTAAAACCGAGTTGTTGTAATAATACGGCGTGAGGGCTGGTGGTTAGCGAAACAGGGTTAACAGTACCGGCACCAAAATAAGAGATAATATTGACCTGACCTTCTGGTAGTTGTAGCGCGTCTTTCCCCTCTTTTACTATATTTGCAAAACGCTGTAATAGTGTATCTGTCTCTTTTTCTTGTCCAGTGGCTTGTGCTAATTGTAAAGCCAGGCTTTCCCAACTCTGTTTGCCGTAATCTAAAACAATGGTAGGCGCGATTTGTTTAAATTGCTCAACTTGAGGATAAACCGTATCTCCCCCATTTACAGAAACAACGATTAAATCAGGTGCATAAAGATAAGCCATCTCTAATGAAACACTGCCCGCAGACCACAGTTTTTCAACATTTCTCTCTTTTGCTACTTTATCCCATTGGGCAAAAAACAGACCATTGGCTGCAGTTGAACTTGCAACCACAGGAGCTTGCATTGCAAGAAGCGTTCCGGTGATAGAAACCGATGCAGATAAAATACGTTGTGGTTTTGCTTTAATTTCGGTTTTAGTGCCATCAACACTCGTAAAAGTACGAGGCCAAGATTGGCTATCAGCGCCAACATCAAAAGCATTTGCTGTATTAACAATAAAAGAAAAAAGAAAAAGACAGGCAATAGAGACAACGGATTTAAACATGACCACTTTCCAAGTAAATAATCTTTACTTTAAATAATAAACGTAATTATTAATGTTAATCATAATCAATATCATTAACAACATGGATTTGTGGGGTTGTGATAGGAAAAATGAGAATGAGCGCACAAAAAACACTTTATATAGTGTTATCACCAAATTAAAAAACACGGATTAAGGCAGATAATAAATTTTATCTCTCTCTTTCTAAACATCGTCATACCTTAATGAAATGAGAGTTAAGAACCTAATCATACCTGCTAAATGAAATACGTTTAATTTATCATAACCCCATGATAATAAATGAAATTGTTAATATATAAAATTTGATGCAAAAAGGAGAGGACAACAACACAAGAAAGGAAATAAAGATGAGTTCAACACAACCAACAAACTACAATATTATCGTGATGTCCGATCCTCAGCCTTGGAGACTAAACATAGATAATAATGATCCTAATGATGATCAATCCCGTTGGGGATCAACGATAAAAAAAATAAGGGACAACATTCAATTATTACACCGTGAAAAATGGAATTAATTTTTAAATAAGGAGCTTCATTATGCATTTTAATCCGTTAAAAATACTAATTAGCCCATCATCATTACCAGCAACCACACCATTAATCAGTATTAATTATCAAGATCTCAAAAATGGCATGCTAGATATGATAAATCGCAACGATAATACATTGCCAACGATTGTTGATAGATTTAATGAGCAAGATCCGTTAAATGCTCCAATGGTTGTAGGCCAAACTGTGATTGGGCATATGATTAGTTTAGTGCCTGTTGCCGGTGGTGTTTTATCAAAAATCACCGCTGCACTCTTTGGTCTAATGAGCAAAAATATGAAAAATGAATCATCAGCTAAGCAAATTATCGAACATATCTCTCATATTATTGATAATAAAATCGCTGAGAATAACGTTGAGACAATCAAATTCACCACAGAGGTAATATCTAACGTTTATCAGTTATTTTCTGATTCATTTGCTCGTTATCTTGATCCCACAATGAATTATTCGACTCAACAAAAAAAAGATTTACGGGAACAAGTACTCAACCATTTTGATGCTGTTATTTATATCATCGTTTCTCAACAACCCTTAGTATTAAATTTAGCGCAATCAGCGGGATTACCTTTTTATTGTCACTGTTGCGCCCTTTTTGTTGCGGCACATTGCGATATCTTAACGAATAGAGATAAACTTGAATTGGAAGACGACTACTTTAAAAGTAATTTAAAAAACCTAAGAGACAGTATCGATAAATTCAATACGGCTATTCATTCTGCAATTTATAAACAAACGGCTAATGTATTTCAAGATGACTATAATAAATGTAATACTTTTTTATCAGGTCTTTATACCTCTGGCCTTTCTTATTATCAATCTTGGGTCAAACACAGTTTTGAAATTGAATTTAATACACCATTATTTCATTGGAATAGTTTAGAGCTTTATGGGAATGATTATAGTCACTATCCCAATCTGAATTATTACGATACCTATTTCGCTATTGGCAAAGATATTTTACATAGAACATCTATGTTGCAAAGTATGGAAGCTTATTCTCATGCTAATACCATTATTCGTATTAAACACAATTACTTAAGTATTGAAAAAGTAAAAGATAGTTATCAATATGAAGGTTGTTATGGTGTAACTGGTGATAGAAATGATGAATTAAAAACAGAAATCTTTTTTACGCCAGATAGTAGTAAGTCATATTTATCACCTGATCAAATTTTCCCTTCTGTACGTTATATTTCTAATGCCCTTGAGGGTAAATTAGACTATATGGTACTTGATGATGTGAATAATGGTCATTTTATCATTGGAGCAGGTAATCGATATTATAAATACTATATGAATATTCCCGGTTACTGTTTTAATGGTATAAATCTTTATTTAAGCAACCATAATGATGAACAATGCAATGCTAAATCAGACTCTCGGCTAATAGAATCTGCGCCTATATTCCGTTTTTATGACGGTTATGCTTCTCTTACGCTAGAAACTAAAAACCACTTACCGATACCACAAAAAAGCTATGAATTGGATTTAAATCATGGGTTTGATACGCAATTAAGTAAAGCTCTATTTGGTTATAGTGATATGTTGGTGGGTAAAAACTGTATTTTGCTAAATAAAGAAGCCTATTTTTGCTTACCATCAGAAGAAACGATTGGAAAAACAGATAATACACAAAAAATGAAGGTGTTATTACAGTGCGCTGCTGAAAGCGAACAAACGCTTTTAATTTCAGTGAGAACCGGTGATGCCATTAGCGGTGCTTTAATTGCTTCAAATACCTTTTCTCTTGGCCTAAATCAGAACAATATCGTTTATAAAATAACACCTTTACTTAATCATCCAATTACAAGAAATAAAGCTTATTTTCGTACCTATCAGCTTGAACTAGAATATTTATTTCCCCGTGAAAATGAATCAAATCTCTATTTTCATTTGCACTTTTCTAATCCCAATACAGTATTAGCCGATATGACGGTGCTGTTCTAATAATTAACTCTGATAAAAACACCTAAATTGCCATTGTGCTTTAGGTGTTTTATCTATCCTATTAATTTAATTGAAAATCCAATGAAACAACTAAAGGATTTAATAAGCTTTCGGGTTTAGGGCCGATGGGTTTTACGCGTTTAACCGCAGCAATAGCCGCATTATCAAGAGAAGAAATACCAGAAGTACTTTCTATCTCAATCCTTGAAACCGCACCCTCTGATGTTAGTGAAAAACTCACCACTACCTGACCTTCATGTTGCATACGACGTGCTTGTGAAGGATAACGTTTATGACGTTCTATTTCTCGACGCAGTGAACTAATATAGTGATTATCCGATTCACCTTGCCCTATTCCATTTTCACTTAATGCATGACTTCTTCCTGCTAACGAGCTTGCAGTATGTTGCGTTAAGCTTTCTGCCGATGCTTCGGATGTCATTTGCGCTATTTGGCTTTCTAAATCAGCCTGTTTTAACGGCTCTACTTTTTCTTGCGCCACTGGCTTTTTCACTGGTGTGATTGGTTTTATGGGTATAGGTTTTTCAGGTATTTTCTTGGGTGCTTCAACAAACTCTCCTTTTTCGGCACTTGGTAAAACAACGGGCGTTTCTTGAGGTTCCGTTTCCACTAAAGCCTCTGGTACGACTGTCGATTGTTGGGGAGGTGAAAATACCACTTGGTAAACGGATAATGTATTTTCTTGTTGCTGATGAATATGGTGCGCACTTTCTGTCATAGAAAGTGAACGTAACACCCAACTTAATATGGTGATATAAACTAGCGATATCCCTATTAGCCAATAATAAATATTAAGCGGATGCCTGACAGAAAGTGCCAACATAAATAAAAGCTCCTTACTCTCTTTTAATTAAAATTGTGCAGTAACACCTAATCGGAACGTTCTTCCCGGTGCGGGCATACCTGATCGCGTTAATGGATCAATGTAATATTCGTTTAATAAATTACTGCCCGTTATTTCAAAAGATAAATTAGGGCTATATTGATAGTTAATATAGGCATCAACGGTAAAGACTTTTGCCCAACGCATCGGGTTATTATTTCTTCCATACATTAAATCAGGGAGTTTTTCCTTTAACCATTTTTCATCTTTATTTTCTACTTCTGATGAATAGAGCCAACGGCTACCTATTTCTAATTTATTATCTAACCAACGAGTACCTAAATGTAAATTAACTGAATATTTAGGCTGAATAGAGGTACGTAAAAAACCACCAGGGTAGCCCCCCGTCATACACTGTTTTATGTGAAAAAATCCTGATGGGTCTAAAATATTAAAGGCATTTTTATCACATACTTTATTTTTATGACTATAAACGAGAGCGGTATCCATAAAGATAAAACCGTTATCAAAACGTGCTTGAACTTCCAGCCCTTCTAATATCTGTTTCTCAAATTGCCTTATTTGCCAAGAACTATCTCTATCAAACACATTTTCAATATTGGTATGAAAATAATTTATTTTAATATCAGCATGGCGCTCTATATTAAGCCAATCGGTAAAATCAAACACAACACCAAACTCTGTACTTTTGGCTCGTTCTGGTTTTAATTTAAAACCATAATAGCGGGCTTTAGAGCCTGAAAATCCGCTAGTATCTTCAAATAAATTAGGTAAACGCAGTTGCTCAGTATAGCGTCCATAAAAACGCAATATATCGTTGGCATACACCGTTGCAGAAACCAAGGGTGAAAATGCACCATGTTGATAACTTGGCTCTGGTGCAAAGACATCTTGATCATCTTCTAAATAAATAGGGATTGGATTTGTCACGCCCATTTCATATTTATTAACTAATTTACCTGTAATTGGATCAGGCACTTTTTCATTTCTATCAAGATAGCCATTTAATAGGATATTTTTACTTTTGAGTAACTCTCCATGTTCATTATAAATCAAGGCAGTATATTCTGTTTTCATAGGTATAACATTTAATGATTTTCTTTGGACATTACCTTGCTCATCACGCATATAATCATCAGTCATCATCTCTAACACCACTTTCATAACATAATGATTATTAATAATCTTTTCTCTTATTTCTGGTGATAAATTTTCATATTCCGGATAAACAAATGTAGACCGCAAAATATTTTGTATTTTTTCAAAGAATTCTGGTTTATTTCTATTTTTTTTTAATTCTTCAGGTAACGTCTCCACATCAATCCAGTGAATTGCTCTATATAATAAATACTCCTCCGCAGTTAATGTACGTCTATAAGGAATAATATGTCCTCTTATTGAATAGGATTTTTCATAACCTTCTACTTTATTACGTCGTTTATTATTTAAAAAAGTATCTGTTAAATGATAATAATGATATTTGCCACCGGCAGTAATGGCTAACCAAGAAAGCGGTTTCCAATCAGTGGAAAGGGCTAAATTGACTTCATGGCGTTGCCCTCCACGTCCAGCGGTAACAAAATCAAGCCCCTCAGGTACATCAATTTCATCGCTATTTAATTTTTCAAATTGATAATTACTAGAAAATGAAATAGAAAATTGGGGTGATAATTTAAATATTGAAGATAAATCAATACCATAACGATTATTTTTTTGGTAAAGAGAAGCGGTATCAATAAAATGAGTATTTGTTTTTAAATCCCATTGTGATGCATCAAAAAATCTGTTGCTATAATCAACCTGCATAGGTCTTCTTGGCTCACCACCACGAGTATTGGTATGACCTGAGGTTAAATTACCCCATAACCGTAACAATAAATCAGTTTTCTTATCTTCTGGCTTCCACTGATAAGTTAATATTCCCGCCTGTTGATTAATCGTTGCTAATGGCCATTGAGTCACTAAGTTTTTTTCGTAACGCGCCCACTCTAATCGTAATGGCATAATATCGCCAAACAGTAAGTCAGTGTATCGGTAATTAATGGAAAAACGGTGTGCTGATTCGGGGAATAATGTCCCTTTAACTAAAAAAGAACGATTACGACTAGAGGTATTAGGTACTTCATTACCGGGACGATAAATATGGGCAATAAAAGGGACATAAGGTGTTAATCTTACCTTATAATCATTCGAATGAATGGATTTCATATTATCTGTTTCTAGATAAGCTTTTGTATTTTTTTTGCCCGCTAAGTAATTTCCTTTTTCTCGCAATGCATAGGCAAATAATAAATTAAACTTTTCTTTTTCAAACCCAACACCTAAACGAAATGAATGATCATGAAAACTCCAATCTTTATTTTTTTGAGGTGTAATTTCTAAAGCTGGATCAATTATTTTTATTCCCTCATGATAAAAGTGAGAATAACTGCGGTAATCTCCTAGCATATCTAAATAAACTTCTTTATATCGTGTAGAGTTATTACTAATATCCCCTTTAAAGTTAATTCCAAAAGAGTCACCAATAGGCACAATATCTCGAATATCTAAAGTTTTTACTGCAATACCGCCACCGATACCGGTTTTCATATCTGGGGTTAATGAAGGACCTTTTTCAATATAGATACTACTAATCAAATTAGAATCAATATAGTTACGATTAGATGCCCCACTGTAACCACGGTAAACGGTAATTGCCTGCTCTGTTCCATCCACAGTAACAGGAATTCGTCCTTGCCCTTGAACACCGCGAATATTCGGATCAAGCGCTCCACCATTACGTGCTTCACCACTATAAACACCAATCGCACTTTTTAGTAAGTCCGCTGGTGATACCCCCTGATAACGCTCTAATAGCTCTTTACCTAAATAAACATTAGAGACATCTTTCTCATAAACTTGAGCATAACCTTGTTTATCTTTTTCTTTATTATCTGAAACCTGAATATGACCAAGATCGGTTTTATCTTCTTTGGCTTGCAGATAAAAACAAGGAGAAAATAGCGATAGAGAAACGAAGATTGAAACAATTTTCCGCTTTCTAAAAAGCATTATATGCATTGTTTTACCTATTTAATTGATAAAGAAAGTAACTTATTTAATTAAAATTGTTTTTCTAATTTAAATAACACTTCATGTTGCTGATATTGATATAACCAATCCACATTGCTTAATCTTCGGGTATAACGTAACTCTATTGCGGGGTAAAACCCTAAAATAAAGGGTGATTTATTTTTAATATTGGTTGTAAAAACAAAGCTATTGTCTTTTCTTCTCTTTTTAAAAAAAGGATTATAGTTATTAAAATATTTAAATTGATACTGTAAAAAAATAGATATATTCCAATTTTCTAACAATGGATAATAAACGCCAGTTTTTATACCATATAGCTGATAATTTAATAAAGTGTTTTTTTTACGTTCTAATTGATAATTTAATTGATTAACTAAATGCACTCGATTATTTAAATAATAGTTATGATTAGTACTATAACTAAGTCGCTGACTATTTAGATTATTTAGCACCTTTTGATATTTCTTTATTTTATAATCAAAACTTAAATTAATAGTTTGCTTTTTATTAAAAAAATAAAAAAATTGTGTTTCACTACCCCATGCTTGATATTCATATTGAGCTTGTGATTTTTTTAATTCGTAATAAGGTGTTATTAACCATTGGTATTGAGGTTTTTGATAGCGATAACCCAGTTGTGTATATAATGCCAAAAAATTAGCGCTACGATGAGAGTGATAATCTATATATCGTACATAATTATAAGAAGAAAAAGTATGGTGAGAATAAATGATAAAAGGCTGATAAAAAGAAAAATAATGAGTAAGACCTGTTGATGCGATAGGTTTTGCACCTCTTAGCGTTATTTTTCTTTGAGTGGATTGTGAGACAGTTTTATCAGATAAATCAGGTGCATGGTTAATATTATCATCATAAAAGAAGCTAAGTTGATAAAAACGTTGCCCTTGAAAATAAGATGCTAACTTAACCTTATAAAATGCAATGGATTGGATAATATCTTTAGGTAAATCAATCATATTACTCAATTGATTAAGTTGCTGCTGTGCTTTTTTATATTCTCGCAAATGAAAATAAAGTTGAATTAACCCTGTTTGCGCTGGAATAAAATCGGCTTTTTGCTTAAGTTGCTGCTGATAATAAAATTCAGCATTTAAAAAATCGCCTCTGTTTTGAGCCAGTAACGCCTTTGCATAATTGACAAGTAATACTTCATATTGAGGCTGTTGTTGATAATAAAGCAATAATTGTTCGGCTTTTTGCCACTGCTGTTGTTGCAAATAGTGGTAAAGTTGCTGACCAATTTCCGCGACACTTCTTTTATTAAATTGATCACGCAATAATTTATCATTATTTTCTATCGCCATACTATTAAATGGTAAAAAAATAAGTAGTAAAGCCAATAACCTTCTTATTAAAGGTCGATAATAATTCATGGTATATCCTTATAATAAAAACCGACCTATTCCTTAAGATCGGTTTATTTTTGATAAAAAAAAACAGATAACCCTATACCTGATTATCTGTTGCTAACATTTAGCTTAATGACCACTAATACCACTTTTTAAAGAATTAACCGATTGTATTACCAAACAAATTTATAATATTATTTTTGAAAAAATTAAGAAGCATCCGTGCTTGCTGTTATTTCTTCACTTTCACTGCTATTTTTCGCACCACCAAAACCAATATCTTTTGTGTGATCCGAACTGAACACCACAACACCCGCTAACACTTCAGCACTCTCGCCAAAAAAGGCACCTTCAACCTCCCCTGATGTTGTGCCTTCTTTCGCATCTGCAGAAAACGTCACTTGGTTATTTGCGGTATAAAGATTTCCATTTTCTAACTCAACCGTACGTTGGCTATTTGCCAATGAACCGTCAATTTTCTTTTGTGAGAAATCAACATCAAACGAACCTGAAAGTAAGTTACTACCACTGTATTGGCTAATACCCGTTATCGTATAAGTGGCACTATCTGTCGGTAATGTGGTTGTGACGTCTTTACCAACATAATAGGTTTGATGTGTCGCATCCGTTGCTGATGTTGTTTTTGCCCAGTCACCAAAATAGACATTGGCATCCGTAATTTTAGCGAAATGAAAAACCCCCATATCTCTATGGGCATTATTAGTTTGAATAGTATGAATACCATTACTATCAGCCACACCTCTCGCTAAAGAAGCAAAACCAATTTTTTTCCCACCTCCTATGCCGCTAATACCAACACCAGGTTCTCCAGCCACTGTTTTATGAGGACCATATTGTATTGCATCCGTCGGACCCACACTCATGGTAGTTGAAGGACCGCTTTGAGCAAAATAAATTTCAGCTTGTACAGTATGCGTACCCATTAATATAAATAATGCACAAGTTAATTTATTAACATTTTTCATAATAATTTCCATATCATTAGTTTGAGGGTGTGGCTACTTATTATAAATAATAAGTAGCCACCTACAGAGGTATTACTACTTTATCTTTACAGCTTCACTTTCGAATATAAAGCTCGCTGTTTCTGGCGTAGGTAATATTAAATAAATCTCTTTTGTTGTAAATAACAGATTTTAATTAAAAAGTTTTTAATTAACCTTACTTATATTATGAGAATTAAATTAATTAAATGATTTAACTTAATTTTTTATTTAAACACATAAAAAAACAAAGAATATTTTATGTTTATTTTTGTGAACAAACTCGCAATTATTTATCTTTATTCGTTTTAAAACTAATTAATATTTATTAGGTGTCTTAGCTTTATTATAAGCTATATTTTAAAAATATAATCATTGCCAAAATTAAAGCCTTTTTTCATTCACTATATTTTATTTATTTCCTCAGGAATTATTTTTATAAAAATATCACGATCTTTATTCTGAATATTATTATTCCAAATAACACCTATTTCCCATTGTGTATACAAACCTGACAGTGGCAATAAAGTGACTTTTTGTTTATCACAAATAAGTTCTGCATTTTTAGGTACCAATGCCATTCCTAATCCAGCAGAAACTAACGCTAACTGTGTTTGAATATCTTGTGATTGCTGCAATACACGAGGTTTGATTTGATGATACAGCAAAAAATCATCGATTTGTTGATGCAGTTTTTTTCCCTTTTCAGGAACCAACTGAATAAGCCCAAGCGTATTAAAGTAGTGTAATGGATCATCATCAGTTTCTAACACCTTAATAGTTTGCGTGGGAATTGCTAACATTAATCGCTCTTGTACTAATGAAATACCCTTTAGTGGCGCTGTGACAGGTAAACGTGAAAACGCAAAATCAAGCTCCCCTAAAAGTAATTTATCTTCCATTGTATTAGAAGGCATATCATCAATATGCACGGTAATATCAGGGTGAGAGTGATTAATTTTTGCCAATAATGGTGTAATAAAATTTAATGAGGACAAACCAAATCCTGCATAAAGCTCTGCTTTTTGAGGTTCACTTAATTGACGTGCCTGTTTTTCTAATACTCGGGCTTCTGTTAAAACTGCTTGAGATTGACTCAGTAAATACTGTCCTTCAGGCGTTAATTTTGCTCCGTGACGTCCTCGTTGAAAAAGAGTGACACCTAATTGAGATTCCAGCGTTTTTATCTGTTTAGTGAGTGCTGGTTGACTAATACAAAGCCTTGATGAGGCTTCACCAAAATGTTCTGTTTCCGCTAAAACAACAAAAGCATTCAATAAACGGGTATCCATGATTAATTATTAATCCTATTTCACTCTTCCTTTTTATTATTCTAACATAGAATAAATAAATAAAATTAATAACCACCAAAAATGCATTAATAAGCACTTATTCTTTATGTTTGATAACATTTTGGAATGAAATGAGATAACAGCTAGAAATAACAGGGTTATACACCTCTGTTTCACGGAACAAATACCTTATTTATTGGCATAATAATGGCAATAAAGGAGTGTTTATGTCTGCTAAGTCCCTATTTATAGTTATTTCATTATTAGGATCATCTGTTTCCTGTTTGGCAGGAGATGGCTTAGTGGATAGAACATGGACAGCTTCAGGATTAAATACACAAAGTTATCGACAAGCATTAAGGCAACCGACCGCAACCTCTCGATATACTCTTTTTAATATCACGCCAGATATGCCTGTTCCGGGTGGTGCAAGCCATTCTGATCCTCAAGGTATCCGTTATATTGCCATGAAGTATGGTCCTTATGGTCAGCCTGAACACTATAAAACCTACCAAATTATGTTTTCCCACTATTCAAATAGTAGTACGAAGAAAATTCGCTATTTAGGGGAGTTATATACTGTTGTCGGTGATATCTATTTAATTGATCCTTTTGCAACAGCCAATGAGTGGCAACGTGGTCGTAGCCAAATTGTTGAAGAGTACTATGAGATATTAGATGCGCACGGAAATAGAACAGGCAAAGGGTTACGCTTTAATAATTGGGATAAACCAATTCATATAACCAAATGGTCATCAAATTAATATATTCTTAATCAATATTCCTTTTTGTTAACTCTCTCTTAATGTCATCATTTTTCTTTTTATTAAAATAAGCACTTTGAATATTAACCTACATTAATACTTTCTAAGTTTATATAAATAAAAAATATAAGCATATCAATAACTGACATTATTCTCTTAATTTCTATTTAATTTACTTGTTTCTTTAGATAGAAGTTTAATCCACAGAAAAGTTAGTTTTTATTTCACTTATCTATTTAAAATAATCATTAGCTTATGAAAATCATAGAATATTATTTCAAACAATTTCGAACTATCGCATTGCCTGATCGAGTCTATTTAAAGAATAAATTTATTCGTAACTTAGGTTATCAACCCAACTTTAAAATACCGACATCACTTAATGAAAAAATCAATGCACGTATGCTATTCGATAGAAATCCAATTTATACGCGCTTAGCAGATAAAATCAAAGTAAGAGAGTATGTCATCGAAAGGATTGGTCCGCACTATCTGGTTCCTATCATTAATACCTATTCTCATCCTGATGAAATCGATATCACTCAACTTCCTTCACGTTTTGTACTCAAATGTAATCACGATAGTGGTAGTACAATTATCTGCCTTGATAAAGCAACTTTTGATTTTGAAAAAGCAAAGCAAAAGCTTCAATTTCATTTAAAACGTAATCTCTATCCTGTTACTCGTGAATGGCATTATAAAAACATCAAAGCTCAAATTATCTGTGAAGAATATATTGATTTATTTGATACACAAAATCCAATGATACCAACGACTTGTCGTCTTCACTGCTTTAATGGTCAGCCTCATTATGCTGAAATTGATATTTCTGATACCAAAGGGAATGAGTATATAAATGTGTACGATACAAATTGGCAGTTACAACCCATCACATTAGAAGATCCCAACACACCAGAACTTGTTGAAAAACCAACTCAATTTGAAAATATGTTGCAATTAGCCGCTAAAATGGCAAATGGCTTTAATTATTGTCGAGTTGACTTTTTAATGTCTGAAAATAGGCTTATCTTTAGCGAAATGACCTTTACCCCAAATGCAGGACGTATCCCCATCAAACCTAAAGAGTGGGATTACAAATTAGGGGCATTGTGGCCATAAAAGAGAAAATTAAATAGGTGTAAATTGTTACATAAAACGATTTACGCCTATTTTTAAAAATTTCATTTGATTTAGTCAATCTGTCAGTCGTTGTGGATGCGTAAATACCGTCGCTCTTCCGCGACGACAAAAACCCACCAGCGTAACATTGTATTTATTAGCAACTTCAACCGCTAAAGAGGTTGCAGCAGAAACGGCAAATAAAATTTCAGCACCACACATGGCCGCTTTTTGTACCATTTCATAGCTTGCTCGGCTTGAAACTAATACCGCGCCTTCATGCCACTTTTCTTGTGCTTTCATACCTAAAAGCTTATCAAGCGCAACATGACGACCGACGTCTTCACATCCTCCTTGCATTTCACCTTCTGGCGACAACCAAACAGCAGCATGTGTACAACCCGTTAGCTCACCGATTTCTTGAACGGTTGTCATTTGCTCTAAAGCTTTATCAAGATTTGAAAGTGAAAATGTTTGTGTAAAAGGTAACGGTGTAATAGGTCGGAAAATCTCTTCTAGTTGTTCAGTTCCACAAATACCACAGCCAGTACGGCCAGTCATATTGCGGCGTCGCTCTTTTAATCCCATAAAGCGGCGACTTGATAATTCAACTTGAACTTCAATGCCTCCGTTACAACTTTCTACAATTTCGATACTGCGAATTTCATTCGCAGATTCTATAATGCCCTCGGATAAAGAAAACCCGACAGCGAACAACTCTAAATTTTTAGGGCTTGCCATCATAACAACGTGAGAAATTCCGTTGTACACTAATGCAACAGGAACTTCGAGTGCAATATAATCGTCTTCTTGTCTGTTAAGAGATCCTTTGTGTTGCACAATTGTTTGATCTACGCCAATGATTACACGTTTAGTTAACAATTTTGTCGATTTTGTTTCATCCATAAGATGAATTCCTAAATTTATTAATACATAATAACAATACGGGTAAAACGATTTTACACTACCTATCAGGCAATGAACCTGATCCTATTAAGGATAATAGGAATAAAACAACAATCAGCTCCATTTTCGTGAAGAAAATCAGAGTCAGTAAAAGCAATGTATGATGAGGAGAGACCCCATGCAGGTCAGCAGAAGGCAGTTCTTTAAGATCTGTGCTGGCGGTATGGCAGGTACTACAGCGGCGGCGCTAGGTTTTACACCAGCAGTTGCGCTAGCAGGCTCACGTCAGTATAAATTACTGAGAGCACGCGAAACCCGCAATACCTGTACGTACTGTTCTGTCGGTTGCGGACTATTAATGTATAGTCTGGGCGATGGCGCAAAAAACGCAAAAGAAACAATATTCCATATTGAAGGTGACTCAGACCATCCAGTAAACCGCGGTGCATTATGCCCTAAAGGTGCTGGTCTTGTGGATTTTATTCACAGTGAAGGTCGTTTAAAACACCCAGAATACCGTGCACCCGGCTCGGATAAATGGGTAAAACTTTCATGGGAAGAAACGTTTGATCGTATTGCGCGCTTAATCAAAAAAGACCGCGATGCCAACTTCCAGAAATTCAATAAAGAAGGTGTAGAAGTCAACCGTTGGTTAACAACAGGTATGCTTTGCGCCTCTGCAGCAAGCAATGAAACTGGGTTTTTAACTCAGAAATTCTCAAGAGCGCTTGGGATGCTGGCTGTCGATAACCAAGCGCGTGTCTGACACGGACCAACGGTAGCAAGTCTTGCTCCAACATTTGGTCGCGGTGCGATGACCAACCACTGGGTTGATATGAAAAATGCCAACCTTATCGTCGTAATGGGCGGTAATGCGGCAGAAGCACATCCTGTGGGATTCCGCTGGGCGATGGAAGCTAAAATCCATAATAACGCCAAGCTCATTGTTATTGATCCTCGCTTCACCCGTACTGCGGCTGTTGCGGATTTCTATACGCCTATCCGTTCTGGTACTGATATTACGTTCTTATCGGGCGTTATCTTATATCTGCTCGAAAATAAGAAATATCAAAAAGAATACGTTGAGGCTTATACCAATGCTAGCTTGATTGTCCGTGAAGACTATCATTTTGATGATGGTTTATTCAGCGGATATGATGCAGAAAAACGTAAATACGATAAGACCACTTGGAACTACGAGATGGATGAAAATGGTTTCGCAAAACGCGACACCACATTACAACATCCTCGTTGTGTCTGGAATCTGTTAAAACAACACGTTAGCCGTTACACGCCTGATGTGGTTACTCAGATTTGTGGTACACCAAAAGATGATTTCTTAAAAGTCTGTGAATATATTGCTGAAACAGCAGCGAAAGATAAAACAGCATCTTTCCTGTATGCATTAGGCTGGACTCAACATACCGTTGGCGCTCAAAACATTCGTACCATGGCAATGATCCAATTACTGTTAGGTAATATGGGTATGGCTGGTGGCGGTGTTAACGCACTACGTGGTCACTCCAATATTCAAGGCTTAACTGACCTCGGTCTATTATCTCAAAGCTTACCAGGTTATATGACGCTGCCTTCTGAAAAGCAGACTTCATTAGAAACCTACTTAGCCGCAAATACGCCAAAAGCGACAGTACCGGGACAAGTTAACTATTGGGGCAATTATCCTAAATTCTTCGTCAGTATGATGAAGACATTCTATGGTGATAATGCTCAACGTGATAATGATTGGGGCTTCTCACTGTTACCTAAGTGGGACAAACCTTACGACGTTCTGCAATACTTCGACATGATGGATAAAGGTGAAGTCAACGGCTATCTCTGCCAAGGCTTTAACCCAGTGGCATCATTCCCGAATAAGAACAAAGTTATTCGTTCATTATCAAAACTGAAATTCCTTATCACAATGGACCCGCTAAATACTGAAACTTCGTGTTTCTGGCAGAACCATGGTGAAGAGAACGACGTTAAAACAGCAGATATTCAGACAGAAGTTTTCCGTCTGCCAACAACCTGTTTCGCAGAAGAAGACGGCTCTATCGTTAACTCTGGTCGCTGGTTACAATGGCACTGGAAAGGTGCTGATGCCCCAGGTGTTGCTATCCCTGATGCTGAGATTTTATCTGGTATTTTCCATCGTTTACGCCAACTCTATAAAGAAGAAGGCGGCGCGATGCCAGAACAGGTGTTGAATATGACTTGGGATTACTTCGATCCTGATAATCCAACATCTGCAGAAGTTGCACAAGAAAGTAATGGTAGAGCATTAGTCGATTTAAAAGACGCTGATGGCAATATCATTCTGAAAAAAGGTCAACTGCTTAGCTCGTTCGCTCAGTTACGTGATGATGGTACAACAGCAAGCGGCTGTTGGATCTTCGCAGGTAGCTGGACAGAGAAAGGCAACCAAATGGCTAACCGTGATAACTCCGATCCTTCAGGATTAGGAAATACACTAGGTTGGGCATGGGCATGGCCTCTTAACCGTCGCATTATTTATAACCGCGCATCGGCAGACCCACAAGGTCAACCATGGGATCCTAAACGTAAATTAATCGAATGGGATGGCAGCAAATGGACAGGTATTGATGTACCTGACTATAGCAACGCTGCACCGGGTTCTGATGTAGGGCCATTTATTATGCAGCCGGAAGGTATGGGACGTCTGTTTGCTATCGATAAGATGGCAGAAGGTCCATTCCCTGAACACTATGAGCCAATTGAAACACCATTGGGAACTAACCCACTGCATCCAAATGTGGTTTCAAATCCAGCAGCGCGTATCTTTAAAGATGACTGGGAAGATATGGGTAAAGCAGAAGATTTCCCATATGTCGGTACAACTTATCGTCTGACAGAGCATTTCCACTTCTGGACTAAGCACGCGCGCTTAAATGCGATTATTCAGCCACAACAATTTATTGAAATTGGTGAGCGTTTAGCCGCAGAAAAAGGCATTGTTCAAGGCGATACCGTTAAAGTCAGCTCCAAACGCGGTTATATCAAAGCCAAAGCGGTGGTGACTAAACGTATTAGAACCCTAGATGTTGATGGGCGCAAAGTGGATACCATTGGTATTCCTATTCACTGGGGCTTTGAAGGTGTTGCAGTGAAAGGCTTTATTGCTAATACGTTAACGCCATTCGTTGGTGATGCAAATACACAAACGCCTGAGTTTAAAGCGTTCCTTGTTAATGTGGAAAAGGTGTAAGGAGATAAATTATGTCACTGCAATCCCAAGACATTATTCGTCGCTCTGCTACCAATTCCCTCACTCCCGCACCACAGGTGCGGGATTACAAGGAAGAAGTGGCAAAACTTATCGACGTAACAACCTGTATCGGCTGTAAAGCCTGTCAGGTTGCTTGTTCTGAATGGAACGATATTCGCGATAAAATTGGCACTAACGTTGGTGTTTACGATAACCCAACTGACCTAACGCCGAAATCATGGACAGTGATGCGGTTCTCTGAAGTTGAAGAGAACGGCAAGCTGGAATGGTTGATTCGTAAAGACGGTTGTATGCACTGTGCTGATCCGGGCTGTTTAAAAGCATGCCCAGCAGAAGGTGCTATCATTCAATACGCTAATGGTATTGTTGATTTCCAATCAGAACACTGCATTGGTTGTGGTTATTGTATCGCGGGTTGTCCTTTCAATGTGCCTCGCATTAATGAAGAAGATAACCGTGCTTACAAATGTACGTTATGTGTTGACCGTGTAGAAGTCGGTCAAGAGCCTGCATGTGTGAAAACTTGCCCAACAGGCGCGATTCATTTTGGTTCGAAAGAAGCCATGATCAATCTTGCTAGTGAGCGTGTTTCTGAACTGCAAACTCGTGGTTACGACAATGCGGGTCTTTACGATCCACAAGGTGTGGGTGGGACACACGTAATGTATGTTCTCCATCATGCTGACAAACCAAACCTGTACCATGGTTTACCAGAAAACCCAGAAATTAGCTCTACCGTTAAATTCTGGAAAGGTATCTGGAAGCCATTGGCTGCTGTTGGTTTTGCCGCAACCTTCGCGGGTGCGATTTTCCACTATTTAGGTGTCGGTCCAAACCGTACAACTGAAGAAGATGAAGAAGAAGCACTCAAAGAGATGGAAGCATCTTCTAAAACACAGACCTCTGTGAATAAGGAGGAGCAGAAATGATGAAGAAGAAAGGTGATAAAATTCTTCGCCATACCGCGTCAGAGCGTATAAACCACTGGGTCGTTGTGATTGTCTTTCTGTTCACAGCGATCAGCGGCTTGGGTTTCTTCTTCCCATCTCTGAACTGGTTCATGAATATTTTAGGAACACCAGAGCTGTCGCGCTTATTACACCCATTCGTGGGTAGCTTGATGGCGTTCCTCTTTATCTTTATGTTCTTCAGATATCTGAAGCACAACTTTATCGATAAAGATGACTTAGTCTGGGCTAAAAATATTCATAAAGTACTGCAAAATGAAGAAGCTGGCGATATTGGTCACTACAACCTGGGCCAGAAAGGGATCTACTGGACATTAAGTCTCAGTCTGATCTTACTGACAGTCAGTGGTGTTATCATTTGGCGTCCTTATTTTGCAGAGTATTTCTCGATCCCAGTGATTAGAATTGCCTTATTAGTTCACTCATTATCAGCAATCTTACTGATAATTACCGTATTGGTTCACGCTTATGCGGCATTCTGGGTAAAAGGTTCAATTCGTAGCATGATTGAAGGCTGGGTAACTCGCGGTTGGGCTAAAAAGCATCACCCTCGTTGGTATCGTGAAATTCTCGAAGAAGAGAAAAAAGAAGCCGAAAAGCAGTCACAGAAATAATGCCTTAAAGTATATTTCTAAACAAACGGAGGCTTGTTAGCCTCCGTTTTTTATTCAATTTACGCCCATTTTTAAGACGTAAAAAACAATAAAATCACGCTATTATTACCCACTGTCATGGCTTCGTGTTTACATTTGATTTATTCTGAAGCCAAACCCTGTGGGTATTCACTATAAAATTTATGATAATAGGAAGATAGAACGTTATGAGTATTCGCATCGTTCCTAAAGAGCAATTAGGTAAAGAGCAATCAGAAAAAGGGATTAGTTTTATTCCACCCGTATTATTCCCTAATCTGAAAAACCTTTATCAGCGTCGTGCTGAACGTTTTCAAACACTAGCAAAAGATAATCCTTTCGCAGATTACCTTGAATTTGCGGCAGAAATTGTCAAAGCGCAAGAAAAAGCACTTCATGACAATCCATTAGTCGTCGATCTTGCCCCACTCCTTACGCAGCAAGTCGGTGTAGCGCCTTTAGATAGAAAAACATTTAAACGCAGTAAACATTGGCATGCTTTATTAGCCTCAATTATTGCTGAATTACGCCCAGTTGTGCCTGAAAGTGCCACTATCACTTTAGAAAATCTCTCTAAAGCGTCTGAAACTGAATTAGAAGACATGGCAACGGCATTACTCAATGATGAATATTCAAAAGTCTCAGCAGATAAGTCTGTCTTTATTTGGGCAGCATTGTCGCTTTACTGGGCGCAATTAGCAGCGAATATTCCCGGTAAGGCTAAAACAGAATACGGTGAAAATCGTCAATTCTGCCCAGTTTGTAACAGTATGCCTGTGGCAAGCATGGTACAAATCGGCACAACACAAGGTTTACGCTATTTACACTGTAATTTATGTGAAACACAGTGGCATGTTGTACGCATTAAATGCACCAACTGTGAATTAACAGGTAAATTAAATTACTGGTCTTTAGACAGCGAAAATGCCCCTGTGAAAGCAGAAAGCTGTGGTGATTGTGGAAGCTATCTGAAAATTTTATATCAAGAAAAAGATGCCAATGTGGATGCTATCGCTGACGATTTAGCGTCGATTGTTCTTGATGCAAAAATGGAAGAAGAAGGCTTTGCTCGTAGCAGCATTAATCCATTCCTGTTCCCAAATGAATAATAATTAGGTATTAGCATGACAAATGATACGCGCTCACTTTACAGCCAACTACCGTCTATTGATAAGTTACTGCACCAAGCAGACATTCAAGCCTTAGTGGCTTCTTATGGTCAGACATTTATTGCTGAGCATTTACGAAAGTTACAAGAAGAAGCGCGTATCATTATTCGTCAAGAAAATGCATTACCACAATGGCATAACCATTGGGCAGATGAATTAAAAAATCGTATTAGATTACAACGAAAATCCTCGATTAAACCTGTTTTCAATTTAACCGGAACCGTTTTACACACTAATCTTGGGCGTGCATTAATGGCAGAATCCGCCATTGAAGCAGTTAGCCAAGTTATGCGCTCACCGGCAACCTTAGAATATTCTCTTGATGGTGCATCAAGAGGGCACCGTGATCGTGCAATTGCTGATTTGCTTTGTGAATTAACCGGAGCAGAAGATGCCTGTATCGTTAATAACAACGCCGCAGCCGTTTTATTGATGCTCGCAACGGTTGCTCCCAATAAAGAGGTGGTTGTTTCTCGTGGCGAATTAGTCGAGATTGGCGGTGCTTTTCGTATTCCTGATGTAATGACACAAGCTGGTTGCACACTCAAAGAAGTGGGAACAACAAACCGTACTCACCTTAAAGATTATCGTAACGCCATTAATGAGAATACGGGTTTGCTAATGAAAGTTCATACTAGTAACTATTGTATTCAAGGATTTACAGCAGAAGTACATGGCGACGAACTTGCCGCACTTGGTAAAGAGATGAACTTACCGACTGCTATCGATTTAGGCAGTGGCTCCATGACTAATTTAGCCGCATTAGGTTTACCTTCAGAGCCAATGCCTCAAGATTATCTGCAACAAGGTATCGACCTTGTTACCTTTTCAGGTGATAAATTATTAGGTGGTCCACAAGCGGGAATAATCTTAGGTAAAAAAGTGTGGATAGAGGCTATTCAACGCCACCCTTTAAAGCGTGCATTACGGGTTGATAAAATGACATTAGCGGCTTTAGGTGCCACATTACGCCTTTATCAGCAACCTGAAAAAATGGCTGTTGAAATTCCGACATTACGTTTGTTAACTCGGACACAAACAGAAATTAATGACATGGCGCAACGGTTATTGCCTCATTTTCAGGCATATTATGGGGATAATTACCATATCACGATATCCTCATGTGCTTCTCAAATAGGTAGTGGTTCGTTACCTATTGAAAGTTTACCGAGTGCAGCACTTACCTTTGAAGCTAAAGATGGAAAAGGTAGCCAATTAGATGCGTTAGCTGCGCATTGGCGTAATTTAGAAAAGCCGATTATTGGTCGAATTACTGATGGTCGCCTGTGGCTTGATCTGCGCTGTCTCGAGGATGAAAATGCATTAATACAGGCACTTTTACTATGATTTTTGCGACAGCAGGTCACGTAGACCACGGAAAAACCACACTTATACAGACTATTACTGGGGTAGATACTACTCATTTACCTGAAGAGAAAAAACGAGGCATGACCATTGATTTAGGTTATGCCTATTGGCGTCAAGACGATGGAACTTCAATTGGTTTTGTGGATGTTCCCGGTCATGAGAAATTCCTGTCAAATATGCTCTCAGGTGTCGGAGGGATCTCTCACGCGCTATTAATTGTGGCTTGTGACGATGGCGTTATGGCACAAACCATCGAACATATCTCTATTTTACGTCTTGCTGGCTGTCCTCAAGTTACCGTTATTCTCACCAAAGCCGATCGTGTTACCCCAGAACGAATTGAAGAAGTTCGTTTACAAACAATGGATATGTTAGCCAATTTAGGCTGGCAAAAACCTAACTTTTTTGTCACTTCAGCCCCATCAGGGGAGGGAATTCCAGAGCTTCGCCACTATCTGGTTGGTCTGCATCAGCAAGAACAACAACACCCTCAATGGCATAAGCGTTTTCGTTTAGCCATAGACCGTGTTTTTAGCATTAAAGGCGCGGGATTAGTTGTCACAGGCACTGCGCTTGCGGGACAAATTTCTGTTGGTGATACCTTTTGGCTAACGGGTGCAGATAAACCAGTAAGAATAAGAGCCTTACATGCTCAAAATCAGCCCGTAGAACGTGCGGGTGCTGGACATCGTATTGCAATTAACATCACAGGTGATGTCAGTAAAGAAAACGTCTCTCGGGGTGACTGGCTGCTTTCTCAAGCACCTAACTATCAATCTCATAAAATATTAGTCAGTTTAATTGCGGATGAACCTTTAAAGCATTGGCAGCCGGTACATATTCACCACGGTACACGTCATATTACGGGTCGTGTTGCTCTTTTAAATGATGCTAATGAAACACCACAGTTAGCCGAGCTTATTCTTGATAACCCCCTTTGGCTGGTGGATAACGACAGACTTATCTTGCGTGATATCAGTGCGCAACGCACCTTAGCCGCAGCAAAAGTCTTATATTTACACTCGCCACGTAGAGGCAAGCGACAAGCTGAATTCTTAACTTGGTTACACCAACTCGATAGTGCAGACAGCGCTAGTGCGAATTTAGCGTTATGTTTACCAAAAGGTGAGCTATCTCTAAGTCAGTTTTCTTGGGCGCAACAATTAACTGAAAGTGCGCTGGCTCAGTTATTAGAAACCTTTGACTTAGTCAGTGTTGCTGGCGTTATTCTTTCTAAAGAGAATGCGGATAACGCAAAACAGAAATTACTCGATACGCTTGAGGAATATCATCAACAACATAATGATCAAATGGGTGTGGGTCGTTCTCGTTTAAAACGGATGGCACTACCGACTTATCATGATGAATTGGTCTATCACTTAATTGATCAATTGCGTAAAGAAGGTGCTATTAGCCAAAGTCGTGGTTGGCTTCATCTTCCAACTCATGGTCTTGCTTTTTCTCCAGAACAAGATGCGCTATGGCAAAATGCTAAAGTCTATTTTGAGCAATCTGAACCTTGGTGGGTACGTGATCTCGCTGATGAAATGAAAAATGATGAGAAAGTGATCCGCTCATTGTTACGTAAAGCGGCACAATTAGGTTTAATTATTCCGATTATTGCCGACCGCTACTATACACACCAAACAATAGAAAAATTTGCGTCTATCATTGTGAAATATAATGAAAGTAATGGCAGTGTCACCGCTGCGGATTTCCGTGATGAGTTATCTGTTGGGCGTAAATTAGCAGTACAAATCTTAGAGTATTTTGACCGTACCGGTTTTACTCGCCGCAAAAAAGATCTTCATATTTTACGAGACAAAGGGTTATTCTAAATCCAGATGTCAACTTAGGCTAAATAAAGTTATTTAGCCTATTTAAGGTTATCGCCTACAATATTTGTAAAATATCCCCTTTATTCTTTATCGCTATACTCGGAAGAGATATGAAAAAAATATTAGGAAGTGTTTATCTTGCACTTATTCTTATTGCCTCACTCTTTATTGTTTTTGAGAAAGCAACGTTTATTTATACTGCACTACTTTCCGTCGGTGTGTATTTTATTCTTTTTTCTCTTTGCTTTATTTTATCAGCTCGTGTCTTATTTTCGGTTATTACCACAGGCACACTCTTCCTGATAACTAAGTTTATTAATCAAATAAAAGTCCATTATTACAAAGAAACATTAATGTTCTCTGACTTTGATTTAGCTTTTGATAGCTCTAACTTAGGGACATTAGGTCATTATTGGGAGGCCGGCGTTGCATTGGTTGCGATGCTAATATGGCTTCTTATCAATATGTTTATTGCTTGGCGTTTTTCCAAAAAATCACGCCCCGCCTTGCGTATAAGTAGCTTACTCTTAATGGTCATTGGGTTTACCACTCTCCATTTCACCGTGGAAAAATGGCAAGCTGAATGGGAAGGTACACTTCCGGGAGGACGAGGTACGGTTACTAATTTAATCATGTCTGGTTACCAAACGGCTTATCACCCTCCTTATTTCAATGAAAATGCAGATTACTTCCTTGAACAAGCAGACAAAACCGTATTACCTGAAACACAGACAGATATAAAACCTGATATTATCGTTTTATTACAAGAATCGACGGTTAATCCTCATATTTATCAATTTGATACAAGTGTTGCACTGCCTGATTTATTTATGTTCCAAAAAGATGAAGGTGTCAGTGCGCAAAGCCCATTACGAGTACAAACCTTTGGCGGTGGTACTTGGCTTTCTGAATTTTCGGTATTAACAGGGTTAAATACCGATGATTTTGGTGCGCGTAAAAACTCCGTCTTCTATTTTGTTGTCGATAAACTTAATGAGAGTTTATTCCGCCAACTAAAAGCAGAAGGTTATTACACGGTGTTACTCACTCCATTTAATCGTAGTGCTTACCATGCTGGTTACGCTTATGAAAAAATGGGTATTGATGAGATTATTCAACCTCAAGAGCTTGGCTACCCAGGAACATTAGAAGAAAATCTCTGGAAAATATCGACGGTAGATATGCTGGGTTACGTTGAAGAGGTACTGAAAAAACGGACTGATAAGCCACTGTTTATATTCTCATTAACCATGTATGAGCATGGTCCTTATGATGAATCACACCGAGATATGTACCAAATTACAGGTCATACAGAAAGCAATAATGCTCCGGGTAAATTTAGCCACTATATGGAAAAAATCATCACTAGCGATCCGGCTATTAAAGATTTCTCTTATTTTGTTGCACAAAGAGAAAAGCCGACGATGTTCCTCTATTTTGGTGATCATCAACCCAATATTGAGCTAAAAAATTACCAGTCACCGTTTAATAACCCTGCGTATATTACTCAGTTCACCTTAAGAGATAATCTGTCGCAAGGTGCGCCAATAACAACGGGTGAACTAACGGATATTAGCTTCTTAGGTGGTATGATCTTAGAGCGCGCTCGTTTGCCATTATCCCCTTTCTACAAAGCAAACATTCAAATGCGCCACTTATGTGAAGGTAAATTAAATGACTGCGAAGACGAAAAATTAGTTAATAGTTATAAAAATTATATCTATGGCAAACTGAAAGTCGCTGGTGATACTGATAAATAATTTTAGTGACCTTGCATAAAAGGTGATCGGGATTATAAATCTAACAAAACAAGCAATATCAATAATGAAAAAGAGGCTAACGTTTAGCCTCTTTTTTTATTTTAAAAGAATAGCATCTTGATTATTTGCGTGTTGCAACAATCACGCTAGAGGCTTTCACTAATGCTAAAACCTCACTGCCTTTTGCCAGCTTCATCTCTTGTAAGCTTTCATTTGTAATAACAGCAGTCAGCGCTAAGCCTTTAGCTGTTTCTAAATGTACCGTAGAATTCACGGCACCTTGTGCGATTTGAGTGACTTTACCTGCAAACTGATTACGTGCAGAGAAATTTAAACCACAATCAGGTAGTGCCAAAACAACCCATGGCGCTTTAATAATGGCAATAGCTTCACCGTCTTTTTTAATCTTTAAGCTTTCACAGCTTTCTTTGGTGATGATTGTCGCCAGTTTCTCACCGTGTGCTAAAGATAAAATCACTTCACTATTAACTGCACCTTCAATAATATCAACAACTTTACCGACTAACTGATTGCGTGCTGAAACTTTCATTTATCCACCTCTATTGTTGATGAGAAATTATATTAATAACATTATCAAGTTATTGAGATAACTTTAGCATAAATAGTATTAAATAAATTATTCTTAGATCATAGATTAAAGTTTATTTATTATTTAAATAACATAACGTTATAAACAAATAGAGATAACGAAATACAATTAACTTATAAAATTTGAATAAGTATAAATAATTTAGAAAAATATTTTTTATCACCATCGATATAAAAAATAGATAACTTAATGCCTCTCTGTATTAAAAGGAATTAAAGCTATCTATTATTCAAATTAACTAAATATACTTATTGCCCGTTTTGAGCAAATGCCGCTAATAAGTGTAAAGCTGAAGAGTAATAATCCGTATCTTTACTTAAATCGACATCTTCAATAGGTGTTTTCATCGTTAAATCTCTCACTGCCATCATACCGGGAGTGAGGTTATATTCAGCACGCTCTTGAGCATCGATACTTACCCAAGCAGGAGTTTTATAACGATCAAATTGCTGCCAATACTGCACAAAAGGTTGTAACGCTAATTCATCACGCGCCCAAGCCAAATACAGCGGAATACGTATTGCATCAAAGCTAAATCGTGCAGGCCATTTTTCACTAGGCTCTATCTTTCCATCTGGAAACAAACTGACCCAGTCTGTTGGTAATTGATATTCACCAAACCGCATATTTCTAAGTAAAGACTGGCTATCATTAATTAACGCTTTCCAACGAACATCTTTACTTGTATGGTAAAAATCTTTCCATGCAGGGAAAATAAAATAGGATGGGTTAATAATCATTTCTTCTGGTGTTTTAAAGCCATTAATACCAGGTAAAAGTACAGTATAATTTTTTGTCTTAACTAAAGTATGTTCCAAAATAGCGTGTTGAATAGAATCAGAAGCTGAAAGATAACTTTCATCATTCCATTTCTCACCCGCTTTTAATAATGCCCACGCAATTAAGATGTCACCATCTGTTGCATTATTAGGATCAGGGGTATGTTCACTATTTTCAGGCTCGTAACGCCATTTAAATAAGCCTAAATCACCACGATAAAGGGAAGCGGCTGTCCAGCGCCATAACTTATTAAATGTTTCATGATCATCATTCATTACAGCCATTAACATGCCATAGCCTTGACCTTCAGAGTGTGAAATATTTTTGTTAGCGCTGTCTATAACTCGTCCATCATTCTGGATATAGCGCTCTTTAAACTGTTGCCATCCTACTTGAGTATCTGCTGCCTGTATTGAGGGAGAAACCATAAGCAACAAACCTAAAATAAAAAAAGTAGAAAATAGATAATGACAACGAGATAAGTACCAAAAAGACATTACCTTTCTCTCCTGCTATTGCCGACCGTCATTTTATTTCGGTCGGCATATTGCATATTATTTCAATATAAACTCAAAAGATAGCAACTATCTTTTGTGCTTCACTGACTTCATCTTCTGCTATGACTTCTGTTTTGGGTAACAATGTTTTTTCACAAAAGTCTTGCAACCAAGAAGAAAATTCTTCTTTTAACACCGAATTATAAAGCCCATATTCAACAAAGGCTTTCATATATCCTAGCTTATTACCACAGTCATGTGATTTACCCACTAAGGTATATGCTTCAGCGACTTCTTTTTTCAATAATAAATCAATTGCATCTGTTAATTGAATTTCACCACCCACACCAGCAGGTAGACCATCTAATAATTCCCAGATAGCTTCAGAGAAAACATAACGGCCAACAACAGAAAGGTTAGAAGGCGCATCTTCAGGATTTGGTTTTTCCACGATACGACGAATAGGCGCCCAATTACCTTGAGGACAGAAAACACCTTGGCAATCTACAACACCATATTGTTGCACTTGGCTCATTGGCACAGGTTCAACCATAATTTGGCTACGTTCTGTTTTTTCAAAACGTTTTATCATTGCGGATAAATTATCATGTTGAGGATCGCAATAATGTGCATTTAATAAAACATCAGGCAGTAAAACAATAAATGGATTATTGCCAATAACGGGACGAGCGCAGCAAATTGCATGACCTAAACCTAAAGCATGCCCTTGGCGAATTTGGACAATCTTGACATTGTCAGGGCAAATTGAACGCACTTCTTCTAATAATTTATTTTTAATACGCTGCTCCAGCATATTTTCTAATTCAAAACTGGTATCAAAGTGATCCGCAATTGAATTTTTAGAAGAGTGAGTAACTAAAATAATTTCCTCAACGCCTGCCTGAGCGCACTCTTCAACAATATATTGAATTAAAGGGCGATCAACAATAGGTAGCATTTCTTTAGGAATTGATTTCGTTGCAGGTAACATACGAGTACCTAATCCAGCAACAGGGATAACCGCTTTCATCATAATAAAATCCTCTAATAGATATTTATCTAAAACTAATATTTAGTATTATTTTAAATTTACTCTTATATTTCATCAGGAGTGCTAGATATATTTTAAAAACAGTCACCTCCCTCTTCGTTAAAAAGAGATAACGTTATTTTTATATATCTTTATTAAAAAACTTTTTATTTAAAATCTTTTATTTAAAACCCTTTATTTAAAATCCAGAATAAAACCCATATTTATTACCACCCATTTCTTTTATAGAATAAAGTGTTTCATCTGCGGATTTTAATAATTCAGATAATGTTTTTCCGTCCTTAGGATATTCAGCAATACCTAAACTAATTGAAGGCGTTAACATAAAATCAGAATTAATATTGATGGGTTTTTCCATTGATTTCCAAAGTGATTCTATTATTTCTAACAAAATCACAGAACAAGAACGTAATCCTTTAGGGAAAAGCACAGCAAACTCATCGCCACCAAGTCGCCCACAATAGACTTCATTATTTTCTAATTGTGACAACCGTTTAGATATTTCACACAATACTTTATCGCCTGCATGATGCCCGAATTGATCATTAATAGATTTGAATTTATCGCAATCTATAATACCAAGGCAAAATGAAGAGGGTTGTAAAATATTTAATCGTTCATTTTCAATTTTTTCAACGATACTTAGTCGATTAGATATTCCAGTTAATGAATCAATATAACTTTTATTAAATAACTCATTTCTTAGCTCTACCTTATCAGTAATATCCAAGCTAATAAATACATAATGAGAAATTAAATTGTTTTCATCAAATACAGGAATAATACTAATATCTTCCCATATATCTTGTTGCATATCGTTATTTCTTTTGGCTTCTAATCGATATACTCCTTTATTATCATTATTACCATTTACACAACAATTGATTTGATTCTCGTCAATTAAATTAAATAAGCTGTAATTTTTACCTTTTATATTTTCAAAGTGAACATTATTAAATTCACAATATTTTTCATTTGCATAAATAATGATGCCATTAATATCTGTTACTAACATCATAAAAACATTATTAGTAAATTGCTTTATTAATAAGCATTTAGAATTATCATCATTAAATATCATTTCATTCATTTTTGACCTCCTATGCTCATCAATAAAGCATATATATTATTATTCGGCTGATGAGTTATGCGCATAGCGGAAAATAAAGACATCTTTTGCATCAGTAGGTTGGCGATGCACTTGCATTTTGGCATTACCACCTTGATTTGTTAACCAACCTTCATATAACCCTTCTAAAACACCCGCACTTGCAACACGCCACTGAGCATCATCTTGGCTTTGCGTAAAATGAGGCCATGCACAATGAACCAGTAAAAGTTCGCTCATTGCAGGAGATATCGTGACAAAACCCCATTTAAATAGCGTTAATACGCGATTAATATGTGATTCAAGTAATTGAATATTTTCGCTTTCAGGTAAAGGATAACGTAAGGCAATATCTTTACCTATATTCCTTAATTTATTTCCAGCAGTAGAAATATCATTGTCATTTAAAATTTGAAAAAATAATAATTGAGTTAGATCTTGCCAGCCACTTTCAAAAGGTAATTGTAAGATATCACTGTCATGCTTATTCATTATTTGTCTCCTTAATTATTTAGACAGGAAATCTGGGGTATATTTTAAGTGTAACCACATATTATCTTCAGCATAATCACCCGATGTATCATGCGATAAGCTGACACCTAACTCGGTTTCTTTGTTTAAATAATATTTCGCGTCTAAACCTAATCTATAAGTAATATTCGTTTCGTCTTGCTCTTCGTACTGAGATTTAATACGAGGATCGCTTGCATTCTGTTTATTTAATGCGTTTTGCATATAACCATGCGTTGGGAAATAATCACTGCCTTTTTGTTTGTAACTTTGTATCCCTATTGCACCATTTAATGAGACTTCACCTTTTTCAAAACGGCGGGTATAAGCAACAGGCAATGAAACAGACACATAATCTTGTGGGCTGAAGTAACCACCGTGCCCTAAGGAGAAGTAGTTTTGGTTATTTCTAAAGTTCATATAATCAACATGCACGCCAGCTTTTACTTCTTGTTGATCATCTTGATAGAACTTAGCATAAGAGCCAATCCACGCTTTCACTTCATCATTACTCGCAACACTTTTACCTTCGTAGTTATAGAAACCACCACCAGCATAAGCCCCAATTTTTCCATCATCCCAAGCATATTGAACTTTAGCGCCGTTACGTGTTACACGCCCCCAACTTTCGCCTGTCATTGGATCTGTACGCCCCATATAAGAAAGTAGACTATCTTTTATGGCTCTGCGCTCTGCTGTTAGTGTTAATTGCCCATTTTGGCTAATTTGAGGTGAATATGTGATGCCACCAACAACCGTTGCCGTATCTTTACCTAATGGCGTAGAGCCAACATCGAAACTGACATTCTTGTCTGATAAACGCAGCCCTAATTCAACACCAGAAGCACGTTGACTACCGGCTTCATCGGCATTAATTTTGTTTTTCTCATCGTGGTTATCACTATTTTTAGCAAAGCGTTCAGCATGTTGAAGCTGACCCGTACCAAAACGGTTAGCCCTTTCTCCTGAAACCGAACCACTTGTCATCGAAACAGGGTTAACACTAAATTCCCAACGGAACTCTTCACCAGGCACACTCGAAATACTGATTGGCGCTGAAATTTCAGTGACGTTAGATAATCCTTTATCACCATTACGATGACGCATAGCCACCCCACCTTGTACCCAAGGTGAAACTTTCTCTTCTAGCTCACGAATAGAACGTTGAACCGATGCCATCTCTTTACGTTCATAGATAGAACCCGCAAGAACAGGATTATCACTTCCTCCTAATGCGTTTAATTGACCCGCAGAGGTTTTTAATGTGCTATCACTGTTTTGCCATTGCGCACTACGCAGTAACGTTAATGCTTTGCGATTCTCACCATTTAATTGCGCAATTTGCGCAGCTTGTAATAAATAAGCCGGTTGTGAAGATGAAGGAATTTGCTGTAATAACTGTTGTGCTTTTCTTCCATCTTTTTGTGCTAATGCCACTTCGATTTGAGCTTGGATTAATTTGCTATCTTTTCCTTGCTCTTTTTCTAAATAAGAAAGAATTTTGTTTGATTGTTCAGGCATTGATTGCGCTAAATAAACACGACTTAATGCCATTAATAAATCGGGATCATTCGGTGATGTTTTTAAAGCAACCACTAACGCGTCGTAAGCGGCTTTAATTTCGCCTTTTTCACGTAGACTATCTGCTTGCGCAACTTTAGTGGCAACTTCTAAACGCTTTTTCTCAACAATCGGTGTTTCTTGTTGTAAAGCGGGATCATTAATCAAGCTAGATGCCTGTGTATAATGACCTAACTCATTGAGAACGTTGATATGGCCAGCATAGTTACCGACCGAACCTTTAGTGCCTTTTGCAATATCACTTTCAACTAATTGTAACGCTTCATCGTTTAATCCACTGTTAACCAATTTTTCTGCTAATTCACCCACATCATTTGGATAATCAGCGACTTGATTAATTAATGGACGTAAAATATTACGCATTGCAACAAGGTTTCCTGCCTGACGATAATGGTCTGCTTGCGCAAGTTGGCGATGGAAACGAGCGCGCTGTAATAACGCTTTTTCAGCTTCAGTTTGTTGATTATGGCTACTGAGTAAGTTAAAAACTTTATCCCACTCTTTTTGCTCAACATAAAACAGAGATACCACATAATCAGAATCTCTTGTTCTGCGGTTTTGTAGCTGTGAAATGATATTTTTTGCACCAGCGCTATCACCATCAGCAGCCATTAGGCGCGCTAAATCAAGGTAAACCCAGTTATTTTGCGGGTTTTTACGCTGAGCTTGAGTCAATAATTGTCTTGCTTGAACACGATCACCATTTTCTAATGCTTTTTGCGCTTCACGACGTAATTTCTCAGAAGGATCTGTATTCGCAGTCAGTTTTTGACGCAAAGAGGCTGATTGTTGAGCCAGTAATTGTTCTGCTTTCGTATTCTGTCCTTCCTGAACTAATAAATAGTAATAAGCAGAAATCACTTTTTCATTACGGCTATTTTGCTGATAAAGCCCTGAAAGCAATTGGTGAGCTGCAGGTAAATTACCTTGCTTACGTAATAAGTCAGCTTGTAATAAGTTGGCAGATAAGCCTTTTTCACCGGAAGCTCCCGTTAATGGTGCTAATTGATCGAGAGCTTGTTGAATATTCCCTTGTTTAGCACGTTGTTGTGCGCCACGTAATTGCGCATAAAAACCCGCATCTTCCGCTTGTTGCTTCCATTTACTGCCTTGTTCACCACCTGATTGCGCAGCTTGGTTTAATAAACGCTGACCTGTGGTTAAATCACCTGAACGTAATGCGATATAACCTAAACCCGCTAAGGCTTGCGCATCATTGTTATCTGCCGCTAAAGCTTGTTTGAAATAACCTTCGGCTTCTTTCAATTTACCTTTATTTAATGCGGTATAACCTGCTTGGCGTGCATTACCTTGAATAGCGCCTTGGAAATGCTCTGCAACCGCTTTATCGTTCGGGTTTGCTTGCAAATAGGTTTTATATAACACTTCATCATCAGGACGAACATTCAGCCATAACAGAGCTTGACGCATACCTTTTTTGGCTGATTCATCACCTGAGATATTACCTAAAATAGTAATACCTTCACGACGCGTCTCTTCGTTATAAGTTAGCGTTAGTCCTAATGCTTTTTGCGTTTCTTTATTATCAGGCATTAATGCAGCACGTTGCTTTAATCCTGTAATAGCTTGAGGCAACATAGCAGGCACACCAGCCATGGTTTGATAATATTCTAACGCCAGTGTTTCAGGTGGCTCACTACTAACAAATAAACGTTGATACGCTTTTATTGCTTCTTCATGTTGCCCTTTTTTGGCTAACTCTCTGGCATATCCTAATTGTTGTTCACTAAATTGTGATGATCGGATGTTTTTTAATCCTTCAATTCGTGGATCTTGCGGTGCAATTTGCGCAAGTTTTTCTCGCCAATATGTTGCTTGTTTTTCATTACCTTGTTGCGCTGTAAAGAATGCCATTAAATACAGCGCATCCTGATTATTGCTTTCCATAATCAGTACTTTTTGCAGTGCTTCTACTGCTCGTTCATCGTGCGCTCTACCGTGCCAATAATTAGCTTGTTCAATAAGAGAACTGACAATATTTGGATCAGTTGCAGCTGTATTCGCCTCAACGGCAGTTGCTTGTACTTGGCTTGAAGCCCCTAGAATGCAGCCTGCATAGATGACTTTAACGATGATATTAAGTGCGTGATTTTTCATCTTATATCCCCCCTTATTTGTCTGAACGATGCTGTGATATCTGATGTAAACGACGAGTTGAACGACGTTGTAACCAGTAATAAGTCACGAGACCCGTCAGCGCACAAAAACCAACAGCTAAAAGACCCAGCAAATATACGTGTCTAGAGCTATACCAAAGGAATTGTTGTAAGAAAGGTAAGTCACCTTGCGAAAAGTGTTCGCCTAAATGGAAACTTTTTACGGTGTCTTTACCGCTAATCAGAGTGATGTCGCCTTTAATAGCCGCATTTATTTGAGCTAAATTTAAGTCATTGATAATGGTTTTTATCGAGTCATTACCTTTAGCTGTAACTAATACGACAACCCTATCGTTTGCCCAAGGTGAGATAAAACTCATCATGCCACGCCAATCTTTCACTGAAGATAAGTAACTTGCAGCATCACCACTTTGAGATAAATAATCGCCAGCCATCCAACCTTTTGCCTTATCAATCAATGATTGCGGTTTGATTTCGACGTTTTTATTTAAAAATGAGAACGTTTGTTGTGAAAAACGAGCGGGTAGAAATCCCTCACTATTTAATGAGCCAATTGCTAACACATCGTGTTGAGAGAGGTTATTTTTCTCAAGCTCTTTAGCACCTAAAAAAACTGAAGCATGAGAAACCGGTGTGCCTGTGGCATAACCTGATCTCGCCATTAAGTTCACTAAGGTATAAAGCTCTTCTATTGTTGGACTTTCAGGTAATAGTAGAGTGGTTTGTGAAAAATCCGCACGGCGACTAAATGGGAATGACGCTCCTGAAAAATAAGCCAAGTTCGGCATTCTTGAGTAGTGCCAAGTATTTTTAAATTGCAGCGTTGATTGCGGATCTATTTGGCTAATTAAGCTACTACCATCCGTTAAAATACACGGTGAATCATCAGGTTCACGTAAATCAAAATAAAACTGTAATTGGTTCTGACTATAAATTTGACGAGGATTTAAATAGAGCGTGCTATTTTGCTGTTCGCTCTCCATTCCTAGCCATTGTCTTAACATCCCTAAAGGCTCTGAACGCGCCGGATACAATGTACCTAAGAATTGGTTATTCAAAGAGACAATTAATGAAGAACGACGACTATTTAGTTTATCCGAATGAGGAAAAACATATTTCAAATCTAAAGGCAGTGCATCACCATCCCACCAAAAGAGATCAGGAGAGACTCGAAACGAAAACTGATTTGGTGCATGGTTAATACCTTGGCGTGAGAAATCATCACTATTATTGGCAATTTGACTTAACGAAACCGGTTTATTGGTATTTAACCAACGAGGTGCATCGTAATCAGTGCTCATGGCAAGCGTTTGAGAAGGCACCACTAAGTGATCGTTTTGTGGCAATTTACCGTTGTTTAACGCCCATACAGCTTGGCGAAGAGATTTTTCATTATCACCGCTGATCAGTAATAATTTGAAAACAGGATCGACCGGATTATCAACAATAGTTAATTGCCCACTATTTCCTGAAGGTAATGTAATCCCCGCAATAGTCTGTCCTGAATAGCCAACTAAAATACCATCACTTTCAGGTAACTGATTCATTAAAACGGGTAAATCAACTTGCTTAATATCATGGCTAAAACTGCCAAACCATGATGCAGCTATAGCTGCCGTTGTTACCTCTGCATGGTCAGGTTTATCTGACAATATGATAGGTAACGAGGTCGCTGTCATTCTGTCAGGATCAAAGAACGGTAGGGGCAATCGTTCCAGACTATACCCGCCATTAATCCAGCGACCTCGATAATCTAATGATGAATCCGGTGAAATAACCAGGCTTAATCCTTCCGCCAGTGGAGGAATACATTGGTTTTCATCCAATGCATCACGATTGGCTAAACGAAAGCTGAGGTTATTCACATTCGTCAACATCATTTCAGGAATTTCTAAAACATATTCATGCTCTTGCCCACCTTCTTCTAAAGGTAGAAATCCCATAGGTTGACCATTTAACATTAAGTGAAGTGTTTGATCAGATTGAATTAATCCTTGAGACGCTTTCACCTTCATCGTTAATGTTGCTTTATCAATAAATAAATCGTTCGCCATATTAAAAGTCACACCAGAAAGTAATTTTCTTCCTGATAACACGATAGGTGAGGGGCTTCCCATTTGTGCTAATGTTAATTGCTCTTCAATATTACGCGCTTCAGACAATACGCCATCTTCAAGTTGGATCGGGTTATTCGCATTTTGTTGCACTTGTGAATGTGTATAAGAAGTCGGGTCAGGTAAAAGCTCCCCTCCTAGTTCTAACATTCCGGTATCTGCTTGAGAAAGATGAATACTTGCGATCGCTATCGCCGTCAGGCTTAGCATTAATGTCAGTTTCTTTTTCATGCTTAGTCATCCCCGTTAATAGATTGCACAGAGAGTGAAGCTTTTGCTTTCGTTCTTGTTGCTGGCGCTTTCACTTTTTGGCGACGACCAAAGAACAGTTCAAAAATACAACGTGTAATACCCGCCAATTCTTTAAATGGCTTGTCTTTATAATCAGCTTGATGGATCCATGCATCAGCACGACCAAAGACAATGCGCACCAATTTACGACGAAGATTTAAATCAATAGGTAAGAATTCAAGACGTAGTTGATTGCTTTCTAAACTCACCATATCAACAGGAACGGTAACTTCATCTCGTTGTACATTCAGGGTGATTGAAGTGACATTACGTTGGCGAAGTTCAGACATTTTATTTACGGCAATACGAACGCCACCCATTGAAATATCTTCTGTGGTCGTTGTTAATTCAGCGCCATCATCAAAATGTAACGTAATCGGTAAAGATGCGTTGATCCGAGTATTTTTACGAATTTGTCGCGTCTCTTTACCTACTGCAATAGAGGCTAGAATGATAAATAAACTGTAAGTTGCCCAAGTAAGGTTTAAAACAATAACCAGTGGGTCAATACCTTGGAAGTCATTTAATAAGTAACGGACAACAACCCATGAAATCCCAGTGATAAGAAGAAGTGCAGTGATAATTAATGGACGTACAGTGAGGTAATCCATATAGCTTTTATCAAGCAAGTCACCTTTATCTGTTACGTTAAATTTACCTAATTTTGGTGAAACTAAACTCAGTAAGGTAGGTAATACCAAACTAAATGCCATGACGGTTTCATAAATTTCCCCCCAAAAAGAGTAACGGTATTTACCGATATTTTTCGAGTTGACATAAACCGACATGATTAAGTGTGGTAATGCATAGGCAAATATCATGCTTGCGGATGAAGCGATAATATTAAGGTTAAATAACATAAACAGTAATGGTGCAGTCAAGAAGATGATACGAGGCAAACCGTACTGAAAGTGGAGCATGGCATTGAGATAACATAAACGCTGAGGGAATGTTAAACCACGACCCAACATTGGATTATCAACACGGAATATCTGTGTCATTCCTCTAGCCCAACGAATACGTTGGTTAACGTGTAATGCTAAACGTTCTGTTGCAAGGCCTGCGGCTAAAGGAATATCAATAAATGCTGAGTTCCAACCTAAACGCTGTAATTTAAGCGCAGTGTGTGCATCTTCGGTAACCGTTTCAACAGCAATCCCTCCGATTTCTTCAAGAGCGCTACGACGCATAACAGCACATGAACCACAGAAGAATGTCGCATTCCAGTTATCATTACCACGTTGAACAGGACCATAGAAAAGTGCGCCTTCATGGGGTGCATCTTTAGCCGCACTTAAATTACGTTCAAATGGGTCTGCTGAGTAGAAATAGTGTGGTGTTTGGATCAGCGCTAATTTTGGGTCTTCAAGGAAGCTACCTACTGTTGCTTGCAAGAAAATACGTGTTGAGATGTGGTCACAGTCAAAAACGCAGATTAGCTCACCGTCTGTTAATCCCATCGCATGATTTAAGTTACCCGCTTTAGCGTGATCATGAACTTCACGTTCAATGTAAGTTACACCAACATCACCCGCGAATTGCTTAAATTCTTCACGACTACCATCATCCAATATATAAACTTTCATTTTATCTTGTGGATAATCGATAGCTTGTGCAGCAAGGACGGTATCACGCACAACATCCAAACTTTCGTTATATGTTGGAATATAAATATCAACAGTAGGCCATTGAGAAACATCTTTAGGTAAAGGGGCTATTTTTCTATTTAATGGCCATGAGGTTTGGAAATATCCTAGGACTAATATTATCCAAGAATAAATCTCCGCCATAAATAAACCACTACCTAAAACAGCCTCGATAGTTGTATTAAAATTTAAGGTATTTGTTGCACGCCAGTAGAGATAACGCGTTGACATCAACAATGAAATAAAAACCATTGTTAATAATCGTTTTTTTGATTTTTTAAAACCGACAACAAATAACAACAATATATTGATAATACCGAATATATATTGTTGTTCGGCGCTCATTGGCATAACAATGAGTGAAAACATTGTTATCAATAGAAAAGCCGTAATTAATGTTTTAAATATTTTATTCATAAACCCATACCTTTGTCATCGCCATAGATCTTTTCTTAAGACAAAGGCACCCTATCGACATTAATAAATATCGAAAAGAAATAAACTTATCTTAAAAAATAAAATAACAATGGCTAAAGATTGACACCAGTCAATATTATTTATTTACACAAAGAGTTTTACTTATTTAGATTAGACAGAGGCAATAAATGACAATATATCTTTTAGTGATATATTTTCATGGGCATGAACTCTATCCGTTTCTTTGTTATCAAATATTTTATTATCTGCTAACAAATTTTCATTACTCTTAATTAAATTGTCTTTCTTTGCTTTAACAACTAAAGCATCCTGGTGATAAGAAGGAATAGACGATGAAGTAACAGGCTGTTTTGGTTCGTTTTTCACGACAAGTGAAGTTTCAGAAAACGTGTTATTACTCAAATTACTAATTTTATTATTATCTTCTTTATTTATAACTACTGATTCTATTTTATTATCAATATCTTGTATTGTAGAGGAAGAAAACTCTTGAAAAGCAAAGGCATCTTCCTGAAACTTATTTTTTAGGTTACTAATATCATCATACATAGTGTGGCCCCTTTAATAACAGTACTCTAAACCTTGTTCAATAATTTGATGCTCATCCAAAATAAGGAAGAGAGAACCTTATAGATAATTTTTACAATAAGTTAAAAATATATCTTTATAAATTCATATTTAAACTCTCATTAAATCATCAATTAATGAACATCAACTATGTAGGGTAAAATAATCTTATAAATACTAATCTATTTAATTACAAATAAGCATCATCCGATTAGGAGTAATGATTATTTAATTTAAATTGTATAATTATTTTAATGAAAAAGACAACATCAAAAAAAGTGTAAAAAGTAAAACGCTACTCATTTTCACTTTATAAAAATGGGTACTTCTACTTAATCTTATATTTATTATTACTATCAAAAATAGCGTCTTTTTTACCTAAAAAAATAGGTTTTTAAACCAGATAATAACTAGAGTTAATTAATAACAATTTGTATAAATTTTATAAAAATAAAATTCTAAAATAATTATTTATTGATATTATTTCTTCTAAAAACCAAAGAACCCATCAAGATCAATTTTAATAAACCCTCTTTTTTCCATTCCAAAAAAGACTAAAAAAATAACAACTAAAAATAGAAAGGATTATTTATTCATATTGATCATCATCAAAATAGCCCCCTTTTTTACACCCAAAAGTTGTGTTTATTGCTTTTTATCATATTACGATCGGTCTATTTCACTGAGAAAAAAATAAAATATATCAGTATTGGTTAAGTTTTAGAAAAAAACATCAAAATAAAAGACAAAAATAGATTATCAATCTATGATTGGTTTTATTATTTACTTATAGTAAATACCGCTAAGAATAACCTGTATTACAGAATAATTAACTTAAGTAATATTTTACCTATAAAACAATATTGTTAATTTAGCTTAACAAACGCACAAGCGTGACCTAGTTCAAATAATAAATGTAACAATGAAAATTAACGTATCAATTAACATAAGTTGTTAATTTAATTATATAATAACCATTATATTAGTTATAAATACCAATAATTAGTATAAATACCGATAAATACACTTTTTTATATTAGAAATACTTAATTAACTACACCTTTATACTAAGTAAGCAATATCGTTTTAAGATTATCCTTTTGTGTGATTATATAAATAAAGAGGCTCTTTAGCTCAATTCTTTTAAGAGTAATCCTAGTAATCTAAGCGCTATTTTTTTATCATTCAGCAAAAATAAGTCTAATTAAGATTAATTTTATAAGAATAATTCAAAATAGCGGAATCGCTTCACCTATAAGCAGAATAGCAAAAAGGCACTCTATCCTTCTTTACTTCTATGCTATCTTTATAAAGTGAATGAGGAGTATTCAACATAACGGGAAAAAAGATGGATTTAGAACAATTAAAAAAAGAATTTCGGGCAGGAAAGAAAATAAAGTACATCTACTTTTGGGGACACAAAAGTAAAGGCAATGACATCGCAAAAAGTTGCTTTAGCCAATGGTATCCTGCACCTTTTATATTAGATGATGTACGTTATGCCAGCGCTGAGCACTGTATGATGGCTGAAAAAGCGAAGCTATTTAATGATATAGAAGTCAGAAAGCGCATTATTACTGCATCTAATCCAGGCTCTGCGAAAGCATTAGGCAGAGAAGTAAAAGGATTTGACCAAGGTATTTGGGAACAACACCGTATGGATATTGTTATTCGTGCCAATATCGCTAAGTTTTCCCAAAATGAAGAGCTTGGTAAATTTCTGATTTCAACAGGCAATCGTGTGCTTGTTGAAGCAAGCCCCGTTGATAAAATATGGGGAGTCGGTTTAAGTGAGCAAGGCAATGAGATTAACAATCCTCTACTTTGGAATGGATTAAATTTATTAGGCTTTGCTCTAATGAAAGTACGTAGTGTTTTGATTGAAAGTAGTAATCAATAGATAAAGAAAACTCAACTGTCACCAATCACTGTTCTTCTTTAACCTAGTGTATATAAGCAGTAGAGATAACTTAAGTATTGACTGAAATAGAAATGGCCACGTAACGACAACCTTGTCGTTGCTATAAATAATATTTACAGAATAATTAAGAGACTGATATGTATTATGGTTTTGATATGGGCGGCACAAAAATAGAGCTTGCCGTTTTTGATAAAGATCTGACTCAAGTGTGGCAAAAACGAGTTCCTACACCTAAAAATGATTATCCGGCATTATTGAATGTTTTTAAGGAACTGACCTTAGAAGCTGACATTGAATTAGGATGTAGAGGAAAAATCGGGGTTGGTGTTCCTGGTATTGTGAATGCAAAAGAAGGAACAGTATTTACTACTAATGTTCCAGCAGCGAAATACAAACCTATGGTTCATGATCTTGCACATATACTCAATAGACCGGTTAAAGTTGAAAATGATGCTAACTGCTTTGCCTTATCGGAAGCATGGGACCCCGAATTTCGTCATCATCCTTCTGTACTTGGACTTATTTTAGGCACTGGTGTTGGTGGCGGTTTTGTTATTGATGGCAAAGTATTGTCTGGCAAGAATGGAATTGCCGGTGAAATTGGGCATATGAATCTGAATGTGGACGCAGATAACGTGATTGGCGAGACAATGCCAAAAATCATCTGCGGTTGTGGCAAAAAAGCGTGTTTTGAAACTTATTTATCTGGTCGTGGTTTTGAACGTATGTATAAGGCCTTCAATCACACTCCTAAAAGAGCTGTTGATATTGTTGAGCAATACTATGCTGGAGATAAGAAAACTGAAGAACACGTTGATCGTTATATGAAAGTGTTAGCCATTTATCTAAGTAATATTCTTACTGTGCTTGATCCACATTTAATTGTTGTTGGTGGTGGATTATCACAATTTAATGCGCTGTATGATCAATTGCCCGAATATCTCTCACACTGTGTCTATGGAAGTGCACAAATTCCAGCAATAGAAAAAGCACGTCATGGTGATGCAGGTGGCGCTCGTGGAGCTGCTTGCCTTAATTTATTAGACTAATAAATAAAAAAGAGCCTTTCTTCTTTTTTATTAGAGGCTCTTCTATTTATATTTATAGTTATAGCGTTATAGTGTTTTATCAACGGCATCACATTATTAAGGCTATGTTATGGATAAAGTTTGGTTTAAAAAAAGGCTCACCTTTCTTGGCGGGTTAACTATCATATTAGTCTTACTTCAACTTATTAACTCACTATTCCCCATATCTCTTTTCCAATGGGGGATTATTCCAAGAACGGGTGAAGGTTTAATTGGTATTTTTATCGCGCCTTTCATTCATGGATCTTGGTCCCATCTATTTAGTAACCTACTCCCGTTTCTTATTCTTAGCTTTTTATCCATGACACAATCTCTACGAGAATATGTGCTATCCAGCATATTTATTATTATCGTAAGCGGTTTATTAGTTTGGATTTTTGGACGAAATGCTATTCATGTTGGTGCAAGTGGGTGGATTTTTGGATTATGGTCTTTACTTATTGCTCACGCTTTTACTCGGCATAAAATAATCGATATTGTTATTGCACTCTTTGTTCTATTCTATTACGGATCAATGGCATATGGTTTAATTCCGGGACAATTAGGTGTATCAACAGAATCACATATTTCCGGTGTCGTTGCCGGGTTACTTTATGCATGGTGTGCAAGAAAATTAATACGCCGTAAAAGCCAAGTAGTAGAAGTGGCTAAATAGCCACTTCTTTATAAAGCGGTTACTTGTGACCAATTGGCAGTATTGTTCTGCCATACATCTCATTTAATACTTCAGCCATTGCAAGATAAAAAGCACTGGCACCACAAATAATACCTTCAAAACCTGCAACTTTTAAAATCAGTGCATTACCTGTGATATTTCCTATCGCCAGTAATGCAAATAAAATGGTCAGACTTAAAAAGACAAACTGGAGTGCTCTATTGGCTTTTAATGTGCCAATAAACATGAAAAAGGTAAAAATTCCCCATAACGCTAAAAATACACCTAAAAAGAGAGGTGTTGTCGGTTCACTTAAGCCCATCACGGGTAATAACCAAATTCCGACCAATGTTACCCAAAAAAAGCCGTAAGAGGTAAATGCAGTGGCTCCAAAAGTATTGCCTTTTTTGAACTCAAAAATTCCAGCAATAACTTGTGCGATCCCACCATAAAAAATTCCCATACTCATAATGACTGAGACTACGGGGAAAAAACCGGCATTATGTATGTTCAACAAAATCGTTGTCATACCAAAACCCATTAAACCTAATGGACCCGGATTGGCAATGCGTTCGTTAGTCATAAAACCTAAAACCTCTAAAAATAATAGGGGAAAATTAAAAAAAATTTGAAGGCGCTGGATGATAAGAGGTAATACATCTAAAAACAATGATCCTACAGGGTATATATTTGAATAACGGTCTACACTGATCCTAAGGGGAAATAACTAGAGGATTTAACTTAAAGAAAAGAAGTCTTTAGTGATAGATACTTACATTGGAAAAAACAACACTATAAAATATAACTCTGGCTTTTAAATCACACCATCAATCATTTGATACATTAATACCTAGATTTACCTTTACATACTTTTTTATATATAAAACTGAAATAAAATAAGTACCATAATTAGTTATATTTTAACCAAAAAGCGAGCTTGATATGAAAAAAATTCTTGTATTATTAATTGGTAGTACGTTGGCTTTTGCATCTCAAGCCAATACAACATCTCATAATAATGGTGGTTTTGTTTCTCCTCAAGGCACTACCCAATCAAGTGCAGATCAAGGGGGATTTAAAGGTCCTTCCATTAGCGAAACCACTGTTGCAAAAGCAAAAGATCTTTCCGATGACACTTGGGTTATCTTAACGGGCAAAATTACCAAGAAAATTGGTGATGAGCTGTATGTTTTTGAAGACAGCACTGGCGGTATCAATGTGGATATCGACAATAAAAGATGGCGTGGACAAACAGTTACACCAGATAATACCGTCAGAATTGAAGGTAAAGTTGATAAAGAATGGACAAGTACTGAGATCGACGTAAAACAAATTACCATTATCAAATAATTACCATCAAATAATTTGTATTTAAATTAAACATAGTCTGTTTATTATAAAAGCTAATATATTGAAATATATTAGCTTTTTATTTTTTACTTTTTTATATTTTAGTTTAATCAATAAATTTGGACCCTTTATACAAATTTCTCCGCTTTAACCTCCGGTTAAGTTTAGGTTTATAGTCATTTAAAGTTAAAGCACAAATACTCTTCGCAAGAGGTGATTTAACTTAATGAGATACCCTCAACTCTACGTTTACCCTGTTTTCTCCATTTTGAGCCTGCTATGCAGGCTTTTTTCTTTTTATATCGGGTTATATTCCCGAAAAGCATCAAAAAAGGGTCAGCAAAGTATTATTTATATCTTTGTTTTCTATAAATATTTTTTTACAAAACTCTACGCGTTTATACCTTAATTAAATTGACCTTCCCGTAGGGGGAAAGATTAGTGTTTCGTCTATCAACTTAATAAAAGGAATGAACAATGAAAAAATTATTACTGCCTTCTGTCATTGCAATCTCTGCTTTTACAAGTACAGCTTATGCTTCTAATAATATTGTTGAGGTTTATAAAACAGAGAGTTGTGGATGCTGTACGTTATGGGCTGATGGTATGAAAGAAGCCGGTTTTAACATTAAAGTGAATATTGTTTCAGAAACACAATTAATGGAAAAATATCAACAAGCAGGTGTACCCAATAATTTATTAAGTTGCCACTTTGCGACTTATCAAGGTAAAGATTTAGTTGGGCACATCCCTGTCGATAGCTTAAAAAATATCAACTTAGTGGATAAATCTAAATCGGGTATTGCGGTTGCAGGAATGCCCGCAGGTAGTTTAGGTATGTATGCAGGTGATTACAAAGAGCCTTACCAAGTGATCGCCTTTGATAAATCAGGTAACCAATCCCTGTTTAAGTCTTACAACTAGTTTTGTTTTTACTGTTGTGTTGTTTTAATAGCAATATATCTCTCCGATGGTGCTATTTTCCTCTGCCTGTTATCGATTTACGGGCAGAGTTTTATTTTCTAGACATAAAAAAACCAGCCTGCTTTTTACAGCATAACTGGTTTTTTTTAGAATAAAGCTAACTTTATTTATTCAACTGTAACCGATTTTGCTAAGTTACGAGGTTGGTCTACATCAGTGCCTTTAATTAACGCCACATGATAAGACAACAACTGTAATGGTACGGTATAGAAAATAGGCGCGATAAGCTCTTCAACATGAGGTAAAGAAATTAACTTCATCGTTTCATTTTCTTCAAAGCCCGCATCTTGATCCGCAAACACATACAGTAAGCCACCACGCGCACGTACTTCTTCAATATTAGATTTTAATTTTTCTAATAATTCATTGTTTGGCGCAATTATGATAACTGGCATATCCGCATCAATTAATGCTAATGGGCCATGTTTTAATTCACCCGCAGCATAAGCTTCTGCATGAATATAAGAGATCTCTTTTAGCTTTAATGCACCTTCTACCGCAATCGGGTATTGATCGCCACGACCTAAGAATAAAGCGTGACTTTTTTCTGAGAAGTCTTCAGCTAACGCTTCAATCACTTTATCTTTCGATAACATGCTTTCAATACGGCTTGGTAATGCGTGTAATGCCGTTGAAACTTCTTGCTCTAATGTCGCGAAACCTTTAATACGTCCCATATATGCCACCAGCATTAATAGAACGGTTAACTGTGTGGTAAATGCTTTAGTTGATGCCACACCAATTTCAGCACCCGCTTTAGTCATTAAAACAAATTCAGATTCACGAACTAAAGAAGAGCCAGCAACGTTACAAATCGCCAGTGATGATAAATATCCTAACTCTTTAGATAAACGTAAAGCTGCCAATGTATCAGCCGTTTCACCTGATTGAGATAATGTGATCAATAAGCTATTACGGCGAGTTGCTGGTTTACGGTAGCGATATTCTGATGCAATTTCGACATCACAAGGAATACCCGCTAAAGATTCAAACCAATAACGTGAAACCATACCGGCATTATAAGAAGTCCCACAAGCGACAATTTGAATATGTTCAACTTTAGATAAGATATCTTCAGCTTTAGATCCTAGTTCACTGAGATCAATCGTTTCTGATTTTAAACGACCTTCAAGCGTGTTTTTAATCGCGAGAGGCTGTTCATAGATCTCTTTTTGCATGTAGTGACGGTAAACACCTTTATCACCTGCATCGTATTGAACATTTGATTCAATCGTATCACGCACAACTTCTTCGCCATTCACATCAAAAATATGAACATGGCGACGAGTGACCTCAACAATATCCCCTTCTTCAAGGTAGATAAAGCGACGAGTAACAGGTAATAGAGCTAATTGGTCAGAAGCAAGGAAGTTTTCACCCACGCCCAAACCTACCACCAGCGGGCTACCAGAGCGAGCAGCAACTAATAACTCAGGTGTACGGCTATCCATAATAACGGTACCGTAAGCACCACGTAATTGAGGAATAACGCGTTGTACAACTTCACGTAATGTACCGCCTTGGCGCTGTTCCCAGTTAACAAGGTGAGCAATTACTTCAGTGTCAGTTTGAGAAGCAAACTGATACCCTTTTTTAATTAATTCTGCTTTCAGTTCTTGGTAGTTTTCGATAATACCATTATGTACAACGGCAATCGTACCCGATACATGAGGATGCGCATTATCTTCACAAGGTTCACCATGTGTTGCCCAACGTGTATGAGCAATACCTGTACCACCAATCACTTGTGTTTTTTCTGCCTCTTCTGCCAGCATTTGTACTTTGCCAGCTTCTCGCAGACGTGTCATTTTACAGTCATTATCCACAACAGCTAAACCCGCAGAATCATAACCGCGGTATTCTAAACGACGTAAGCCTTCAATTAAGATTTCAGCGATATCGCGTTGTGCAACTGCACCTACTATTCCACACATTGTGTTATTCCTAAAACTGTGCGTTTATTCGCACTTGGATGTCTTATACCTGATTGGTTTGTTCCCCAAGCCATTGTAGAAAGCGGGGATATTTTTTTTGTTTTTAGAATAATAGCGTACAAGAAAAGGGCGCTAATGAAATATACGCCCTTTTCTTAAAATTATTGTTTTTTCTTCACTGGACGTTTCCATCCACTGATATGAGTTTGTTTAACTCGACTGATCACTAATTCGTTTTCATTCACGTTTTTAGTGAGTGTTGTTCCTGCACCAATTGTTGCACCATTAGCAACCGTAACTGGCGCAACTAATTGGGTATCTGAACCAATAAAGACATCATCACCAATCACTGTTTTGGATTTATTCGCACCATCGTAGTTACAAGTAATAGTACCTGCACCGATATTAACATTAGCGCCTACTTCAGTATCGCCTAAGTAAGTCAGATGACCCGCTTTAGAGCCAACACCTAAGCTTGCTTTTTTCATCTCAACAAAGTTACCAACGTGAGCTTTATCCGCTAATTCACTTCCCGGACGAAGGCGTGCAAATGGTCCGACAGTACACTCTTGTGCTAAGTTTGCATCCTCGATCACCGTATAAGGGCTAATAATAGAATTAGCGCCAATCACACAGTTTTTCAGGACACACCCTGTGCCAATTTCAACGTTGTTACCTAAAGTGACATCACCTTCAATAATCACGTTGGTATCAATCACGACGTCTTTACCGTGAGTTAATGTACCACGTAGATCAAAACGAGCAGGATCAAGCAACATAACGCCTTCTAATAATAAACGTTCAGCTTGTTCTGTTTGGTAAATACGTTCTAATGCAGCCAGTTGTAAACGGTTATTCACACCTTCCATTTCACTATGGCGACGAGGGTGAGCCGTTTCAATTTTACGACCTTCTTTATACGCTAACGCGATAATGTCAGTAATGTAATACTCTTTTTGTGCATTGTTATTATTGAGCTTACCTAACCAACGTTTTAAATCACCGCCGTTTGCTACTAAAATACCCGTGTTGATTTCAGTAATTTTGAGTTGTTCTTCAGATGCATCTTTTTGTTCGATAATGCCAGTTACTTCGCCATTTTCACGAACAATACGACCATAACCCGTTGGGTTATCTAAAATAACCGTTAATAAACCAATACCGCCTTCTGGTTTGACTTCAATTAAACGTTCTAACGTTTCTTTGGTGATAAGTGGAACATCACCGTAAAGCATCAGGATATCTTCATCATCAGCAAAGAAAGGCGCGGCTTGTTGCATTGCGTGACCTGTACCTAGTTGCTCTGCTTGTAGTACCCAATTAACGGGTTGTGAACCTAATTTTTCTTTCATTAGTTCACCACCATGCCCATAGACAAGGTGTGTTTGTTGAGCGCCTAATGACTTGGCAGTATCAATCACATGTTGAACCATGGATTTACCCGCAAGTTTATGAAGAACTTTAGGTAACTGTGAATACATGCGGGTGCCTTTTCCCGCAGCAAGAATAACAACGCTTTTAGCTGAATTAGACATAATTAACCCGATAACTCCCGTAAAGAATGGCAAGTAAACCTGTTTATGCCAAATAATACTACATATTTCGTCACACAAAATATTTCATGACGCAAAAAAGCCAGTTAGCGAAGAACCAACTGGCTTTTTTATTCATAGACTGCCTATTTACATCAACGTCGAGTCAATTCGATTACACGTAGTTTTGCAATCGCTTTGGCTAATTCTGCTGATGCTTGAGCATAATCAACATCACCATGAGAGGATTGAATGTGTTCTTCAGCTTTACGCTTAGATTCTAACGCTTTCGCTTCATCCAAATCACGACCACGGATAGCTGTATCTGCCAGTACAATGACGCCAGTCGGCTGAACTTCGAGAATACCACCTGAAAGGTAGATAACCTCTTCTTCGCCCGATGTTTTTACGACACGTACCATGCCCGGTTTTATGGCAGTTAATAACGGGGTATGCTGCGGATAAATACCCAGCTCACCTTCGCTACCTGTTACCTGAATTCGTTTAACTTCGCCGTCATATAACTGCTTTTCAGCGCTGACAACTTTCAGGTGGAACGATGTATCGGCCATATCAACCTCCCGTCAGCCGTATTAAAGCTTCTTAGCTTTTTCTACTGCTTCTTCGATAGTACCAACCATGTAGAACGCCTGCTCTGGCAGGTGGTCATAATCACCGTTCAGAATACCTTTAAAGCCACGGATAGTGTCTTTCAGGGAAACGAACTTACCTGGTGATCCGGTAAATACTTCAGCAACGAAGAATGGCTGAGATAGGAAGCGCTGGATCTTACGCGCACGCGCAACAACCAGTTTATCTTCTTCTGACAGTTCATCCATACCTAAGATAGCGATGATGTCTTTCAGCTCCTGATAACGTTGCAGGATAGACTGAACACCACGAGCCACATCATAGTGCTCTTGGCCAACTACCAGTGGGTCTAACTGACGACTGGTAGAATCCAGTGGGTCAACCGCAGGGTAGATACCTAATGAAGCAATTTGACGGCTCAGTACAACTGTCGCATCTAAGTGAGCAAACGTTGTTGCTGGTGATGGGTCAGTTAAGTCATCCGCAGGTACGTATACAGCTTGTACAGAGGTAATTGAACCTGTTTTGGTTGAAGTGATACGTTCTTGCAGAACACCCATCTCTTCAGCCAATGTTGGTTGGTAACCTACCGCTGATGGCATACGACCTAACAGTGCTGATACTTCAGTACCGGCTAAGGTGTAACGATAGATGTTATCTACGAATAACAGTACGTCACGACCTTCGTCACGGAATTTCTCAGCCATAGTCAGACCAGTCAGTGCAACACGCAGACGGTTTCCTGGTGGCTCATTCATCTGACCATAAACTAACGATACTTTGTCAAGAACGTTAGAATCTGTCATTTCATGATAGAAGTCGTTACCCTCACGAGTACGCTCACCAACACCAGCAAATACAGAGTAACCTGAGTGCTCGATCGCGATGTTACGGATCAATTCCATCATGTTAACTGTTTTACCAACACCCGCACCACCGAACAGACCTACTTTACCACCTTTAGCGAACGGACAGATTAAGTCCATTACTTTGATACCGGTTTCAAGCAGTTCTTGTGAGTTTGATAACTCTTCGTAGGTTGGTGCTTCACGGTGGATAGACCAACGTTCTTCAGTTGCAATATCACCTTTCATATCGATAGGTGTACCCAGAACGTTCATGATACGTCCCAGAGTTGCTTTACCTACTGGTACTTCAATTGGGTGGCCTAAGTTTTCAACTTTTAAGCCACGGCTTAAACCGTCTGATGTACCCATTGCGATACAACGAACGATACCACCGCCTAACTGTTGCTGAACTTCCAGCACCAGTTTTTCTTTACCATTCATAACCTCAAGAGCGTCGTATACTTTAGGGACGCTATCCTGAGGGAACTCGGCGTCCACTACGGCGCCGATTACCTGGACAATCTTTCCAGTAGCCATCTTGAATCCTCTACGTAATTCGTAAACCTAGCTGTTATACCGCGGCTGCACCAGACACAATTTCTGTAAGTTCCTGAGTAATGCTTGCTTGGCGTGCTTTGTTGTACACCAATTGCAGTTCTTTAATCAGGTTACCACCGTTATCTGTAGCGGCTTTCATCGCGACCATTCGGGCGGCCTGCTCACTCGCTAAGTTCTCTACGACGCTCTGGTAAACTTGCGATTCGATATAACGACGCAGTAAAGTATCCAGTAACGCCTTAGGATCAGGTTCGTACAGATAATCCCAAGATTTTTCTTTCAGCTCTTCATCATCACCTGGTGGTAATGGTAAAACCTGAAGAATTTTAGGCTCTTGAGCCATGGTATTGATGAACTTATTTGCCACCACATACAGTTTATCTAAACGACCTTCGTCATAAGCCTGCAACATGATATTGACTGGACCGATAAGGTCTGACAGTTTTGGATCATCACCCATACCCGTTACTTGACCAACCACATTCCCGCCTACTGAGCCAAAGAATGAAGCGGCTTTAGAACCGATGAGTGCTAAATCTACCTGCACACCTTTTTCAGACCACTCTTTCATGTCTGCCAGCAGTTTTTTGAACAAGTTAATGTTCAAACCACCACACAAACCACGGTCGGTCGAAACAACCAGGTACCCGACACGTTTAACTTCACGCTCTTCGAGGTATGGATGTTTGTATTCCAGATTCCCTAACGCAAGGTGACCAATCACACTGCGCATGGTTTCTGCATAAGGACGGCTGGCTGCCATGCGTTCCTGCGTTTTACGCATTTTCGACGCGGCGACCATCTCCATCGCTTTAGTGATCTTCTGTGTGTTTTGCACACTGGCGATCTTCGAACGTATCTCTTTTGCGCCGGCCATTTCTGCTTCTCCTCATGAACCAGACGGCCTAATGTTTAACTATTAGGCCGAATAGTTATTACCAGGACTGAGTCGCTTTGAAGTTTTCTAGCACGCCTTTCAGCTTCGCTTCGATTTCTTCGTTATAAGTACCAGTCTGGTTGATTTCTTTCAATAAATCAGCATGTTCACGAGAGGCATAAGCTAATAAAGCCGCTTCAAATGGCACAACTTTTGAAATTTCAACATCTTCCAGATAACCACGTTCTGCTGCAAACAGTGATAAAGACTGTTGTGCGACAGACATTGGTTCGTACTGTTTCTGTTTCAGCAATTCAGTCACTTTCTGACCGTGGTTCAATTGTTTACGGGTAGCATCGTCCAGATCGGAAGCGAACTGTGAGAATGCTGCCAGCTCACGATACTGCGCAAGAGCAGTACGGATACCACCAGAAAGTTTCTTCATGATCTTAGTCTGAGCTGCACCACCAACACGAGATACGGAGATCCCTGGGTTAACAGCTGGACGGATACCTGCGTTAAACAGGTTAGATTCTAAGAAGATCTGACCATCGGTAATAGAGATTACGTTCGTAGGAACGAATGCAGAAACGTCCCCTGCTTGCGTTTCGATAATAGGTAACGCAGTCAGAGAGCCGGTTTTACCTTTAACTTCACCATTAGTGAATGCTTCTACGTACTCAGCATTAACGCGAGCAGCACGCTCAAGTAAACGGGAGTGCAGATAGAAAACGTCACCAGGGTATGCTTCACGTCCAGGTGGACGACGAAGTAACAGTGAAATTTGACGGTATGCGACAGCCTGTTTAGACAGGTCATCATAAATAATCAGTGCATCTTCACCACGGTCACGGAAGTATTCACCCATTGCGCAACCAGAATAAGGTGCTAGGTATTGCAGCGCTGCTGATTCTGATGCAGAAGCAACAACAACAATGGTGTTTTCTAACGCGCCATGTTCTTCTAATTTACGAACAACGTTCGAAATAGTAGAGGCTTTCTGACCGATAGCGACATAGATACATTTAATGCCAGAGTCGCGTTGGTTGATGATCGCATCGACAGCCAGAGCAGTTTTACCTGTTTGACGGTCACCGATGATCAATTCACGCTGACCACGACCAATTGGGATCATGGCATCGACGGATTTGTAACCTGTTTGTACAGGCTGATCAACTGATTGACGGTCGATAACACCAGGAGCAATCATCTCAACAGGTGAGAATCCATCATGCTCTACTGCACCTTTACCATCAATCGGCTCACCCAGTGTGTTTACCACACGGCCAAGCAGACCACGCCCAACAGGAACTTCCAGAATACGACCTGTACATTTAACTTTCATGCCTTCTGCTAAGTCAGCATAAGGACCCATCACAACCGCACCAACAGAGTCGCGCTCTAAGTTCAGTGCGATAGCGAAACGGTTACCCGGCAGTGCGATCATCTCACCCTGCATAACTTCGGCTAAACCGTGGATACGAATAATACCGTCACTAACGGATACAATCGTACCTTCATTGTGAGCTTCACTCACTACATTGAACTGAGCAATGCGCTGCTTGATCAGTTCGCTGATTTCAGTGGAATTCAGTTGCATATGCTCCAGTCCCCTTAAGACTGCAAGACGTCAGTTAATCGCTCTAAACGGCCACGAATACTGCCATCGATGACGAGGTCACCGGCGCGTATAATCATGCCTGCGATAACAGACTTATCAATTTTGCAATTCAGCTTCACTTTGCGTGATAGACGTTTTTCCATCGCTGCAGAAATGTTAGCTAGCTGCTGTTTAGTTAGCTCAATGGCAGAAGTTACTTCAACGTCAACCGTTGACTCTAGTACTGCGCGCAATTGAATAAATTGGCTCAATACTTCAGGCAACGTTGATAAACGGCCATTATCAGCCATAACACGAATTAAATTCTGAGCATGACCATCTAATTGTTCGCCACAAAGGTCAACAAAGATGTCAGCCAGTTTTTCTGATGCTAAAGAACCAGAAAGTAATTCGGTTACCTGCTCATTGCGTGCTACTTCAGCGGTGAACGCCAGCATAACCTGCCACTTATCGACAGCCTGGTTTTCCACAGCAAAGTCAAAAGCTGCTTTGGCGTAGGGGCGAGCTACCGTTGCTATTTCAGACATGCCCCTCCCTCCTTACAGTTCAGCGACCAGTTTATCAACGATGTCGCTATTAGCAGCTTCATCCACGGAACGTTCAATAATTTTCTCGGCACCTGCGATAGCCAGCATTGCGACTTGTTTACGAAGTTCTTCACGAGCACGTTTACGCTCTGCATCCAGTTCGGATTGAGCTTGTGCAACGATCTTACTACGTTCTTGCTCTGCTTCTGCTTTAGCATCTTCAATCATTTGAGTGCGTTGTTTATTCGCTGATTCAATGATTGCTTGAGCTTCTGCTTTTGCTTTCGCTAGCTGATCGCCTGCATCGGCTTTCGCTAAATCTAAGTCCTTTTTAGCACGTTCTGCAGATGATAAACCGTCAGCAATTTCTTTTTGACGTTTTTCAATGGCCGCCATAATTGGTGGCCATACGAATTTCATACAGAACAAAACAAACAGGACAAATGCGACGGCCTGGCCGAGGATTGTTGCATTTAAATTCACAGCACAATACCTCTTTCTTGGTTATAAACTAACTTGATGCTTTTACTGCTCATTGCCATCATTAGGCAACAGCAAACATCACGTAAAGGCCCAGACCCACAGCAATCATTGGGATGGCGTCAACCAGACCCATAACGATAAAGAACTGTGTACGCAGAAGAGGGATCAGATCAGGCTGACGAGCAGCACCTTCTAAAAATTTGCCTCCGAGGATTCCGATACCGATTGCAGCACCGATTGCAGCTAAACCCATCATAATAGCGGCAGCCATGTACAGCAGATCCATACTCAGGTTTTCCATGACAGTCTCCAGTTTGTTTCAGTTATTTCTTCAAAGAGTTAATAATTAATGTTCTTCAGATGCCATCGACAGATAGACAATCGTTAGAACCATGAAAATAAATGCTTGTAACGTAATAATCAGTATGTGGAATATCGCCCAAGGAAGGCTTAATAACCACTGTGACCACCACGGTAACAGACCAGCAATAAGAATAAAGATCAGTTCACCTGCATACATGTTACCAAACAGTCGAAGACCGAGGGAAACAGGTTTAGATAGCAGGCTTACCCCTTCCAAGATTAAGTTGACAGGAATAAAAATTGGGTGATTAAAAGGCTGTAAAGTCAGCTCTTTTGTAAACCCTTTTATGCCTTTCATCTTAATGCTATAGAAAAGGATCAGGATAAATACACCAATTGCCATCGATAGAGTAATACTCACGTCCGCAGTCGGAACGATGCGTAACGCTGGTAACCCAAAGATGTGTTCACCGATATAAGGGATGAAGTCGATTGGTAATAAATCCAGGGCATTCATTAACAGCACCCAAACGAACACAGTCAATGCCAAAGGTGCAATGACCTTGCTCTTTCCGTGATACATATCACGGACGCTGCTATCAACGAAACCAATGATCATTTCTACTGCAGTCTGGAATTTTCCCGGTACGCCACTGGTTGCTCTTACTGCTACTTTTCTAAACAGCCATAGGAATAGTGCTCCCATCAGTACTGAAAAGAAAAGTGAGTCAATATTTAACACCCAGAATGATGGCGCATTTTCAGCATGGGGATTGACCAACTCGAAAGTACGTAGGTCCAACTGAAGGTTATTCAGATGGTGACCTATGTAGTCTCTAGTGGTTAATGCTTCTCCTGATGCAGACATGATGCCAATTACCCTTTTGTTGTTAAAAACGCTAACCGTTAATGACGGCTGGTGCAACGACCTGCATAACAAGCACCGCTAAGTAGGTCATGACCAGTGGTGCAAATGCCGCTTTAAACACTCCTAAAGCAACAATCAGCAAGGCTATTGATAATATAACCTTCAACCCTTCACTGAAAGCAAAAAGCCAGTTTATGCGAACTGGAGTTTCTTCGTCGTTGACTTTTTGTAAGCGCATTAACAAAAGAAAAGCAATATTGGGTAACCAACATGCCAACCCGCCTAAAAAAGCCGAAAAACTCCAGTCTGTACTCTTTAAGTAGAAACCCGCACTGAGAATAACAAAAGTCATAAACTGCAAAAATAACAGTTTCAGTGCAACTTTCCCGCTGTAGAGGGAGACAGACATGACGTTTGTATTCTCCAGACTAGCTATCGTAAAAGGTATTACTGAATGATGTATCAAACTGTCTTTGCTATAAAGTGTCAAGTGACAAAAACGAGCAAATTATACGGGGCGTGGCAATGAATTCAATCAATAAGTAGCGAAAAAGTGAAGATTAATTTAAATTTCTTACCAAGGTTCCATTTATGAAAAATGATTAAGAACAAAAAGAGTAAAAATAATAGAGCTGAATAAAATAAATAGCGTGATATGCATCACAAATACAAAAGTATAAATAAAGCTTATTTCATAAATTATATAACGGGGTTAACAAATAAATGCCCTTTTATGAACAATTTAGTGGCAATTGAAAAATAATTAACCGAATTTTAATTAAATAAATTCAATATTTTTATAATGCACAGAATTATTAATTTATTTTGGAAATAAAAAGAGAAAAACCAAGGTTAAAAAGTGAATTAAAACAAAAGATAAGAAATTGTTAATTTATTGTTTTAGTTAGGTGAATTTTAATGTTTCACATAAAACCCCATAAAACAAATGGCGATAACATTGTAAATATTATCGCCAGAGCACAAAAAATGAAAAAAAGATCAATGAAACACAAGATGTTTGATTAAATAATCACCAAATGCCTTTGTTCATTCAATTCAGGTATGGATAAGCTGATCACTTTTTCAGGCATTTTTAATCCATTATCAGCAAGTTCATCCAACTCTTCTTGATGAATTTGTCCTTTCAATGCATAGAAACGACCATGTTCTTGAGTCACTAAATGTGAACACCAAGAGAGCATATCGTTCATTGATGCAAATGCCCGACTGATAACACCGTCAAAAGGGGTCTCTGTTTGGTATTCTTCAACACGGTATTGAACTGGCTCGATATTATTAAGTTCTAGCTCGTGCTGAACTTGTTTCATAAAGCGAACTCGCTTGCCTAAACTATCCAATAAGACAAACTGGTGATCGGGACGCATTATCGCCAGCGGAATACCGGGTAACCCAGGACCTGTACCCACATCAATAAATCTTTCACCTTCAAGATATTGGCTCACAACAATGCTATCCAAAATGTGACGGATAAGCATTTGTTGTGGATCTCTTACAGAGGTGAGGTTGTAGGCTTTATTCCATTTATCAAGCATAGCAACATAACCGATTAGCTTTTCAGCTTGAAGATCGGTTAGCTCAATATTGGCTTGCTTAGCCAGCTTTTTTAGCCGATTAAGTAAGTCACTCATGATGCACTCCTGCGTAATAGGCCTTGTTTTTTCAACCAAACTAATAAAATAGAGATAGCAGCAGGTGTGACACCTGAGATCCTTGATGCTTGACCAATCGATGTTGGTTTGTGATCGTTAAGTTTCGCAATAACTTCGTTAGATAATCCGCTAACTTGTTTATAGTCCAGATCAATCGGTAACGTTGCATTTTCATTGCGCAGTTGTTTTTCGATCTCTTCTTGTTGGCGATTAATATAACCTTCGTACTTAACTTGGATCTCAACTTGTTCAGCAGCTTGTGGTTTTGAATCGTCAATACCCGGCGCAAAATGAGGGATTTTTTTCAAAATGTCATACGTCATTTCAGGGCGACGTAATAGATCTTCACCATTAGCTTCTTTCGATAGTGGCGTATTAAGTAACTCGTTAATTTCAGAAATATTATCTGCTTTTGGATGAACCCAAATATCTCTTAAACGTTGACGCTCTTTTTCAACTAACTCCACTTTTTCGCTAAATTGCGCCCAACGGTTATCATCAACCATTCCTAATTCACGTCCAATTTCAGTCAGACGTAAATCTGCATTATCTTCACGTAGCATCAAGCGATATTCAGCACGAGAGGTAAACATACGATACGGTTCTTTTGTACCTAGTGTACAAAGATCGTCAACTAATACACCGATGTAAGCTTGATCTCGGCGTGGGAACCAACCTTCTTGATCGAAGGCGTAACGTGCCGCATTAAGACCCGCAAGCATGCCTTGAGCTGCAGCTTCTTCATAACCGGTTGTACCGTTAATTTGCCCAGCAAAGAATAACCCATTGATAAATTTACTTTCTAGGGTTTGTTTTAGATCTCTTGGATCAAAGAAATCATATTCAATAGCATAGCCAGGTCTAATGATCTTCGCATTTTCCATGCCTTTCATGGAATTTACGATTTGCATTTGAACATCGAAAGGTAAACTTGTTGAAATACCATTTGGGTAAATTTCGTTACTGGTTAAGCCTTCAGGCTCTAAAAAGATCTGATGTGAATTACGATCAGCAAATCTCATCACCTTATCTTCAATAGATGGGCAATAACGAGGGCCTATTCCTTCGATGACACCGGCATACATTGGGCTACGATCGAGGTTATTACGAATAACGTCGTGTGTTTTTTCGTTTGTGTATGTGACATGACAAGGCATTTGTTCAGGATGCTGATCTACATTACCTAAAAACGAGAAAACAGGCATTGGAGTATCACCCAACTGAACAGCTAATTGGCTAAAATCAATAGTTCTAGCATCAATACGAGGTGGGGTACCTGTTTTTAAACGACCTACACGTAGAGGTAATTCGCGTAGTCTGTGCGATAACGAAACGGATGGTGGATCACCTGCACGACCACCGCTGTAATTTTCTAAACCAATATGGATTTTTCCATCAAGGAAAGTACCTACTGTTAGAACAACAGATTTAGCACGGAACTTTAAGCCCATGCGAGTAACAGCGCCTGTTACTTGGTCGTTTTCAACAATGAGATCTTCAACGGGTTGTTGGAAGATCATTAAATTAGGTTGATTTTCAAGAGTAGTGCGAACAGCTTGGCGATAAAGAACACGGTCAGCTTGTGCTCTTGTTGCTCTTACAGCTGGCCCTTTACTTGCGTTAAGGGTTCTGAATTGGATCCCTGCATGGTCAATAGCGGTCGCCATTAATCCACCCATGGCATCGATCTCTTTTACCAGATGCCCTTTACCAATCCCACCAATAGCTGGGTTACAAGACATTTGGCCCAAAGTATCAATATTGTGGGTCAGTAATAGGGTTTGACGCCCCATACGAGCTGCAGCCATAGCGGCTTCTGTACCGGCGTGACCACCACCGATGACAATGACGTCAAAGTGTTCTGGATAAAACATGTGTGAACCTTAAATGTTACGAATGCTGAATGTGTTGCATTGGGAAAACGAATTCTACTCAACTTTTTGACAGATACAAGCGAGCAGATCCGCAGGTAATTATTTAAAGATCTTTTTATTTAAAGATCTCTTTATTAGATCTTTTATTAGGGAAGCGATCCTCTGTGGATAAGTGGATTTTCTATTTAAAGATCATAAAAGTGTAAAGGATCATATACTGTGAATGATCCGTGATCTATCTGCTGATAAGCTGGGATCAAAATGACGACTTATGCACAGGTCATTTCTTGATATAGCCTTATACAATGGATAACTACGGGTTAACCCCTGCTTTTAAGCATAGTTATCCACATTCGTTTGCTGTTTTTTTGTTCGATTTAAAGTAAATTTTTCCAAGAAGCTATCCATTCTTCTGCTGGATCTTCCGGAATGTCGTACTTTTGAATATCAATTTCGAGACGATCGCCAAGGCGAGTAGCCCCTTTTTCCACCAATTTTTGATCCAATGTTCTGATCGCACCGCAGAAAGTGTCATATTCACTACTTCCTATGCCGATCGCACCAAAGGTGACATTACTAAGATCAACAGAATCAGCCGATATTTCATTAGCAAAAGGCAGTAGGTTATCAGGAAGATCACCTGCACCATGCGTTGATGTCACCACCAGCCAGATCCCTTCATTAGGAAGATCATTAAGAGAAGGTCCATGGTGCAGATCAGTCTCAAATCCTTCATCAGATAAGATCTCTGCAAGGTGTTCTGCTACATATTCAGCACTACCCATGGTACTGCCACTAATAAGAGTGACTTTTTTCATTAATGATCTCCTTATGTTTAAGACGCGCTATTGTACGCTGTGAATCACTTGGGATCTACCTGTGGATAATGTGGTTATAAAAAAAATAAGAATTTACTCTTATGGCTTGATCGTCCTTATTATCGGGTTTTGCAGTGAGATCAGGGTTTCGGTTGATTGAATTTCATCAATTGTCTGGATTTTGTTGATAAGTACGTCTTGTAAGGCTTCTATACTTTTACACATAACCTTCGTAAAAATACTGTATTGCCCTGTTGTATAGTACACTTCTACAACTTCATCTAACTTATCTAATTTATCTAATGCGGTGTGATAGTCTTTTGCACTCTTAAGAATAATGCCTATAAAGCAGCAGACATCAAAACCAAGTTGCTTTTCACTAATATCAACTCGAGTGCCTGTAATAATTCCTGCCTGCTTCATTTTCTCTACTCGAACATGAATTGTGCCAGGGCTTACTTCGAATTTTTTGGCTAATTCAGCGTAAGGTGTTCTCGCATTTGCCATTAATGCGTGAAGTATGTCTCTATCGAGATTATCGATCTGATAAATATTGTCCATAAATCCTCTCTGTTTTTAACGATAATACATTTTTATAGCGTTATTTTTAACGATTTAAAACAAGCAAGGCTATTTTTAATGAAGTATATTGAATTTAGTACCTGTTTTGTTGCTTAATCTATATCAGCGAAACACGACATCACCACTAGGAATATAAAAATGGAAAAATCATTCATCCAGACTCAACAGCAAATTAGCTTTGTTAAATCTTATTTTTCACGACTGCTGGAAAAAGAATTAGGACTGATTGAAGTTCAAGGACCGATCTTAAGTCGCCTTGGTGATGGAACTCAAGATAACTTATCTGGTCATGAGAAGGCAGTACAAGTTAAAGTCAAATCTTTACCAGATTCTACTTTTGAGGTTGTCCATTCATTAGCTAAGTGGAAACGTAAAACATTAGCTCGTTTTGGATTTAGTTCTGGTCAAGGTCTTTATACGCATATGAAAGCGTTACGACCAGACGAAGATCGCTTAACTCAGATCCACTCTGTTTATGTTGATCAGTGGGACTGGGAAAAAGTGATGGAAGGTAAAGAGCGTACAGTTCCTTATCTTAAGCAGACAGTGGGTAAAATTTATCAGGCAATAAAAGAAACTGAAAAAGCCGTCAGCGAAGAATTTGGTCTGGTACCGTTCCTGCCAGATCAAATTCAATTTATCCACACTGAAGAGTTACTGCGTCGTTATCCAGACCTTGATGCTAAAGGCCGTGAAAAAGCGATTGCAAAAGAATATGGTGCTGTTTTCTTAATTGGTATTGGTGGCAAATTATCAAGTGGCGAAGCTCATGATGTAAGAGCGCCAGACTATGATGACTGGACAACACCAAACGAAGATGGGTTTGAAGGTTTAAACGGCGACATTCTTGTTTGGAACCCAGTTCTACAAGATGCGTTTGAATTGTCATCAATGGGTATCCGTGTTGATCCTGAAACATTAATGCGTCAGCTAACATTAACAGATGATACTAAGCGTCTTGAACTGGATTGGCACAAAGCATTAATGCATGGTGATATGCCACAAACTATCGGTGGTGGTATTGGCCAATCTCGTTTAGTGATGTTACTGCTACAAAAAGAGCACATTGGACAAGTACAATGTGGCGTATGGGAAAAGGACACCCGCTTAGCTTTCGCTGATATGCTGTAATTATTGGCGCCAGCGTCGAAGTAAACGGCTTTTTAATCCAGTATCAAAACGCCATATATGGTCAAAGATTTTCATGATACTGGGTTTACCGTAATTGGATAAGGTAACCGCATGGAAGCGATTGTGCTGTTGCTGTTGGCTTTTTTTGATTTTGTTGATTAGGTTTTCGGGTAACCTTTGGGCGACAAAGTCAGAAATAACAACAGCATCAGCATCTTTCCATGCTGGGCTATTTAGTTTTTCTGCGACATTATCTAAACAAGCACTTAAGTCCGTGCCCCCTCTAAATGACTGATTCAAAAACTTAATAAGATCTTGCAGCCCATTGGGTGATGACAATTGATAATGTACCGTTTCAGTAGAAAATAACATCACATGGCATGAACGATTATCAGCTAGCGCTATTTTCATCAATGCTAATCCAAAAGCTTTAGCACACTGTTCGTTAAATCCTCCCATCGAACCAGATGTATCAATACATACAATAAAAGGTCCTCTTGGTCTTTCTTCATCATGATGATGAGTTACTGGACGCAATACAGTACGCTCTTGCCAATTATCTCCTTGTAATCGATAGGTATTGAGCTGTTTTTCCACCAGCTTGCGATAAAACTCATATTCGATTTCATTAATACCTAACAAGGCTAGCTCTGTCGGAAGTAAGCGTAAGATATCATCACTAAGCCCTATACCATTGACTTGCTCTGGTGTTGTATCTGGTGCTTTCTCAACAATAGTTACTGGTTCAAAAATAACACTCTCTTCAGGCAGTGATTTCGCTGTTTTACTACGACCTAGCAAACTTGCGAGTTTATGCAATTCAGGTTGTTGATCGAGAAAGTCGCTATAACGTTGAATAATTTTCTCATCGAAGGGGGTTTTTGTTACAACGCCTTTGCTCATATCCCATAAACGCCCTGCTGCACGCTCATTTTCTGAAAATGTATTACTTAAGCTTCCACTTAGCGCTAAACGTTCCTGAAGTTCTGCAAGGAGTTGCTCTTGTTCTTGGTCAAATAGAGCTTTGTGTAATGCAGTGACTTGGAAAATTAAACTTACCCGCCAGTGTTGAATAAACAAAGCTTGTTGAGCGGGTGAAAAAGGCTTATTGGTTTTAACCAATTGCGATGCTTCGTCAGTAAAAGAGGAGTCTAGCTTGTTTAATTCAGCCAGTATTTGTTCTACTTGCTGATTAAATATGGCGTTACCAAATGATTGGGTCTGTTGATAAAGCGCAAACTCATCAGCAATCATTGTAGGGACCAATGTCTCTTTTACTCTTTGTTGTAAGCTTTTTTTCCATTGATGGATATCTTTCAATAAGGCTTTTTTGAGCCTTGGGTGCTTTTCAAAAAATACCGCTAATTGAGGGGATGCAAGCACAGCAATAATAACTTCTTCAATAAGCTGTCCTTCATTTATAGCTAAAAGCATATCTAATGTTGAAAGTGTCAGCATAATATCACTACTTTATTTGGCTTTTTAATTGCGATAATTTTTCATTAAGCTGAACAAAACTTTGTTCGATGGAAATAAGCCAATCATTATCAATAAATAAATTTGGTTGATGATGATTAAATTTTTCCTGCTCACCATAAATTTCTTGAGTCAGATCTTTTAACTTATCTTGCCACTCTTTGTTATCGCCAATAGGAACAGCAGGCGCTGTCTCTTTTTGTTGATAAAGAGATGTTGTTCGACGACTCACATCCAAAATTTCTAATACGCCATCTTGGCGTATTTGTGCATTAATTGATTGAGGGAAACCAATACCATTTAAACGTGCGAGTAACTCATCCCCTTTGGCCAAAAAGTTTTCTAATGCCTTTTTCTCGAGAGTAATAAAGTTAACTTGGATACTATGGATATGCAGAGGGATGTGTAAAAACAGGGTAAATTTATCAGCCTGCATTTTATCTGATAGGCTAAAATGTGCATTTCGTCCAAACATTCCACTTTGTTTTTCAAAACGAAAAGCCTGTTGATCTTGCTTACTTCTTGTCGATTGCATCCACTCAGCCCATAAACTTTCTGTTTTTCTAATCAACTCGAGCTGGTGGTAGGCTTGTTCTGTTAAAAGGCTTTGCAATAACTTATCTAATAATGCAAATGATGCTTGGTCATGCCATAGGCAATCTTTTAATAAAATAAGATCTAATGGTGAAATAACACTACGGCCATTAAAAAAAGCACTGGCTTGTAAAAGGCGTACCGCTTTTTTCCAACGTCTATCCGAAACATAAGGTGCGGCATCACTTTTATCTAAAGACTCACGAAGTTGATAAATTAAATCAAATAGATGGTCATCTAAAGTGACCTTTTCTAATTCTGATTGCCAACGTGAAAACTCTTCTGCGGTAATTTTAAGATGTTCTGGAATATGAAAAGAGCCTACTTCTTTATTAATAAGTAATGCACGAAAGTTTTTCTTATCCTGAACTTTGGTTAACCAAATACGAATAAGCATTCGGTCATATAGTGCTTCAAGACTACTGTCTGAATCAGGTAATTCATTAGAGGCTGATACTAATAAACGCATTGGAATAGCAACTTCAGCTTCTCCATTTCTAAATTTACGCTCATTAATCGCTGTTAATAACGTATTAAGAATAGCGGGTCCTGCCTTCCATATTTCATCTAGAAAGACAACTTCAGCATCAGGTAAATATCCGTCAACCAAACGCTGATATTTACCTTCATCTTTTAAGGCTTGAATAGATAAAGGGCCAAAAATTTCTTCGGGTGTTGAAAAACGCGTCATTAGGTATTCAAAAGCTTTAGCCTCTTTAAAGGCTTCTTTCATTCTTCTAGCTATTAAGCTTTTAGCAATACCTGGAGGGCCAAGTAAGAAAACACTCTCACCACTCAGTGCTGCAAGCAGACAAAGACGGATAGCTGACTGTCGCTCGTAAAGCCCAGTTTCAAGATATTGGCTAAGTTGTGAAATCCGCTCTGCAAGTTGCATAAACACTCCTAATAATGGGTACTTATTTTCTTCATCCCTCCGAAAATATCAGAAAAGGATTGCTGGCATATAGTCAAACATTCTATTAGCACACAAATTGTTTATAGCAAAAATCGATTCAGCTTCCTACTGCTTATTTTTGGTTCTTTTTTGTTTTACTAGCGAAACGTTTCGATGGTGATCACGTTTTTTCATTAATGTTGCTGAGATGATCGGTTTAAAATATTGAATGTCATTTATGCAATACATCTAGAATTTATTACTGAAAGTAAGGAAAAATCATGGAAGCGAAGAAACTTGTGATTTTAGGTAGTGTTAATGCTGATCATATTCTTAATGTTGCCCATTTTCCGCTTCCTGGTGAAACCATTTCAGGCAACCAATTTCAAATGGTATTTGGCGGTAAAGGTGCTAATCAGGCGGTTGCTGCTGGGCGTTGTGGTGCTAATATTTCGTTTCTTGCTTGTTTAGGGAATGACGATATTGGTAAAAAAGCTAAAGCTCAATTAATAACTGATAACATTGATACCAATAGCATTGAGTTAATTGATGATGTGGCAACAGGTGTTGCGCTGATTTTCGTTAATCAACAGGGTGAAAATGTTATTGGTATTCATGCTGGTGCTAATGGACGATTAGATACAAGTTATGTTCAGCGCCATGAAAATATTATAAAAGAAGCTGATGCTCTGTTAATGCAATTAGAATCGCCACTTGATTCAGTATTAAAAGCAGCTGAAATCGCTAAACAAGAAAATGTGCAAGTAATACTAAACCCCGCACCAGCCCAAGCATTACCTGATGAGCTGTTATCACTTGTCGATATTATTACTCCAAACGAAACAGAGACTGAATATCTGACTGGAATTAAAGTGATAGATGATGAAAGCGCTCAACAAGCAGCGGGTGTGCTGCATCATAAAGGTATTAAAACAGTTCTTATTACATTAGGAAGCCGTGGAGTTTGGGTGAGTGAGAAAAATAGTAAAGGTTGTATTGTTCCTGCATTTAAAGTGAAAGCTGTTGATACTATCGCTGCGGGTGATACCTTTAATGGCGCGCTAATCACGGCTTTATTAGAAGGGCAATCTATGATGCCTGCGATTAAGTTTGCTCATGCAGCGGCTGCTATTGCCGTTACTCGAGCAGGCGCTCAGCCATCAGTACCATGGCGTCATGAGGTAGATACTTTTTTAGCTTCATCTTTATAATGTATTTTTCTATTTCATATAAAGAAAAAGAGAGCATCGGCTCTCTTTTTTAGTTTGAATAACGTTATCAGGCTTTTTTCTTTTTATTAGTAAGATTATCACCATCATGTTTATCAAGGAGTAAAAATACAAAGGAAGAAAGCAATGTAATGATACCAACAGTAATAAAAGTATAATGAAAGTTATCGACTGTAGTGCCCACATTTTCAGTATCAAAATACCCTAAAATAGATGCACTCACCGCAATACCAAAACTAATAGCGAGTTGTTGGGTAACCGCTAAAACACTATTTCCTGAACTCGCATTATTATCTGTTAAATCAGCCAATGAAATTGTATTCATTGACGTAAATTGTATCGACATCACCACGCCTAATAAAAAGAGTGGGATAACAAGATAATAAATAGACATCTCTGGCGATTGAAGAGAGAACTGGGCGATCATCAAACCAATAATAATCGTGATAGCAAAGAGTGTTCGGCGATAACTAAATTTCACTAAGATCTTAGTAACAAATGATTTTGCTAAAATAGAACCTAATGCCATTGGTGCCATCATCATTCCTGAAATAATAGCAGGATAACCAAATCCAACCTGTAACATGAGCGGCATTAAGAAAGGAATACAGCCAGTACCTAATCTTGTTGCAATATTTCCCGCAATACCAACAGAGAAAGTTCGTGTTTTAAATATATTAAGAGGGATAAGTGGTTGCTGGTGGCGTCTTGCATGATTGACGTATAACCCTAGTAAAGAAAATCCACCTAAAATAATGGCAATAGGAATATATCGAGAGATATTTTTATCACCAAAAAGATCAAGGCTGACAGAAAGCATGACTAAGCCAAAACCAAAGAAAATAAAGCCAAGCAAATCAAATTTACGTTTTGGCATAGTGAAATTAGGCATATGTTTTATGGCATAGAAAATACCTAATAGACCGATAGGAATATTTATAATAAATATCCAATGCCAAGAGGCATAAGTAACCAATACCCCACCTAAAAGAGGTCCTGCTATGGGGCCGACTAATCCGGGCATAGTGACAAAATTAAGAATGGGTAATAATTCGCTGCGCGGATAAGCTCTTAATAAAGCAAGGCGTGCAACTGGCATCATCATTGCGCCACCTATACCTTGTATAATCCGAGAAATAACAAGAAAAGTAAGGTTAGGAGAAAGTGCACATAATAAAGAGCCACCTGAGAATAAAGAAACCGCAATAATAAAAATTTTACGCGTTCCAAATCTATCAGCTAGCCATCCACTGACGGGAATTAATAAGGCAACAGTTAAGGTATAGCTGATAACAGCCGATTGCATGGCAAGAGGAGAATGATTAAGGCTTTTTGCTATGTCTGGTAATGCCGTATTAAGAATGGTTGCATCGAGAGCCTGCATAAAAAAAGCCATTGCAGCAATCCAAGGCAACCCAGACATATTTTTGGCGGATTTCAACATGAAGCATATACCGTCTTTGTTCTATATTTTGATTATCGCTTCATTATAAACAGAAAACCTACAAAATTTGTATTAAAACTATTCAATCACTCGTTAATAAGATTAAACAGAGGTCACGCGCCTTAATTCCATCTTTATCAATAATAGCTTGCACAATTTGGTTATGCGTTTCTGGCTGAACGGTTTCATTACCCACAATAAGATCGAAATACTTTTTATAAGCAGAAAGAAATAATGAACCGAAAGAGGCAAAGAATGGATTACCACTTGCTTGATAAATAAGATAGTGAAATTGAGTATCGATATCTAGCCAATGTTGTCTATCAAAATTCTCATCAAGCAACTGCATTTCTTTACCAAATAAAGCAAGAGACTGTTTTTGGCTTTCGGTTGCATTAAATGCGGCTAAATAACATGCTTGAGGTTCTATTGCTAAACGAACGTGATGGAAATAATGGCTGACCTTATTAAATTCACCACTGTCTATCCACCAATTAAGAAGATCATTATCTAATAGGTTCCAATTTTGCATTGGAGTAACACGAGTACCTATTCTTGGACGAGGTAAAAGCATTCCTTTAGCTGCAAGCATTTTTATTGCTTCTCGAATAACAGTCCTGCTGACGGAGAGTAATTCTGCTAATTCTATTTCTCCTGGTAACAAAGATTCAGGTTCATAGTGACCAGAAAGAATTTGTTTACCTAATTTTTCAGCAACTATATAAGAAAGATTTTTTTGAGAAGCTGAACGTTGTTCGCTAAATTGCATAATAAAGGTTACCTATACCGTAATTTATCTTCTATCTTACGTGAGTCAGCTAGAGAAAGCTGTTCGGATTTCACGCTATCAGCATAAAATTAGAGCGTTTTTCTTTATTTTGTTGAAAAAAAAAGCGAACAGAAAAAAAATTGAAATAAACACTTGCGCTAATCCGAGATCTCCCTATAATGCGCATCCACTGACCGGCGATGAGCAAACAACAAGCCACGCAGGACGGTGAAGAGAAAAGAAAAAAGTTTGAAAAAACTCTTGACTCTTCAGAGGAATAACGTAATATACGCCTCCTCGCAACAACGCAGAAGACCGGAAACGGCAGCAAAAGTTGCACTGCTCTTTAACAAATTATCAGACAATCTGTGTGGGCACTCGCAGAGACGATATCTTCTAAAATATTAGATGTATCAAGTCTTGAAGAGTGAACAACAAAAGTAAATTCATTTATGAATAGCTAAGTTTTCGATTTCTTTGAGCATCAAACACTTTTAATTGAAGAGTTTGATCATGGCTCAGATTGAACGCTGGCGGCAGGCCTAACACATGCAAGTCGAGCGGTAACAGGAGAAAGCTTGCTTTCTTGCTGACGAGCGGCGGACGGGTGAGTAATGTATGGGGATCTGCCCGATAGAGGGGGATAACTACTGGAAACGGTAGCTAATACCGCATGACGTCTACGGACCAAAGCAGGGGCTCTTCGGACCTTGCGCTATCGGATGAACCCATATGGGATTAGCTAGTAGGTGAGGTAATGGCTCACCTAGGCGACGATCTCTAGCTGGTCTGAGAGGATGATCAGCCACACTGGGACTGAGACACGGCCCAGACTCCTACGGGAGGCAGCAGTGGGGAATATTGCACAATGGGCGCAAGCCTGATGCAGCCATGCCGCGTGTATGAAGAAGGCCTTAGGGTTGTAAAGTACTTTCAGCGGGGAGGAAGGTGATAAAGTTAATACCTTTGTCAATTGACGTTACCCGCAGAAGAAGCACCGGCTAACTCCGTGCCAGCAGCCGCGGTAATACGGAGGGTGCAAGCGTTAATCGGAATTACTGGGCGTAAAGCGCACGCAGGCGGTCAATTAAGTCAGATGTGAAAGCCCCGAGCTTAACTTGGGAATTGCATCTGAAACTGGTTGGCTAGAGTCTTGTAGAGGGGGGTAGAATTCCACGTGTAGCGGTGAAATGCGTAGAGATGTGGAGGAATACCGGTGGCGAAGGCGGCCCCCTGGACAAAGACTGACGCTCAGGTGCGAAAGCGTGGGGAGCAAACAGGATTAGATACCCTGGTAGTCCACGCTGTAAACGATGTCGATTTAGAGGTTGTGGTCTTGAACCGTGGCTTCTGGAGCTAACGCGTTAAATCGACCGCCTGGGGAGTACGGCCGCAAGGTTAAAACTCAAATGAATTGACGGGGGCCCGCACAAGCGGTGGAGCATGTGGTTTAATTCGATGCAACGCGAAGAACCTTACCTACTCTTGACATCCAGAGAATCCTTTAGAGATAGAGGAGTGCCTTCGGGAGCTCTGAGACAGGTGCTGCATGGCTGTCGTCAGCTCGTGTTGTGAAATGTTGGGTTAAGTCCCGCAACGAGCGCAACCCTTATCCTTTGTTGCCAGCACGTAATGGTGGGAACTCAAAGGAGACTGCCGGTGATAAACCGGAGGAAGGTGGGGATGACGTCAAGTCATCATGGCCCTTACGAGTAGGGCTACACACGTGCTACAATGGCAGATACAAAGAGAAGCGACCTCGCGAGAGCAAGCGGAACTCATAAAGTCTGTCGTAGTCCGGATTGGAGTCTGCAACTCGACTCCATGAAGTCGGAATCGCTAGTAATCGTAGATCAGAATGCTACGGTGAATACGTTCCCGGGCCTTGTACACACCGCCCGTCACACCATGGGAGTGGGTTGCAAAAGAAGTAGGTAGCTTAACCTTCGGGAGGGCGCTTACCACTTTGTGATTCATGACTGGGGTGAAGTCGTAACAAGGTAACCGTAGGGGAACCTGCGGTTGGATCACCTCCTTACCTAAGAGATACGTGTTATGTGCAGTGCTCACACAGATTGTCTGATGAAGAACGAGCAGAAATACCGGTATAGGCTTGTAGCTCAGGTGGTTAGAGCGCACCCCTGATAAGGGTGAGGTCGGTGGTTCAAGTCCACTCAGGCCTACCAAATCGTATTGATACTGCGTTATGAAGCAACTCGTTTACTTAAAGTAAACTTCGTTACTCCATGCCTTGTCTCACTACGATTAGCTCTCTTCTTAATTAAAGGAACATTTCCGATAAGAGAGAATGCTGAGTAACAAAAAACGGTATTAAGAATGCATTATGGGGCTATAGCTCAGCTGGGAGAGCGCCTGCCTTGCACGCAGGAGGTCAGCGGTTCGATCCCGCTTAGCTCCACCATAATCTCTTGAATAAAAAATAATAATTCAGAGTATATTAGCAATAGTATACTGCGAATTATTTTGCTCTTTAACAATCTGGAACAAGCTGAAAAATTGAAAACAAATCAATATATCACCGAGGTATATTGATGAGTCTCTCAAAATCTCAAATCTGAATGTAATCTTCAGAAGAAGGATATGCGAGCCAAATGATTTCAAGGCGGACAGCGCACAGCAAGCGCAGCATACATTAGTATGTGAGCATTGCGAGCACTGCCCAACACAGAAATCATGAAGCGTAGCAATCCGTTTTAGAAGACACCTTCGGGTTGTGAGGTTAAGCGAATAAGCGTACACGGTGGATGCCTAGGCAATCAGAGGCGATGAAGGACGTGCTAATCTGCGATAAGCGTCGGTAAGGTGATATGAACCGCTATACCCGACGATTTCCGAATGGGGAAACCCAATATCCAATGGATATTATCATTAACTGAATACATAGGTTAATGAAGCGAACCGGGAGAACTGAAACATCTCAGTACCCCGAGGAAAAGAAATCAACCGAGATTCCCCTAGTAGCGGCGAGCGAACGGGGAACAGCCCAGAGTCTTAATCAACAGCAGCATCAGGAGAACGGTCTGGAAAGTCCGGCAGTAAAGGGTGATAGCCCCGTATCTGAAGATGCTGTTATTGTGAACTCGACGAGTAGGGCGGGACACGTGTTATCCTGTCTGAATATGGGGGGACCATCCTCCAAGGCTAAATACTCCTGATTGACCGATAGTGAACCAGTACCGTGAGGGAAAGGCGAAAAGAACCCCGGCGAGGGGAGTGAAAAAGAACCTGAAACCGTGTACGTACAAGCAGTAGGAGCCCCACCACTAAGCTAGTGGTGTCCTACACAGCGATTCTTTTGCATGATAAGTGCGGTAGACGGAGCAACGCGACGTCCAACACACAAAATCAAGCAGAGGAGGCTTAGTGGTGGGGTGACTGCGTACCTTTTGTATAATGGGTCAGCGACTTATATTCTGTAGCAAGGTTAACCGTATAGGGGAGCCGTAGGGAAACCGAGTCTTAACTGGGCGAATGAGTTGCAGGGTATAGACCCGAAACCCGGTGATCTATCCATGGGCAGGTTGAAGGTTGGGTAACACTAACTGGAGGACCGAACCGACTAATGTTGAAAAATTAGCGGATGACTTGTGGATGGGGGTGAAAGGCCAATCAAACCGGGAGATAGCTGGTTCTCCCCGAAAGCTATTTAGGTAGCGCCTCGTGAACTCATCTTCGGGGGTAGAGCACTGTTTCGACTAGGGGGTCATCCCGACTTACCAACTCGATGCAAACTGCGAATACCGAAGAATGTTATCACGGGAGACACACGGCGGGTGCTAACGTCCGTCGTGAAGAGGGAAACAACCCAGACCGCCAGCTAAGGTCCCAAAGTCATGGTTAAGTGGGAAACGAAGTGGGAAGGCTCAGACAGCCAGGATGTTGGCTTAGAAGCAGCCATCATTTAAAGAAAGCGTAATAGCTCACTGGTCGAGTCGGCCCGCGCGGAAGATGTAACGGGGCTAAACCATGCACCGAAGCTGCGGCAGCGACACTATGTGTTGTTGGGTAGGGGAGCGTTCTGTAAGCCTGCGAAGGTGTACTGTGAGGTATGCTGGAGGTATCAGAAGTGCGAATGCTGACATAAGTAACGATAATGCGGGTGAAAAACCCGCACGCCGGAAGACCAAGGGTTCCTGTCCAACGTTAATCGGGGCAGGGTGAGTCGACCCCTAAGGCGAGGCTGAAAAGCGTAGTCGATGGGAAACGGGTTAATATTCCCGTACTGGTGGTGACTGCGATGGGGGAACGGAGAAGGCTAGGTTGTCCGGGCGACGGTCGTCCCGGTTCAAGCATGTAGGCAGAGTGATTAGGCAAATCCGGTCACTTAATGCTGAGGTGTGATGACGAGCCACTAAGGTGGTGAAGCAATTGATGCCCTGCTTCCAGGAAAAGCCTCTAAGCTTCAGGTTACCAACAATCGTACCCCAAACCGACACAGGTGGTCAGGTAGAGAATACTCAGGCGCTTGAGAGAACTCGGGTGAAGGAACTAGGCAAAATGGTGCCGTAACTTCGGGAGAAGGCACGCTGGCGGTAAGTGAAGTCCCTTGCGGACGGAGCCGAAGCCAGTCGAAGATACCAGCTGGCTGCAACTGTTTATTAAAAACACAGCACTGTGCAAACACGAAAGTGGACGTATACGGTGTGACGCCTGCCCGGTGCTGGAAGGTTAATTGATGGGGTTATCCTTAGGGAGAAGCTCTTGATCGAAGCCCCAGTAAACGGCGGCCGTAACTATAACGGTCCTAAGGTAGCGAAATTCCTTGTCGGGTAAGTTCCGACCTGCACGAATGGCGTAATGATGGCCAGGCTGTCTCCACCCGAGACTCAGTGAAATTGAACTCGCTGTGAAGATGCAGTGTACCCGCGGCAAGACGGAAAGACCCCGTGAACCTTTACTATAGCTTGACACTGAACATTGAGCCTTGATGTGTAGGATAGGTGGGAGACTATGAAGTGTGGACGCCAGTCTGCATGGAGTCAACCTTGAAATACCACCCTTTAACGTTTGATGTTCTAACCTAGGTCCATAATCTGGATCGGGGACCGTGTCTGGTGGGTAGTTTGACTGGGGCGGTCTCCTCCTAAAGAGTAACGGAGGAGCACGAAGGTTGGCTAAGCATGGTCGGACATCATGCGGTTAGTGCAAAGGCATAAGCCAGCTTGACTGTGAGAGTGACGGCTCGAGCAGGTACGAAAGTAGGTCTTAGTGATCCGGTGGTTCTGAATGGAAGGGCCATCGCTCAACGGATAAAAGGTACTCCGGGGATAACAGGCTGATACCGCCCAAGAGTTCATATCGACGGCGGTGTTTGGCACCTCGATGTCGGCTCATCACATCCTGGGGCTGAAGTAGGTCCCAAGGGTATGGCTGTTCGCCATTTAAAGTGGTACGCGAGCTGGGTTTAGAACGTCGTGAGACAGTTCGGTCCCTATCTGCCGTGGGCGTTGGAAGATTGAGAGGGGTTGCTCCTAGTACGAGAGGACCGGAGTGAACGCACCACTGGTGTTCGGGTTGTCATGCCAATGGCATTGCCCGGTAGCTAAGTGCGGAAGAGATAACCGCTGAAAGCATCTAAGCGGGAAACTTGCCTCGAGATGAGTCTTCCCTGTCACCTAGAGTGACCTAAAGGAACGTTTAAGACTAAGACGTTGATAGGCTGGGTGTGTAAGCGTAGCGATACGTTGAGCTAACCAGTACTAATGAACCGTGAGGCTTAACCTGACAACACCGAAGGTGTTTTGTCTGAGAGACGAAGAGTAGATGAAGTAGGCTTGTTTAAGATTGAAATTGCTGGTTACTGAGGAAGAAACAACAGTAACGGGTAATAAAACCGAATTTGCTTGGCGGCCATAGCGCAGCGGACCCACCTGAATCCATGCCGAACTCAGAAGTGAAACGTTGTAGCGCCGATGGTAGTGTGGGGTCTCCCCATGTGAGAGTAGGGAACTGCCAGGCATTAAATAAGACGAGAAAGCCAACCCAATGGGTTGGCTTTTTTGCGTTTGGACGTTACCTAGCTTATTTGTTAGTCGTTAATTAGAAACTATTGCTATATTCCTTAATAAAATTGTTATATTCCACAATAAAATAGCCAATCTTCATGCTGTTAAATACTATTTATGGCAACTCTATTAGTAAGATTATCCCTGTATCAATTATCTAATATCACTTAATTTAATGCCTAGTATTCTGATCTTTTTATTTCTTGTTATCTTTGATAGATCTTATTAAAAGCAGATGATGAAAATATAAAAAGTACATTTTTATTACTGAGTGTATTGTTTTTATTTAGGTATTTTTAATGAGTATGCTATTGAGGCTCCTGCTCTTCTGAGCGCAATAAATCATAGTTTAAGATATTTTTATTGCCATCAATAACTGTGATTGATGATTTAGATTGATAGCACTCATTTAATGGTGAGTGACACTTTTGGTGAGAGTTATGCTCTATTCCAAGCCAACTACTTAGTAGCCAATAGTTATTTACCGTTGAATAAGGTTTATTTAACGCTTCATTATTGATAATCGGTTTAATAGACGATGGGCTATACCAAATAAACAATGGTATATCATAAGCTTCTTTTCGTGGCGTATTTACACCATGATGATAACGAACCTCTCTATTTTTATCGAGACGCTGTAAAGCGTGATCAGCAAAGTAGAGAATAGAAGCTGGCTTATCTTTAACTCTCTCGATGATGTCATTAATTAACTTATCTGTATAAGCGATAGAGCTGTCATAACAGTTATCATCATCTTCTTGGGTAAATTTCTTTAAATACTGACTTGGAAATCGATTACAGGCCGGCTCATGGCTACCATACGTATGTAAGATGATTAATTTTTTCTGCGTAGATGGCTCATCAAGCGCCTTATCTAAATAAGGAAGTAGCTCTTCATCGTAACCGATAAATTCATTCCACTTTTTATTTTGAGCCATATTAGCAATGACAGAAATAACACTGGTTTTCTGATTACCTTCACCTTGATTACTTAACCAATATGTTTTAAACCCAGCATGATTGGCAAGAGAAACAATATTATCCGCATAATGATTTTTATTTTGTAACTGTTCTAACCCTATATTTGAGAGTGAAATTGGTACAGAAAGAATGGTTACTGGTGCCGGAGAATAAACTTGATTGAATAAAATAAGGTTACTCTTTTCTTTCATTAGATTAGGTGTTGTATCGTGCGGATAGCCATAAATTCCTAGATGATCTCTGCGAACGGACTCTCCAAGAATAAGGATATAAATTTCTGTATTATCATTATTTTTATTATATTGAAATTCAACTTTTTGCGAGGCAATTTTTCTAATTTGGCGATTTTCATGGAAGGTTCGAACAAGTGCCGCTGCATTATAAAAAGGTGTATTGAGAAGTGCATATTCTGTCAGTAATTTACTGCTGTTATCGTTTCTTAATGCTAAGCTTTTATAAATTGGAATAATGGCTATTAAGATAACAAAAGCAATCACACTTTTTTTTGTCGTTTTTAGATCAGATACTTGAGCGGCTTTATGGATGCAAAAATAGTAAATGACAAAAGCACATACATAAAATAAGACATAGTACTTATTATAAGAGAGCATACCGACAGTTTCGCTGCCGTTGGTATTAATAAAAGTTTCAGCAATGGATGATGAAAAGGCAATATCGTGTTCACGATAGAAAAATAGAGAAATAGAAAGGTTTAAAGACCATAGCGCACTAGTAATAAAGGTTATTATTTTTCCAAAAATAGAACGATAAATGCCACTACATATTAGTATAAGTAGCCAACCAATAAGGACAATATAGATTTTTTGTTCTATATGCAGTGTTGACGCCCCCAATACTGCAGGTGCCATTGATAAGAAAAATAAAAGTGCGTAATGAGTTAATTGAGACATAATTTATTTAAAAACTACCACCTCTTTTTATACAGAATAAAAAGTTAACCATTTACTTTTTGACAATACAAGCCTTGTTTGGCTGAAGTGTGTCTGAAATTGATATTATTATGTTTCTTTCTCACTACTTAGATAATTTTAGCTTTATTAATAAGATGTATAGTAAATAAATTATATTTATTTTTATTTGTAATTAATTGATTTTAATTTAATTTATTTTTCTTTTTATAATAGTGGAATAACTCATAATAAGTTATTTAAATAATCGTATAGATATGTAGTTAAAGATTAAAAATATTCTAAATAAGTAAATAATAGAAATAGGCGTAAGATTTTTATAATAATGGATAAAATCATTGAAAATGAATAACCCCAAAGTTGGAATTTACTTTGGGGTTATTTTTGTTTAGAAAGATAACATTATTTTAGATGGTTAGTGCTGTTTACCTTGTTCAATGCCTAAGCCAATTTGAGAACGAATAAACTGTACTTGGAATTTTGCTTTTTCTTGTTCACCTAAAGATGATTTATCTGTAACCGAGAAAAGCCATGAGACAACAAAAGCAATGATTATTGAGAATAATGCTGGGTATTCATAAGGATAGATCGGCTTCTCATGACCTAAAATACTTACCCAAATTGTTGGCCCCAAGATCATCAACGTGACAGCAACTAATAGACCAGACCATCCTCCCGCGACCGCGCCTCGTGTTGTTAGCCCTTTCCAATACATAGATAACAATATGATTGGGAAGTTACAGCTTGCGGCAATTGAGAAAGCAAGCCCCACCATAAAGGCAATATTTTGCTTTTCAAATAAAATACCTAAACCAATAGCGACAATACCTAAGATAACCACAGTAATTTTGGATACTTTTAGCTCTTGTCTTTCATCTGCGTGACCATTTTTAATTACATTAGCGTAGAGATCATGCGATACCGCAGATGCACCTGCTAAAGTTAGCCCGGCAACAACGGCTAAAATAGTAGCGAAGGCAACGGCTGAAATGAAGCCTAAGAAGAAATTACCACCAACAGCATCCGCTAAGTGAACCGCCGCCATATTGGTTCCACCAATCAAAGCGCCAGCGGCATCTTTGAACACAGGATTAGGGCTAACGAGTAAGATAGCGCCGAAACCAATGATAAAAGTAAGAATATAAAAATAACCGATAAAACCTGTTGCATAGAAAACACTCTTACGGGCTTCTTTTGCATCGCTAACAGTAAAGAAGCGCATGATGATATGAGGAAGCCCCGCTGTACCAAACATCAAAGCAAGACCTAAAGAGAGCGCAGATATAGGATCAGAAACCAATCCACCAGGACTCATGATAGAGAACCCTTTTGAGTGAACACTAACGGCTTCTTTAAATAAAGTATTGAAATTAAAATCGACGGCTTTCATAACCATAACAGCCATAAAACTTGCACCTGCAAGTAATAAAATAGCTTTAATGATTTGAACCCAAGTAGTCGCTAACATGCCTCCAAATAACACATATAGCACCATTAGAATGCCGACGAGTACAACGGCAATATGGTAGTTTAAGCCGAAAAGGAGTTCGATTAATTTACCGGCACCTACCATTTGTGCAATCAGATATAGAGCAACAACAACCAGTGATCCAATCGCGGAGAGTGTTCTCACAGGTTTAGGGCTTAAGCGATAGGAGACAACATCAGCAAAGGTATAGCGCCCTAAATTACGTAAGCGTTCAGCAATGATAAAAAGAATGATAGGCCAACCAATCAGAAATCCAATTGAATAGATAAGCCCATCATAACCCGAGGTATAAACCAGCGCGGAGATCCCTAAAAAGGATGCGGCAGACATAAAATCACCAGCGATTGCCATTCCGTTTTGGAAGCCAGTAATTTTTCCTCCGGCTGTATAGTAATCAGAACGAGAGCGGGTACGTTTAGAAGCCCAATAAGTGATGTAAAGCGTTAATCCTACGAATATTAGGAACATGATGATGGCCTGAATATTCATCGGTTGTTTCTCACCTCCTTCTGTTATTGCAGCAGCGTAAGCAACCGTTGAGGAGAGGAAAAATAAGCTTATTGCATAGAGTAATTTTCTCATTTTTCTACCTCTTCAATAATTTCAGCGGTAAGTTTGTCAAACTCGGTATTGGCTTTAATAACGTAAATACCCGTTAATAAAAATGAGGCGATGATTAAACCCATACCAATAGGAATACCTCGTGTAATGTAACTTCCCTCATATAATGGTGTACCTAACCATTGTGGATAGAACGCAATAAGTAAGATAAATGAGACGTACATAACAAGCGTAATAATTGAAAGTGTCCATGAAAAACGACTACGTTTATTAACCAGTTCTTTAAAGCGAGGGTTGTTTTCTATCTCTTGATAAATATTGGCATTCATCAGAGTTCTCCTCTATATAATTGTTTGGTTTATCACTTGATTTAGAGGCTTAATCCCCCGCATTCCATGATTTTTAGGTAAGAGAGCCTAGCAAAGGCATTTTTATGCCTTTGCTTTGTCGTATTACGTTTTTTAAATGACAGCTATTTTGTTGTGTATTAAGCAGTGAGTGATAGAGACTGTTTTTCTTCTAACAGTTTCTCTACAACACCCGGATCAGCGAGTGTTGAGGTATCCCCGAGGTTAGTTGTGTCGCCAGAGGCAATTTTACGCAAGATACGGCGCATAATTTTCCCTGAGCGTGTTTTAGGTAAGGAATCTGTCCAATGTAGGATATCTGGTGTGGCTATTGGTCCAATTTCTTTACGTACCCAGTTGCGAACTTCAGTATAAAGTTCAGGCGTTGGCTCTTCACCGTGATTTAAAGTGACATAAGCATAGATGGCTTGCCCTTTAATATTGTGAGGAATACCAACTACTGCGGCTTCTGCAATCTTAGGATGTGCAACGAGAGCGGATTCAATCTCTGCTGTTCCTAAGCGATGACCTGAAATATTTAAGACATCATCAACACGTCCGGTTATCCAATAGTCACCATCTTCATCTCGGCGAGCGCCGTCACCAGAGAAATACATCCCTTTAAAGGTTGAAAAGTAAGTTTGTTCAAAACGATCGTGATCACCAAAAAGTGTTCTTGCTTGACCCGGCCAAGAATCAGTAATGACTAAGTTACCTTCACAAGCTCCTTGCTGTACTTCTCCCATATTATCGACAATTGCAGGCTGAACACCGAAGAAAGGGCGTGTTGCTGAGCCAGGTTTTAGGATCATAGCACCCGGTAATGGGGTTATCATGAAACCACCGGTTTCTGTTTGCCACCATGTATCAACGATAGGACATTGGCTACGCCCCATCTTCTGATAGAACCATTCCCATGCTTCTGGGTTAATGGGTTCACCTACGGAGCCTAAAATGCGCAGAGAGGTGCGTTGAGTGCCTTCAATCGCTTTATCGCCTTCAGCCATTAATGCACGGATTGCCGTAGGTGCTGTATATAAGATATTGATTTGGTGCTTATCAACAATCTGAGCCATACGATTAACAGATGGATAATTAGGAACACCTTCAAACATAACCGTAGTCGCACCATTTGATAGAGGACCATACAGTAAGTAGCTATGCCCTGTTACCCAACCCACATCAGCGGTACACCAATAAATATCACCTTCATGATAATCAAAGGTGTATTTGAAGGTCATTGAAGCATAAACGAGATAACCTCCCGTTGTATGCAGTACGCCTTTGGGTTTGCCTGTTGAACCTGAGGTATACAGAATAAAGAGAGGATCTTCTGCATCCATCACTTCAACATCACACTCAGTGCTGACACCTTGGATGATTTCATCCCACCAAACATCACGCCCTTCAATCCATTGTTCGGTATGCCCTGTTCGACGAAATACCACTACATGATTAATAGGGGGGATATCAGCGTGATTTAAAGCATCATCAACATTTTTCTTTAAAGGAATAGCGCGACCCGCACGTAATCCTTCATCAGCTGTAATCACTAATTTAGCTTTTGAATCAATGATCCTGCCTGCTACAGCTTCAGGAGAGAAACCACCAAAAATAACAGAATGGATAGCCCCAATACGAGTACAAGCGAGCATAGCGACTGCCGCTTCTGGCACCATCGGCATATAAATCGCCACAACATCGCCTTTTTTAATACCTAAATTTTTTAATACATTAGCGAATTGGCAAACATCTTGGTGGAGTTGTCGGTAAGTGATTTTTTTCGACTCATTAGGTGAGTCACCTTCCCAAATAATGGCGGTTTGATCACCTCGTGTTTTAAGGTGGCGATCAAGACAGTTTTGACTGATATTTAGCTGACCATCTTCAAACCAGCGAATGCGTACATGGCCTGGGTCAAAAGAAGTATTTTTTACCACAGTATATGGCTTTATCCAGTCAATGATTTTCCCTTTATCTGCCCAAAAGGCCTCAGGGTTTTTGATGGATAATTCATAATCTTTTTGGTATTGCTCTTTATTGATCAGGGCGTGTTCTGCAATGCTTGCAGGAATATGATGTTGGTTTATTTTTGTCATAATAGTTCTCCTCACTATTGTTAATACTATGTCAAAAAGTCGTTAACAAAAGAGGGTAAATAAAGATTGTTTCTTTTTTGCGCAGAAGATCACGAATTAATGGAAAGGCTTTTCATGGAATGTTCAATTAGTGCTAAAGCGAGTAGGGCATTATTTATCTACTATTTTCTTGTTTAATAGGATTATCGTTTAATAGGACGCTTTTAAATTAAAATAATATACTGTGAAAATTAATTTAACCGTGCTGGATAAAAAAACCACAAAAATAATATGGATTTGATAATGATTTTCATTAACGTTTTTTCCACTATAATGAAATGAAAAGATAAATCACATGGTGTGATCCAAGATAAAACAGCACTGGAGATTAATATGAGCTATACATTACCTGCACTGCCTTATGCTTATGATGCATTAGAGCCTCACTTTGATGAGCGTACAATGGAAATTCACCATACTAAGCATCATCAAACTTATGTGAATAATACCAACACAGCATTAGAAAAATTACCTGAGCTTGCTGGCTTAGAAATTGATGAGTTGGTTAAAAATCTTCATAAAGTACCTGCCGATCAACGTACTTTTTTACGTAATAACGCAGGTGGCCATTCTAACCACTCATTATTCTGGAAAGGTCTGAAGCTAGGGACTCAATTACAAGGTTCACTAAAAGATGCGATTGAGCGCGATTTTGGTAGCGTTGATGCCTTTAAAGAGTTATTTGAAAAAGCGGCGGCAAGCCGTTTTGGTTCAGGTTGGGCTTGGCTGGTATTAAAAGACGATGGCAAACTTGCGGTAGTTTCTACTGCAAACCAAGATAGCCCATTAATGGGTGAAGAGTTAGCTGGCGCATCAGGTTACCCAATTGTAGGGTTAGATGTGTGGGAACATGCTTACTACTTGAAATATCAAAATCGCCGCCCTGATTATATTAAAGCGTTCTGGTCAGTCGTTAACTGGGACGAAGCGCAAAAACGTTTTCAGAGCAAAGCATAATTGAGTAGATAGCATCCTTTCTCTTTTATATTTTCAATGCCGACATTTGTCGGCATTGTTTCTTTTGAACACTATCTTTACTATGAGTTATTCTTTTCTGTTTAGGTAGTGAGCTATGCGCTATTCTCCTAGTATTTTTATCGGTAATATCACAACAACATCTAATGGATTTACCAGTGCGATCACCAAAAGGCTGGTAGATGGCACTATCAAATTGACATCACTAGGATTAGAAGGTGATGAGCAAGCAGAAAAGAGTTTTCACGGTGGTCCTGATCGCGCACTTTGTCACTATCCTAACGAACATTATCTTTATTGGGCTGAGCAATTCCCTCAATTGATGGATTTTTTTCATGCTCCCGCATTTGGTGAAAATATCTCAACAACAGGCATGACGGAAGAGAATGTTTTTATTGGGGATATTTATCAATGGGGAACTGCATTAATTCAAGTTACTCAACCTCGCTCTCCTTGCTACAAACTTAACACAGTGACAGAAGTCAGTAATTTTTCGCAAATTATGCAAGATAGTGGTTATTGTGGTTGGTTATATCGTGTTGTGAGTGCAGGAGAAACAGGGAGTCATCATCCTCTTGCGTTAGTTTCAAGAAACAGTGATGTCTCTGTTAAAGAAGCTATTTCTATTGCTTTTCATATGCCTTTTGATGAAGAGCTTTATCATCGTTTATTAAGTGCGGCAGGATTATCAGCGAGTTGGAGTAAGACTATGCAGTTAAGATTGCAAAATCAAACTATTGAGAGCTTTGATAGACGGCTGTTTAAGAGATAAATAATTATCTAATTGATAATTAATGATATTATCAATAAAAATTAGCTTGTGGGCTAATTTAACTTCTTTACTAAAAAAACACCTCCCTAAAAATAGGCGAGGTGTTTTTTATGCATTAACGAAAAATTACGGATGTGCAATAAATCCGATTGCGTCATAAACCTTGTCTAAGGTTGCTTGAGCGCGAATTTTGGCTTTATCTGCACCTTCTTTCATAATTTTATTCAATAGTGCTTCATTATCACGGAATGCGTGGAAACGTTCTTGAATGTTGGTTAGCATTTCAGATACCGCATCAGCGACAGCACCTTTTAGATGACCGTACATTTTTCCTTCAAATTCAGCTTCTAATTCAGGAATAGTTTTACCTGTTACACCCGCTAAAATATCCAGTAAGTTAGATACACCGGCTTTGTTTTCAAGATCGTAAATAACACGAGGTGGTTCTTCTGAGTCTGTCATTGCACGTTTGATCTTTTTCGCTGCGGCTTTTGGATCTTCAAGCAATGCGATAACGTTATTACGGTTATCATCAGATTTAGACATTTTTTTAGTCGGATCTTGTAATGCCATCACACGAGCGCCGCCTTTTGGAATAAAAGGATCTGGTACGGTGAATATATCGCCATAAATAGCATTAAAGCGCTGAGCAATATCACGGCTTAATTCAAGATGTTGTTTTTGGTCGATACCAACAGGGACTTGATTTGTTTGATAGATAAGAATATCTGCCGCCATTAATACAGGATAGTCGAATAACCCTGCATTTATATTTTCGGCGTGGCGCGCTGATTTATCTTTAAATTGAGTCATTCGGCTCAATTCACCAAAATAGGTATAGCAGTTAAGTGCCCAGCTTAATTGTGCATGTTGTGGAACATGTGACTGAACAAAAATAGTGCTTTTTTCTGGATCAATACCACAAGCAAGATAAAGAGCCAACGTATCTAAGGTTCTTTTTCTAAGCTCTTTTGGATCTTGACGAACTGTAATGGCGTGTTGGTCAACGATACAGTAAATGCAATCATAGTCATCTTGCATTTGTACCCATTGACGTAATGCACCCATATAGTTACCAATAGTGAGTTCACCAGAAGGCTGTGCACCACTGAATACAATTGGCTTTTGTGCCGTTTTTTCTACTGAAGTCGTCATCTTAATTCTGTTCCACAGTTGTCATTGCGTGATGTCGAGGATTGATAGCAAGTCAGCAAAATTATCGAGTGTATAATCAGGTTTGCTGTCTGCGATAGGAACGCCATAGTTATAGCCATAGGTTAAACCTACGCAAGGGCATTGAGCCTCTTGTGCTGCAATAATATCGTTGCGAGAATCCCCAACAAAAAGGAGTTCTTCCTTTTTAACACCAAATGTACCCATTGTTAAATATAATGGTGCTGGATGTGGTTTTTTTTCTTTGACATCATCTCCGCCAAGCACCAAGGAAAAATACTTATCAATTCCCAGTTGCTGTAATAGTGGTGCAATAAAAGGAGAAGGTTTATTGGTGACGATACCTAATGGAATGTTATGTGAAGCTAATACTTCAAGCGTTTCTTTGACATGTGGGAATAAATCGCTGCCTGTTTTGACCGAAGTTGCATAATGTTCATCAAAAAGGTCACGCATCTCTTTTAATAAGGTTTCTGTGACATCTTCTACGCCAGCGTTATGCAAAGCGCGCGTAAGTAGCATATCAACGCCATTACCCACCCAAATAGTCACATTATGTTTACCAGCAGGTGCGAAACCTTTTGATGTTAATGCGTAATCTGTTGCTTCTGTTAGTCCAACAGCGCTGTCTGTGAGTGTGCCATCAAGATCAAAGGCGATAGCACGAATGCCTTTGAGTTTTTTGTCTGTCATTTCGATACCTTTTCTAATTCACGGCGCATATTGTCAATAACATGCTTATAATCTGGTTGATTGAAAATAGCTGAGCCAGCAACGAACATATCTGCACCTGCTTGGGCAATTTCAGCGATATTATCGACTTTAACACCACCATCAATTTCTAAACGAATGTCATAACCACCATCATCGATCATTTTACGAACTTGGCGTAATTTATCGAGGGTGTTAGGAATAAATGATTGGCCACCAAAGCCTGGATTAACAGACATCAGCAGAATAAGATCCAATTTATCCATTACATAATCGAGATAATTTAATGGGGTTGCTGGGTTAAGCACTAAGCCTGCTTTACAACCACAATCTTTTATTAGTTGAATTGTACGGTCAACGTGGTCACTGGCTTCAGCGTGAAATGAGATATAAGTTGCGCCCGCATTTGCAAAATCAGGAATGATACGGTCAACGGGTTTAACCATTAGGTGAACATCAATGGGTGCTGTAATACCGTAGTTGCGCAGCGCCTTACAAATTGGCGCACCAAATGTCAGATTAGGGACATAGTGGTTATCCATCACATCAAAGTGGACAACATCTGCGCCAGCTGCGAGTACTTTTTCAGTATCTTCACCAAGGCGAGCAAAATCAGCGGATAAAATAGAAGGGGCAATCAGAAAATCTTTCATCGCATTCTCCAGACAACACTCCCATTGTCGGGAGGTGTTAACGATTATTTATATAAGGCAAGTAATTCGTTCACTTTGCTACGACCAAGTGTGTTGCTACTGATTGTTCTTCTGACTTTCACACTGTGTAGCTCTTTTGCGTTTACATACCACTCTTTTGTTAACGCAGTCTCATGATTTGATATTAACACGGGTATCTGTCTCTCGTAAGCCAGCATTGAGGCAAGTTGAGCCAGATGCTCCTGCTCTTGAAAACTAAAGCTATTTGTATGGTATGACGTAAAATTTGCAGTCGGTGATAATGGTGCATAAGGCGGATCGCAATAAACGACAGCGCCTTTTTTTGCATTTGTCATTGTTGATGAATAGCTTTGGCAAACAAATTCGGCTTTTTGTGCTTTTTCAGAAAACCAAATTAGCTCTGCTTCAGGAAAATAAGGTTTTTTATAACGACCAAAAGGGACATTGTATTCACCTTTTGAATTATAACGACACAGCCCATTGTAGCAATGGCGGTTAAGATAGAGAAATAACACACTACGCTGATAAGCGTCCGTTGAACGATTAAATTCTTGTCGTAGTTGATAAAACTCTTCTGCGATATTCATTTGAGGGGTAAATAATAAGCGAGCATCCTTCATAAATTTTTCAGGATGTCGCTTCACCGTATTATAGAGATGAATTAGATCACTATTTATATCGGCAAGAATATATGAATCGTATTCTGTATTTAAAAAAACAGAACCGGCACCCATAAAAGGTTCAATTAAACAATTACCCTCAGGCAGATGACGTTTAATGTCATCTACCAAAGGATATTTACCACCAGCCCATTTTAGGAATGCGCGTTTTTTTTTCATGCCGTCCAAATTTCTCAATCGTTTCAGAGTCGCCGATTGTACTCTGTTTCAGACAGCATATCAGCGGTGAACTTCGTCTTAATTATTTTTTTAGATCCTGATGAACATGTTTCATCGGTCTAACCCAAGGTTGTTTTGCTTGTACTGGCGCTGGTAAAGAAGAAATGGCCTGTTTGGCTTCACTTATATTACGATAATTTCCATAGATGAGTACATACCATGGATTACCGTTACGCTGTGTTTTGTAAATAGTGTAGTTTCCATTGAGGTTCTTTTTAGCGAAAGCCTCTAAGGTATCTTGGCGACTTGCACCACTTAATTGCAACGTATAGTTAGTGGCAGGAATAGCGCTTAAATTACCTGCTGATAAGGAGCCTGAAACAACAGGTTTAGTCGTTGCAGGTTTAGGTTGCGTTGTCGCTGGTGGTGTTACCGGTTTTGTCGGTGGTGTTTTTATTTCAGCCGGTTTTTGTACTGGCTGTACAGGCTTGGTGACTGGTGGCTGTGTAACAGGCTGCACTGGTTTTGGTTGTTGTGCATTTAATTGTTGTTGCTGACCTGTCGCTTGGTTTATACCAGGCTGTTGTTGATTTAAAGAATCAACGATATCACCAGGGATCTCAACGCGTTGACCTTGCGAATCAATCATTGGCGGTAAATTTTGTGAAGGTGGTGTTGCAGGCTGTATCTCTTGTCCAGTAATAGATTGAGGTGTCGATGGCTGACCATTTTCTGAAGGTGTAACGGATGACGGTTGTTGAGATAGGTCGATATTTCTTTCCGTATTACTCGCAGGCGTTGAGTCCGTTGTTTCCGGTGATTTTAATGCTGAACTTATTGCGATAATTAGCAGAATAAGAACTAAAACACCTACACCAATCATCATCTGTTGACGGGATACAGAGAATCGTGCGTTTTTTAATGGATTGTTACGAGGTCGGTTGGTTCGACGTTCAGGTCTATCCGAAGTATCAGGTTTGAGTGAATTATCACCCTTGGTTTCATTATCAGGTTTGAACTCGTCCATTATGCCCTCCGTCAGAGCGTCAAAAAGCGAAAAATATTCTATTCAGCCTTAGCCATTACCTCATAGTATAAGGATGAAACGCTTTTTCTGAAACGTTGCATTTGACAATATTAACCAGAATTTTCCTTAAATGAATATTCTAGTTTATTTCTTGTCAGGTAATGGGGAGCTTAATTTGCATTAATGCAAGATGTTATCGCTTTGCGGACTTGTTCGCGAGTAATATCGGCACGCAATTCGGATTGACCGATACCTTTTGGTAAAACAAGGTGTAATTTGCCACCAGATACTTTTTTATCTCGCATCATATGAGGTAAATAGTCATCGGGTGTCATTTCAATAGGACCATTGACGGGGAGATTGGCTCTCTCAAGCAATTGAATAACACGTTGAGTCTCTTCTTCAGTGAATTGACCAAGCGCTTGAGCGGTTCTTGCCGCCATTACCATCCCTGCAGCAACGGCTTCACCATGCAACCAAACACCATATCCCATATGAGCTTCAATGGCGTGTCCATAGGTATGACCAAGGTTGAGTAGTGCGCGCAAACCACTTGTTTCTTTTTCATCAGCAGCAACGACGTCAGCTTTTAGCTCACAGCAACGACGGATACAAAATGCCATGGCTTTAGGATCAAGCGCCAAGAGTTTATCAATATTATTTTCAAGCCAGATAAAAAAGTCTTTATCTAAAATGATGCCATATTTAATAACTTCAGCTAAACCTGATGAAAGTTCACGAGGCGGTAATGTGGCAAGACAATCGAGATCGATAACAACAGAAGCGGGCTGATAAAACGCCCCAATCATGTTTTTGCCAAGAGGGTGATTAACTGCAGTTTTTCCACCAACAGAAGAATCAACTTGTGACAATAGTGTTGTTGGCACTTGGATAAAGCGAACGCCGCGCTGATAGCTTGCTGCGGCAAAACCAGTTAGATCACCAATAACACCACCGCCTAACGCGATAAGTGTTGTATCTCGATTGTGATTTTTTTCTAATAATGCAGTAAAGACATCATTCATGATTTCAAGCGATTTATATTGTTCGCCATCAGGCAAAATTACGCTATCAACCAAAACACCCTGTTTTTTTAAGGTGTCCGTTACCTTTTCTAAATAGAGTGGAGCAAGTGTCACGTTTGTGACTATCATAACTTGCTGCCCTGATTTTAAAGGTAAAAAGGTATCTTCTTGATGAAAAAGGCCAGAAGCAATGGTAATGGGATAGCTTCTTTCACCTAATGTGACAGTGATTTTTTCCATAACAGTGGCCTTCTTCTTATTGTCTTCACTTAACCTTGTAAATAGCTGAATTTATTAGTTTTGTTCTAATAATTCAATTATTTGATTGGCTACAATTTTTGCACTCTGATCATCAGTATGAATAGTGATGTCAGCAATTTCTTCATAAAGAGGATTACGTTCTTCAGCTAATGTCTCTAAGACATCGCGCACAGGTTCAACACCTTGCAATAAAGGACGTTTTTTATCACGTTGGGTACGCGCGAGCTGCTTTTCGATGTTGGTTTCTAAATAAACAACCACACCGCGTGCAGATAATCTGTTACGGGTTTCTCGCGATATCACCGAACCACCACCTGTTGCTAACACAATGCCTTGCTTTTCAGTGAGTTCGTTGATTATTTTTTCTTCTCGTTGACGGAAGCCTTCTTCGCCTTCAACATCAAATACCCAACCTACATCCGCACCTGTACGCCGCTCAATTTCCTGATCGGAATCATAAAACTCCATACTAAGTTGTTGAGCTAACTGACGACCAATAGTGCTTTTGCCGGCACCCATAGGCCCAACCAGAAAGATATTACGTTTCTCTGCCATGTTTTTGGTATTACTAAGATATTCGTTAATGATAACCCGCCCCGCCAAATTCATTCAGCGACGGGACCTAAACTGAAATTTATGAGTGTTTATCTAATACACACCTGATAACATTTGTTATCTACTCTCATAATAAGACTGAGTTCTTTCAGTAGATCGCTATAAAATAACCACATGCTGTCATAAACGACAACATAGGATAAAAATCCCTTTGCCCACAGTACATAACAAAAACTACTCAAAAAGTAATTATCTTTGTTGGCAACGCGGAGATTCTAACACAATTTAGTCGGAAAACCGCATCTGATAATATTGTCTTTTTCGTCATCAATCGATCAATATTACATATAAAAAGCCCTACCTCCAAGAATAGAGGAAGTGCATAAAATGTATCCGTATTTTTATTGTGATGTTTCAGGTTCACTCAAATTAGCTAACCCTTGTAAGCTAAATCGCCTTCATCGTCAAATCTATAAATACTGATTATAAGAAAAAACAATGAATAACTCTCAGTTTAATCCTAGTAAAAAACATGTAGTGCTTTGTATTTTATAATAAAAGTATTTATCACATAAAAAATTAGATTAATTTGGGTGTAATAAAAATAACCAATTCATGGCGACTGTGTTGATCTCTTTTATGACTGAAAAGTACGCCTAGTAATGGAATAGAGGATAAGAAGGGGATCTTTGCTGTGTGTTCTTGTTGCTTTTGCTGAAATATACCTCCTAACATAATGGTTTCTCCGTCTCGAATAGTCACTTCTGTGCTGATCTCTTGCTTATCAATAGATAGATGTTCACTTCCACCTTGAACAAGTGCAATGCCCGGTGTGTTTTGACTAATCTTAAGTATTAATCTTATCTTTTTATTTCTCTGAATAATGGGGGTTACTTCCATACCCAAGACGGCTTCTTTAAATTGAACTCGTGTAATTTCATTATCTCGACTGACATAGGGGATCTCCGTTCCTTGTTTGATGGATGCTGTTTTTTCATGAGCGGTTGTGAGCCGTGGACTTGCAATGATAGATAGCTGTTTCTCTTGTTCTAACGCACTTAATTCAAGCTCTAATAGACGCCCATTAATTCTGGCAATATTAAAGGCAATATAGTGCAGGGGATTTTTGGTGTTTTGATGGAGTGATAATGCAGAAAGTGAAGGCGTTGATGGCGCCGAATTAAGCGAGGAGGTTGTTGAAATAGCATTAGGTATGGTAGATGCAGCTTCGGTTTGTGTTTTTAATGCTTGTAATCCCCATTGAGTACCTAATTCATTTAAAGCATCCTGACTGCTACTCACAATATGTGCGGTGATATGAACTTGTTGTTGTGGAGTGTCCCGTAATTTTAGCCAATCCTCAATTTCAGACAGTGTTTTACTGTTATCAACGATTGAAAGACTATTCGCTTCTCTGTCAATAATAACTCGCCCCTGCTGACTTAGTAATGGAATAGTGTGATTACTGAGTTGTTCGCCTAATCTCTCAGCATCAGCATAATTTAAAGGATAAAGTTGGTGATGTAACTCATCAGGTTGTTCCGTAGTTGATGTTCGCTCTTCAATAAAAGTAGATGATATCTTTTCATCATCGATATTCTCAGGAAAAAAGGGATCTCGGGTGTGTGCCAAAGTGGCGGTAGTCATACATAATATGACGATTAAAACTCCTATCTTCATGATATATCACCCTGTATTGCGCTAGGATAACTTAGCTCTGTAAGGCTTATTTGTACTGAAATTAAATGGGTTTCTATTGGAACAATATTTAGAGAAACCAGCGCTAAACTTGTTTGATTGAGGTATTCCAAGAGAGCTAAAAACTGTGAGTAAGACAAAGTAAAAGTGAGTTTATATAAAGAGTTAGGCGAGTTTTCCCAAATCTCCGGTATAAAATGGTAAGTCATCAGTAAACGTTGTAATTGCTCACTAACCGGTAGGTTATCGAATGGAATGTCATAATCTATTTGTTGTGTGATTAGTGAATGAATAGATGGCATTGTGTCTAACGCGCTCTGATAATGATTAATACGCTTTAGTCTTTGTGTTATTTCTAGGTGTTGTTGAGCTATCTTTTGCTGGTAGTCCGTATAGATAAAGAGGTAATAAAATAGAAGGGTAATAAAAGGTATTATTAAGCTCAGTAAAGTGAGTTTCCACTTGGGTAGAAACGCAATAAGTAACAACCACTGTGCATTTATTTTCATTGGCTTCCCTCATCTTCTTCACCTTCTTCATTCCATCGCGCTTGTTCTTCTGATTTTCCGTTTAAATGTATTTCTGTATAAGACGGATCAGCTTTGCTTTGTTGTAAATAACTCAACGTTAAAGAGGCTAAAACAGGGTGACTTTTAAGGTTGGTAATAAAGGAGAGTGATTGTGTATTGGGAAGTGTGAGATGGAGTGAGCGTTGATTATCTGCCTCACCATAGTGGCTAATCCAACCGGTTGAGGGAAGATGTGTTTCGATAGCTCGAAAGAAGCGAATGTAATGTAAATAGCGCAACCAGTTTTGATAATAGAGTGAATAGTGTTGATAGCGTAAAAGTGTCTGTTTTTTCTGTTGTTGATATATATCGAGCTGTTTTAGCAATAAATCTTCTTGTTGTTGAGTTTGGCGTTGTTGATCTGTTATGAGTGAGCGTTTTTGTGCTAAATGGTAGGTGTAATAGCTACAAATAACGAAAGTGATCGTGACCAATGATAGTGTTTGAAAAAGCCATAACAATGCATTTTGTTTAAATAAACGGCTGCGCCAAGGTAAGTAATTTACTTGATACATAACACCTCTTCAGGGCGTAATGCCAAACCCAAAGCAACAAGTGGAATGAGATTTTTATCTGACGTTGTGTTAAATAAGTCGAGGGACAGATGGGGCCAAATAGGCATCAACTGACTAAAATAGTCTTCATTATCACCTGTTAAGTAACACTGTTTTAATGACCAATGATATTTTTCTATTAACTGGTAAATACAGGCTTGTTGCTCTTGTTGGTTTTCATAGGCAAGAGTGCCGTAATGGGGCATGTTTTCATCAGATGATATCCAAAGTAGCGTTTTGTTTTTACAGTACAAAAGTGGGTACTGAGGTGAGATATCAAGGTAAGTTGCTAAATAGCGTAGTGCGCATGCTGGGGTATCAATCGCAGTTATTGTTAAGTTTATTTGAGAAAACAAGTCAATATACTTATCTAAAATCGTTTTATGGCACAGATGAATAGCGAGTTTCCCATTATTTTGCCGATAATCAAAATTAACAGGGATTTTCGTATTTTGTGTGTAAGATGTGGCTCGTAGTTGCGCTAACCGATAACATGCTGCTGATGTAAGGGAAACTGCATGAGGCAGTGAGATAATTTGATAGTTTTCATAAATATCTGGTAGAGAAAGCGTAACATTATTAATTGAGGGTAATTTTTTACGCCAATTTATTAGGATTTCTCTTAATTTTATGTCATTTAAATCGTCATTAAGAGGTAAAGGGAATTGCCAAAATGTACTGATCTTCCATTGTTTATTCTGCTGAAATACCAAAACTGCATTGATATGATGAGTGTTAATTTCAATACCAATCTGGTAATTGTGTGTTTCCATAAATGATATCCATATCTATTGATGAGTAATTGCCTATTTTCGAAGAGGCGTTACCTTTATACTACGCACTGTTTGTTTATAAACCGCCCAATTCACATTACATGGGAAATTTAAGGTGAAGTTCTTAAAATATTTTTTCATCTTCATTTTTGCTTGCATAATTTTGGGAGCTGCCTCGATATACGGTATGTATAAGTATGTAGAGCCTCAGTTACCCGATGTCGCGACATTAAAAGATGTTCGTTTACAAACTCCTATGCAGGTATTTAGTGCAGACGGAGAGTTGATTGCGCAATACGGCGAAAAACGTCGTTTACCGCTAACATTGGAGGAGATACCTCCTCAACTTATTAATGCTTTTATCGCAACAGAAGATACGCGTTTTCGTGAACACCACGGTATTGACCCTATTGGGATCTCACGTGCTGTTGTCGTGGCATTAACATCAGGACAAGCCTCTCAAGGCGCGAGTACCATTACGCAACAATTAGCTAGAAATTTCTTTTTAACACCTGAAAAGAAATTAATGCGAAAAATAAAAGAAGCCTTCTTGGCGATCCGCATTGAAAAAGAGCTGACTAAAGATGAAATTTTAGCGCTGTATCTAAATAAAATTTATCTAGGTAACCGCGCTTATGGTGTGGGTGCTGCGGCTTATGTTTACTTTGGTAAAAGTGTTCATGATCTTAGCCTAAATGAAATGGCTGTCATTGCTGGTTTACCGAAAGCACCATCGACACTTAACCCTCTCTATTCTTATGATCGTGCCTTAAAACGTCGTAATGTCGTTTTACAGCGTATGTATGAAGAGAACTATATCACTCGTGCGCAGTATGAAAGTGCAAGAGCCGAGCCTATCGTTGCTAAATACCATGCACCACAAATTGATTTCTCTGCACCTTATTTAACAGAAATGGTGAGAATGGAGATGTATGAGCGCTATGGTGAAAATGCTTATACAGATGGCTATAAAATTTACACTACGGTGGTTCGTAAAGATCAATTAGCCGCAGAAAAAGCCTTGCGTGACAATGTTATCGACTACGACATGCGTCATGGTTACCGTGGCGCTCAAGAAGTTTTGTGGCGTGAAGGACAAACACCATGGGATAACGAAGCTATCAACAAGAAATTAAAAGGGATCCAAACTTATGGTCCTTTAATTCCTGCTGTTGTGTTATCCGCTGATGCGAAAGAAGCCAAAGTTATCTTAAAAACGGGCGACAACATTACGCTAGATTTAAAAGCGGTTCGTTGGGCGCGTAAATTTATTTCTGATACCTCTCAAGGCGCAACACCAACAAAAGTTGATGCCGTTGTGCATGCTGGTGAGCAAATTTGGGTACGCCAAAATAACGAAAACAATTGGGTACTAGCGCAACTTCCGGGTGTTAATGCTGCATTTGTTGCATTAGATCCTATCAATGGAGGGATTATTGCGCTGGTTGGTGGTTTTGATTTTGAGATCAGTAAATTTAACCGGGTTTCTCAATCGTTACGCCAAGTCGGTTCAAACATTAAACCTTTCTTATATGCTGCTGCATTAGATAAAGGATTAACGTTATCGACACTGCTTAATGATTTACCGATTAGCCGTTGGGATGCCGGTGCGGGAACAGATTGGCGTCCTAAAAACTCACCGCCAACTTATGCCGGTCCTATTCGTTTACGTCAAGGTTTAGGTCAGTCTAAAAACGTGGTGATGGTACGTGCAATGCGCGCAATGGGTGTGGATTATGCTGCTGATTATCTATTACGTTTTGGTTTCCCTAATCAAAATATCGATAGAACAGAATCTTTAGCATTAGGATCACCATCGTTTACACCAATGCAAATGGTACGAGGGTTTGCTGTTATGGCAAACGGCGGATATCTCATAGAGCCTTACTATATCCAACGTATTGAGAATGCCGAGGGTGAAGAGCTGTTTACTGCAAAACCAAAGATAGCTTGCCCTGATTGTACTGATATCCCTGTTATTTATGGTGATACCATGCGTTCTATTGCGTTATCTGATGATTATATGGAAAACGTTGCTCAATCTAATACATCTCAGCCAGTAGCGGTTACGCCTGAAATTGAATTAGAACAAGCACCGTTAGCTGAAACGGTAAAAGAAAGCCCTTATGCACCACATGTTATCAGCACACCACTGGCTTACTTAATGCATGATGCATTAAGAACAAATCTTGTTGGGGAGCCGGGGTGGTCTGGTACAGGTTGGCGTGCTGTTCGTGATCTTAAACGCCAAGATATTGGTGGTAAGACCGGAACAACAAACAGTTCTAAAGATGCTTGGTTCTCTGGATATGGTGCCAATATTGTTGCTACAGCTTGGATTGGTTTTGATGACAGTAGCCGCAATTTAGGTCGAACTGCCGCAAGTGGTGGTGAAGCGGGTGCTAAAACAGCACAACCTATTTGGAATGACTTTATGAAAGTAGCTCTGGATGGTGTCCCTGTTAATATGATGTCAGCACCAAAAGGTGTTGTGGCTGTTCAAATTGATAGAAGGACAGGAAAATTGGCGGGTGATGGCGCTTCAATGAAAGAATATTTTATTGATGGCACTCAACCGACAGAAAGGGCAAAAAATGAAGTAGGAACACAGATTTTTGAGGATAATGGCGAATCTAACGAGTTATTCTAATTAATCGAAAATAAAAACCGGATGTTAAAGTCCGGTTTTTTATTATCTATTTATTTTGTAATAGATAGCGATGGGCTAAGAAGAGAGCACTGACACTACGAGCTTCTGTAAAATCTGGGTGCTCGAGTAAGTCCATCATTTTTGCGATAGGCCAACGTATTTGGATCAGGGGTTCAGGCTCATCACCCTCAAGTTGCTCTGGATAAAGATCATGCGCGATGACAATGTTCATTTTGCTAGAAAAGTAAGAGGGTGCCATCGACAGCTTTGCGAGTTCTATTAATGAGTGAGCGCCATAGCCAATTTCTTCTTTTAGTTCGCGGTTTGCAGCTTGTAGGGCATTTTCACCAGGATCAATTGCACCTTTGGGAAAACCAAAGTCGTAATTTTCGATACCTACGGCGTATTCACGAATAAGAATAATATTGTCATCAATAATAGGAACAATCATAACGGCTTCACGATTAGCGGGTTTCATTCGCTCATAAGTGCGCTTTTCTCCGTTACTAAACTCCAGATTAACGGATTGGATCTGAAATAATTGAGAACGGGCGATGTTATCAATGTTTAATATATTGGGTTTTTTTAGTTCTTTCATAACAGTCCCTGACAGAATAGAGATTAACCTGAATTTAACACATTAATGACAAAATAAATCTAACAATTAGATTTAGCTTTTAAAGGAAAATTGAGTACACTCCGCTATCAAATCTAGTTATTTATTGATTTTTTGAGAATATTATTATTTATTGATTCGCTATTTTACCCGAAGATAGCATTGTTAGCGGATATAAACTTGATTATAGATATAAATTATAACGCGACTACAAAAATATAATCTATTGTATTTAAATAAAAAATAGAACAAAAGAATAGGAATTGCCTTATGTTAGGCAGGGTTTTAAATTTGTTATTGTTACTACGCAGCATCAGTATAAGCATGGGGAAAAAATGAGATTATCAGTCATTATATTGGCTATCTTGATGATAAGCCTATTTATAATGGCCGCCTTTCTATTCTTTAAAAGAAGGCGGCTTGATGGCTCACATCATCTCCCATCTCTCGCTAAACCTACTTATCGCAAGCTCACTTCTGATGATTATGGGCTTATTAGTGATTATTTATCTTATTTTGGTACCTCTAATTTCTCTTCTGGCTATTCATTACAAAACTTCCCCGATATGCCAATTAAAGGCGAAGTCGTTGCTACATTAAGAAATATCGTTAATCGCTTTGCAGGTTCTAGTGAAGGATTAAATCATTGGCGTTATTATATTGATGCTGTAGAAATTCATATTCCCCCGCTGCTTGTTCCTTATCTTCAGCAAGAAAACGTTCTCGATGTTGTCTGTACCCCTTCGATCCCCATCGTTATTGGTGTGAATGGGCATTTTTTAAAAGACGAAAAAATTCATTTTTCTTCGCTAAGTTTAAAACAGCTGTCTGAACCAATATTGGCAAATGGTTCATCAACTATCCAAAAGAACGAAGGTGATGCGGCTCACTTATTACAAATCCGAGAAGAAACAAACGAAGAATACCGATTACATAACTCATCTGGTTTTTGGGATGGTTCTTTTGTTTGTATAGGGCTTACGCTGTGCCTAACAGCCTTAATGATGCCTCAAGTTTTTCTTCCTTGGATCCTAGCAACCGGTGGTGCTTTTCTTGCTGTTGGTATTTTTCTGATCCACAACCCTTTAATCAAACCGCGTAAACAAGAAATCCACTGTTTTAAAGGGCGCTTAAAGCGCTGGGGGCTTTTTGGTAACTTTGATCATGGGCAAGTAAAAAATGTTTCTTTAGGGGGGATTGATCTGGTTTATCCGCCTCATTGGGAGCCTTATATTCAAAGCGATATTGATAAGGTGACCTATTTAGAAATGTATCCAAGTCATCATGTTGTAAAGCAAGGAAACTACCTTTCATTGCATGATGAAGAGAAAAATTATCCTTATAAACGGTATATTAAAAATATTATTTTCGTTTTTTGGAGCTTGTTTATTATTGGAATGTTGTATCTTTATCAGCCACTTTCTCTTTCAATGAAACTCAGTTTTTCATGGCTTAAAGATACAGAGCCTCATTTAGTCACTAATTTTACTGAGTTAGAAACAACCAATTTGCATGTCGGGGATATTATTCAAGCTAAAGGGGTTGGGATGTGCTATATGCCACCTAATTTATCAAGTAAGAATAATAAAACGATTTTTGCACCTTTTGATTGCTCAGGGATTTATTGGAATAACAGTAATCCAATGCCAATGCCTGAATCGAGCACGATAGAAAAAGCCGCGGCTTTATTGCATATGGTTGAAGAGCAATTACACCCTGTTTCTAATAACCGAGTTAACCCAAGTTTAGGCCAAGCGATTACTAAATCTGGGATGAATTTGCTAGATAATTTTGATGGCATTGTGTTGAAAACACAGGATTTATGCCCCCGAGAAAATGAATGTATTCGGCTAAAAATGGCGCTAGTTAACTTAAGTAACGTCAATGATTGGGCAGCATTAATTCAACGAGCTGAAAGCGGTAAATTGACCGGAACGAATGTTTTATTGCGTGCAGTAAGTGCTGAGGCCTTGGAAAAGCTTATCGACACCACCACATCCTCTTTTATCTACCGAGAAATAGATAAAGCCGCAATACTGTTAAACAGCCCTCCACCGGGTGGTGTGCTGTTAATCAGTGATGAAAGAAAACAGCTTGTTGATTATGCTTCAAGTTCAAACTCAGTGTTTGAACCTACTCCGTTAGAACAGTGGCGAGAATTACAACGTTTATCCGATATTTTATTGCATACACCTTTTGATACGGGTGGCGTAATAACGGGTATGGTTGTCGATGCGAATGGCACGTTACAGATATTTTTACATAGCCTGCCAGACTCGATGACAATGTTATATTACATCGGTAATACGGTATTGTTGCTTCTTGCTATCGGGTTCTTAGTTTTGAACCTATTTCTTATCATCCGGCGCCGGCGACAAAACAACCAACGCATGAATAAAATCAGTCTCTACTATGAGCACTGTTTTTATCGCCCTCCTCAGTAAGCCCCTTGTTGTGGAAGGCCATGTGTTTACACTATCGCCTTCGTAAAGAAGTTGAAGTTAAGGAGAAAGGGATGAGTCAACCATCACAAGACAGTGGCGTCCGCTTAGATAAATGGCTTTGGGCTGCTCGTTTTTATAAAACGCGTGCCATTGCGCGCACGATGATTGAAGGTGGTAAAGTCCATTACAATGGTGTGAGAGGCAAGCCAAGTAAAATCGTTGAAGAAGGTGCAGAAGTACGCCTACGACAAGGTAATGATGAACGGACGGTAACCATTCTCATGGTGAGTGCTCAGCGACAAGGTGCTACACAAGCGCAGACACTTTATTGCGAAACGCCAGAGAGTATTGCTAAAAGAGAAAAAATTGCTCTAGCAAGAAAAATGAATGCGTTAACAATGCCTCATCCTGAGCGTCGCCCTGATAAAAAGGAAAGACGCACCTTACTTCGCTTCAAACAGACAAATTTACAAGAATCGGATTAACCGATTCCCTGAAATGAGAGAAAGTTATGTCTAAAAAAGACGCTTTATCACGTTTTTTATTCGAAAAAAACGCGGTACGTGGTGAATTAGTCAATGTGACTGAAACCTATCAATCAATGCTTGAAAATCACCATTATCCTGAGCCAGTTCAATGCCTTCTGGGTGATTTATTAGTGGCAACGAGTTTGTTAACAGCGACGCTTAAATTTGAAGGAGATATTACGGTTCAAATTCAAGGCGATGGCCCAGTACGATTGGCGGTTATTAATGGCAACAATAATCAACAAATGCGCGGTGTTGCGCGTGTTGGTGATGATGTTAAGGCTGGTAGTACCTTAAAAGAGATGATCGGTAATGGTTTTATGGTCATCACGGTAACGCCTGAAAAAGGTGAACGTTATCAAGGTATTGTTGCTCTTGATGGTGAAACTATTGAAGCATGTATTGATAACTACTTTAAGCAATCAGAACAGCTACCTACACGCGTATTTATTCGTAGTGGTATGCAAGCGGGCAAACCAGCCGCAGCGGGTATGTTATTACAAGTATTGCCTGCGTCAGAAGAGTTCACCGCAGAACATACTGCTGAACACTTTGAATTGCTGACACAGTTAACACACACAATCAAAGCTGAAGAGCTATTTACGCTAGATACTAAAGAGATCTTACATCGCTTATATCATGAGGAAGATGTCACTCTTTATGATCCTCAAGTTGTTGAATTCCATTGCACTTGTTCGCGTGAACGTTGTGAAAATACATTAGTAACATTGTCGGAAGAAGATGTGAACCACCTGTTGCAAGAACAGGGAAATATTGATATGGAATGCGAATATTGTGGAACACATTATATCTTCACAGAGAGTGATATTAATAAAATCAATAAGTTAAATAAGTCAGAATTGCACTGATTCGATTTAGCAAGACGGTTTTATCAAAAGGACGCTATTTTGCGTCCTTTTTTATTCAACAATTTTTCTTTAGTTTTGTGCATTAGCTCTCGTTCTTAACATAAAAAAATTATAAATTTTCAAAATATTGATAACAATCGCTGTTAATTACTCGTAACACCTTAATATTATTCGCAGAAAGGTCTATTTATCAGGAGCGAAACTATGAGCGTTAAAGGTCTTACCCCTAAGGATCTCCAGCAGTACGGTATTAAGGACACGAGTGAAATCATTTATAACCCAAGCTATGAGCTGTTATTTAATGAAGAAACCAAGCCTGAATTAACAGGTTACGAGCGAGGCACACAAACCTCGTTAGGCGCTATTGCCGTTGATACAGGTATATTTACTGGACGTTCTCCGAAAGATAAATACATTGTTCGTGATGATGTTACGCGTGACACCGTATGGTGGGCTGATCAGGGTAAAGGTAAAAATGATAATAAGCCACTTTCACAAGAAGTGTGGGCTGACTTAAAATCATTAGTAACCAATCAGCTATCAGGCAAACGTTTGTTTGTTGTCGATGCATTTTGTGGTGCGAATGCGGATACACGTTTGAAAGTTCGTTTTATCACAGAAGTTGCTTGGCAAGCGCATTTTGTTAAAAATATGTTTATTCGTCCTGAACAAGAAGAGCTGGAAAATTTCACACCAGACTTCATTGTGATGAACGGAGCGAAATGTACAAATCCAAATTGGAAGGCGCAAGGTCTGAACTCAGAGAACTTCGTTGCTTTCAATTTAACTGAACGCATTCAGTTAATTGGTGGTACTTGGTACGGTGGCGAGATGAAGAAAGGTATGTTCTCTATGATGAACTACTTCCTTCCTCTTAAAGGCATCGCTTCTATGCACTGCTCCGCAAACGTTGGCGAAAGTGGCGATGTTGCTATTTTCTTTGGTCTATCAGGCACAGGTAAAACAACCCTTTCAACCGATCCTAAGCGTAAGCTAATTGGTGATGATGAACATGGTTGGGATGATGACGGAGTGTTTAACTTTGAAGGTGGTTGTTATGCGAAAACAATCCACTTATCAAAAGAAGCTGAACCCGATATCTATGGTGCAATTAAACGTGATGCACTGCTAGAAAACGTGGTTGTGTTATCTGATGGTTCTGTTGATTTCGACGATGGTTCGAAAACAGAAAATACCCGTGTTTCTTACCCTATTTATCATATTGATAATATCGTTAAACCTATTTCCAAAGCAGGTCACGCTAAGAAAGTTATTTTCTTAACAGCGGATGCTTTTGGTGTGTTACCTCCTGTTTCACGTTTAACACCAGAACAGACGCAATACCACTTTTTATCAGGCTTCACCGCTAAACTTGCGGGAACCGAACGTGGTGTGACCGAGCCAACGCCAACATTCTCAGCCTGTTTTGGTGCAGCATTCTTATCTCTGCACCCAACACAATACGCTGAAGTATTGGTAAAACGTATGCAAGCATCAGGTGCAAAAGCCTACTTGGTTAATACAGGTTGGAACGGTACAGGTAAACGTATCTCGATTAAAGATACACGCGCTATTATTGATGCCATCTTAAATGGTGATATTGATAAAGCACCAATGAAAACATTACCTGTATTTGACTTAGAGATCCCAACCGCACTACCAGGCGTTAACAGCGAAATCTTAGATCCTCGTGATACTTATGCTGATAAAGCGCAATGGGATACTAAAGCTGACGATCTGGCTGATCGCTTTGTGAAAAACTTTGATAAATATACGGATACCCCAGCGGGTCAAGCGTTGACTAAAGTGGGACCAAAACGTTAATTTTTATTAGCATGAATAAAAAGCACCAAACTCATAGGATGTGATTTTGGTGTTTTTTTATTTGAGATCTTCGAGATAAAAAAAATCCCTGAAATGCGAGAAGATTTCAGGGAATAGAAAGAAAATAAAGTGAAATTGTTTATTAGAGAAAAAGTGACTTTAGAGGGTGATAACCCAACTATGCTGTTACTGGAGGTAAATCAAACAGTAAAATTTCACTGTCCTCATCACCAACGAAACGGATCATATCTTCATTTGCGATAGCCACACCATCACTGGTGGTCGCAATTATGTCATTAATCGTTATTTTGCCTTTCACTACTTGTAACCAAACATTGCGTCCTGTTTCTACCTGATATTGTGCTTCTTCACCTTTTTTCAGGTTCCAGCGCCATAACGTCATATCTTGAAAGACTTTTAAAGAGCCATCACGCGCATCTGGCGATAAAATAAGTTGTTTACTCACTGAGGTATCAAAACGACGTTGATCGTAACGTGGTGTGATACCGGTGGTGCTTGGCATAATCCAAATTTGGTAAAAATGCAGCCCTTTATCACTATTTGGATTATATTCTGAGTGAGTAATACCTGTACCAGCACTCATTATTTGAAACTCACCTGCAGGAACATTTTCTTTATTACCCATGCTGTCTTGATGCTCGATATTACCTTCAAGCACATAGGTTAAAATTTCCATGTCTTTATGTGGATGAGTACCAAAACCTTTACCGGGTATTACGCGATCTTCATTAATAACTCGTAGTGCAGAAAATCCCATAAAATCAGGATCGTAATAATTTGCGAAAGAGAAGGTATGCCAGCTATCTAGCCAACCATGATTAGCGTGTCCTCTTTCATTTGCTTTGCGTAGATAAATCATAATGTGTTTCCTTCTCTGAAGTTGTTGGACACAGTTTACCCAGTAGCGCAAAGTAAAAAAGCGGAGGAATTTAACCTGAAGATCCAAATAATTTGAATAAGAGAAAACAAAAACATCGAATGAGTTCTAGAAAAGAAAAAAGCCAGCACCCGGCTGGCTAAAGTAAAACACTGGAAGCAATGTGAGCAATGTCGTTCTTTCATATGACCCTGAAGGTGGTGCATCTGAAAGTGTTATTGATGATAATAGTTCTCAGTATCATTTGTAAAGCCCTTTTTTTAAGCAAATTAGAAAAAAGAGCTAAAAAAGTTTTAACTTACTGATTAACGAGTTATTTTATTTTAATAATTTTTTAAAACAGTAATATAACCAAATAGTTAACAATATTCTTTATGGGGTCATTTATAGAGAAAAGAAGAGAAAATGTGGTATAAAACCAGAGGAAAGGAAGGGATATAAGGTATTTTGGATCTCTACTGAGAAATACCACAAGAAAAAGCCATCACTGATTGATGATGGCTGGTTTTTATTATGTATGAGTTATAAGTTTATAGAATTATAAAACCAATATTTATAACTTTAACATTTGCACATTTATTCATTATTGTTCAACAACAGTCGATTTTGGTGTTGAAATAAGGCTCTGCGCACAGGCATAAGCCGAGCTCCACGCCCACTGGAAGTTATATCCACCTAACCAACCCGTCACATCAACCACTTCGCCAATAAAATAGAGTCCTTTTACTTTTGTGGCTTCCATGGTTTTAGAGGAAATAGCTCGAGTATCTACACCGCCTAGTGTGACTTCTGCGGTGCGATATCCCTCAGTACCATTGGGCTGAATTTGCCATTCTTGTAGTAACGTTGCAATTTGTGTAATACGTTCATTACTCAGTTGAGTCAGAGAAACATCAGGTAACTGTTTATTTTCTATCATTATTTCAATAAAACGCTTTGGTAATAAGCGAGAAAGCGTGTTTTTTACTAATTGATTTGGATGCTCTTGACGTTTTTCTTGTAGCAGGCTTTCAAGATCAATACTTGGAAGTAAGTTAATACTTACATACTCTCCAGCTTGCCAATAACTTGAAATTTGCAAAATCGCAGGACCTGAAAGACCACGATGTGTGAAAAGAATGTTTTCTTTAAAACTTGTGCCATTTTTTGCCGTCACAATAGCGGGTACCGCTACGCCAGATAGTTGGCTTAATTGCTCAAGTTGGGGTTTATGCAGAGTAAAAGGCACTAAACCGGCGCGAGTGGGTAAAACAGGAAGCCCAAACTGTTCAGCAACTTTATAGCCAAAAGGGGTAGCCCCTAAACCAGGCATAGAAAGACCACCACTGGCAATGACCACCGAAGGTGTTGTGATGGTTTTTCCATCAACAAAAATAGTAAAGCCCGTATCTGTTTTCTCGATTTGTGTGACTTCACTACGTAAGCGAACACTTACTTTTCCTTTTTGACATTCAGTGAGTAATAAATCAACAATTTGCTGTGCTGAATCATCACAAAATAGCTGTCCGAGCGTTTTTTCATGGTAGGCGATGTTATGTTGTTGCACTAATTCAATAAAATCCCATTGTGTATAGCGAGCAAGCGCTGACTTACAGAAATGAGGATTCTCTGATAAGTACGCCGAAGGTTCGATATACATGTTGGTGAAATTACAACGCCCACCACCTGACATTAGAATTTTACGTCCCGCTTTTTTACCATTATCGAGGACTAAAACAGATAATCCTGCTTGTCCTGCTAAAGACGCACAAAAAAGCCCCGCGGCACCTGCACCTATAATTACTGTATCGTATGATCCCACAATGATGTCTCGTTCTTGGTTTTCTCTGACTACTTAATCAATGATTTTCGCGTAAGATCAGAGTATTTTGTAAAATTATATGGAGAAATCTGCATTTTTCACCTAAATTCTTATAAGCAAGGAAAAAATTGTCAGAAATTTACTTTTTTTTTATTTTTATTAATTAAATGATATATAAGGAATTATCTTAAAAAGGCTCTGATTTTCTTGGTTATCAAATCAAAAAAAGGTTAAATTTTGCTTCCACCGTTCGCATTTGTCGCTGATAATGCGCCGCGTTCATGTCCAACTAACTGGCTTAACGTCTATGCTACATTTGTTTACTGACCTAGAATTTCACACAGGTTTGATGTTGGTTTTAGCACTGTTATTTGTGCTATTTTATGAAGCTATTAACGGCTTCCATGATACCGCAAATGCGGTAGCAACTGTTATCTATACTCGTGCTATGCGTGCGCAATTTGCGGTCGTGATGGCGGGTGTATTTAACTTCCTTGGAGTTTTGCTCGGTGGATTGAGCGTAGCTTATGCTATCGTTCACTTGTTACCGACAGATCTTCTGCTGAATGTGAGCTCAGCTCATGGCCTTGCCATGGTCTTCTCGTTGCTGTTAGCCGCCATTATCTGGAACTTAGGTACATGGTATTTCGGTATTCCAGCATCAAGTTCACATACGCTGATAGGTGCTATCATTGGTATTGGTTTAACAAATGCTATCGTGACAGATTCGTCTATCGTTGACGCATTAAACATACCAAAAATGATCAGTATCTTCCTATCACTCATTCTTTCACCAATTATCGGCTTGGTTATTGCAGGCGCGATGATTTTCTTACTGCGCCGTTACTGGAGTGGTACGAAAAAACGTCGTCGTATTCACCTGACACCTGCTGAACGTGAGAAGCAAGATGGTAAGCGTAAGCCGCCATTTTGGACTCGTACTGCACTGATTTTATCTGCAGTTGGGGTGAGTTTCTCTCATGGTGCAAATGATGGGCAGAAAGGTATCGGTCTTATCATGTTGGTATTAATTGGCGTTGCCCCTGCGGGCTTTGTCGTCAATATGAGTGCAAGCGGATACGATATCACCAAAACTCATGATGCCGTTGTACACTTACAACAATATTATGAGAAACATCAGCCAGCACTACAGCATGCTATTGATAATACACCAGTAGTACCAGCGCAAGCTGATGCTAGCGATACAGATTTCCATTGTAATAGCGCAAGAACGCCAATTGTTCTGAATCAAACAGAACAGCTGCTTGCAAATATTGGTTCTTATGATGAGCTAACCGCAGACCAGCGTGCTCAAATGCGTCGATTACTTATGTGCATCGCTGATACCGCAACAGAAGTGGCTAAATTACCAGAAACTAGCGCCCAAGATGCACGGTTCTTAAAAACATTGAGTCGTGACCTGCTAAACACCGTGGAATATGCTCCGATTTGGATCATTGTCGCCGTGGCATTAGCGCTCTCTATCGGGACAATGGTAGGTTGGAAACGCGTTGCAGTAACGATTGGTGAGAAAATTGGTAAAAAAGGTATGACCTACGCTCAAGGGGTTTCTGCGCAAGTAACAGCCGCAGTTTCTATCGGTGTAGCAAGTTATACGGGTATGCCTGTATCAACAACACAAGTTCTGTCATCTGCAGTTGCAGGTACGATGATTGTTGATGGTGGTGGTGTTCAAACGAAGACAGTGAAAAACATTGCACTGGCTTGGATCTTAACATTACCAGTTAGCATTGGTTTATCAGGTTTACTTTATTGGATATCACTTACATTTATTGTGAATAGCTGATAACAATAATTACCCAAGTTTGTTTATAAACGGTGACTTTTAGTCACCGTTTTTTTGTTTTTGTCGCTTACCAAAAAAGCATGGCAATTAAACTTGCGACAGCCAAAATACAAAAACGGCTAACAAGATAAAATTGCCGATAAATTCGCTCACAACGCATAATGACTTCAGGATTATGATGATTGATGTATTGGCGTTGGTTGATATAGCGAATGAGTCTTAGTTGTTTTGAAAATTGTCCGTGCATAGTAAAAAATCCATTGCCATCCACAGATTGGTAGAGCAAAGGATCAGATTGGCGCAATATTGTGAGTAATACCCGAATAGATGAAAAATAACGCATCATATTAATCAGGCAAAGAATACATAGCGCCCAAAAGACAACAATGACATTAAACATAATCCCCTCCCTAGAATAATAGATTCTGAGATGAGAAAACCTTTACCAATAAAGGTTACTTTTTTCTCTAATTTAAGTTTAGGTGAAATTAAGCAATAAACAAAAGTGACTTTTTCAAGTTGTTTCCTTTTTCAGAAAAAAAGATAAAAAATAACTCTAAAAGGGTGCTTTTGTTGTTTTTTATACTCAATTCTCATTATTATGATGTTATTGTCGGTGAATGACATCGTGCTAATGTAAAATAGTGTATATTGTTATTTATCGATAGATGCTTTCTTGATGAATTTGACATAAGTTGTGATCAAGGCGACATCTAACTTTCATCTTAAAACGTTATATTTAATACATAGGATTTAGGCTTAACCGCCTTTCCAACCGATTAATCAGCTTATGGAAGGAGTTCACGATGGCTTATAAGCATATTCTAGTGGCAGTTGATTTATCCCCTGAGAGTAACGTCTTAGTACAGAAAGCTGTATCTATGGCAAAACCCTATAATGCCAAAGTTTCCTTAATTCACGTTGATGTTAACTACTCTGATCTTTATACCGGTCTAATTGATGTCAACCTCGGTGATATGCAGCAACGTATTACTGATGAAACCCGTAACGCGTTAAAAGATCTCTCTGATAACTCGGGTTATGAAATTCAAGAAACCCTGAGTGGTAGTGGTGATTTAGGACAAGTTCTAGTCGATGCGATTAAGAAATACGATATGGATTTAGTCGTTTGTGGTCATCACCAAGACTTCTGGAGCAAATTGATGTCATCAGCACGCCAACTAATTAATACTGTGCATGTTGATATGCTAATTGTTCCTCTGAAAGATGATGAATAATAATCGCTTGCTTGTTTAAGCAAAAAAAATGCCTGCTTATGCAGGTATTTTTTTGCCTAAAATTCCTATTTTTCCTGTCGTTAAAGCGAGTCAACCTTTTTTTTTTGTCTAATTGTGAAAAAAATGTCTTGAAGTGTGAATGTATTTTAATGATATATTCAAGAGGCAAAACAACATCAACCTCACAAAACCCAAAAATATTCCGAATAAATGAGGTTATGCCAACATCACATTACACAAAAAAGGAATAACTGAATGAATATATCTGGCTCATTATCTTCGTTTTTAGAAGGGGTAGAAAAATATAACGCTCATCAACCTGAGTATCATCAGGCGGTTCGTGAAGTTTTTACCACTTTGTGGCCTTTTTTAGAGAAAAACCCACAATATCGTGAACAATCATTACTTGAGCGCTTAGTAGAGCCTGAACGTATTATCCAGTTTCGCGTCTGTTGGTTAGATGATAAAGGGCAAGTGCAAGTTAACCGAGCATGGCGTATCCAATTTAACTCCGCCATTGGACCTTATAAAGGTGGTATGCGTTTTCATCCATCAGTAAATCTTTCTATCCTAAAATTCTTAGGTTTTGAGCAAACATTTAAAAATGCATTAACGACATTACCGATGGGAGGAGCCAAAGGTGGCTCTGATTTTAATCCTAAAGGTAAAAGCCATGGGGAAGTGATGCGTTTTTGTCAGGCATTGATGACTGAACTTTATCGCCATTTAGGCGCTAATACAGATGTTCCTGCTGGTGACATTGGGGTGGGAGCACGAGAAGTCGGCTTTATGGCTGGCATGATGAAAAAACTGTCTAATAGCAATGAATGTGTATTTACAGGTAAAGGTCTTTCATTCGGTGGCAGTTTAATCCGCCCAGAAGCTACTGGGTACGGTCTGGTTTACTTTACTAATGCGATGCTTAAACGTCATGGTATGTCTCTTGAGGGAATGCGTGTGGCGGTTTCTGGCGCGGGTAACGTTGCACAGTTCACTATCGAAAAATGTTTAGAATTAGGCGCTAAAGTAATAACAGCATCAGATTCAGGTGGTACTGTGGTTGATGAAGCGGGATTTACCACTGAAAAACTAGCTCGACTCACTGAAATTAAAAATAATTATGGTCGTGTTGAAGAGTACGCAAAAGAATTTGGTTTAACGTATCTTGAAGGGCAACAACCTTGGGCTGTTCCTGTTGATATTGCGTTGCCTTGTGCAACACAAAATGAGTTAGATTTGGAAGCGGCTAAAGTGCTTATCAAAAATGGGGTGAAAGCCGTTGCTGAAGGCGCAAATATGCCAACAACGATTGCTGCAACAGATGCCTTTATTGAAGCGGGTGTCCTTTTTGCACCAGGTAAAGCAGCTAATGCTGGTGGTGTTGCAACCTCGGGTTTAGAGATGGCACAGAATGCGGCACGTTTGAGCTGGAAAGCAGAGAAAGTGGATGCTCGCTTACATCACATTATGTTAGATATTCACCATGCTTGCGTGAATTACGGCGGTGAAGGTAAGCAAACTAATTATATTCAAGGCGCAAACATTGCTGGTTTTGTTAAAGTCGCTGATGCAATGCTGGCACAAGGCGTGTTGTAATTTTCATTGATTCTGAACGGGTGTTTAACACCCGTCAGATTTCAAATTTATTTTTCCTAATGTGTAAGTAGTTACACACAAGGATAGATATCAAAGCGGTGATTTTTGGTTGTTACATTGGCATGTGCAGGCTGATTATTTAATGGTTCTGCATAATCAGGGCGTTTAACTACAACCCTTTTTTTAGCTAACGTAATTGCCGGCTCTAACAGTGCATCTGCATCTTCATCGGCACCCACTAAAGACTGAAACACTCGCATCTCTTTTTTCACTAATGCGCTTTTCGCTTTATGTGGATACATAGGATCAAGATAGACCACATCGGGTGCTGGTGTGATTTCTGTTAGTGCTTGAGCTGAAGAGGCGTGGATCAGTGCCATACGTTCTTGCATCCATTCACCAATATCAGGATCAAGATAAGCACGTTTTAAGCCGTCTTCAAGCAATGCTGCGACAACAGGATGGCGTTCAACCATTCTCACCTTACAACCAATAGACGCCAATACAAATGCATCACGACCAAGCCCTGCCGTTGCATCAACTACATCAGGTAGATAGTCTTTTTTAATGCCGACAGCTTTTGCCACAGCTTCACCTCGACCACCGCCAAATTTACGACGATGTGCCATGGTGCCTTCCACAAAATCGACATAAATGCCACCCAATTTAGGTTCATCTTGTTTGCGTAATTCAAGGTGTGTGGGTGTTAACACTAATGCCATAATTTGCGTTTCATCGTGAACTAAGCCCCAACGTTGCGCTAAATCAGATAAGGCGCTGTTATCAGCGCCTTCTTCACAAAGTAAACAGATATTCACATATCATCCTTTAATGCCGTAGCCTTTGAGCATAGCATCAAGTTGCGGCTCACGACCACGGAAGCGTTTAAACAGTTCCATTGGCTCTTCTGAACCACCACGAGTTAAAATATTATCAAGGAATGATTGACCCGTTTCACGGTTAAAAATACCTTCTTCAGAGAAGCGAGAGAAGGCATCGGCTGCCAGTACATCTGCCCATAAATAGCTGTAATAACCTGCTGCATATCCACCAGCAAAGATATGACTAAAGGCATGAGGGAAACGCGCCCACGGTGTAGAAGGAACCACAGAAACTTTCTCTTTCACACTGTTTAAGATATCCATAATACGCGCGCCTTTAGATGGATCATATTCAGCGTGTAAACGGAAATCAAACAGACCAAACTCCAGTTGGCGTAACACAAACATCGCTGACTGATAATTTTTTGCTTTAAGCATATTATCAAGCATTGCCTGTGGTAATGGCTCGCCAGTTTCGTAATGACCTGAAATAAAGGCTAACGCTTCTGGCTCCCAGCACCAGTTTTCCATAAATTGGCTTGGTAATTCAACGGCATCCCATGGTACACCATTAATGCCTGCAACATCTGCGGTATCAATCTGCGTTAACATGTGATGTAAGCCGTGGCCAAACTCATGGAATAGCGTGGTTACTTCATTATGAGTAAACAGTGCCGGTTTATCGCCTACTGGCTTATTGAAGTTACAAGTGAGGTAAGCAACGGGGTTTTGTAGTGAACCATCCGCATGACGCATTCTGCCTATGCAGTTATCCATCCAAGCGCCACCACGTTTGTGCTCGCGTGCATATAAATCAAGATAGAAGCTACCGCGTAAAGTGTTGCTTTCATCATAAAGCTCAAAGAAACGGACATCATCATGCCAAGTATCGATGTCGTTACGCTCTTTGGCAGTTAAACCATAGATACGATGGACGACTTCAAATAAACCACTTAAAGCACGTTGTTCAGGGAAATAAGGGCGTAGCTGTTCATCATCGATTGAGAATAGGTGTTGTTTTTGTTTTTCGCTGTAATAAGCCAGATCCCACGATTCGAGTTTATCAACACCATAGTGTTCTTTTGCAAATTGAGTGAGTTCTGCTAATTCTTCTTCACCTTGCGGATGAGCGCGTTGGGCTAAATCAGTTAAGAAGCTCAATACTTGCTCAGGAGACTCTGCCATTTTAGTAGCAAGGGATTTTTCAGCATAATTTTTAAAGCCGAGCAGTTGAGCGAGTTCGTGACGTAACGAAAGGATCTCCGCCATAATTTCACTGTTATCCCACTGACCTGCATTTGGACCTTGATCAGAAGCGCGAGTGCTATAAGCAATGCTCATTTCTTTTCGCAGTTCACGGTTATCTGCGTAAGTCCTAACTGGTATATAGCTTGGCATATCAAGTGTTAATAGATAGCCTTCTTGATCTTTCGCTTGTGCAATTGCTTTTGCTGCATCAATCGCACTTTGTGGCATGCCAGATAGATCGTCTACATTGGTAATTAATTTAGACCAACCCATTGTGGCATCTAATACGTTATTGCCGTATTTCGCACCTAGTTCTGACATCCGCGCACTGATTTCACCAAAGCGCTGTTGTTTTTCTTTTGGTAGCCCAATACCTGATAATTCAAAGTCACGTAATGCGTTTTCAATCGTTTTTTTCTGTGGTTGAGTTAACGCATTAAAATCAGCACTTTCTTTAATTGATTTATAAGCTTGATATAAACCTTCGTGTTGCCCCATCCATGTACTGAATTCAGACAGCAATGGTAAACTCTGTTCATACGCTTCGCGTAGTTCAGCACAGTTTTTGACAGAATTTAAATGACTAACGGGGGACCAAACACGAGAAAGTTTATCACCTACTTCAGCTAATGGCTGGCAAAGGTTATCCCAGTTAAATTGCGTATTATCAGCCAGTAATTTTTCAACTGTTTCACGGTAAGTTGTTAAGACTTCTTTTAGCGCAGGAACAACATGTTCTGGTTTGATAAGGGAAAATGCAGGTAATCCCGTTGTATTAAGTAATGGATTTGACATAAAAACATCCTGTATTTTGGTTTGCAGTGGCGTAAAACACATCACTGAGTTTATTCGTCATAGAAAGTAAGATGAGGGTGAAACCGCATAAGTTCAATAGTATCGTGGTAATTATCCGAGATTTTACTCAAAAATGGGATTATTTTATTTGAAAGGGCTTTTATTGATTTGATGCACTTGGGATTAAAAATAATTCAGCGTATAATCATCCCGTTATTTCCTTTTGACCTACTCAAAAATGGAAGATCATCGTCCCCGGTGGGGCGGCTGGACTTCAAATCCAGATGGGGCCGCCAGCGGTCCTTGGCAGGTTCGACTCCTGTGATCTTCCGCCACTCAAGTTCAATACACCTCCACAAAACTCAAGTAATCCCTAATAATATCAGCTGTTAAGCTACTTTCAATTCAACGAATGTCAACTCAGCTCAACCTAAATCAATAGGGTTTTGAGGCATATTTGGGTATGTTTATTTTTTCGGAGAAAAGTAATGCCACCAAAAACAGAAAAAATATTACAAATCAAAAGATAGCATCATTTGATACTAAAGATAAGGCTTACAGGTTTTCTATTGGTGAATGGTTGTAGCTGTTAACATGACATAGCTTCCGGTACGCAATGAGCACGATTTCGTATGAGAAGGGATTTAATTCAGCGTGGATTGAGACTCAGTTGGCGTATATTGATAAGAACGCGATCCGTGGTACGTATAATCATGCTCAGCATATGGATGGACACAGGGAAATGATGTAGTGGTATGCAGACTATATGGATGAGTTGGAGGGGGAAAATGTGGTAATTGAGGGTTTCCAATGAAAAAGAATAGCCACCTCTACATCTATATGTAAAGTGGCTATTTTAATAAGAATTATGAATCATTACCTAGTTCATCGAGTTGCATATCACCAATTCGATGCCATTTATCAAGATTTTTTTTAAGCTGGCGTTGTCTCAAATTAGTAATGTAGTTAGTGCCAAAATGATGATACTCATGATTTATTAGTATATTAGTGGAATATTTATCAAGATATATAGATAAGAATGAACATAAGCGCTCTCCTAGCATTGTGACTTGTTTCCCATAAATAGTGCGTAAAATACGAACTAACGCACTTATTTCATCAGGAGTTTCTTCAAGTACTAAATCCAATCTACCTATTCGGAGGTCTGTGAGCCAAGAATCTTTTGTGATAATTTTATTTTTTTCAATGTCATACAATACGGAATCCCATGACATTAACGTTGTATTTAGCAGGCTTTTTACGTCTTCTTGAACAATAAAATTTTGTTTAAATGCCCACGTTTCTTCTAAACTCCAGATATCAATATCAATGGTAAAATCTTTAACCCTAAATCCGCCAAATTTGTTTTCACTTATTTTTTCTATTCCATATTTTTTGAGTGTCTCTTGAAGTTGTTTTTTTGTTCCTGAAAAGACTAAGTCAATGTCAGAACAGAATTGGTGGGCTGTATAAAGGCTGATATCACGAATAAGCCCACCAAAAACATACAGACGAGCACATTTGGACAGCGCATTAATAAATGCGGTCTCGTTTTGTCTACCCCCGCGGCCTGAATTGATGTAATAATTCAGCCTACGTTCAAGGAGATTTTTATCTCTGACGACATTCGTATTGGTAGAGTGTTGTAAGTTCATTGTGTAATGATATCAAATAACTGTCAGTCATGCCTGAAATTGCATCCGCTAGTAGTTGAGCTTCTTTATAGGGAGCTGGTAACTTATTTTTGGGTTGTTCAAAGATTCGCCGGTAATTTTCTGAAATACGCCCATAGACGTATCGTCCAAATGGTGTATCCCATGAGCTATCATTAGTAGCACGTCCTTTTATTCCTAGCCAGAGCATATCCATTAACCCTTTAATGTAGTTAGAACCTTCTAATTCAAGTTTCAGTACGCTGCGATGCTGATAACCTCTAGACCGATCAAAATTTTTTAAAGCATCGCATAAATTATAGCCTTTACTTATAGAAATGAGGTCGTTAATTTGATTTTTCTTATTAAGAAAGTTATCAATATTATCTTTGAAGGCAACAACTACAACATCAACGAGTTCTGCAATAGCATAGACACGAAACATTTGCATGCTCATATCATTTAGCTCCGCAGAAGATAAGTTTTGTTTTGCATATATCAGATTAGCTTTCCGGCTATTCTTGATAACGCGCTTAGCAATCATATCATTTTTACATTTCTGATGTCTTTGAAGGAAATCAATCACGTCGTGAAATGATGCAAATCCTTTTTTTACGGTATCTTCGGCATCTAAGACAGAATAAGCAATATCATCACAAGCTTCCATTATGTATGTAAATGGATGACGAACACCTTCAGATAAACCGGTCTTCTCCCAGACATCACGCACTACATCTTGCTCTGAGATAAAGAAACCATGCTTATTCCAGAGTGATGAATCAGCATTTGATGCCCTTGGGTATTTGATCATTGCTGCTAAAGTCGCATAAGTTAGATTCAAGCCATAGTTATCATTTAATATCTGGAGCTTGGTGACCAAACGAAAGGTCTGGGAGTTTCCATCGAAACGACGAAAATCGTCATAAATTTTATTATGATAAACGTTAGCAGGAAGATTTTTGTTAAACCATTCACTTATAGCTTTCTCACCTTGATGCCCAAAAGGTGGATTACCCATATCATGCACTAAACCAATGGTAGCAAGTAGGGCTGGAACATCACGCTGTAAACAAATATCGTTATCAATATCCCTAAATACTTCGTTTTGAAGTTCAAAAGCTAACCGAATTCCAATACCTCGTGACAAATTAGCCACTTCATGTGAATGAGTAAGTCGTGTTCTGACACTGTCATTTTTATCAAGTGGGAAAACTTGTGTTTTATCGGCTAACCTACGTGTAGGGGCAGCAAAAAGGATGCGATCAAAGTCGCGTTCTATTTGCTGTCTCCCTTTAGATGTGTCTTGGGACTGATCTTTTTTTTTTAGGTTTTCGACGATTACTATTTAGCAAATTATTCCAGTGCATAGGCACTCCTAGTAAAAGACAATGTGAATATATGGTATCAATGGCTAGAAGATAAATCTGGGGGGATATGCACAAATAGGCATAAAATATTTATATGTTTAATATGATTTATTTTAGATATGTATAGAGGAGAGCACTAATCAGTTTCCTAACATTTATTGACATTATCGCCATTTTTGACGATAATTTTGTAATGAGATATCCAGGTGGAAAAGGTAAGTGCTACCAACAAATTATTAATTTGATGCCGGAGCACCAAACATATATAGAGACCCATTTAGGTGGAGGCTCTGTCATGCGCAATAAATTGCCAGCAAAGCGTAATATCGGTATTGATTTAGATAGTAAACTTATTGAATCATGGCGGAAAACTAAAATTCAACTATGTGAGCTAGTTAATAGTGATGCAATATCCTTTCTCCATTCATTTCATTTTACAGGTAATGAAATGGTTTACGCGGATCCACCTTATGTTCACAGTACGCGTCAACGTTGTAAAATATATAAACATGAATATACAGATGAAGATCATGAGCAATTATTAGAAATATTATTATCATTACCATGTAACGTAATGATATCGGGATATGAAAACCCTTTATACACAAAGTTATTAAGTGATTGGCGTTGCGTTCAATTTAATGCAAAAACTCATTCTGGAGTACGTCAAGAAAGTATATGGATGAACTACCCTCATCCAGAAAAACTCCATGATGCTCGATATATGGGGAATAACTATAGGGAAAGACAAACAATTTCGCGTCGCCGTGACCGGCTATATACTCGGATTGATCAAATGCATCCTATAGAACGCCATGAACTAATTAAGTGGTTGAATTCTAAATATGGCCAATAGGAATATGAATATGAATCAGTGCGGGGCTGTATTTATAGGACCAACTATAATCAATCTTGAGTTTCCTTCCCCAGACCAAGATGTTTTGCCTGGAATCAAATGGGGAAAAATTGAAGCTTTTCCATCTCCTGCATATTGGGCATATCAAGTATTAGCTCGTAGATTAGAGGTAAACTCTATTCGTTATAAATTGGGACATACTTTGAAAGAGGAAGTGGGCGCATGTTTACTTGGTGGTCATGGTATCCCCGCATCAATAGGTTTAGCTGCATTTAACATGTTAAAAAATTATGGCGTATTTGAAGCTAGTGCGCCTTCAGAAGATCTCCTTTTCGAGTTGCTTTCTCAACCAATTAATACAGGTAGTAAGCTTGTGCGCTATCGTTTTGCGAAGCAAAAAGCTCGTTATTTATCAGCAGCTTTAGGTAAATTAGATGTAGAAACACCACCTTTAGAATCAGGTCGATATCTACGTGACTGGCTCACGACTCTTCCTGGTATTGGCTATAAAACAGCATCTTGGATTGCAAGAAATTGGCTTGACTCTAATGATGTAGCTATTTTGGACATTCATATCTTAAGAGCTGGCTTATTAGGCGGATTTTTCCCTAAGAATTTAACTGTTGAGCGCGATTATTTGGAGCTAGAGCAGCTATTCATTCAATTTAGTGTAGCGATTGGAGTAAAGCCATCGGAATTAGACGCACTAATTTGGTATGAAATGCAGTCATCTTCAAATATGGTATTTAAATTACTGGAATCTTTCCGAGATCAACCTCTAGTAAAATTGAAACCACGTTTAGCGAGAGCCAAGAATAGCCAAGCCAACACCGAACAAGCGTCCTTTCAGTTCTAATTTTTCGCACCATTCTTCACCTGTGATGCCTAATGGACAGAAATTATAGGTTAAAGCTTCCGCTACTATAGCCATTTGACCAATTAGTACTCCTGCATCTCGCCACACGAGGCTATCTGAGTATTTATATTTAGCTGAGGTTTTCCCTGGTTCAGCAATAAGCCTTATTACTATCCCTGATTGAGCATCCATTATGGGTAATATTTCATAATATATTTGTTCGCATGTTTGGTTAGGGAAATTCAATAAAGCTAATTCATGCCTATCGGGCAAATAAATCCACCACCCATCCCTCTTTGGTAGGGATAAAATTATATGTATAGGGTGAATTGCTCCAGCGGAAGGTGTTGGTCGTAGAGTTAATGGAAAACCAAACTTTGAATGCCCAGTAATTAATTCTCTCGCAACCAGCCATAGCCATTCAGAAAGAACATGTAGATCTACAAATCCAAATTCTCTTTTTGTCCTTCGAGACTCAATAACTACGTTTACTGGAGGCAACAAATGGCTTATAGGAGGAGGGAGAGAGAGTATCTCCCCTATAGGCCATTCTACTTGTTGGTATATGAGTGGTTGCTCTCGAGGGATAGGGTTACCTAGATCGGTCCAAGTCATATCCAACCTCATCTAAAACTTGAAAATACTTATTGCATCCTCGACAGCTACCACATGGTATATTCGCTTTGTGGCAGCTATGTGCCCATGCTAATCCACCTGGGGTGATAGATGAAATTTGAACTAGTTCTGTAGTAGAAAGTTTTATTGCTGGTGCTTCTACAATCATTCCTCCTTCCTGAAAGAACAATAAGTTACTAATTTTTTCTACAAACGCAGGAGTACCATCTAAGTGTGAATCATCAGATTTTACGGTTCCAATCCACAGGTGTGTGACACCTAGAGTAATCGCTTTCATTGCGGCTAGAGAAATCAACATTTGATTGCGATAAGGCCACCAATCACTAGATGGGGCATTAGAATCCGCTGGTGTTCCTGCCATATCCCCAGAGCCTAATGCGCTGCAGTCAACTCTAACTATATGATGAGTAATATTTAAAGCTTGGCAGGTAGCACTTGCTGAGCTAATTTCCGCTTCTGCTGCACGCTGACCATAGTCTAGTGTGATTGCAATATCTGGGCGTTTCCACCAAGCTATAGCTGTTGAGTCCATACCACCTGAAAGTAACAATGCTGTTTTCATTTTTGAGCAATAGTCCAAAGAGTTTTATAGATTGCAGTCACGTAGTCTTCACACAAAATACATCCAGAGCCTGCCATCATTTTTTTATCTTCATCGGCGACATTCTCAGCATAGAATACGACAGGAATATTACATGAACGTGCAAAACCTACTTCATAGATTGTTCCTGAATCAAGTCCATCACCAATAGCAAATATAATATTGGCCTTTCGGATTCCATCAAGATCCTTTTCAACAACATCTTCAGCTTTTCCATGGCCTACATGGTGATAAGGTGAGAAAACTTTTAAACCAAAATCTTCAAGATTTTTATAAACTTGTTCAATAAGCCACATCTGGGCTAGAGTGAAAAAAGGACCTGCGAGATAAACTGAGCGATTTTCACCATTGAGAAACTTAACTGTAGGTGAGATTGCTTTTGGATGAAAAGTTGCTAACTCTTGTATAGATGGAAACATATTATTTTCACAATAATATGCGGTCGCACATGAGGCAATATTTGCGGCTTTATGCGCTGACTTTTTATTTATCATCCATTCATAAGCAAAATAAGCAACGAAGGCATCACCTGAACCTATTTTAGATACATGTTTAGTTTCATAAGCAGGTATGGTTGATATTGTATTTTTATCGCACACAAGAGCCCCTGCAGGCCCTAGCTTGATGATTATTACTTGTGCATTTTCCTGATCTAGTAAATATTGAGCCCGTTGCTCTAGTGGTAAATCTAGTTGCTTGCTAAGCTGTTCAGCTTCATAACGGTTGAGGATGAGAGCTAAATTTTTTGCAGTTGAGCCATTATGATGAAATGATTCCGGTTCTAACACATTTTGAGGGTCATAAACAGCGTATTCCGCATCGACTATAGCGGAAGTTTCTAACATTCCATAGCGTAATACGTGAGCTGCTTTTAGTCTAATTGTAGGCATGGGGTTAGGTGGAACATCATAAATTTTTGGTTCTGACAAGCCATGCTCATAACGGAAAATAATAGATTGGTCTATGTGTTGTATATTTACATTAAAACCTTCTAAATGGCCCCGTTCTCGAAGTACTTGGGCTGCATTATTATCGGCATAGGTATGAAGATGTACAGTTGCATTGATATGAGCAAGAGCTGATGCAGCCCTTCCTGCAGAACCAAATATATCTAGAGTCCTTGGATATTGGCAGATTTCGTAGTAAGCCCCGCCTACAATCTCTATTATGCTCTTTTCAGTAATATTTGTACTCATACCGCATAGACCTTAACCATTACTTGCCCTCCATTAATTTGAGTAACTTCAGCTACATATCGAGTTCCTAGGTCTATGCATTCTCGTATACGCTGAATTTGTGGTGAGGCGATACCTCCAGCAACCTGACCGTTAAAGACTGCCACTGTAAGAGATAATCCATGTTGGTTATTCTGCTGAATGTCCATTATGTATCCTACTTGAAGTTGAGATATGACAGTTGAATTAGGAGAGCTTAGTTGGGCTGTGAACCGTATATTTTCACATAAGGTACCAGAGGAGTTTTGACCAAACAGGCCGCCAAAGCTTGCACTACCAGAACCTGACATAATGACCTCAATTGTTCAATAAATTTTATCAATGCCTCAGATTATATGTTAAATTTTATTTATAAACATAAGAAAAATTTTAATATCTGACAGTGATCAAATATTTAAGAAATCAATGCGGATTATTGCCATGCTGTGAGTTCAATTATTACGTAAAGTACAGCTAAAACTACGTTATCTTCAAACTTAGCTATAATGGTAAACATTGTTGTACATATTCAAGCTTTGACCTAATAAGAATTAAAGTTAGATATACTAAATAACTATTTCCTACATGAATTTCCATTTATCATCTCGTAAAAGATAGAGGTTAATTCTTATTCAATGTCAAGTTGATAATGACATTAATATTTATAGTGCCATTATTGTATACAGAGCTTTAATACTTAAAAATATCGTAATTAAGTAAGTTTAAGTAGAAAAAATATTCTGGTGTCAGTAAAAACTATTTAAAATATAAGGTAATAATTGAAACAATAAAATGTACTAAAGGATCGCTAACTGCGTCTCGGACACCGATGGGCTTAAGGCTCTGGGTATTTGCAATGTACAGGCGAGGTGTCTCTAATACCATGGCTATCTTAGTAAGAAATTATCTCTTCTTAACAGGCGCACGAAGCCCGACGGAGTACCATCTAATAGGCGGCTAGGTTATGTGGTGAATACTAAAAGGAAGAGAAGATGAGTCAGTGAAAATTAAGCGCATGATTTTTGAATTTGTACAGATAGCCACAGTTCCATTTCGCTCTTGAGTCAGCGTGAGCTACGACCTAATTTAATCGATTTCGGAAACTCGCCATCCTGGATGAGTTTATAAAACTATTTATCTGTTAATCCCGCCAAAGAATAAATGAACTTCATATCGACAAATTGTTCATCTAGTAATGAATATGGTTATACGTTCATAATTAACCCCAGCACTAAGTTGAAAGGCAGAAGGAATATCTATAATTAAATCGGGATATTACTTCATTAAATAATATTCCTTATATGTAATTATTTACTTTATACTGCAACCAAATGACCGATACCCATCGTGGTAACTTTTGGTGTAATCTTTCGCAAGATAACTTAGATTATTCATTATCAAATAAGTTAGCGCCTTCACTAAAATACTCGAATCAATAGTAGATATCTTTGTTTAATTTAATAACAAAGCAACATGATAGTGAGTGTTATGATTTATCGTACCAGCCTCCCTAACCAAAATGTAATCCAAATCATCAATTAATACTTTCCCCCACAATTGAGCTTTTCTTTTTACATCGTATTTTAGTTTTGACTTTAATGATTCAATAAATCGTGTGATCACTTTAGAACTCTTTCTATAAAGAATGTTTCCTAATGGAAAGTGCAAATCAATTCTAAACAATGCAATACGTTTAAGCTTATATCTTACATTAAGGATAACATCATTAATTCAGATTAAATAATAAGGGTTATGTGAGCACATAGCTTTAATCTCCTTGTTGTCCACAATTTTCTTTTACCCGGCCTAGAAAATACTCTATATTGCCCTAGGCTAAGTAAGAACCTATCCCAATAGGAATGTATTCAACATAATAAGTCTACTGGAAAAGTGTTACATCCCAAGATAGTTTTTGGGCTTGTGTTTCTAGTCAGTGGTAAGTACAAATAATAGTAATCACCCCTGTGGAGCTGTAAATCATTTTGTGGGGTGAATTTTACATTGTGTGATAAATTTGGTCTCTCGACTTTAACTTCATAGTAGCCATTTTTTATCTCTGATTGGGGCTAGCTGTAAAATTCAATATCAAGATACTTTTCCATGATTTTCTAATTGCCGCGAGCCCTCAAAAACCAATCTGGGGGCATTAATGGGGGCACTGCTATTTATTAAGCTCAGTAAACTCATTTAATATCAACGCTATTACACATCAAACACGACTCCTGTGATCTTGCCAATTCTTATTCAATTAACCTCCTCAAAAAATCGCTTTTTATGTCTTTATCATATTGTTTTTCAGCAAAATAGTACGTTTGTTATCTATTTATAAGCGCCCTTATCTTTTTGCTAAACATGGTATATTGTTGTTCATAGTTTATGCATAACGTATAGAGAGTGGAGACAATTTGATGAGCGAAAATCTTCCTGAAGCGCCACAGGGTGAATTTGTTTTGTTCCGCAGTGAAGGTGGTCAAACTCGCGTCGAATGCCGCTTTGAGTCTGATACTCTGTGGTTATCTCAGGCTGAAATTGCCAATCTTTATCAGGTAACACCTCAGGCAATAACTCAACATATTAAAGCTGTCTACGAAGAAGGCGAGCTTGTACAAAATTCAACTTGTAAGTCTTTCTTACAAGTTCCCCAATAGGGTAATCAGGGAGGGTCAATAAGAAAGCTAAGGATAACTGACGGTTCATAACAACGAAAAGTATATTAAGAACCAGCCAGTATTAGTCGATCTTTGTGGGTTTTAGTTGGGGTGATTTTTTAACTAAAAATCCGTTTTAGAAAAACCAGTCATAACATCTAGCCCCATTTCGCGGCCTAATGCTGTCATTGGATGGACGATTATCAAGCCTCGTACGGCTTTCTTCAGCTTGCCAATATCAGCTTGTTCTTTCTTAGTAATGGGGCGTTTGAATGGCATATCCACCAATTTCTGCGCTTCTTTACTTAGTTTATTGCTACGTACTTCTTTCAAACGAACGATTTCAGTTTCCAGTTCTACTTTTTCTTTCTCAAACTCTGCGTATTTTTCCGCTTCATCTGTCAGCGAGATATTTGCCATTTTGTGGCGAATAAGATCTAAACGGTCGCTAAGGAGTTTGATTTTTGCTTTTTCGATTTCTTTCATTATTAATTAACCGTGAACAAATTTCTTGTCGGTAAGTATACACTATTCTGTGTAAGGGCGTAGAAAGGGGATAGATTGGCTTGCTTTGTACCAAAGCAGACACCGCATTCATTATTTTTTCTTGTTCAGCATCGATTTTAAATCTGCAAAAGGATTATAAGTGGCTGCACCTACATCATCCTGTGCATCTTCACCGGCGACAACGGTTGTACCGTACTGGTCTGCTTCTGTGTATTTTGAGTGTTCATGGTCATGGCAAAACAGACACAATAATTCCCAGTTACTGCCATCTTCTGGGTTATTGGTATGGTCGTGATCAATATGATGAACGGTTAGTTCACGTAGATTGGAATAAACAAACTCACGCGCACAACGCCCACATACCCACGGGTAGATTTTCAGTGCTTTTTCACGGTAGCCACTTTCCAACCGTGCATAGTTTTTTGGGATCAGAGCCATTGTTAGTATTACCTGTTATAAGAGAAAGTTTGACGATAGTTTTTCCAATATACTCTGAATGTACGGATAGGTTCAAATCTCACAAGGTCTATTTCCTCTAATAAGCTATCAATCTTACAACCTGATGCACTCTTGGAAATTACAGGTATAATTTCATAAATTATTGAGCAGACTTAGGCATAACAATGGCAAAACTTACCTTACAAGAGCAAATGTTAAAAGCGGGACTTGTGACCAGTAAAAAAATGGCAAAAGTTCAAAGAACAGCGAAAAAATCACGTGTTCAAGCGCGAGAAGCAAGAGAAGCGGTAGAAGAAAATAAAAAAGCCCAACTGGAGCGCGATAAACTGCTTAGTGAGCAACAAAAACAAGCTACATTATCTAAAGAGTATAAAGCGCAAGTTAAGCAACTTATTGAGATGAATAGAATTACGCCAGCCAAAGGTGATATTGATTTTAACTTCACTGACAACAATGTGATTAAAAATATCGTGGTGGATAAACTGACACAATCTCAATTGATTAGTGGACGTCTCGCCATTGCGCGACTGGATAGTGCAGATAAAACTGAATACGCGATTATTCCAGCAAGTGTAGCGGATAAAATTACACAAAGAGATGTGGACTGTATCTTGTTAAATAACGCACTTAGCGAAACAGAACAAGATGAAGACGATCCTTATGCTGATTTTAAAATCCCAGATGATTTGATGTGGTAATAAGCAAAGTAGCTTATTATCCCAAAGGGCATAGTCTGTATAAGCATTGTGCTTTATACTGCGTCTGAAAATTTTTGTAGATAAACGATTAAGTAGGCGATAATGGCAATGAACGGAATAATCACAAAGTGGTTTGAAGATAAAGGTTTTGGATTTATTAAAGATGAAAACGGTGATAACCGTTATTTTCATGTGATTAAAGTTGCCAACCCTGCTTTGATAAAAACAGATGCAAATGTCACGTTTGAACCAACCACAAATACTAAAGGCTTATCTGCTTATGCGGTGAAAGTGATCCCAGACAGCAAATATGTCTATATTGCTGGTGAGCGAGTTAAGCTGACATCTATTAAATCTTTTCGAATTTATAGTGAAGAGGTATCTGCGGATACACATATCAATAAAGAAAACACCGTACTTTCTGTCGGTACTTTAATGAATAGTATCAGACCAAAATCTGCAGATGATACTCATAATATGCGTACGTTGAGAAAGCTTGCGATCACCACTATGCACGGAACAGAAATCATTTTTACTGAAGATGAACTTGATATCGATGAAACAGTAAAAGCGCTTAAACTGTAAATAGCGATATTTAAAACGGGCTTTCGCTACGCGCTTTTATTGGTGCTTGGCTAATGGGGTGAACAAAATGAAGTTCACTTGCATGCAGCATAAGTCGCGTAGCCCGTTTAGTACCATCCCTTTCTTCTATCAAATCGTCGTCGCACCCGCCATATAAATCACAACCTAAAATAGGATGCCCTATAAACTGGCTGTGAATACGAAGTTGATGCGTTCTCCCTGTTTCAGGCATAAATTGTACTCGCGTTAAAGGCAATAATGTTCCACTTTCTAACGTATGATAAAAACGCTCAATAACACGATAACGAGAGCGTGCAGGTTTGCCATTAACGGGGCAAATCGACATGCGTGGAAACAGAGCCGGATCTTTTGCTATCGGCGCATCGATTATTCCTTCATTCTCATCTAAATGCCCACACAGTAGCGCGCTGTATACTTTGGCTACACTGCGCTGGCTAAATTGTTGACACAAAAGAGCATTGATTGCTTTATTGCGTGCGACAACCATCAATCCAGATGTGCCAAAATCAAGCCGATGAACAAGCGTACATCCCGGAAATAACTTTACTAATCGGTAATGCACGGAGTCGATATTTTGTGGATTTTTTCCTGATAAGCTCAATAACCCTGTCGGTTTGTTGATAAGTACTAAGTGCTCGTCTTGATAAAGGATCTCGATTTCATCATGGCAAGGTGGGGCAATAAAAGTATCGATAATCGTAGACATCGGCTTATCCGCAGCAAAAGAAGGAAATGGATGATAGAGAATTTTAGGTTAACAGGCGAATGTAGAGATATACTCTTACTAATTTGAATATGACGAGTATAAACCTTAATCCTTGGGGACAAACTATGAACAATGACATTCATTTTAAATATTATGACATGGTAGAAGAGTATGCGATGGAGTCGCTAGAGCCTGTTGCTGAGGCAGAAGAAGATGCGCTTGCTCTCTACTTCCAGTTACTTCTTACTCGATTAATGAATAACGAAGAAATTAGCGAAAACGCACAGCAAGAGATGGCAAAAGAAGCGGGTATTGATAAAAAACGCATTGACGATATCGCCATGTTTCTTAACCGCTGGGGTAATGAATAACACGTATTGAGCTCATTAAAAAATGGGCTCAATATTATCCTAATTCACAAAATATCACTCTGATCCTACATAACTGTATGATTTAACGTATACTCGTTATGTATTTTATTTCACATAAACTCGCAAAAAGAACAGAACCATTTTGTTGATGCTTGCTGTTTTCATAAGCTTACTGTTTTCATAAGATAGTTTAGATTAATTTATTGGGTGAGATATGCTGGATTTTTTAAAAAATTATGACAATTTAACGATCAGCGAAAAGAAAGTATTAAAATATCTCACCGATAATATTACGGATATTCCGTATTTAAATATTAATGATTTAGTTGCTAAAACCTTTGTATCAAAAACGGTTATCATTAATTTATCGCAAAAGTTAGGATTCAGTGGATTTAAAGAGCTTAAATTCCAAATTAATAATTATATTTTGACGAAAAATAAAGTCGAAAAAACCCATGTGGCGTCTTATAAAAAACAATTAGAAAAAAACATTCATAAAACATTTACTCTAATTAATGAAGAACAAATTCAGGAGTGTGCAAAAACCTTACGCCATTCTAGGAATATTTTTATTGTTGCAAGAGGCACAAGCAAAGCCGTAGGGTATTATCTTGAACACTTATTGTTTGCATTAGGTCTACATTGCTTTTTTATTAATGATTACAATTTATCTGATTCGTTTACACGTCTTGTTAATGAAGACGACACCGTTATCTTTATCTCTCTTTCTGGTGGTACCAAAAAAATCATCGAGACAGCAAAAATCGTGCAATTAAAAGATGCTAACATTATTAGCATGACAGCATTTAATACCAATGAATTAACCAGTTATGCAACTCATGCTCTATTTTGTTTTGCTGATAATCATGATACTAAAAAAGATGATACCAAATCTCGTATTGGCTTTTTTATGCTGGTGGATTTACTGATTAATGAGTTAGAAAACCTACTTTAAAAAGAGATAACAGCCTCTATATAATTTATTAAATACTCTTTTTAATGATTAAAGCGTGAATAGTATTAATATATCTCGCTAGATTAATCGTTGTTTATTCTAAAATAGCCTTGCTTTTCAATATTAATTCCCAACCCTAAAATAAATATTATTTAATAGAATAAAATAATTTATTTATGGTTCTTTATTACGTCGATAATTAACAAAAAGACCTAAGTCATAAAGTCTGACCTGAGATAATATTTAAAACCAGCGCGTCATTCATTTCCTATAATCCCTAAGATAGAGTACCTCGGTAATTCTTTTATATTCGAGAAGTCATAAGGAAAAAAATATGGCCAGGAAAAAGTTCAGCGAATCTATTCAGCGCTTTGGTAGAACCCTACTTCTACCTATCGGCGTATTGGCACCTATTGGTATGATCTTAGGGATCAGTGGTGCTTTAGTTCAGTCTTATATGATTGCACGCTTTCCTTTTTTAGGGAATGAAACAGTCAATGCTTTATTAGTGAGTATCCGTTCTATTGCTGGCGTTGTGTTTGACAACATTCCCCTCTTGTTTGCAATGGGTGTGGCATATGGTATGAGCCACAAAGATAAGGGGATAGCGGTCTTTGCCTCTGTTGTCGGCTATTTAACCTTGATAAGTACTATCAATATCTGGCTGGTATTGACAGGAAAGCTTGCTGATCCTGCGATTATGACGCAAGTGGGGCAAATCAAGGTACTTGGTATACAAACCATGAATATCAGTGCCGCAGGGGGGATTATCACGGGATTAATTGCCGCATGGGCAACGGATAAATTCTACAACCTTGAATTACCGACGGCATTTGCCTTCTTCTCAGGAAAAAAATCTGTCGCCATTATTATGGTCGGATTGATGATAGGCGTAGGCGCATTATTGCCATTTATTTGGGAAGTCTTAGTCATGGGCTTAACTAAGCTCTCGGCGGTCTTCTTAAGCCCTGTCGGACCTTTCTTTACCGCGGGTGGCGAGCGTCTGTTTATTCCATTTGGTTTACACCATGTCTGGAACGTTCTGTTTAGATTTACCGAAGCCGGTGGTTCTTATGTCATTGAAGGTCAAACCTATGTGGGTGTGGTACCTGCAATGACAGAAGTGTTATTCAACCAAGGGCCAAGTAGTGAATATTGGGCAATGATGCCAAGCCTAACGCGCTTTATGGCTCAACAACAAATGTTGGTGACGCTGTTCCTGTTCCCTGCGATTGCATTAGCAATTTATAAAACCTCGAAGAAAGAAAATCGCGCTGAAGTTAAATCGATGCTGGTGACAATGGTCTTAACGGCCATGTTGGGTAACGTTACCGAACCACTTGAATTTACCTTCGTCTTTATCGCACCGTTACTTTACTTAATTTACGCGATTATCGTCGGTATTGGCGCTGTTCTGCTCTCTTTTGCGGGTGTTGCGATCGGTTATATCCGAGGCACCGTCTTTGACTTTACTATCTTTGGATTACTGTACGAACACACTAACTGGATCTTCTTAGTGCTGATTGGTAGTGCGCTGGCTGTTGTGACCTACTTTATTTTCTACTGGGCTATCGTCAAATTTGATATCAAAACCCCGGGTAGAGAAGAATCAAGCAATATGAAAAATACGCTAATCAAAGAAAAACGTTATGGCGAAATTGCAGAAATTCTTATTCAAGCGTTAGGTGGCAAACAAAATATTCGTAATGTTGATAACTGTATTACGCGACTACGTATCGATATTAATGAAGTTAATCAAATAGATAAAGAGCTAATGTTAGAGTCTGGTTGTACGGCATTCTTCTTTCCGGCAGCAAACCATGTCCATGTCGTTTATGGCCCTAAAGTCGAATTTGTTCGCAATGCTGTTGATGAAGCAATGAAGAAATAAAAGGATATATGATGAGAGCGTTATACGATTCTAAAAGTAAAACAATCGACGATCGCGGTATAAAAAATCTGCTGTCTAATGAAGCAAAATATTCTACTTGGTTGATGTTTGAAGCCATGTTAGCGCAAGCGCAAGCTGAATACGGTTTTATTCCACAGTCTGCCGCAGATGAAATTAAAGAAAAGGCGATTATTGAGAATATCGATTTTGAAGAGATGAACCGTATTTATCAAAAAATCGGTCATGGCTTTGTGCCTTTCTTAAAAGTACTGGTAAATGCATGCTCTGAAGAGAGTGGTAAATATGTACACTACGGCATTACCACACAAAATATACAGCAAAGTTCACAGCTGTATATGATGAAAACGGTACACGATAAGTTCATGTTATTGTTAAGCGAGATCATCGAAAACTTATCAAATCTTGCTGAAAGAACCAAACATATGGTGATGGCAGGTAGAACGCACGGTCGTCATGCTATTCCGATTACTTATGGCTATAAAGTATCTGTTTGGATCAGCGATTTTATTGATTGCTACCAGCGTATGAAAGAGTGCGAAAAGCGTGTATTCACTATCATGATGGGTGGTGCGGTAGGTGCTTTTAACTCCATGCCTGAAGTGGGAATGAAAGTACAAAAACGCGTTGCTGAATTAGTGGGTATGCAAGCAATGGAAGTGCCATCACGTAACCTCAGTACGCATAAATTAGAGTACATGATGAACTTGGCATTGATGGCAAATATCTGCCATAAAATTGGTGAAGAAGTGTATAGCACCACGTTAGAAGAGATTGCTGAGGTTTCTGAAGGATTTACAAAAGGCACTGTGGGCAGTAGCACGATGCCCCATAAAATTAATCCCAAATTAGCCAAAGGTATTATTGCTAACTCACAAAAACTTTACTCATTACCGAATGTGGGGATGTATTCTGCGGTAAGACCATACGAGGGCGATAGCAGCTCTTATATGTTATTCGATGGCTTAATTGAAGAAGCCTTAGAATTAACAACAGAAATTCTCTTAAGAACAGAAGAGCTTTCAAGAACTATCGTTCCTCATGAAGAGAGAATGCTACATAACGTGATGAGAAATAAGGGTTTAGATAATACCGAATACGTTATGATGAAAATGGCAGAAAAATTAGGGAAAGATAAAGCCCACTCACTGTTATATGAAGAAGCCATTAAAACGGCAGCAGACGGTGAAGATTTTTACACTAACCTAATGAAGAATGAAACCATTACTGCCGCCTTTAATGCAGATGAAATTAAGGCAATGCTTGATCCTCGTTCTTATATCGGTTTATCCGTTGAACTTGCTGAAAAAGAAGCAAAACGTGGATTAGTGATTTCTCAAGAAATTAAACAAAGTTATAAATAAGTAGTAAAAACCATCAAGTATCCATAAATAAATCATTATCAGTTAAGTCGAGAGCCACTTATTTGAGTGGCTCTTTTTTGTTGATAATTAACCAATCAAACCATGCACTAAAATAATACCGATACAAATAGGGCCAATATAACGCCATACCAATAATAAGCTTTGACGTTTTAATCCCGTGATATTTTCAGGAATAAATGCATTCGCTCTGCGTGACCAACCAAAGATTAAACACATTGCGATACCAAACAGTGGCATTAAAATATTAGACGTCAGGTAATCCAACAAATCGAAGACTGTTTTGCCCCCCAGAGTCACATTACTCATAGGTCCAAAAGATAATGACACTGGAATACCCATCAACATAATAGAAGCGGTAACCACTAATCCAGCACGACGACGAGTCCATTGAAAACGCATTTGTACGTAAGCGACAATATGTTCTAGTAATGAAATTGCAGAGGTTAACGCTGCCATTAACAACAAGATAAAGAACGTCACAGCTAAAATATTACCACCAGGCAAGTTGGCAAAATAAACTGGCATGGTCATAAAGGTTAAACCGGGACCAGCATTAGGCTCTAAGCCTGCGGCAGATAATGCAGGAAAAATCATTAATCCGGCAAGTACACACACCATACAAGACAAAATAACCACCCACATACTGGAGTTAGCGATGCCTTTATTATCTGCTAAATAAGCACTGTAAGTGATGTGAATACCTAAACCGATAGACAGTGAGAAGAAAGCTAACCCTAATGCATCTAATACGCCTTGAGGCGTTAACTTACTGAAATCAGGGTATAAAAATAATTTTAAACCTTCAGACGAACCAGGTAAGCTGATGCCGACAATAATCAATAAAATCATAATGATAAATAACATTGGCATCATGATTTTGACAGCTTTTTCTAATCCACGTTGTACACCAGCTAAAACCACAAAACAGGTTAATCCCGCAAAGACAAGGTGAGCCAAAATAGGCCATAAAGGATCACTAATAAAGCGGGTAAAAATACCTGTTAATTCAGCGCTATCTGTAATATTTAACTGACCTGTTGCCGCCATAACGGTATAGCCAATTGTCCAACCACCGACAACGCTATAGAAGCTATAAATACACCATGAACTGAATACACCAATAACGCCGATAATGACCCAATTACGTCCCATCATTCTTTTAAATGCGTTAACAGCTTCAGCGTGTGTGCTACTGCCTAAAATATTCTCAGCCAGTAATACCGCAAGCCCGATAATAAAACTGAATAATAAGAAGACGATTAAGAATGCGCCACCCCCATTATTGGCAGCGACATAAGAAAACTTCCAGATTGCGCCAATACCGATTGCAGAGCCTGCGGCTGCTAAGATATGACCTACACGAGATGTCCATTGCTGGCTCATTTTGCCCCCTGAGTTATCGAATGAGTGATAGAGGCGATTGCCATACAGTGGCTTATTGGTAAGACGTTGTAACTCATCATCCTAATGGTGAAACTAAACATCGTAGAACTCCCCTAAAAAATCAGTTCCACCAGTAGGTTACAAATAAAAAAGCCACCTGACTGGTGGCTTTTGCAAAAAAATGAACGCGCTCGGCCACCTAACGAAGGAGTAGTAGGTTTAGGCCTAAAAGTCGGTTATTTGTGTTCATATTCATTTTTTTGCTCTTTATTGAAATGGATATCATCGCAATGCAATATGAAATATTGTTTTTCAAAATGCGTATTTATTATTTATATCATAAATTCAAACTAAAGAAATAAATTTTATTAGAATCCAGTGTTAATTTTTATTTCTAAATGTTTATCTGGTTCCAATGACTGAAAGCTGTAATAAGTTATGGAATTAACCTGATTTGTGTAAGGTGAGCATCGGCAAAAATGTCGAAATGATTATTAAACATTATTTTATTTTTATATCTTATTGATTATATTTAAAAAATTAATTGGCATAATTCCTGCTTAGTTGAAAGTTCTTTATGACTCTTTTACTCCCTAGTTAGGGGAAAGGATATCAAATGAACAAAATCAACTCCGTCTGTCCTTATTGTGGCGCTGGCTGCAAAATCAATCTCTGTGTCGAAAATGGTCGCATAATCAAAGCCGAAGGTGCCAATGGTGTCACCAATCAAGGCGAACTTTGCTTAAAAGGGCTATATGGTTGGGATTTCCTTAATGACAACAAATTGCTGACAGCCAGAATTCATGAGCCGATGATCCGCCGACAAAAAGGGGCTGGTTTTGAAATTGTGAGTTGGAATGAAGCTATTCAATTTACGGCACAAAAATTACTGGAAATAAAAGAAAAATACGGTGCGAAATCCATCATGTGTACGGGATCTTCTCGTGGTACAGGGAATGAAACCAACTTTGTGATGCAGAAATTTGTGCGTGCAGTATTAGGTAATAATAATGTCGATTGTTGTGCGCGTGTTTGCCATGGACCTTCTGTTGCTGGTTTGCAAGAAACATTAGGTAATGGTGCCATGAGCAACTCTATTGCTGATATTGAAGACTCAGATTGCTTATTAGTGTTTGGCTATAACTGTGCAGATTCTCATCCTATTGTGGCGCGTCGTGTGGTTAAAGCGAAACAAAAGGGTGCCAAAATTATCGTTTGTGATCCTCGTAAAATCGAAACCGCCAAAATTGCTAACCAATATTTACCATTAAAAAATGGTACTAATATGGCGTTAGTCAATGCCTTCGCATACACGCTAATTGATGAAGATCTTTATGATAAAGACTATGTGAGTCAATACACAGAAGGTTTTGAAGAATATAAAAAACAACTCGCAGACTATAGCCCTGAAGCTGTGCAAGATATTGTCGGCATTCCTGCTATTGAAATTCGTAAAGCAATGCGCACTTATGCGGGTGCTAAAACAGCCACTATTATGTGGGGAATGGGCGTCACACAGTTTGGTCAAGCGGTTGATGTGGTAAAAGGGTTATCAGGTCTTGCTTTATTAACAGGAAATTTAGGTAAACCGCATGTGGGTGTTGCACCTGTTCGTGGGCAAAATAATGTTCAAGGTGCCTGTGATATGGGCGTTTTACCGAATATGTTTCCGGGATACCAATATGTGACTGACGAAGAAACCCGTAAAAAATTTGCACAAGCATGGAATATTCCTGTTGAACAACTCGATCCAGATGTGGGATATCGCATTACCGAAGTCCCTCATTTAGCCATTGAAGGTAAGGTGAAAGCCTATTACATCATGGGTGAAGATCCACTCCAAACAGAGGCAGATTTAGGCTTAGTGAGAAAGGGCTTTGAAGCGCTCGATTTTGTGGTAGTTCAAGATATCTTTATGACCAAAACAGCAGAGCAAGCGGATGTGATTTTACCGTCAACTAGCTGGGGTGAACATGCGGGCATCTTTACGTGTGCCGATAGAGGCTTCCAACGTTTTGAAAAAGCCATTGAACCAAAGGGCAATGTAAAACGAGATTGGGAGATCATCAGTTTACTCGCCACTGAAATGGGCTATCCGATGTCTTATGAAAATAACGAAGAGATCTGGAATGAAGTTAGAGCATTATGCCCACTGTTTTTTGGTGTTACTTATGAAAAATTGGCAGGCTTAGCGCATATTCAATGGCCTTGTACCGATATTGAAGATAAGGGAACGCCTTATTTGTATTCTGGTAACCACTTCACCACACCATCAGGTAAAGGTAAGTTATTTGCGACACCGTGGCGCGCACCAGCTGAATTACCTGATGCGGATTATCCGATGATCCTATCAACCGTGCGTGAAGTTGGGCATTACTCATGTCGCTCCATGACGGGTAACTGTAAAGCATTGGCATCATTAGCCGATGAACCGGGTTATGTTCAAGTTCACCCTGATATTGCTCAAAAAGCGGGTATTCGTGATCAGGAAATTGTCTGGGTTGAATCTCGTCGCGGTAAAGTGATGTCACGCTGTAATGTAAATGAAACCATTAATAAACAAGCCATTTATATGACCTATCAATGGTGGATTGGTGCGTGTAATGAACTGACTCAGGATAATCTTGATCCGGTATCAAAAACACCTGAAACCAAATATTGTGCGGCCAAAGTGATTAAAATTGATGATCAAAAATGGGCAGAAAGCCAAGTTTCTCAACATTATCACACCATGAGAAGCCGTTTAATTAACTTAGTAGAGCAAGCAAAAACAGTGGCACATTAAGTTGAACGTATATTAACAATAGAAATGGAGGCCATTAAGCCTCCATTTTTTTCTCACATTTATGTTTTAGAAATAAAAGCGGTTTATTATTTTTGGTTTAATTTGCTTTCAGCTTCTTTTTTTTCTTCTTCTAAAATCTCACGATACCAACGCGGGTGATGCTTTTTCGCCCAACCACGAGTTACCCAGCCTTCAATCATGCTACGAATTGAACCTTTTACCCAAAACGCGGCGTAAGCATGAACAATCACCGTAATGATCAGTAAAATGGCAGACAGTGAGTGAGCCAGCAAAGCAATGCGAATAACAGGAATAGAGAAATAATCGGCAAAATAAGGTCGCCAAATAATTATCCCGCTAACGGTCAGAACAATAAGGCTGAGACTTAATGTCCAATAAATTCCTTTTTGACCTAAGTTGTAATGCCCAATATCGCCTGCTTCTTCATTTTGCAGCACTTTATGGATATTTTTTGCCCACACTAAATCATCTTTATCAACAGAGTTATACTTGAAGTATCTAAAAAACATAAAGATAAAGAAAAACACCATCGCAACACCCGTAAATGGATGCAGTAAACGCGAAAGTTGCGGTGTACCTAAAATATTCATAAACCAATTTAGAGATGGGAAGAAAAAGCCCAGCCCACTAAAGGCGGTAAAGACAAAGAAAATCGCCACAACCCAGTGATTGATTCGCTCTGAGGCCGTATGACGAAGGATTTTATCGCTCTTCTTCTTCATTATTTCTGCTCCTCTTTGTTCACTGAGTTTTGTGATGCTTCCATCTCTTTTTGCGCCTCTTCTTCATCTTCTTCGGTGGTATGGTTAGGACCAATACCTAAATAATGGAACATTGCCCCCGCAAAGGTGGCTGCAAAACCTACAGCGGCTAATGGTTTCCAAATGCCTTTCCAGAATTTCACTGTTGAGCTAATTTCTGGGTTTTCTGGTAAACCATGATACAAGTTAGGTCTATCCGCATGATGAAGAACATACATCACATGAGTTCCGCCAACGCCTTGTGGATCGTATAAACCGGCTTTGTCATAACCTCGTGTATTGAGTTCAGCAACACGCTCATTTGCAAGATGCGTCATTGCCTCTTTAGAGCCAAAATGAATGGCACCAGTAGGACAGGTTTTTACACAGGCAGGCTCTTGACCGACTTCAACACGATCAACACAAAGTGTGCATTTGTAAGCGCGATTATCTTCTTCATTAATACGAGGGACATCGAAAGGACAACCCGCAATACAGTAGCCACAACCAATACAGTGCTCTGATTGGAAATCGACAATACCGTTAGCGTATTGCACAATAGCGCCTTCTGATGGGCATGCTTTTAAACAGCCTGGATCAGCACAGTGCATACAGCCATCTTTACGAATTAACCATTCCAGCTTGCCATTTTCTTCTACTTCAGAAAAACGCATCACTGTCCACGACTTAGCCGTTAAATCCATTGGGTTATCGTAAACACCAACGTTAAGACCAACTTTATCGCGAATGTCGTTCCATTCAGAACAGGCAACCTGACAGGCTTTACAGCCAATGCATGTTGTCACATCGATAAGTTTTGCCACCTCTTCCTTAAAGTCACGTACCTGAGGTGCTGGCGTCAAGGAATTGGTTGCAGAACGACGAATAATATCTTGAGATTGTAATGACATCAGTTTCCCCTTATGCCTTTTCGATATTAACTAAAAACGCTTTATATTCAGGTGTGAATGAGTTTGCATCACCCACTGATGGCGTTAATGTATTGGCAAGGAAACCTTTGCGAGTCGCACCCTCAAAGCCCCAGTGACAAGGAATACCGATAGTATCGACAACTTTGCCATTAATCGTCAGTGGTCTAATACGCTTAGTGACAACGGCTTTGGCTTTGATATAGCCACGTTTAGCACTGACTTTAACTTCATCGCCTGCCACAATGCCTTTACGAGAAGCAAGATGCTCGCCAATTTCGATAAACTGATCAGGCTGTGCAATAGCATTGATTAATGAATGTTTTGTCCAATGACGGAATAATTCAGTAATCGAATAGGTTGTAGCAACATAAGGGAATTCATCAGCTTTACCTAAATGTTCTGCATCATAACTGTATAAACGCGCGACAGGGTTACGAGAGACGTTCGGGTGCAAAATATTCTCTTCTGTTGGTGATTCAAACGGTTCGTAGAATTCAGGGAATGGACCATCAGCCATTTTATCAACAGCAAATAAGCGTCCCATACCTTCGGGTTGCATAATGAATGGACCTACACCGCTATTTGGTGCTGCATTGTTATAGTCTGGTACATCAGGGCCAACCCATTGATTACCATTCCATTTGATAAGCTGGCGTTTTTCATCCCATGGTTGACCTTGTGGATCAACAGATGCACGGTTATATAACACGCGACGGTTTTGCGGCCATGCAAAAGCCCAACCTGGCGTACAACCTAAGCCTGATGGATCTGCATTATCACGGTTCGCCATTTGGTTGCCTTTCTCAGTCCAACAACCGGAATAAACCCAACAGAAACTGGCGGTTGAACCGTCTGATTTAAGCTGGTGGAAACCGTCAAGTTGTTGTCCTTTTTTAAACAACAATTTGCCTGCATCATCGTAAATATCACGCATGGCTTGACCATTCGCTTCTTTCGCCACTTCTTCAGGCTGTGGATCGTAAGGGTCAACGTAGTTCCAAGACAGATTCATTACAGGCTCAGGGAAAACACCGCCTTCTTCACGATAAAGCTCGCGCAGACGCATTAACAGATGCCCTAAAATTTTACCATCATGCCATGCTTGTGCTGGTGGTTTAGCACCAGCCCAGTGCCATTGTAACCAGCGGCCTGAGTTTGCAATCGAGCCATTTTCTTCCGCAAAACACGATGAAGGTAAACGGAAAATTTCAGTTTGAATATCTTTTGGTGAGACTTCATTCATCTCGCCGTGGTTTTGCCAAAAATTAGAGGATTCAGTTACTAACGGATCAATGACAACCATATATTTCAGCTTAGCTAATGCGGCACTGCATTTATTTTTATCCGCAAATGCAGCTAATGGGTTAAAACCTTGAACGATATAACCATTCATTTTGCCATCGATCATCAACTGGGTTTGCGCCATGATATCGTAGCTTTTATCCCATTTTGGTAACCAGTGATAACCCCACTCATTACTTTCTGTCGCGCTATCTCCCCAGAAGCTTTTTAGTAAACTAATAAAGAAATCAGGGGTTCTTTTCCAGTAGTTAACTTGGTCTGCAACAACCGTTTTGGGTGTTACTTGGGATAAGTAAGTCTCTAATGAAGTCTGCTTTTCATTAGGCAGAGGCATATAACCCGGTAGGTTTAATGATAATAAACCCAGATCACTATAACCTTGGATATTAGAGTGCCCACGTAACGCATTGACGCCACCACCCGGCATACCCACGTTACCGAGTAATAACTGGATCATACCCGCAGCACGAATGGTTTGCGCACCACCAGTATGGTGAGTCCAACCTAGGGCATAAAGAATGGTAGAGGTTCTGTCTTTTACGCTGGTAGACGCAAGTGCTTCACAGATATAAGCAAAGTCTTCTAATGGCGTACCACAAAGCGTGGTGACAATTTCAGGGGTATAACGTGAGACGTGCTGTTTTAAAAGATTCCACACACAACGAGGATGTTGCAGTGAATCATCTCTTAATGCCAAGCCATTTTCATCAAGTTCATAATGCCATGAGGTTTTATCATAGCTTTGGTTTTCTTTATCAAACCCACTGAAAAGACCTTCATCAAAGCTATAATCATCACGCACAATAAGAGGTGCATTCGTATAGGCTTTGACATATTCATGCTGAATTTTATTGTGTTTAATTAGGTAATTAATTACACCTAATAAAAAGGCGGTATCAGAGCCAGCACGAATAGGAGAGTAGAGGTCGGCAACGGAAGCACTACGGTTAAAACGGGGATCGACAACGATAACCTTCGCATTGTTCTTAATTTTAGCTTCGATGACCCATTTAAAACCAACGGGGTGCGCTTCAGCAGGGTTACCACCCATGATCAGCACAACGTTAGCGTTTTTAATATCAACCCAGTTATTGGTCATTGCACCACGACCAAAGGTTGGCGCTAATGCAGCAACTGTTGGTGCATGGCAAAGTCTCGCCTGACAATCGATAGCAATCATGCCTAATGAGCGAGAAAATTTATTATCTAAAATACCTGTTTCATTACTGGCGGCAGATGAACAAAGCATACCGGTTGTTAGCCAACGGTTAACTTCTTGCCCTTTCTCATTATGGGTGACAAAGTTTTCATCACGGTCTTTTTTCATTAAACGGGCAATTTTATCAATCGCTTCATTCCATGAGATGCGTTCCCACTTATCAGAGCCAGGTCTACGATATTCAGGATATTTTAGGCGATTTTCACTATGGATATAATCAACAAGACCTGCCCCTTTCGGACATAAAGAGCCGCGGCTAACAGGATGATCAGGGTCACCTTCAATGTGATAAATACTTTTATCGACATTTTTTGCGCCATCCCCAAGGCTATACATCAAAATACCGCAACCCACAGAGCAATAAGTACAGTTATTACGGGTTTCTACAGAACGTAACAGTTTATATTGACGAGAGCTTGCCGCAGCTTCTGGCGAAAAACCAAGTAATGCAGCAGAAGTACCAGCCATACCGCCAGCACAGATCTTAAAGAACGATCTCCGACTGATTTGCATCAGAGTCTCCTTGTTAATTGATAAATAACACCCGTACCGGGCGTTTAAAAAACGTCCAGTAAAGATACGATTTCATTTTTCAATCATTCAAGACAGACCTGAGTATCGTTTTGTGAACTCAATGTGATGAACTACTACTTAAAATGACGTTGGTGATTATAACGAGGAAAAAAAATAAATCCATACTAACAATGCGGATACAAATTATATTAAAAAATAACAATTTAGTTTGATTTCCGTCATGTTAAATAACTAATTTTTCAATTAGCACACAAGATGAAAATGCGTCTTAAATCGATTAAAAAGGAGCTTGAAATAAAACTCCATTTTTACCTTTTTTATGAAGATTTTTTACTGTAAAACTTGATTTTAAATGCCACTCAAACCAAAGTACGAGTGACTATTTTATTCCTAATTAAGGTGTGCGGATGGCATATGAATTCCTGACACAAGCAACACTCAAAAAATTAGCAACAGGTGAAACTTGGCAACGACAAGTCAATGATGAAAGCATTTTTGATGTCAGCTTAAATGCGGGACAATTAATGATTGGTCAGCCTGAAATTGAGGAAAGCTTTATTCTCTTTAGCCAGAAGCTAATGGCTTATTGTGAGCTGCTTGCACTTAAGTTTCCATTTATTGAATTTGCTCAGTCACAGGAATTTCATTCCACGTTATTAACGATTTCTAATCAACAAAATGAACAGTTTAAACAGCAACAACCCACATTATTGGCATGGTGCCATGAGATTGCCCAAATCTTTAATCAAACAAAACGAATTGAAATTTCATTTAATAACGTTGTGTTAACGTCTAATGGCAGTGTGATATTAACGGGTGTTTCAAAGGAATTAGAACAATTTAGACAAAAGGTTTATCAGCAGATCCCCATCGATAGCACTCTTCATAAAAATATTATTCATATCACGCTTGGACGATTATGTGAAAATACGTCATCAGCAAAAATGAAGTCGCTTTATAATGAGTTAGAGCAGAGCCGATCATCATTAATGTTTTATGATATTAATACCTCTATCGTTATTCGACATCCAAAATTTGTGGTGAGTAAAGGATCACTTTCATCTGAAGTGCAATTAGGTTTAACGATGCAGTTTAATCAGTTATGGCCATTTAGGTGTTATTAATAGTAAATATTCAATAGTCTTTTTCTTTTTGTGACTAAAGCGATATGGCTAATTGGTATATAATCCGGCAATTCTTTTTATTTGGATAATGTACTTGAATTATGAATGTAAAATATCGCGCTGATATTGATGGTTTAAGGGCTATTGCTGTCATTCTGGTTATTCTTTTTCATTTGGATAACCGCTTAATCCCTTCAGGATTTATTGGTGTTGATATCTTCTTTGTGATCTCAGGTTTTTTGATCTCGCTGATAATTAAAACTTCATTGTCACAAGATAATTTTTCATTTTGTGATTTTTATAATCGTCGATTATGGCGATTACAGCCTCTTTATCTTGTCGTATTAATTGCAACACTCGTGATATCAGGGCTTTTTTATCTCCCTAACGATTTCTTAGATATTACAAATAGCGAAAAATACGCTTCGGCCTTTCTCTCTAATAAATATTTTGCAAGAGCGACAACCAGCTATGCGGCACAAGATGCACTCTTTTTGCCGTTATTACATACGTGGTCTTTAGCAATAGAGTGGCAATGGTATCTTTTCTTACCGTTTGCACTTTATTTTCTGCATAAAATTAATGTAAAAGGCAGCATTAATCATTTTTATTGGGTGGCGTTAGTCACTGTTATTTCATTTTTTTTGGTGTTTTTTTACCAAAAAGACCAACCGAAAAATTATTACTATTTTAGTACGCGGATCTTTGAATTTATGTTGGGTGTATGTGTTGCTTACTTCCCCACAAAGATAAAACCGCACCGAAGAATAAATGATGTTATTAGCTTAATTGCACTAGGTTTGATTGCTTGGGTTGCATTTCAAAACGATATTATTGCAGGTTATCCAAATATTAATACGTTGTATGTTTGCCTTGGTGCGGCACTCATTATTTATACTGGACAGCATGAAAGTATTATTAAAAAAATACTTTCATTAAGACCAATCGTGATCGTCGGATTATTATCTTACTCTCTCTATTTATGGCATTGGCCATTATTTGCAGTTGCACGTTATATTGGTGTGTTCAATACAGAACTACAAAAAGGATCATTATTAGCAGTAACCTTATTGCTCTCAATAACCTCTTATTTGTTTATTGAAAAACCGCTTAGAAGAAAGCGTTTAGCCTTTAAATATTCCATCACACTTTTGTTAATTATTCCTATCTTGTGCACTTTAGGGATAAATGTACTCAATGAAAAATATCGCGGTATTGGAGCGAGGCTTGGGCAAAATTACGTTAATTTAGAAGCTAAGTTGAATCAGTTTGATTATCCTAATCGAACTAAATGTATGAATTTTGAAGCTGCTGATCCAGATAAAATGTGCCATATTGGTGAAGTGGGAAGCCAGAGAAAAGCGTTTTTATTTGGTGATTCTCATGCAAATCATTATTGGGGCTTTATGGATATTTTAGGTAAAGACGCCAAAATAGATGTATATGCACAAGCCACGTCATCGTGCATTACGCTCCCTAATATTTATCTTTATGACTGGTCTAATCATAAAAATACCGTTTATCAACGTTGCTATGATCAGACGGCGAAATATTATCAACTTATTAAGAATAGCCACTTTGATTATGTAATATTTGGGCAAGTCTGGAATAACTATGCATCAAATCATGTCATTAATAAGCTAGGTGATATTAGAACCGTCGAAGAGTCTCGTAAACGCGTTGAAAAAGCGATGCGTGAAGCGCTTGATATTATTATTGCCACAGGCGCTAAACCTGTTTTTATTAAAACAGTCAATTTTATGCCAAGTGGTTTTATGACCTGTTTTTATGAAAATGCAAAATTAAGAAAAGACTTTGCAGATAATAACTGTAACCCCAAAAACTATAAAGGTGAGGGAAATACATGGATGGATCAGTTATTCGTTAAATTAAAACAGGATTATCCAACTTTAATTATCATCGATCCTAAAGATGTGCAGTGTGATAAAAATATCTGCTTAACCGATATAGAAGGTGTGCCGGTTTATCGTGATGTAGGGCATATTACAGATTATGCTTCAACAATCTTTGGCATGATGTATCTAGAACGTTTTGGTAATCCGCTAGTCATCAAAAATCCTTAATATGACCATCAATCGGTCATCAAAATAATAAAAAGGGCGCTTTATCTTAGATAACCGCCCTTTTTCTTTTTGAATATACTAATGATCTAAAGAAACAGAATGAACATGTTCAAGCTGTTTTAATGAGCAATAAAATTCAGGTAAGGTAATTTTTTGCCTAACTAACAGCTTCAAATTTACTTCAACGCGCTCTTTTTTAATATCACGAATAGTCAGATTTTCAATTACGTCTTTATGACTTTTTAAATACTCAATTAAAAGAGGAACACCGCTTTCATGAGTAAATAACATACGTACTTTTATCTTACCTAAACGTTGGTTTTTCATTTGGAATAGCACCACTTGTGGGCTGAGTTGAATAGCCATAAAAAAGAGAAAAGTCACAATCATGGCATGCCAATAAAAACCAGAGCCACAGGCAATCCCCACACCCGCTGAAGCCCATACGATGGCTGCTGTTGTCAGACCTGAAATAGCATCATCACGTCGATGCAATATAACACCTGCGCCAAGAAAGCCGACACCACTGATAATTTGTGCTGCTAATCTCATGGGATCGCTACGAATATTGTCGGAGATATTGGCGTAATATTCTGCGGATTGAATAGAAACAATAGTTAATAAACAACTGGCAACGGCAATAATGACACAGGTTTTAAAACCGACAGGTTTTCCCTTTGATTCACGCTCTAAGCCAATAAGGCCGCCCAAAATAAAGGCGGCCAGTAATTTAGCGATACTTGAAAGTGATAAAGGGCCAATGCTGTCAACAAACTGTATTAATGCGTCCATGGTTTGCTCCTAACGTTGGCTTATTCCTTTATTTTAAAACTAGGGTGTTGCAATACTTTCTTGTGTTTTTTTATCTTCGTTATTTTTCTTTTTACTCACATCATCTTTAAAGAAGAAGATAAAGAATATTGTCACAACAGCGGCAACGATTGCTGGGTATATCCAGAATGTTGACCATTGCGGTAATGCAGCATCGCCTGTTTCTGTTACGGTTGAATTAAAGATTTGACCACAAATAGTGGAAGCAAATAATAAGCCGAAACCATTAGAGACAATAAAACGTAAACCTTGTGCTTGAGCGCGGATTTCAGGTTTTGCTTTGCGGTCAACATAGATATCACCAGCGGTAAAGAAGAAGTCCCAACATAATCCCTGCAACATTAATCCGATGACGATAAAATAAAACTCTGTATTTACCGCTGCATAAGAGAAGAATATTGAGCGAATGATCCAGCTAATAGCCCCTAAAAGTAAGGTGATCTTGAAGCCAAACTTCATTAAGAAGAATGACAATACAAACATAAACAGAACTTCACAGGCTATACCTATTTGCATAATAGATGCTGCGTTATTAAAACCTAATGCTTTAATAAAAACGGGAATATAAGCGGAGTAAGCTGTTTTTGGGATCATTAAAATAAAGATACTAAACATTAAGATAGCGAAATAACGATCTTTAAATAATGAAAGTGCATCTAAACATAAAATATCACGGGCAGAGAATGGCTTACCTTTCGCTTTAGGTGGTGTATTCGGTAAAGTAAAGCAGTAGAAACCAAGTAAAACACCCACAGCAGAAGCGATATACCAAGTCATCGTACTACCAGAGAAGCCCATTTCTCCTAATATAAATCCGATAGCCATAAAACCAAACGTACCGAATACACGAATAATAGGGAAATATTTCACACCATTAATATGGGAGAAACTAATACTATTTGAGAGCGCAGTTGTTGGATAAAACAATAATCCAATAATGAAAATTAAGAATAAAGTCATGCCACTGTTTTGTGCTTCAATAAATTGAGGAACACAAATAATGACTGCGGCATTAATTAAATGGAGGATGCCCATGACTTTCTGCGAAGCAAAGAAACGGTCAGCGACCATACCAATAAATAAAGGAGAGATAATTGTTGCGACGCCTAATAAAGCGTAGGCATTACCAATAATGCTTGCCATACCATAGCTACTTAATACCAGCCCCATGGTCATATTCCACGCGCCTTGCATGAAATATTGCACAAACATCATAATCAGTAAGCGAGAGGTTATTTTCATATCCATCATCGTTCTCCTCTTAATTTGTTTCTAACGTTAATCCGTCGTAGGCAACGCGGATATTGTGAGGAGCACAAACAGCTTCTAATTCATGGTGAAGCAATTTACCACTATGTGAAATATGCGAAACGGCAATTTGTGTATCTTGATGTAAACAACCTTGCTGTTGCAGTTTTTCTTTCGCTGCAAATACGGTTTCGAGGCTCATATGATTATCAGTACGATCTTTACCATTTAGCCCATAAGTACATTCAAACACAACGATATCAAGTGGTTTATTTTCTAACCATTTCCACGTTAATTCAGGGAACCAACCAGAATCGTGACCATAGAAAATAACCTTGCCATCTTTCTCAATATGATAAACATAGCAAAGTTCCCATTTCGCATGATTAGCGAGTAATGGCGTAATTTTATAACCGTTTCTTTCTACCGTAACAAAAGGAATTAGGCAGTGGAAAGCAAAACGCGCTTTGCTGTAACCGGGTAAAACTTCGATACAACCATTAATTGCGCGATCATTACCAAAAATATGAAGAGGATGGTTAATTTCAAAACCATAACCTTCCATTCGGCTAAACAGATCGCCAACATTGAAATGATCAGGATGCGTATGAGTGAATAGAAGGCTTTCAAAACGGGTAGCATCCATTCCATCGCGCATCAGTTGGTAGCTAAATGTAGGTGATACGTCGATTAACATAATGTCATCAACAATGGCAGAAGAGTGCGTTCTGATATCTTTCCCACCAAGTTCTCTTGCTTTCAGGCAGTGTTCACAACGGCAGAAGGGATTGGGTATGCCTTCTGAGGCAGCCGTCCCTAAAAAATGAAGTTTCATAAGAAATCCCCTTATCCTATTGTTTTATTATGATTTTATTAATTATCTGGTGTTGGCTATCTATAAGACATAGATAAATTTGAACGTTCCAATAATAAAGTGATGAGAATTGTTTGCCAATAAATGAAGATCAGATCAGTGATCTTATTCAAATTAAATTTATTATCTCATTGATTATTATTGATATAATTTTTAATTGATATTGATAATTATTTATTTGAGATAAGAAACAAACGCTTGTTTTATAAATAAATTAAAAATGGAACGTTCAAATCAATTAGCGGTAGTCGGGATAAATAATTCAGGTATGCTAGTAAAAGCAGAAATTGAGATGGAAAAAGGTCAATGGCAACGATTAAAGATATTGCAAAACTAGCAGGTGTCTCTCATGGAACGGTTTCTAACGTATTGAATAAGCGTGGAAATGTAAGTGTTGAGAAAATTGAAGCTGTGTATCAAGCCGCCAAACAAATGGGCTATCAATTAAATACGCAGGCCCAACTGTTAAGAGCTAATAAAAGCCATAAAATTGCGATACTTTTACCTCAATTAGTTTCTGAAAAATATGCTATTTTCTTTAATTCGTTAAGGCAGTCTATTGCTCACTTTCCTGAGGTTACTTACGATCTGTTTTTAACAGACGATCTTGAAACCACAGAATTAGAGGCATTACAGAAAATTGCTGCGGGTGGCTATAAACAAGTGATCACCGTTAGCTGCCTCAAAGATGCAAATATCTATTTTGACACGTTAAAATTATCACCTTCTCAAGTTGCATTTGTTTATCGCCAACCTCTTAATGCTCAACGTTCCTTCACACTCGACTTTGCTCAAGCAGCAGAAGCTATTTGCCAACAGGTTGCAAAAACGACAGGTCAATTAGTGGGTATTTTTATGGGGAGTCGCGATTATTTAAATAATCAAAACTTTGCCAATGAATTACAAAATCGACTTTTAGAGAATGCACCCAATAAAAAACATGTGGTGCTTTGTGCATCCGATGAAGAGAGTTATAAAATTGCGTTTGATTTCTTTTCTCTAGAGCAAATCCCAGACATATTTATCGCTCAAGATATAGAAAAAGCACGTTATTTAACGCAAGCGAGTTATTTCGGTAGTCATAATGATTGTCCACCTATTTTTGCATTGAGCGACAATATTCCACCTGTATTAAAAGGGTTGTATTGCTTTCCAATGAATTACGCTCAACTTGGATTAGAAGTGATGGATGCATTAATACAAGCTGAGGATGAGAGTGAAATAACGGAAATTAATGTGACTTGTGTGCGTAATCAAAGTGACCATCTTTATACTTTAACGCCAGCCGTTATCAGTGAGGATAAAGCAGATATCAGTCTTAACTTACTGATTTTACCTAGCCCTTCAACGAGTGCATTAAAAAAGCTGCTGCCTCATTTTTATCGTCAAACAGGAATTAAAGTTAATTTAGCGATACATCCTTACGATGAAGTCTATCAAATTTTAAGTCAGTTACATTTACATCCCTATTATGATTTATTGCGTATTGATATGGCCTGTTTTCCTTGGTTTGCAGAAAGAATATTACAGCCATTAGATAAGATTGGTCATGGGCTAACGGACTTATTAAATAATTTTTCACTGCCTACTCAGCAGAAATTTAGCTTAGTGAATAATGTTGCTTATGCCATGCCTTTTGATGCTAGTGCGCAACTTCTGTTTTATCGAAAAGACTTGTTTGAAGATCCTATTTTAAAAAGAATGTATTACGAAAAAACAGGTAATGAATTAACCGTACCGACAACATTTGAAGAATACGATAATGTGACGCAGTTCTTTACTGAACAATATGAAGAAGGGCAATTAAGCCGCCCAATGGGCGCTTCAACAACATTGGGCAGTGCAGGGCTGATTGCAACAGAGTATCTATTACGTTATTACGCCAAAGGTGGGTGTTTAATCGGAAGTCATAATATTCCTAGATTAGAAATGCCTTTAGCAGGTGAAATATTAGAAGAATATTTAAAACAGTTGTCGATCACTGAGAATATTCATAATAAGTGGTGGAGTGAGTCGGTTAGGCTATTTGAGCAAGGGCATCTTGCTATGCTGATCGCTTATATGAATTTATTTAATGATGTCGCTCATAGCAATATTTTACCTAAAACGGGTTTTGCACCTGTCCCTGGAAGTATTCCACAATTAGGCGGTGGTGTATTAGGCGTTTCGCGATATAGCCAAAAAGCACAATATGCAGAGCAATTTTATCGCTGGCTTTATTCCCCAATGGTAATGGATCACCTTATTTTATTAGGTGGGAACAGTAATCACCAAAATTTCAGCCATAACCAAGAAATTAGCCATCGTTACCCATGGATGACATTGGCTTATCAAGAAATTAATAAGGGAATACGCGAATCTTCGGTACCTAATGGTAAGTTATTTAATTTACGCCAAGCCGAAATTATTATCGGACAAGGGATCACTAATGTTGTTAATAATATTATGACGATAGATGAGACTATCGAATATATAAATCAGCGTTTGTTGATAGATACTCAAGGTGAGCGGTAGATTTTATTGATCACTATAAAAATAGCAGGGGATGATGAAATCCCCTGTGTGTGAACTATTACTCGCCCGCTAATGCTCTTGGAAATAATAAGTTGTTTTCTAAGCTAATATGATTCATTAAGTCATCAATAAACTCATTAATACCATTATAAAGCACTCGCCATGTTGTACAGGCTTCAGGTGGTGGTGTAACGTTTTTGGTAATAAACTTAATTACTTCAACAATTTCTCCTGCATCATCATGTTCGTGTTCCATAACACTAATGGGTGCACTGGCTTGGCTTCCTAATCCATTTTTTATCATAGGAAAGAGAATGCGTTCTTCTTTCATCATATGGCTTGTCAGTTCATCTAATAATAGTGTTAATTGACGAGCTAGTCCTTTTGGAACAGTCGGTTTTGCTTCATGAACCCGCTCTACTTTTTCCGCTTGTAGAATAAGCTCCGGTAATTGCGCTCTGTGCTTGTCATGATAACGAACAATAATAAAATCAATAATTTCACTCAATGGTGCTTGTCGCCAATCTTTTTCTAAAGGTTGTTCTGAAAGAGCGATAAGTTTATTTTCAATTTCATCAATATTGAGTCCTGCTTTTTCTGCAGATTTACTTAATGTTCTTTTCCCTCCACAGCAAAAGTCGAGGTTATATTGACGAAATATGGCACTGGCACCTGAAATAGATAAAGCCAGTTGGCCGAGAGGTTTATCACGTAAATTCATATCAGTATCTCGTATGTTATTTAAATTAAGCGGACAGCGCTCGCAATAATGTAAAAGCTTCTTTTACCTGCTCTTCTGTTACCACAAAGGCACGTAATACGTCATTTTGATCAAAGCCTTTAGCGATAACACCCGATTGTGTAGTGTTAATATTCCACGTTAAGTCATTACGCGCGGTTTCACCGGCAAGATGTAGAGGCATTAACGGTGTTTTCACCCGAATAATCATTGGCGGTAAATTAAGAGGCGCATTATTTTCACCTACAAGTGATTTTGCTAAATGCATCGCACTTAATTGGATGGGCTGTAAAAAAGGTAATAAATTTCCCTTTATTTGTGCACAATCACCTAAGGCATAAATATCTTTATCACTACTTTGTAGATATTCATTCACAATAATCCCACGGTCAGTATGTAAACCTGCCAAATGAGCAAGCGCTATATTCGGCGCAAGCCCTGTTGCGGCAATAACACAATCAACGGTTAATTGATGATGCTGATTAAATGTCGCTAAAATTCCGTTATCTGTTTGTGTTAATGACTGTAACGGTGATTTGAGCATTAATCGAACACCAATTTCAGTGAGGCTCGATTGTAAGCGACCACTGAGATCGGAGGGGATCAGGGAAGATAATAATTGCCCTGAAATATCGGCAAGGATCACCTCTTTGCCTGCCCGGCTAAAATCCATGGCTAATTCAGTGCCAATTAATCCTGCACCTAAAATTAATATACGTTTAGCTTGATGAATTTGTGCCTGATAAGTTCGATACTCTTGTTGGCTATTAAGCGTAAACATTAACTCATGACCTGAAATAGCAGGGCAATAAGTTTTAGCTCCTGTCGCTAATATCAATTTATCGTAATACCATTGCTCACCTTGGGCGCTCTGAATACGTTTTTCATCCGTATTAATATCAATAATTTGCGTATAAGGATAAATTGCTAATTGATACTGTTGTGCAAAGTCTTCCGCTGTTTGTTTTGTTAAATCATCTGCAGTTTGAGCCTGACTAATCACATGGCTTAAATCTGGCTTGTTATATTCATCAATGCTATCTGAAGCAATGAGAGTAATGGGAATATCGGCATTAAATTTGCGAATATTTTTGACTAATTGGCGTGCGGCAAAGCCTGCACCAATAATTACAATCCCATTATTGAGAAGGTCTGCACTCATTTTGCCTCCTTTGCCAGCGCATCAAAGACATCTTTTCCTAATGAGCACTCAGGGCATAAGAAGCTATCAGGAACTTCGCTCCATGGCGTATTAGGTTGAACGTTTTGCATGGGTTCGCCTATTGCCGGATCGTAAATCCATTGGCACACGCTGCATTGCATACATGGACCTAAATCTACTGCTTCAACATTTGTGGCAATTTCAGGTTGTGATGAGGTTGTGCAACAAGATTGAGTTGAAGGAAGTGGTGCTAAAGCCCATTGACGTGCAATTTCACGACCATATTCACGACAAATCTCTTGAGCTTGCATATCTGGACGCCATTTGGTTTTTAGCGCCAGTGCGGTTTCAAATCCGGCATCCATCAAGCGAGTTTGAATGCGATCAACAGCGCCACCATTCCAACCATAACTCCCGAAAGCTGCCGCTTTTTTATTACGAAAACGTAAGCCTGTCATCTCTTCAAGCATCGCTGCAATTTTTGGCATCATCACATTATTCATTGTCGATGAACCGACTAACACACCCTTAGAACGAAAAGCACTAGTGATAATGTCATTTTTATCACTTTTGGCGACGTTGTAGCTTTTTACAAACACATTCGGATCAATTTCGTTGATACCTTGTGCAATCGCATCTGCCATCATTCGTGTATTGTTTGACATGGTGTCATAGAAAATAGTGATGCGATCTTCTTGATAGTCTGCTGCCCATTTTAAATATAATTCAACGATTTGCGTTGGATTATCACGCCATACCACACCGTGAGAAGTAGCAATCATATCAACAGGTAAGTTAAAGCCTAAAATTTCATTAATTTTGGGTGTTACAAGGCGACTAAATGGCGTCAAAATATTGGCGTAATAGCGTTGGCATTGCTCAAATAATTCTGTTTGGTCAACTTCATCGTTAAATAAACGTTCATCACAATAGTGCTGACCAAAGGCATCGTTACTAAATAAAATCGCATCACCCGTTAAATAAGTCATCATGCTGTCAGGCCAATGTAACATTGGCGTTTCAACAAAAATGAGTTGTTTGCCATTACCAATATCTAGGCTATCGCCTGTTTTAACGATATTAAAATTCCATTCAGGATGATGGTGATGACCATTGATTGAATCAATGGCATTTGCTGTGCAGTAAATTGGGGTATTAGGAATAAAAGACATTAGCTCAGTGAGTGCGCCAGCGTGATCTTCTTCTGCATGATTAATAATAATGTAGTCAATCTCTTCCAGAGCAATTTGTGTACGCAAATTTTGCACAAATTCACGGCTAAATTTATGATCAACCGTATCAATAAGCACATTTTTTTCTTCACGTATTAGGTAACTGTTGTAGCTACTGCCTAATAATGTTTTGTATTCAGTGCCATGAAAATCACGAACTTCCCAGTCACGTTGTCCAACCCAATTAACATTGTTTTTAACATGAATAGCCATTTTGTATTGTTCCTTCTCATTAATCTTTTCATAGGGATATGTATTGATATAATCAAGAAGCGTGCCAGTTTTTATCTTGTTGTTTTCAAATGGTTTTTATTTTTTGGTGATTTTAATGTTGTCAATATGACTATCTTTATCATGTCAAAATGACCATAATAACAGTCATAATGACTATGAGGTGTTTTTATGGGTTTTTCTGTTGATGTGCTGGCTAAAATTGCCATTGAATTACAAAAAGATGTAGGTCATCAAGATAGGTTCCAACGACTGGTGACGACACTACGGCAAGTGCTAAATTGTGATGCAGCAGCGTTGCTTCGTTATGAGCCTCATCAGTTTATTCCATTAGCTATAGATGGCCTTGTCCCTGATGTTTTAGGTCGGCGATTTTTACTTGAAGGGCATCCTCGTCTTGAAACTATCGCGCGAGCAGGCGATGTGGTTCGCTTCCCAGCAGACAGTGATTTACCCGATCCTTATGATGGGCTTATTCCAGATAGAGAACATTTAAAAGTTCATGCTTGTGTCGGATTACCATTATTTGCGGGACAAGATTTAATTGGTACGTTAACGCTTGATGGAATGGACCCTCATCAGTTTGATACCTTTAGTGATGAAGAATTACGTTTAATTGCCGCATTAACCTCTGGGGCATTAAATAATGCGTTATTGATTGAGCAACTCGAAAATCAAAATATGTTATTTACGCCAACCAATACGTTTAAGCCCACAGTCAAAACAGAAATTATTGGTTTATCGTCTTCGATGATGCAACTGAAAAAAGAGATAGAAATTGTTGCTCCCGCTGATATGAATATTTTAGTGAGTGGTGAAACAGGAACCGGTAAAGAGCTGGTGGTAAAAGCCATTCATGAAATGTCTAATCGTGCAGATAATCCGTTAGTCTATTTAAATTGTGCAGCACTTCCTGAAAGCGTGGCGGAAAGTGAATTATTTGGGCATGTAAAAGGGGCTTTTACCGGTGCAATTAGCCATCGTAGTGGTAAATTTGAAATGGCAGATAACGGAACGTTATTTCTTGATGAAATAGGGGAATTATCATTATCACTCCAAGCTAAACTACTGCGAGTCTTACAATATGGCGATATTCAACGGATTGGTGATGATCGTAATTTACGCGTTAATGTACGTGTATTAGCCGCAACAAATCGTGACTTATGGGAAGAAGTCTTGGCGGGAAATTTCCGTGCTGATCTTTTCCATCGATTAAGCATTTTTCCTTTGCATGTTCCGCCATTACGAGAAAGAGACGAAGATATTTTGCTCTTAGTGGGTTATTTTTGTGAGCAATATCGTCAACGTTTTAATCTTACTCAAGTGATTATTAGCCCTGAGTTACGCCTTTATTTATTGCACTATTCTTGGCCGGGTAATGTGCGTGAATTAGAACATACCATTCACCGAGCAATTGTTTTAGCAAGAGCCGGAAATAAAACCGATAGTCTTATTTTACAAGTCAGTCATTTTGCTTTGGGGGCTGAAAATCCAATTCACTCTGGCGCTCAAACGTTACCTTCAGAAGAAAAAAATCTAAAAGAAGCAACGGATGAATTTCAGCGAGACTTAATTAAACAAGCATTGCTACGTAATAACCAAAATTGGGCAGCAACCGCGCGAGAATTATCACTTGATCCGGCGAATTTACGTCGTTTAACAAAACGCTTGGGATTAAAATTATCATAATTTTAAAAGGGATGTTCTTAATGAAAAAAGGTAATTTGGGTGCGTGGTCCAAATTACCTTAAATAATTATGTTAGGATGATAAGTTGTTAATAAATTTCTATTTTCTGAATGCGTTCACCGTGATGGTTACCAGTTCTGTTAATGTGCTATAAAATTGGCTATACCCACTCATTTTTAATTTATTTAAATAGTGAGGTAGCCATGTGGTTAAATGAAGAGAAAATAATTCATTAACCGCGTCTTCTCTTTTTTCTGATGCCAATACTGCCGCTTGAAATAACATCAAACCGATATGATCAACAGGCTCTGGAAAAGGCGTGTTTACTTTTAAGCGTTCCCGTTTTAAAAATTCACTCAATGCAAGAGTAGAATCCCCTTGTAATAAACCCTCAGGATCTAAATAGACCGAACCCCAAGGAGGGGCAGGCAATGCATTTGGACCAACAAAAAGATTTTGCCATTGGTTTTTTAATTGCGCTGTATCGATAGAAGCGGAATCAATTAAACGTTCACACAAACGACTTTCAATTTTACAAGGCCACTGTGTTGCAAAATCCCCAGTTTTAAAAAAGTTGAGTGCAGTTTTATTGGTGTCATCATCAGGTGGGAATAAATAACAAATTCCCAATAAATTAAATGCAGCCGCATAATAAGAGAGTCTGCTCATAATTTTTGATACTTCCTTAAACAAACCCCAATTCATGAGGTTTGTTTTTTTATTATTGAAACAACATGCTCAATGACGATTAGTGAATTGAGTAGAAAACATAGCGCAACATAAAGTCAGCGATAATGGCGATCACACAGCCAAGTGCAAAAATAGACTCAGTTGATTTATCTTGATTTTTAGCGGCTAGGAATTTCACTAAACTATAACCACAAGCCAATACGGCAAAGGTTGCTAAGATCCAACAGGTCGTGCGTAACGAACCAATAGAGTAATAGACTTGAATAGGTGATAACGGGAATGTCACCGATTTTTGGCTATATAGCGTACTCGTTAAATATTGCTCATAAAAAGGTTGATACAGTAATCGGCCAATTAAGCTAAATGCCATTATTCCCCATAATTGCCATTTCCAGCGCATTGGGAAAGAGGCTGGTGGTATTTCAATACCTAACTTATTTCCTATGCGTTGTAATACTTTGATCAGCAAAAAGAAAATAGCAGCACCCAGTGTTAACATTGCTCCGAAGAACATCACATAAGTGTTTGGGTCCATCCATGTCAAAATGGAGGTATGGCGATAAATCGATGCCATACAATAAATATCAAATAGCCCAATCAGAATACTGGTACTTAATAACAGCATTGAGAGTTTGCGAGTGCGCCAGAGCCATAAAAAAGTTACGCCTAGGCAGCCAACAAAAATAGCGGTGACGGCAACTTCACGACTTAGCCAAGCAGAAAAAACATTTCTAATCGCATTAGGGGCATTTAATGGCACACCTAAGTGAGTAATTGAGGCAATAGAGCCTAAACCTGCCAATCCGCAAATAACAAATAAGGCCAATAGCATAAAGCGATAGTAGCTTTCTGCATTGAGATAAAGAGAAAGGCGACGAGCAAAAAGCCCTGTTGTTAGCGCAAGACCAATGGTCGCATTCATCATAAATGTGAAGATTAATAATGACCATTCATTCATTTTCTTTCTCCCTTATTATTAATTCCGTCATTATTGGCACCCTGATGTGGGTTAATAACAAGGTTAGGATGCGTTATTTCAGGGGAAGGTAAACCCGTGACATAATCTAAATCACCATAGCGTTCACGTAGTTCATCAATAGGGCCAAATTGAATTGCACCTAGCGGACAAGTAGCGACACAAACTGGTTGTTCACCTTTTTGCTGTAAATCGATACAAAAGTCGCATTTCGACATCTGTTTGGTTTCTGGGTTCATCTGTGGCGCGCCATAAGGGCAAGACCACGCACAAGCACCACAACCGACGCATTTGTCTGTATCTACCATCACAATGCCGTCACCTTCACGCTTATGCATTGCTGTGGTTGGGCAGTTTTTAACGCAAATCGGATCGTCACAATGGTTACAAGAAATAGATAACGTGTAAGCAAAGACATTATTGACCAGTGCGCCTTTAGGATTTCGGGTATAACCACCGCCCGTAATTTCATAGACACGACGAAATTTGCGTCCGACATCAAGGTTGTTTTTATCTTTACAGGCAACCTGACACGCCTTACAACCTGAACAGCGAGCGCTGTCGATATAAAATCCTAACTGTTTGTTGCTCACAGCGGGATAAACGATAAATTTACTCATGCTTTTGCTACCTCGACCAATAATGTTTGGTGAGCATTGCCGTGTGCCATTGCGGTGCTACGGGATGATGTTAATACGTTGGCACATCCACCTTGATCTATGCCTTTTGCATCAGGTTGCCACCAAGCACCTGCTTGCAAGGCGACGACACCAGGCATAATTCGTTGTGTTAATTTGACGGGAACCATCGTTATTCCGCGATCGTTATACACTTTGACTTTCTCGCCCTCTTTGATGTTTCTATCTTGGGCATCTAACGGGTTTAACCAGAGTTCTTGGCGTTGTACTTCTTGCAACCAAGGGTTGGCAAATTGCGTTGAGTTTGCGCGGTTACGCCCTTTCCATGTGATAAGTTGTAACGGGAATTTATCTGTTAACGTATCTTCAGGACCCTCAATAGCGGGTACATAATGAGAGAGTGCGGGAATATCGACATTATTCATGTCATATAAACGCTTAGAGAAAATCTCAATTTTGCCTGATGGCGTTGGGAATGGATTATTCTCGATATCTTGGATATTTTTCTCAAACGCCACATTTTGAGTATGAGGACGATGTTTTAATAGATGACGACGTTTAACCAATAGCTCTTTAAAGGTTGGGATACCGTCTTCAGGACGTTTAGCACTTGCATCATTGACTAAATATTCAATCCAATCGCGATCGGTCTCTTTACCTTCGCTAAATTGTTCGCCCACGCCTAATTTATCAGCAACTTCACGTAACCAATCGTAGTCAGTACGACGCTCAAATTCAGGCTCAATCACTTTTTCAGAAAGAATAATGTAGTCGCCATAACTCCATGTACCACCGATATTCCAACGTTCTAAGAAGCTGGTTTCTGGCAGTAAAATATCGGCATATTTCGCACTTGGGGTAAGATAGAGATCGCTACAAACAATAAATTCTACTTTCGATTCATCTTCCAGTACTTTGGCGGCATGAAGAATATCGGTATTTTGGTTCGTCATGTAGTTACCCGCCATAGAGAAAATCATCTTGATTTCAGTATCAAGTTTCTCAGCATTCAGTAACCCATTTTTTGGTGTGACTAAGTTTTTATCTTCACACGCTTGCACCCAGTTGGTGATATTAATTTTCGCTTTTACTGGGTTTGTTAATAGGCTTGGCCCTGCGATGGTTTTACGCAGTTCAGAGTTTAATGCCATGCCATAACCCGCCGCCCAACCACCACGCACACCCACATTACCGGTGATAGTGGCAAGTAATGTTGCACCACGCGCCGTCCGTTCACCACAAATATGGCGCTGAGGACCCCAGCCTTGCATTAATGCAGCCGGTTTTGTTGATGCGTATTCACGAGCTAATTGTTTAATCGTATCTGCGGGTACTTTAGTGATGGTTTCAGCCCATTCAGGGGTTTTCTTAATGCCATCTTTTTTACCCATTAAATAGGCAACTAAAGACTCATTTTCACCCACACCTTCAGGCATTTGGTGTTCATCAAAGCCAACAGTGTATTTATCGATAAAGGCTTGATCATGCAGATTTTCACTGACGATGACATACATCATCGCATCCATCATGGCGTTATCTGTTGTTGGCAGTAACGGGATCCACTGATCAGCTAAAGAAGAGGCGGTATCAGAATAACGTGGGTCAACGACAATAAATTTAGTGCCGTTTTTCTTCATTTTTTGGAAGAAATGGTTTGAATGACCAAAAATAGTTTCGTTAGGATTATGACCCCATAAAATAACCAGAGGGGTATTTTCTAACGTATCTAATGTACTGCCACTGGCTGCGGTACCGTAAGTATAAGGCGTCACCGCAAGGGTATTACCGTTACTAACAGAGTGATAGTTTTCCAGAAAACCGCCAGTGATATTAAACAGGCGACGTAGCATATTCGCACCTGAGAAAATACCGCCAGTAACACCTGTACTTAAACTCACAAAGCGAGAAGCGGGACCATATTGCTGGTTAATGCGTTGCATATTTTGCGCAATAAGGGTGGTTGCTTCTTCCCAAGTGATGCGTTCAAATTTTCCTTCGCCACGTTTTCCAACGCGTTTCATTGGGTATTTTAAACGGTCTGGATGATAGACAAATTTTCGATAACCACGACCTCGAACGCAGGCACGCATAATAGGCATCTCTTCATCTAAATCTGCATCTGGGCGTGTGCTAATACGGGTAACTTTGCCATCTTTTACATGGGCACGAATATCACATTTACCGCCACAGTCGAAGCTGCTGCAAGTTGAAACAACGCGTTCACCATCTTCAGTTGTTATTGGTTTTACTGGAATCGCGTTATCTGTTGTCGCAGCAAAAGAGTTTGATGCGAGAAAAGGAAGCGTGACTAATGCTGAGCTAGCTTGAATAAAGTGACGGCGGCTAACATCGCTGAGAATGCTCTTTGTATCACTATCGTGATCGGACTGATTGCTCATAATGAACTCTACCTTAAACATAATAGGCGGATCCCGATATACCCGATACTTGATATAAAGAATGTGCGTGATTTTTCTAGGCTATGAATAAAGGGAATGTCTGGTATCCGCTGCATTATTATTGAATGCATAGATAATTGCAGAATGCTCGAAATAACCTCTGCGAAAGGGATAGTAGTTGATTAATCTTTTGCCAACATTCTAAAACCAGACAATGACATTTGAATTTCAGCCTATTTATTGACAGTGTTAAAAACACGTTTTTTGGATGTTAATAGGGTATGTTAAATAGATATCAAGAAGGTTGAAATTTCACATAAGGCATTTTCGTTATTTATTTAAATATATAACGATTTTAATTATATAGCCCATTATTTGCTAGTGTGTAGGGCGCGCGATAACTGCTATATTAAAAGGACGAAAATAAAAAGAGAGTGACCTAAATTGTGAGAAATGTACCTTTAAAAAGCGTTGATTCACTTGACCGAGATGTTATTGCGCTGGGTACAGACTATTTACCCAATACGTTGTTAGAAACGCATCAACATCGTCGAGCGCAATTTTTATACCCTGCAACGGGGTTAATTGAAGTCAGCACGGATGATGGTGAGTGGGTTATTCCACCGTCTTGTGGTGTATGGATCCCGCCAGAAACAGGGCATGAAACTCGTATGTTAGATGTGAGTACTCGAAGCTTGTATATCGAGCCTTCCGCAGCACCTCGTCATAGCAAACAATGTGAAGTTGTCAGTGTTTCACCTCTTTTTCGTCAATTATTGCTTGAAGCTGTAGATGTACCTGCAGAGTACGATAAAAAAGGGCGAGATGGTCTTTTAATGCAGTTAATCTTATGTGAATTAGCGAAAGCAAAACCGTTACCGTTTTTTGCACCTATTCCACAAGACAGTAAATTAGCTAAATTATGTCGCGATTTTATTCGTAACCCTAAAATAGACTCTTTACCGCAACAGTGGGCAGATAGATTACATAAAAGTGAGCGCTCTTTTAGTCGTTTTTTCCGCCAACAAACAGGAATGTCATTTTCACAATGGCGACAACAAGTCTGCTTATTGAATTCATTAACACAAATCTTATCTGGCTGTGGAATTACTGAAATTGCCTTTGATTTGGGCTATAACAGTGCCGGTTCATTCTCAACTATGTTTAAAAAGCAGATGGGACAATCACCTTCGCATTTTAGTATGGATGCACTGGATATCGATAGATTTTAGTTGATATTAAAAACGCGCCATTTAGACGCGTTTATTTTGTAGAAATCACTTCACAATTTAAGCCACTTTTGTCCTTACGATATTACGTAAACAATAAGGGAGAACCACTAAGCTAAGTGCAGTAATAATTGCAGTCGCGGTTAGCACGACAAAAAAGGCATTTTCAAAGGCGATGTTTGCCTGAGAGATAACCAGAGAAGCCACATCATTTGGTAATTTTTCTGCCACAATAAGTGCCTCATCTAAACTGTCATATACCGCATCATTAATTATTAATGAGTCAGGTAGCATCAGTTTTAAGGTGTATACCGTACTCATCAAACTGCCCATAAAAGTCACACCAATCACACTGCCTAGCTCATAAGCCACATCTTCAATTGATGCCGCCATTCCTGCTTGTCTATCTGCAACACTCAACATAATTGATGTCGATGCGGTAGTAAAAATAATACCTAAACCAAAGCCGATTAAGAATAAGCTACCGATTAACACCATTGGCGATGTTGTTTGAAAAACGGCAATTAACCACAGATTTCCCACTAAAGTAAGCATAAATCCGGCAATAATTAAGCGAACTTCACCTAAACGACCCAAGAAATAACCTGCCAATGGAGAAGCAAGTACAGAGCCAATTGGGATAGGTAAGATCACTAATGCCGCATTTAAAGGCGTAAAACCTGCAACAAGCTGTAAACGTTGGCTAAGCAATAATTCAATGCCTACAATGATCACCATAGAAAGCACCGCCATTAAAATACCGATACTAAAAAAGCGATTTTTAAATAGCTTAAAGTCAATCATTGGGTGGGTCTGTTTACGTTGGCGTAAAGTAAATAGAGTGAGGAAAACGACGGCAATAATGGTGGCAATCGTAGCTTCATTCCACTGTGTATAAGGTTTTCCTATTTCTTTTAAGGCATAAATGGCACTGATCAAACCCACTAAAATAAGTACTGAGCTTAAATAATCGATTTTATGGCGACCATGCCCTGCAAATGTAGGAATCAGCCAAATAGAAAACGGTAATACCAAAAGCACAATGGGAACGTTAATTAAAAAGACAGAACCCCACCAAAAGTTATTTAATAAAATACCGCCAATTAAAGGTCCTAAAGCAGCACCGCCAGATGCAACCGCAGACCAAATACCAATTGCAATAGCCCGCTCTTGTGGATCGCAAAAAACTTGGCGCACTATTGATAATGTTGCTGGCATACTCATTGCTGCTCCTACCGCTAAAAAACCACGAGAAGCAATTAAGGTTGTTGCGGTGGGAGAAAAAGCTGCACACAAAGAAGCGAGAGCGAATAGCGGTAAGCCACAAATAAAGAGTGTTTTATGACCGATCCTGTCTGTGAGCATACCCGCTGCGGGTAATAATCCAGCAACAATCAATGGATAAGCATTCATTATCCATAATTTTTCTGATGCACTTGCGTTTAAATCATAAGTTAAACGTGGCAATGCGGTATAAAGCACTGTTACATCAACAACAATCAGAAACAGCATGCTAGATACCAAAAGTAATACTATCCAACGTTTATAATCTTTTATCATAGAAATCTCAGTTATTTTTATGTGTATTATTTTTACTAGCGGCTACAATATAAATCCATACGACCGTATTGAAAAGGGGTTTTTTTATGGGACGTCAAAGAACCATTGATAGAGAAAAACTGTTAGAAGCTATCTTCGACATTGTGATGGAGCAAGGAGCGGCAGCATTAACGATTGATACTGTTGCAAAAAGAATGGGGATCTCAAAAGGGGGCGTTCAATACTGTTTTAGCAGTAAAGAGGCGATGATAGATGCCATGTTTGAGCACTGGGAAGGCAGTTATGAAACGCAATTTAAAAAAATCGTTGAAAAGGATAATTCTCCTGATAATCGTGTCGCTGCCCATATTCATGCCACTCACAATCACGATAAAGTCTCTTTTGCCAAAGGGGCGAGTTTGATGGCGGCATTGCTACAAACGCCTGAATATCTGCAAAGTACAAAAGAGTGGTATCAGCAACGGTTAGCAGGTGTTGATACGACAACAGAAGCCGGAAAACGCGCTCGATTGGCATTTTTAGCGACAGAAGGCACTTTTTTACTGCGTTATTTTGGATTAATGGATATTGATGATAATGAATGGCAATCTATCTTTGAAGATATTGATTCAGAGTTACTTCAGCAAGGGAAAAGGCAATAAAAAAGCATGTTGTTAATGAGAAGAACAACATGCTTTTTATTGAAGATAATCGGGCTAAATGGCATTAGTAATACATGGAAATTAGTAATACATAGCAATTAGCTTATTATCTAGCTCTTTAACATCAACGGGTGTATCGAAAATATCTTCGATAATATCTGCTTTCATGATCTCTTTTGGTGAACCGTGATAATACAGTTGTCCGTTACGCATGGCTAAAATATAGTCAGAATAAACAGAGGCAAAATTGATATCATGAATAACGATAATAATGGTTTTTCCTAATTCATCTGCGGCTTTTCGCAGAAGTTTCATCATGATCACCGCATGCTTCATATCAAGGTTATTCAGTGGTTCATCAAGCATGACATATTCTGTGTCTTGGCATAGCACCATTGCAACATAGGTACGTTGACGTTGCCCACCCGATAATTCATCTAGATAGCGATAACGAAATTCAGTTAAATTTAAAAAGTCTAATGACTCATCAATGACTTTTTTATCATCGAGCGTTAAACGACCTTTGCTGTAAGGATAACGCCCAAAACTGACTAATTCTTCTACGGTTAAACGACTAACAAACTGGTTTTCTTGACGCAGTATTGAAAGATTTTTAGCAAGAATATCGCTATCAGTTGCAGCAACATCCATACCATTAACGGTCACCATGCCACTTTCAGGAAGTAATAAACGTCCAATAACAGAAAGTAGTGTTGATTTACCCGCGCCATTAGGGCCGATGATCGAAGTAATACCGCCACGTTGAATTGTTGTTGTAATATTATCGAGAACGGTTGTGTCTTGATAACGTTTTGATATTTTGCTGATTTCAATCATATTAAAGTCTTCTTAACACCAAATAGATAAAGAACATCCCACCAACAAACTCAATCACAACAGAAAGTGTTCCTGTCATTTTTAAACCGTACTCTAAAACCAGTTGTCCACCGACTAAGGCAATCGTACCCAGTAGGAAGGCGACGGGCATCAAGAAACGGTGCTGGCTGCTGCCACTGATATGGTAAGCAAGGTTAGCGACAATTAAACCCAAGAAGGTTAACGGGCCAACTAAAGCGGTAGAAACTGCAACTAAAACAGAAATCAGTAACAGAATATAAGTGGTCTGCTTGCGGTAATTAATCCCGAGGTTAATGGCATTTGCTTGTCCTAATGCCATGACATCAAAGCTATAACGCATACGCCAAAGTAAAGCACCGACAACCACAATTATGGCTAAGGCACAAAAGATAAGATCAGGAGTGGCACGAGTGAAAGTGGCAAACATGCGACCTTGTAAGATGGAAAACTCATTAGGGTCCATCAAACGTTGTAATAGCGTTGCGGAACTACGAAATAGCGTACCTAAAATAATCCCAATCATGAGGACTAAATTAATGTTAAAGCGTACAGAGCTAAACAGCCAGCGGTAGAGTACAACGGAAAATAGCACTAGCAATGTCGATTCTAAGAAAAACTTAGATAGGTTCAACATCCACGAGGCAGGCATATCGCCTTCAAAGAAAACAAACACGGTTTGTAGCAATACAAACAGGGCTTCTAATCCCATTAGTGAAGGCGTCAAAATACGGTTATTGGCGATGGTTTGAAACAATATCGTGGAAACACCCGCAGCAAAAGCCACCACAATCATAGTAAGAATGATGTAAGCGCGGTGAGTCAAAATATAAGAGATATTGCCGTTTAGGTTTATCGTCATAAATAACACAATAGATAATAACGATGCCCCTAATAATAACCAGATGCGAGACATAGGTGAGAGGCGCATTTTCTTATGTTCGACAGCGCCAGTACATTTGCTAATTATGGATGAATTAACTTTTTGCATAACGTTGCTGCTTTAATATTAAGAAAAGGAAAATAACGGCACCCACTGCGCCCAAAATAACGCTGGCAGGAATTTCAAATGGGTAGCGAATAAGGCGGCCAATCACATCACACAGTAAAACAATCGCACCACCACTTAAGCAAACCCAAGGAATGGTTTTGCGGATGTTATCGCCCATCACTAAGCTCACCAGATTGGGTACAATTAAGCCGAGGAAAGGTAATGCACCGACAACAGAAACCACAACACCACTGATAAGCGCGATAATCGATAACCCAATGATCATCACTTTGCGGTAATTAAGTCCTACGTTAATGGAAAATTCACGTCCCATTCCGGCAACAGTAAAGCTATCTGCAACCCAACACGCCATGATTGCTAACGCACCGACAAGCCATAACAGCTCGTAACGGCCTTGTAGCACACTTGAGAAATCGCCACTTGTCCATGCATCTAATGATTGCAGTAAATCGAAATATACCGCTAAGAAGATGGTGAGTGCGCCAATAACTGCACTGAGCATAATGCCGACTAAAGGAACTATCAGTGTTGTTTTTAAGGTGATCCTTTGCAAAAGCAACATAAACAACAACGTACCCAAAAGGGCAAAAACCGTTGCGACCATCATTTTGGTAAAGATGCCAGCCGCGGGAAAGAGCAGCATGACGACTAATAATCCAAGGCTTGCAGATTGTGTGGTTCCTGCAAGAGAGGGTTCGACGAAGCGGTTTTGAGTGAGTAGTTGCATGATTAAACCTGCAACACTAATGGCACCACCGGCGAGTAATAATGATAGGGTTCTTGGAACTCGGCTGATAAAGAAGATATCACGCATATCGGGATCAGAAAAAAGCGAAGCAGGAGTAATATCTCCTGCGCCGACAAATAGACTGATCATTGAGAGGATAGCGATAACCCCTATCCCCAATGATAAATGGAACGTTTTCATTCAGTTACTTTATTTTTTTTGATCCAATGCCTGATTAATTGTATCCATTAAGCGAGAGTAAGTTTGGATCCCGCCAGAGATATAAATGGAACTTGCATCAAGATAGATAACTTGATCTTTATTCCAAGCATTTACTTTTCTTACCAGTGCATTATCTAGAACTTGTTGAGCAGGTTGTGAATCTTCACGACCAATTGCGGCATCACGGTCAATAACAAACATCCAATCTGGGTTAAGTTTTAACAGTAATTCAGAGTTAACGATGTTGCCGTGTGAACCTGGGCTATCAAAAACATAAGCGGGTTCAAAACCTAATACATCATAGATAAAGCCAAAGCGAGAGCCTGGACCATAAGCAGAAATTTTACCGCCACTGACTAAAACGACCATTGCTTTACCTGCGTCTGGCGTTTTGGCTTTTACGGTAGCAATTTTGCTATTGAAATCAGCCAGTAATTTTTTGGCTTGTTCTTCTTTGCCAAAAATTTGACCTAATGTTGTTGTACGTTCAGCAAGGCTTTCGACAAAATGTTTAGGGTCGATATCCATTGAAATCGCAGGTGCAATTTCACTTAATTTTGGGTACGCATCACGAGCACGGCTACCACTTAAAATTAAATCAGGTGCTGTTGTGCTGAGCTTTTCATAGTTCGGCTCAAATAATGCACCTTCATTGATATAGTCGTTCGGATTGGTGTACTTCTCTAAGAATTTTGGTAAATGAACATTCGTTTGTGGAAGACCAACAATAGGAGCACCTAATGCATCAATAATATCGAGGGTTTCCATATTCATCACAACCACTTTTTGTGGATGTGCAGGGATTTCAGTTGTCCCTTGGAAATGTTCAATCGTGAGAGTTTGTTTCTCTGCTGATTGTGCTGTTGATGTGTCTTGAGCGTTATCACAACCAGCGATAACAAGTGAAGAAAGCAGTAAAAACAGTGGGCTTAATGACTTTTTAAACATTCTCTTTCCCATATTGTTGCAACACGAAATAACACGGATCTTTACAGCAGTGGCCTAAATGTCGATCCACAAAGAAGACGATAATACCATCAAAAATATAAAGAGTAATGATACTAATTCACATTCTCATAATAATAAAGAATTAACTTGACTTAAATGGCGAAATTTTGCGAATGGTCATAGATGTTGATCAGAAAGACAAATTTCGTGACGTGAAAGAACTCTTCAGATTATTTGCTCAATTTGTGAAGAGTGTCAAAAGAGTAGGTCAAGGAGAGACAATTCTGAACTGATAAGAAATATCGTTAACTAGTATCATTGCGTATACTTCATTCAAGCAGAAACAATCCTTATTTTAATCTTACTTCGGTTTCTGTACTGACACAGTAATGAATGCACAAGAGAAAGCCTTGTTATCTCTAGGGTAAATCGTTGCCAACTCAAGAGGGTTTTATGCAAAAGAAATATATTTACTTATTTTGTTCTGCTGGCATGTCAACATCTCTTCTCGTGACCAAAATGCGAGCGCAAGCAGAAAAATATGAAGTGCCTGTGGTCATTGAAGCATTTCCTGAAACCTTAGCAGCACAAAAAGGACAGGATGCGGATCTGATTTTACTGGGTCCACAAATTAGCTGGATGTTGCCTGATATCCAAAAATTACTCCCTAATAAGCCGGTCGAAGTGATCGATTCTTTGTTATACGGAAAAGTAGATGGCTTAGGCGTGTTAAAAGCCGCTGTCGCCTCTATTAAAAAAGCATCTGCAACAACAAATTAATTCTATTTTTTATTTTTTTATTATTTCTATTCCAGTCAAAGAGCGAATTTTTCAGCAAGCCGAGCAATTAGCGGCATTTTAAGGGTATTTTTCTATGAGTAAGTTTATTGGTTCACTTGAAAAGGTACTCCTTCCTTTTGCGGTTAAAATTGGAAAGCAACCTCACGTTAATGCAATTAAAAATGGCTTTATTCGTTTAATGCCATTAACCCTTGCAGGGGCAATGTTTGTACTTATCAATAACGTTTTTCTTAGTTTTGGTGATGGCTCCTTCTTTTATTCTTTAGGTATCCGCCTTGATGCATCCACAATAGAAACACTCAATGGTTTTAAAGCCATAGGGGGGAATGTTTATAACGGTACATTGGGCATAATGTCGTTGATGGCACCGTTCTTTATCGGGATGGCATTAGCCGAAGAGCGTAAAGTTGACCCGATTGCGGCAGGCTTACTCTCTATTGCGGCATTTATGACAGTAACACCTTATAACGCAGCGGGTGCATATGCAGTCGGCGCGAATTGGCTAGGCGGGGCAAATATTATTTCAGGTATCATTATTGGTCTTGTTGTGGCTGAAATGTTTACCTTTATTGTGCGTCGCAACTGGGTTATCCGTTTACCAGATAGCGTGCCAGCATCTGTTTCGCGTTCATTCTCTGCATTAATTCCAGGCTTTATTATCTTATCAGTGATGGGGATTGTTTCGTGGGGATTAGCGACGTATGAAACGAACTTCCATCAAATTATTTTAGATTCTATCTCAACACCATTAGCATCAATGGGATCTGTGGTTGGTTGGGCTTACGTTATCTTCACTTCTTTACTGTGGTTCTTTGGTATTCATGGATCGCTCGCCCTTGCCGCACTTGATAGCGGTATTATGACGCCTTGGGCGTTAGAGAACGTCTCAATTTATACAGAATACGGTTCAGTGGAAGCGGCACTCGCAGCGGGTAAAACATTCCATCTCTGGGCGAAACCAATGTTAGATTCCTTTATCTTCTTAGGGGGGACAGGGGCAACACTGGGACTTATTCTGGCTATCTTTATCGCATCTCGTCGCGCTGATCATCGTCAAGTGGCAAAACTGGCATTACCAGCAGGTTTATTCCAAATTAACGAACCGATTATTTTTGGTCTGCCTGTCATTATGAACCCAGTGATGTTTATTCCATTTATTCTTATTCAGCCTATTCTTGCTGCAATTACGGTGACGGCTTATTACTTAGGGATAATCCCACCAGTAACAAATATTGCACCGTGGACAATGCCAACCGGGCTAGGTGCCTTCTTTAATACCAACGGTAGTATTGCGGCACTGTTATTAGCACTGTTTAACTTGGGTGTTGCCACACTGATTTATCTTCCTTTCGTGATTATTTCAAATAAAGCGCAAACTGAAATTGAAAAAGAAGAAAGTGAAGAAGATATTGCCAATGCGTTGAAATTTTAAGTGATAGAAAACACAAGTGCAGAGGCTTCTCTGCACTTGCCAGTGTCAAAGAGGGAATATGATGTTAGATATTGAAAATGCCGTTGATAGCAGTGCAACCGATGATGAATTTGAAGAGATCATTATGGGGCTTATCATTAATTCAGGCCAAGCGCGTAGTGTGGCTTATGGTGCATTAAAAAAAGCCAAAGAAGGTGATTTTGATGGCGCGAGAAAATTAATGGAACAATCTCGCGAAGCATTAAATGAAGCACATAAAATACAGACTCGTTTAATTGGTGATGACCAAGGTGTAGGAAAAACGAAAGTCAGTTTGGTATTAGTTCACGCACAAGATCATTTAATGACCTCGATGTTAGCCAGAGAGTTAGTGACAGAATTAATCGAGTTACATGAGAAGATAAAATAAGATGAATACCGTGGTGGAGTCATTGAAAGCGCAAAGCGAAATACGCATGGTCTATGAAGATCAGCTATTTAATGGCAAAAACTTTCATGTCTTTATTTATAATAAAACAGAAAGTGTTAGTGGATTGCATCAGCATGATTATTATGAATTCACCATCGTATTAACAGGGCGTTATTATCAAGAGATTAATGGTAAAAAGATTTTATTAGAACGGGGCGACTTTGTTTTTATCCCCATAGGTTCTCATCATCAAAGTTTTTATGATTTTGGTGCAACTCGCATTTTAAATGTGGGAATTAGTAAAGCCTTTTTTGATAAACATTATCTCTCGTTATTGCCTTCTTATTTTATTGCCTCACAAGTTTATGAATTGAAAAATGAGTTTCTGTCCTATATTGAATCGGTTATTGGCTCCCTGAACTTCCGCCATACTGAATTTAATGAATTTATTGAAATTGTCACCTTTAATGTGGTGAATAGATTACGACACCATCGAGAAAATAGAACACAAGACGATATTCCCTTATGGCTGAAAGACACTGTAAGCGAGATGCATGACAAACAAAAATTTGGTGAAAATGCATTGGTTAATATGGTGATGTTATCCGGGAAATCACAAGAATATTTAACCCGAGCAACTCGGCGTTATTACGATAAAACACCGATGCAAATTATTCATGATATTCGAATTAATTTTGCGAAAAAACAATTGGAAATTACAAACTATTCGATAACAGATATTGCTTTTGATGCGGGTTACAGCAGTCCAAGTTTATTTATTAAGACATTTAAGAAAATAACTTCGCTGACACCAAATAGTTATCGGAAAAATTTATACAGTATTAAAGAAACAAACTAATTCATTATTAAGCGTAAGAAATTAATCAACAATAAAGATTAATTTTATTGAAAATAGAGAGAAAGAAGAAAATAAGCTTATTTTCTTCGTGGCTCTTTACGCCTTAATTTCGCCATTAATACACAAATAACAGCACTATTACGCTGTATGGGAGTATTTTATGAGTCATAAATTAAAAGTAGTTACCATTGGTGGTGGAAGCAGTTATACGCCTGAATTATTAGAAGGTTTTATTAAGCGTTATCATGAACTACCGATCACTGAATTATGGTTAGTGGATGTTGAAGAAGGGAAAGAGAAACTCGATATTATTTTTGAGCTTTGCCAACGCATGGTAAAAAAGGCGGGTATTCCTTTAACCCTTTATAAAACTCTGGATCGCCGTGAAGCATTAAAAGAGGCTGATTTTGTCACAACACAATTGCGTGTTGGTCAATTGAAAGCAAGGGAGCTTGATGAATCTATTCCTTTAAGTCATGGTTATTTAGGACAAGAAACCAATGGTGCTGGTGGGCTATTTAAAGGCTTACGTACTATCCCTGTTATTTTCGATATTATTAAGGATGTTGAAGAAATTTGCCCTGATGCGTGGATCATCAATTTTACCAATCCAGCAGGCATGGTAACAGAAGCCGTTTATCGCCATACCAATTTTAAGAAGTTTATTGGGGTTTGTAATATTCCAATCGGTATGAAAATGTTTATTACCGATGTTTTGAAATTAACGGATAAAGATGAACTCTCTATTGATTTATTTGGCTTAAATCATATGGTGTTTATTAAAGACGTTATTGTAAATGGTCAATCCCGTTTTCCTGAATTATTAGACGGTGTGGCTTCAGGAACATTAACCGCTGGCTCTGTGAAAAATATTTTTGACCTGCCCTTTAGTGAAGGGTTGATCCGCTCTCTTAATATGTTGCCGTGCTCTTATTTACTGTATTACTTTAAGCAAAAAGAGATGTTAGCTATTGAAATGGGCGAATATTATAAAGGTGGCGCTCGCGCTAAAGTAGTACAAAAAGTCGAAAAGCAATTGTTTGAATTGTATAAAGATCCTGATTTAAATATCAAACCAAAAGAGTTGGAATTACGTGGTGGGGCTTATTATTCTGATGCCGCCTGTGAAGTGATTAATGCTATTTATAATGATAAACAAGCTGAACATTATGTGAATATTCCTCACCATGGTCATATCGATAATATTCCAGCAGATTGGTCAATTGAAGTGACCGCTATTTTAGGACGTGATGGTGCTAAACCTCATCCTCGTTTAACGCATTTTGATGAAAAAGTAATGGGATTAATTCATACCATCAAAGGCTTTGAAATCGCGGCCAGCAAAGCGGCTATTAGTGGCGAATTAAATGATGCTTTATTAGCGATGAACTTAACACCGTTAGTACTTTCAGATAAAGATGCAGAAGTACTTACGCGTGAAATGTTATTAGCACATAAAGCACATCTACCTAATTTTGCTAAAGCAATTGCTGAATTAGAAAAAGCCTCTCATTAATTGTCGGTAGATAAAAATAAGTCATAAGGAGACAGAATGGCTGGTTTACTAATTGTGAATGCGGATGACTTTGGGCTGAGTAAAGGTCAAAACTACGGTATTGCAGAGTGTTTTCGTTATGGTGTAGTTAGCTCAACAACCGCACTTGTCAATGCTGAAGGAATTAAACACGCAGCACAATTGCGTCATGAGTTGCCTGGATTAGGTGTAGGGCTTCATTTTACGTTGACGATGGGTAAACCGCTGTCTCCTTTACCTTCTTTAACTCGTGAAGGTGTACTAGGAAAATGGGTATGGCAAATGGCAGAAGAGGGCAATTTACCGCTTGATGAAATACGTGTAGAGCTTCACGCACAATATCAACGTTTTATTGAGATCTTTGGTTGTGCGCCAGACCATATTGATAGCCACCATCATGTGCATATGTTTAAACAAATTTTTCCTATTGTGGCGGAGTTTGCCAAAGAAAAATCGCTACCAATGCGCGTTGATAGACCGTTAGCGCAAAAAGAGGGCATTGATACTCAAGGCGTGATAAGTAGTGATGGTTTTGATAGTCAATTTTATGGCGATGAAATCACTCAAGCATTGTTTTTAAAGGTGCTCGATGAATCGAAAGCGCGTCATGAGCATTCTATTGAAGTGATGACACATCCTGCTTTTGTGGATAATCCACTGCGCGCAAGTGGTTATTGCTTTCAGCGCTTAACGGAGCTTGAGGTATTAACAGATACCACGTTAAAACAAGCGATTGTGGAACGAGGTTATCAGCTAGGCACTTACCAAGCTTTAATAAAATGATTTAGAAAGTCGTTTAGACAATCGGTGTCTGTGTTATTCCCTAGTGTGGGTCTTTTGCGTTATTTTGCCTCTGTTTTTATAAAGCAGAGGCATTTTTGTTTTTAAGTGTTTATTATTAAGTAATAAGAATTTAATTAAAAACGATAACCAATATTAGCCACGAAGCCATCTAAAACAATGCGATTATCGGTATCTTTAAATTTAAAACGGCTATTTTCATAACCAAGAGAAATAGAAATCATTTCTGCTGGATTAATGATTAAACCTGCGCCCCAACTAAATGCATTTTTCTTTAATTTTTTTAATTCTGAATTTTCAGATTTAAATTGAATTTGGCTCATACCTGCGGTGCCATAAACACTAATAAAATCATTTAAACGGATTGTTGGTCCAGCCATAACAGAGTAATAACGTGCATGAACATCTTTAAAGAAAGTATTAATAGATTTGTTTAAATCATATTCATTTTGCGCGTAAGTCGTTGTTGCTAAAATACCAAATTGTGAATTAATTTCTTGACGAATAGATAAAACACCACCATGAATTGGGTTTTGACCTGCCATTTTGACTTGTGCATAACCTGCTGAAAGTGTGGTTTTATCTAATTTAAAATTGTTTTGTGCATAGACAGAAGATGTCGCCAATAAACCAGTAATAAATAAAGTTGATAGTAATTTTGTTTTCATTAGTTATATCCCATAATTTAAATAATAAGAATGTATTATTAAGCAATGGAATTATAATAATGAGTCTATTTTTAATGGAATAAAAAATAGCACGTAAATTTAAATGTGGTTGTTTTATTAAAGAGGGATATTAATTATTATCAATGTTATATGAATAATATTGGGGTAATATTATTTACTATAACGACAAATAAAAAATAATAATGAAAAATAAAAGAAAAAGCTCTCTAAATAATAATAGAGAGCTTTTTTAGGTTTATTTAAGACCTAAATCGCTTTGTAGGCTAATGACCTGATTTTGTAAGTTCTCTAACTCAAGTTGTTTTTCCATCACTGATTTTGATGGATTGTTTTGTACCGCTTTCATTTGTTTATCAATTTCATTGATCTGCTTTTGAATATCATTTTGCCCTTTGGTCTTTTGGCGAATTTGATTTAACAGATTGCTCATGGATTGATTTAATGCGCGTTGGTTTGCTTGTTGAGTTTTGAGGCTCGCATTGGTTTGTTGCTTTTCTTTTTCAATGGCAGCTAAAACCGCTTTAAATTCTTTATTTAATGCTTGTTCGTTGCCTAGAATCGCTTTTTTCTGCTCAATACGGTTATCGTAAGTCCCTGAGTAGTTACAATTAAATTTTGTGATAATGCTGACATCACCCGTTGTTGGATCACAATCCGCCGGATTAGTCACACATCCACTTAAAAGTAAGGTCATCCCTACGAGGGAGAGTGGTAAAAATTTCATTATCATCCTTTTTAACGTTAACTAAGTTTTATTGCTGTACGTTGGGTATAAAGGCTATCAAGTTCTTCTTGTAAAGACGTCACTTGTTGCTTCATCCCATTAATTTGTTTATCAAGCTGTGCTGTCTTTAAGCCATCTTGACGACTTTGAGCCGCGATATCACGCCATTCACTTTCACGTTTTTTCATATCCGCTAAACGAGAACGAAGTGCTGCGATATTGGCATCAATACCTTTTAATTGTTTTTCAGCTGCGGCTTTATTGAGGCGTTGTTGTTTCATATCTTGCTCAATTTTTGCCAACGCTTTTTTATCGTCGTTGATGACGGCTCTTGCGGTATTTGAGGCACTTTGTAGGCGCTGATTCTCTTTTTTCACATCCTCTATCATGGAGTTGAGCATTTCTTCTTTCGAGGCGTAATTTTGGCGCTTGTTGTCTAAATAGGCATTTGCACCAATACCGATACCACAACCCGCAACAGCAGCAATAAGCATACATGCGCCTTTATTGCTGGAATTTGAGACTAAACAGCCTAATGCACCAATAGCGGCACCCCCCGCACAAGCCCCAATCCCCGATTTACTGAAAAACTCCATATCACTGTTATTTTTCAATCGAGGATCAGTACCGCTATTACTTTGACACCCTGATAAAGCAAGTACGGCACTAATACCAAGTACTGCCATAAGTTGTTTGTTCATACCACACCTATTATCCCAAGTCTCTGTTATTGTTTTTTGCACGCTTCAAGCCATTCATTCCGTGAAACTTTACCGTTAGCCCAATATCCTTGGAGTCCCTGCATATATGTTGAAAGGTACGTATTTAAATTTGATTTTCCTCTGGCTTCCATCAATTGGCGTACCACGTCAATTTGTGGTTTCACCAAAGAAGCATCATACGTTGTTGCCATATCCACTAATGTGTCTGCGTAATAACTCACGACAAAATCAAGGGTTTTCTTATGTTCGTTAACTTGCTCTTGACGTCGTTCGCAAGTGGCATCTTTTGCGCCCGCAGGACAATTTTTCTCATGTAATGCGATTAATCGATCATAGAATTCGCCATCATCTTTTAATTTGGTACATAGAAAAGCACCTAATTGCAATGAAGTACGGATAGCTTGATCGCGTTGCTCATCACGCAGCTGTGCATTTGCTCGTAATGTATTTTTCAATTCAGCTAACTGTTTTTTCAGCGCTTCATCTTGTACTTGAGTGGAGAGTGTATTCAGGCTATTAATGGAATTATCGCTATTGTTTTTTGAGTTATTATTTGCAGGCTTCTCATTACCTAATTGTTGCCACTCTTTTTCTATCTCTTTGATTTTGTCGCGTGAGGTTAATGCTGGCGCGACAATCGCTAAACGAAAGCCCGTGTATTTATTTTTATTTGCACCGGTATTGGTGTAATAAGGCTCTTCTTGACGCCATGAACTGCGCATATCGCTTTCTGGGGTGAGATAACTGCCCCCGCGCACAATAAAGCCACCCGCTTGTCCATGTAAGCGGTCGAGTTTATTTAATCTAAAAGGCTCAAACATCATTTCAGCGACATTCCCTAACATGTCATGTAAGCCTAGTGGATTAGGTGATAACAAACCGGTTAACTGTAATGAACCATTAGCAGATTGACTGCCCGCAGACCAAATATAGTTTTTGGTGCCTTCAGGCATTGGGAAGCGCACATCACGAAATTCTGAGGCTGAGACTTTTAAACCACCGCGCGCTGCAAATTCCCACTCAGTTTCTGTCGGTAATCGTGCAAAACCTTTTGCACCATCTTCAACAGGCAGTGCTTCGGGATGTTTACTTCTTAACCATTGGTTATATTGATCTGCAAATTGCATTGCTTCATACCAACTGATATTCACTTTTGGTAAACGTAATTTATTTGAAGCAACAGGGCACTCTTTGCCGTTAATCACGCTTTGCATGGCGTTATATTGCAAATCGGTAACGGGGTATTTTGCCATAAGATAATAACGGCCTTTCTCTTTACCTTTTAATGGAAAGCTACCCGCAATATGTTCTGCTCGTGATTGTTCTAAATAGCCCCATTCATCGCCTTCTTGCCCTAATGTCACGCTGTAGTCTTGTAATGGCTGGCTTAAGGGGATGGTTACTTGGCGAAAGACCATTGAACCTTCACAAGGGAAAGGCAAGATCACATCATCAGGCAACGCTTTTGGGTTAACGAATTTATCGTCCCATTTGGCAGCTGCGGTAAAACTGCTAGATAACAGCGCGAATGATAAAGTTAGAAGCGATAAATTAAATTTCACGTAAGCTCTCCGCAGGTTCAATCGAAACGGCACGTAATGCGCCAATACTTGCCACTACTAAAGCCACAAGTAAGGCGCTGCACATGGCAATCAATAAATCCCAAAATGTTAACTGACAGACAAAGGATTGTTCAGGTAAATGTGTGCCTAATAATGTGGTAAATAAGGTGCTACCGATACCATAAAGCCCCAGAGCTAAAATAAAGGCAACACTGGTTAATAGCAGCGCTTGCAACACAATATATAAAGAGACTGCAAATTGACGAAAACCCAACAGGCGTAGTACTGCCATGTCTTTACGTTTTCGGTCAATATTGGCAAGGAATGCGCCAATTAATGAGGCAATACAGCCTAATAGTGATACCCAAGCAATGACGGAAAAAATAACGTTAAGGACGTAGCTGATTGCTTTTACCGAATCTATTTGGCTTTTTTGTGTCATCACATCAATGTGTTGTTGTCTAAACCAATCATCGAGTGGTGCGATGGCATCTAAATTTGTTGCATACAGGCGAGCTTTGGCAAACTGGGTTCTTGGTTTCGCTTCTGTGCCTTGTGTTACGCCAAAAAGAGGCGCTTGATAACCATCTCGGTAATCTTCCATTGCCACTAAAACATCAAGAGAAACAAAAGCGGCTGCCCGTGAAAATTTGCTATCACTGATAATGGCACTGACAGTAAAGGTGCGTTTGGCGCGTTCATTGACGCCATTAAGCTTACGGCTGATAAATAAGCGCACACTATCGCCTACATTAGCCTGTAGTTTTTGTGCCGCATTGGCAGAGAGCACCAAGGTGTCTGCATTTTGAGGAATAGCAACACCCTCTAATAAAGGATCGTTTTCTGCTGTTGGGATCACTTCAGCATTATCAATAAAATGTTGCCCATCAATCACAATATCGGCTTGTGTGTTTAAGCTACGTGTTAATGGGATAACAAAACGTACCTCTTCTTTGTGTGCAATATCATTAAACCAACTTTGTGGATAATTGCCATTGCCTAACATACGTATTTCAAGGTTACGAGGATCATTGAGTAGTTGGTTGTGAAGCTGCGTCACAATGCCGTTTTTTAATCCAAACAGCAGTAACAGTGGCGCAATCACTGAGACTAAAGAGAACACAATACAGAGTGCGACTTTGCGATCATAAATTAAGTCACGCCAAGCAAGTGAACTGAGTAAACCAAGGCGATTAGGATTGGCGTTATTGTTTGATAAAGACACTACCGCCCCCCTGTAGTTGTGCATGATAGTGACTAAATTCAAAACGCTCGACTAAAGACCAATCGTGACTAACAACCAGCGCAGAGATATCGAGTTGTTTTACCATCTCTACAATCAATGCATACAGCGCTTGTGCATTATGAGGATCGAGAGCGGCCGTTGGCTCATCGGCAAGTAATAAAGCTGGCTCATGAGCGATTGCGCGAATAAACGCAGCGCGTTGACGTTCACCAATGGAGAGCTGACGAGGAAGGCGATTAAGTAAAGGGCGTAATTGCAGATGATCAATTGCGTGATCAAGCCAAGCAGAGTGCGGTGTTAACCCTAGCATCCTACGTGGTAATTGAATATTTTGCATAACAGTTAAAAAGGGAAGTAATCCGCCACTTTGCAGCATAAAACCTAATTTTTCAGCACGCAATGAGGCGAGTGGTGTTTGTTCATTACTTAACACTGCTTGCGTGATAATTAAATTATCACCGAGTTGAAAATGGGTTAATTCATCGGGACGTAAAATCAGCCCGATCATTTCCAACAAGGTGCTTTTACCGCAACCACTTAAGCCCGTTAGCGCACCGATTTCCCCTTTCTCAAGGGTCAATGAAGGAAGCGCAACACGAAAACCGTGTTGCGCATCACCACGCGTAATTGCCATGCCTTCAATCTGGATCATTAAGGCAAGTTTTCCAGTGGTACAGGATAAACGTGATCGCGAGGATCGCTTTGTGGTGCAAGGGATATCCAACGATCAACATCTTCGTTATAGCGTTGATAATATTGCAACTTCGTATTGAGTCGGCGGATAAATTTCTCTTGCTCTAGACCATCCCAGCTTTTCCATGTCTCTTCATCTAACCCTAAGACTTCACTTAAGTAAGGGAGGTTTTCGACATATTCACCGAGCAGGCCCATTTCGCCTAATTTGGTCGCTGAACCTTGCTTGATTTGATTTGGATCGTTACCCATTGTGGCGGCAATTGAGCGTAAATCCGCAAACATATTATCTGGAGAGATCAAACCTTCATTAGCGGCATTAACGATTTTTTTCATCACATCGCTTAAATCACTCAACTCACTTTTAGTCAGTAACACCTGTACTTCTGTGGTTGGAATATTTTGCTGCAATAAATCGCGGTCGCTTATCCATGCTTTAAACACAGGAGGCGCTTTTGTACCTTGTTTTTCACCTAAATAGGCTAAACGCATGGCATAGCCTAAGTCGTGTGCGTCGTTAAGTAAGGTATCTGTCTCTTTGTTTTTGCTATAAGCAGGATCGGCATTTACTGCGCTACCCACAGCCGCTTCGCCACGATAAGCCGTTTGAATTTGAGTAGTTACAGCAGTTGCTAGGCTATCGACCATCCGACCAAAGCTATTGATATCCCCTGAATTAATTGGGTAATAAAGCGATTTGTGTAAGAAAGGATTGAGCGTTAGTGCTTCATATTGTGCTTGTGCAGAAGCGTGATTTTTTGCACCTGATGGCGTTTTTAAATGCAGTGTATAAAGTGCAACACCGCGATAGGCGGCTTCTTGGCGAATTTGCTCAGCGTCGAGCTTAGTGGATGAAAGAGGATCATCACCCGTTAATGCGCCTGCATCGGTGATTAAAATAACGTAACGCGCACCAAAGCGTGTCCAATCAACATCATCAAGAGCTTGCATTACACCTGCGTAAGCATCTTCATCAAAACGACTACTTGAGACTTTAGCTTGGCGTAATTCTTTAACTTTGTTCAGAAAATCAGGGCCATCTTTTACATCATTGGGATTTACAAACATTTTGCTGTCGTATTCCAATGCAGGTACTGCTTTGATATTAGAGCGAAACGCCACTAAACCAAACTTAACCTTATCCAACATATTGTCTTTTTCGACTTGGGCGTAAACCTTTTGAATCGCTTCTTTGGTTCTATCAATGTAAGGGTCCATTGATATTGTTGAGTCGATAACAAACACTACTGCGGCAGAAAAACCTTGCATCATATTGTCAGCATCTTTGCTGTTAGGTGTTGCTGGTTTTGTACTGTTTGCAGTGGTATTCGCATTCTGTGCGTCTTTGCTGTCTTTGGTTTGTGAAGAGACAGAAGCCACATTGAGCACTCGCACTTTATAACCCGCATCAGTAAAGACTTCATCAGAGCCTAATACAGGCAGTAGATAAAAATTACTTTTCTGATCAATCATATAATCAGGCTCTTTTGCTAAAACAGCCGGATTCACTTTTTGGTTTTTGATATCTGCTAAAAAGGGCTGGTACTGTTTTTCAGGAGTAGGGCTTTCAAGTAAGCTTTCAACTGTTTGCTTATCTTTGAAAAACAGCATTGGGTTACGACCCGCAGGGTTAGTAAATGCGAGTGTTAGCTGCATTTTCCACTCTGATGTACAACTTGCATTCATCCAACCGCTAATATGACCTAAGCTATCAGGGCCAACTTGTAGCCACTCATTAGCGCCTTGCTTTTGGCGTTGATAAACATAAAAACGGCTAAATGCGGGTTGCTCTTTACCTTTTGCGCCAACAGTGTCAGCAACTTGGCAACCTGGATAAGTTAATACACGTTGATAGAGGGTCTTTTTACCCTCTTGTAATAGCGGCTTTTTCTCTTCAGCATTTGCTGTCGCTGTTAGCATTAAACCGCTGAGAATAAGAGTAAGCCAATGAGACTTTTTCATGCGACTTTCCTATTTTTTCAAAGCTTCAAGACGCGCTTTGGCGTCACTGTTTTGTGAGTCATGATTTAGAACCGCTTCGTACCAATAAATGGCGGTTTCTTTGTCTGCACTAAAGCAGCCTTGTGCTGATGCGGTTTCTGGATCGTATTCACGAGCGTAATTCAGTGCGATATCAACATCACCTGATTGGGCTTTATAAGCATATAAACGCTGAGCAACATCACATTGATTGTTCTGTTTTGCTTGTTCAATCGTTGCAAGGATAGTTTTGCTATCTGGTTGGCTCTGTATGCAATTTTGCACAAAGGCTAATGCAGTACCCGATTTCATGTTTTCAACGCTGCATACACTTGGAGTGGCGGGTTCAGGTGTTGGTTGTGGTGCCGGCTCGCCTGCAGGATTGCCTCTTAGTAAGAAGAACCATGTTAAGACACCCGCTAAAATTAAGATCAAAATAATGGCTAAAATTAAGCCAATTTTTGATTTTTTCGGCGCGGGTGGAGTTGGTCGCTGTGGCGGTTCATCTACTTTGATTGCAGGGATAATTGACTCAGGCTCTTCAGATCCAGTTTTGATAGGTTCGGGTTCTGGCTCTGGTGGTGTTTCTTCAACAATAGGTGCAGGCGGAACAGGCTGATTATCTAATGTCGCCGTTGATTTTAATGCTTCACTTTGACCTTGTGCTTGTGAGGCTAATACGCCATCACGAATACGTAATCGCCCGATATCTTGAGTTTCATTATCGTCTTTTAACGTAAATTGATACGCCATTTGTAAGTTGCTAACAAGGGGATCAACCAACGTTTTATCAAGAACGATTTGATAACCGTCATCAGCATCTTCTAGTGAAAGCTGGTGGAAAAAGGCATTACCTACCCATTCCCCTTGATCATTTAAGAAATAGCGATCTTGGTTACGCTGAATGCTTAAATAAACAGGGGAAGCGTCACCTTCCCAATTACGAATACTTAATACCGCAAAGCCAGGACGAGCAGGTTGTACGGGTTTTAATTCTGGATTAAACACGAATTATGACTCCACGACGGATGATTTCATGGTTTGAATTATTTGGCCTAATAGTGCGTTTTGTTCAGCACTGATCTCTCTTCCCGCAGAATGCCCCGCATTCTCAGTAATAATCGCTGATAAGGCGATAAGCCAATCAATCACAAATAAAAGAGTGTAGTTAACAGGGTTGGTAGGTAAGCGGACTAAACGCTCATCATCACCCCATTGCACGCTCGTGTTATCGGGTTTTTCAAAGATTTTATGACCGACATTGATTTTGCTATCTGGCTTCTCAACACCGTTATCCTTGAAATTAAACCAAGTAATAAAATCACCCAGTACATTATAAATACGAGATGATTGCTGTTCGGCTAAGTCATCACGACGGGCAATGGCTTCGGTGCCAGCAAGGGTTTTCAACATGCGTTGTTCAACACCAAGGCGATTAATTGCCGTGATAAGTTCATCGACTAACAGCACCATAATTTCTTGGTCAATGCCTAAATAGGTTAACAAGGTACTGTTATCAGGCAGGCTACGCAGATGGTTTATCCATAATGCCATCACTTTTTTAGGATAGGTCACCTCATTGCCGTGACCTTTAGGAGCTTCATCTTCTTCAGGCACTAGAGAAATTGGTGCATCGCTAAAGAGATCAAAAGTCGGTTGCTCTATAGCCGCAAAAGCAGAAACAGGGGCTTGAGTCGCTTTTTTGTTATCTGAAAGCGTATCGATAACCTCTTTTTCTTGCATATACAGGTCGTAGAGTGATTTGCGCGAAGGCAATAGGTGCTCCAGTAAAGCACCTTGTAAATAAGGGCGACTTTGCATAAAGCGTAAAATAGTGGCTGCGTTACGACGTTTGACTTGAAGCTCTTCTTCACCACCTGATTGATACCATTTTTCAAGATGATGACCGATTAAATCGCGTTGAATTTCTTGCAGTTGTTCGCTGATACGTTCAAGTTTCAGTGATTTTAAGGCGACAGTTTCAAGATAATCCGCAAGGCGCTGCATACCGCCATCGTTAAGCGACAACATAGCATCCCATGCTTGGTCTGGCTCTCGAATATAGCGTTGGACAGTTTCGTCTTCAGTAAACGTTTTTTTCATCAGATGTAGCTGTGAAACACTGTCCTCGTTTAAGACAGTCTCTTTGCCATTACTGATTTGAATAAACGGGGTAGGTACACCCGGTTTACGCACTAAGAAGGTGTTATTAAAGGCTTCGCCATTGATCCAATCTGAGGACATCCATTCATATTGGCCAAAGCGCTCTAACATAGCCATTTTGATCATGCCACCTTTACCCCATGATTGGCGTAATAACGCTTCATTCATGGTTAAAGAGTTGGTAATACGCATATCAAACATGGTCATTGCCCAAATTAAGCCAGAAGGGCGTTTAGCGCGCGTTAATGCATCTTTACCTTGCGTGTTATTGATCCATTCTGTGAGGACTGCACCGACTTCTTTCACATCTGATTGTTTATTTGATGCGGTACATACCACCAGCACATTCATCTCTTGGTTATCAGTATAACGCTCAAACAGATAGGCAACTTTACCCCGAAGAATAAGCTGTGCCAGCGGATTAGCACTGTCATCGTTGACTTGACGACGTACGTCCGCCATGGTTTCTACCCCTAAACGCCCGCGATAGCCCGGAAAATCGAGCAGTTCAACGTGTTCAAACAGGGCTTTACTTGGCGCATCTAATAACGGGACGACTAATTCGACCGTCAGCGCAGTTAATTCTGCTAACGAAAGGGTAACAGGGGCGTCAATACGATCGCCATGAACAGGGCAAATGCTGATCTGGCTATCATTGGCAGTATTGAGACGCTCTAACATATCTACGTTCATAATACTGTCTTCTTGTACTAACACGCCGTCTTGCTCTTTGACTAAAGAAGAGAGCGGAGCCAAAACAAGAGATGCATTACCTAAAGAAGCGAGTGTGCTACTAAAACGCTGATAAGCGGATGTCAGCTCTGCAATATCACCCCATAAAACAGAAAAAAGTTTAGCGCGTTGCGCAATGCTGAGATAAGGCGCTAATTCAATCGCTTTAGGCCAATAGGTTGTCGCCAGTTTTTTCTGGCTTTTTTCCGCATGGCGTTGCAGATAATCCCATAATGAAACAACATCATCATGAGTAATACCCGCAACAGGTGTTGCACTGCGTTGTGTGCTTAATGAATTGATTAAACGAGAAATTTTCTCATCATCTAACTCAAATTCAATTTTTTCCTGATTAAAGTCATACAGGTAAGCATTGGCGAGAATTTTAACAATCTCAATTTCGCTAAAAAGATGCAGCTCAACAGGAAACTCTTGCGTACCTTTTGTGGCATTGCGACTAAAGCGAGTCACTAATCCCGTGGCTTCTTTACCGCCGCCCGGTGGGTTGATATGGTCGATAAAATCAAGGGTTTTGCCTGACATGTTTGTTCTTAATCGACCTTCTTGCCCTGCGGCAAGTGCTGAAATCAGGTACGATTTTCCTGCCTGTGATAGCCCAAAAAAGCCGACAGACATTGGTCGCTGTGTCGCTAAACTGAGATTTTTTGCCATATTACGGCTACGGCGCAGACGATAGATAAGGCTATCGGCTTCGGTATTTAAACGCGGTGCATTACCTCTTACGGCAGTTATCCAATCAATGGCTTTATCTGCACCTTGATAAATGGCATCCCATTTGGCTGTTAACTGTTTTTCATCCATCATATTCATTTACCTAATACACTCCCGCTATCCAGCCAATAGGATGTTTCACCAATACCACTATCTGCTAACGTATTGAGTTTGAAGCTTAAACCGTTCTTATTAACGCCACCTTTGCCATTAATAAGTTCCATTTCTTCAATACGTAGTTTTTCAGATTTATTGTCATCATTATGGCCAGAAGCCCCTCTTTCTTCTCCAAGTTTGATATGCAATACGCTGTCTTCTTGGCTAAGTTGCTGTGCCAATTTCGGATTTTTAATGCGTAAAGTATAAAGTGGAGATGCAGGCCAACGGGCATTATCCAATTGACGGAAACCTAAGCGTATTCCGCCTCTGACTTCAAAATAGGTATCAGGATCAGGCTCAAATTTATCCTGAATATCACGGTAGTAAACGTCATTATCGGAAATCGTGTTGTTGTTATCCAACATCCCTAAATAACGTACTGTTGAGTAAGTTTTAAAGTTACCTGTCGAGAAATAGAAGTTAAGCAAACGTGCATTTTCAGCCATTAAACACAACATCGCACCAACTGCCGCAGTTGATTTTGGATCGTCAATACGACCTTTTTTGTTGAATGGATACCAACCCCCTGTTTTGTAACCGTGTAATGGCAGAATACGAGAAGGCGGTACAGGCTGTAATACTTTTAATAGCGCTTGAATACCCGGTAAACGAGAAGGGCGCCCCGTCAGTAGTAAAACATCACAGGAGTAGTAATAAAGCACTTCACACAGCGCTTTTAAACTACGCGTAATATTAATACGTTCACCCGAAATAAATTCAGCATGTAATTGCGCAAAGTTAATTTGCACCGGCACATTTAAAATGGAGAAGCTGTCGCCACCACCTAGCTCTTTATTGGTTGCGTCATCAATATAACGACGTACATGTTCTGTCGGTAGAACGTTAAGTAATTCACCAAAAGTACTGTTAATGCCTTCATGAGGAACTAAGGGATCGTAGTTTTCGTATTGGCTTAAAATCTTCAACCCAATTGGATTAAAAATTTGTAAGGTAAGTTGTTGGCGCAACACTTGTTGCCCTGCATCTAAACCTTCACTCCCAAAAAGAGAAGACATCAGCGCATCGGCATCAGAAATACCCGCATCCGTTAATGCGGTGCGTAATGCTGGCAATACGCAAATCTGGATGATATCTAATAAAATATCATCACCCGCAATTTTGAATCCTTCACGGAATAACTGTGTTGGAATAATTTTGACGTTGCTGCCTGTACCCGTATCCAATTTATAGCGTGTGATAACGAGATCGGTTGTTCCACCACCAATATCAATGGAGGCAATCTTTAACGTGCTATCACCCGTTAATGCGCGGTTATCTTCACGCACTTGGCTGGCAAAAAAGGCTTCAGTACGCTCACCAAATTTAATTTGTGTTTCGTTATAGAGATAAACTAACTGACCGCAAGTGGCTTCATCCCATTTCACATGGATGTTTGGCATCGGTATACGACATTGTTCATCTTTACCATCAAAACGCAGTTTTTCGTCTGTGGGATCCCAATTCATTGCTTTCCAAATTAGCCCTAATGCGTTTTCCATGCACGTTTCAAAAATAGCGCGCTCGGGTTTTGGCATCGCGGGTGGGATCGTTAAAATGATATTACGCAATTGACGAGGCGCACTTGCGTGACTCATTTTAAGGCGTTGAGCTGGGCTGTTCATTTGTGTTAATGCCTGTGCTAACACTTCGGTTAACATCATGGTCATTAATGAACTGCGAGTATAGTTTGGCGTAAATACTGGCATGCGATCGTCAGGCTCTAAACGGAATAACGGTTCACCGTGATCGTTTAGAAGGTATGTCATCGGAACCGCGGTCGCCAGTGGCTCTCTGTCTGTTTGACCAAAAGAGCGACTAAAGCGCCAACCTGGAGAATACGGCGAGTCATCCCATAAATAGCGTTTAGGGCTGGAAATACCCGTAGAGCCTTCAGTACCTAAGCGTTGTGCTGCCATGCGATTGGCTTCAGGGCCAACGCGACCAATAGTGGGCCACATAAAGGCATTGTTGCGACCGCTATTAACTGAAAAATCTTGTTTACCAAATTCAGCTTGTGCAAATTCAACACGGCTTTCAAATGGCTCATTATAGATTTGATAAGGGTGGCTGAGATCACGCAGAGTCATTTCATAGAGTTGCGTTAACCCTTTGTTATCATTGATGTGATCTTCAATTAAGATCCCACAAGTGCGTGAGTTACCCACATCAAGAATAAGATCAACTTCAATCGCCGGCTCTTGTGGTTTAGTTTCGTTAATTTTGATTTCAGGTAAGTGTAGTTTCTCACCTAAAATATTAAGTAAATTGAGATAATGTGCCTGATGTTGAAACTCTTTGAGCGCATCTTCAAGTTCATCATGGTACATTTTGGTGACAGCCAGCGCTCTTTCGCTAAAGACTTCCTTTAACCAACCATCAATCCACGGTGTTTCAAGGAAGTTCTCAACTTCATAACCTAAATAGGCCAGCGCAAAAGCAACACCAGAGCGAACATCTTCTTCGTTTGGTGCCAGATACGCGGTATTGGTGCGATTTGGCTCAATACGAGTATCAAATGCCACAACAACGCGGTGTGTATGCCCATCTTCATCTGGCTCTGGCAGTTGATGGAACATCATTCTTACCCAGTTATCAGGGCCTTGAGAGAATGCGCGTGGTGGATTAAAACGGAAAAATGGCACTGGCAGCCATGTGTCATTTAATAGTGTTAATGACTCTTCAAGGGAGAAACTAAATTCAGCTTCTCTTGGTGTTTGAGGCTGATTTTTAGGTGCAGGATAAAGATAGTTATCGTCTCTTTCATTATAGATGAGTCGCATTAACGGGCCGTTTTCGCCTTTTTTAACAAACTCACCGTACTCTTTGCGCTGTGGTAGCTTAAAACCGAAATCCAGAAACTGAATATTACTGTCTCGGATAAGGGTAATTTTGTCTTTATAATCGGTCAGTGGCGCTAACATGAATTAGTTATTCTCCCGCTTCATTGATAATGGGAATGGCTGACTGTTTTCATATTTCCCTTGGCAATCAGCAATATTTTGGCTTCCTGGCTGGCAAATAATATTTGGCATCAAATAGTTTGAACCATCACTACACAGAGCCTGACCTTGGTTATTAATATTTAATCCACCTTGATTAACGGCTGCGTTGACAGGCGCTTTGCAGGTCACGCCATCACTGCGTGTCATTACGACTTGTCCTTTACCATTATCTAGTTGGTAATTCAGGCTCAGTGGTTTACCTGTTTTTTGGTCTTGAATTCCCGCCCCAGCTTTCCATTGACCATTTAGGAATTGAGTGGAGCCATTCGCTAATGCATTCGCAGGAATAGTCAGTGGTGTTGTGTTATCCGCTGTTGTAGGCGGTGTGACATCGGGTGGGGCATTGGGATCAACAGGAGGGTTAGGCGTGTTGTTCTCATTCCCTGTATTTGGGTTGTTATCTGTTTTCGGTTGCTCATTTTGTGCAGCAGGATCAACCGGTGGTACATCCGGCTGTTGTGCATTTTCAGGTAATGTTCCTTCAGGTAAGGCACCTTGGTTATTGTCTGTTTGAGGATCAACTACAGGTAAGCCCGTATTAGGATCAACCACCGCACCGTTACCGTCAGTGCCATTAATCACATTTCCATTCGCATCCACAGTGCCTAATGTTCCTGTGTGAATGGTGCCTGTTGGCACACCGACGGTGTGACCGTTGGTTACCACTGTGGGAACTTTCGGCTTTTCAAGTGTCGGATCGGGTAATTTAGGCGCTTCAATATCTGGCGTTTTAATATCGACCGTAGGTAACGCTGGCGTTGAGAAACAGCCTCTTAAGAAGAAAATAGCGAGTAGCAGTAATAATAAAGGTAACAGCCACCATAAGAAACGCCACCAAGGGCGCTTAGTCTCAGTAATGATGACTTTTTCTTGTGCTGGTGGAACCACTGTTGATGTTGGTGCGATTGGCGCGACAGCTGGCTTTAAGCAAGCAACAGGGTCAACTCTCAGTTGTTGATTAGCGCTGACAAAGCCCCAAAAGGTAATAATTGGCTGCCCATCAACAATAAAAATATGGTTTTCGTCAGGAAATTGGATAGTTTTACTAAGCAGTGCGCCAAAAAGCTGACTCTCTTTATTTCCAGCCCTTTGCTGTTCTTTTTCGCTAAAGGCGATTAAGTCATCTTGATTTTGTTTCAGTAGAGTATAAGCGGCGGTGCGCTCTTCTTCTGAAGCCGCAGACCAAGGAATAACAGAGCCGTCAATTGGTGAATACCAGTCAATGCGCTCACCCGTTTCATTGGGTTGAGGGATCGCAAGACATTGAGAAATATGTGCCTTTCCTCTTAAACGCAGAGTTTCACGCAGTTGCAGGGCAGAGATATAAACAGCCTGTCCATTTTCTCCCATAGGGAGGTAATTTTCTAATTTACCACTTCGTAAGAATGCTTTATTCACGACGATCATTCCGCTAGGCAAGATTATCTATGGGTAAGTTGGCTTATCCGTAAATAGGCTTTAAGGCTAAAAATAAAGATATAAAATTAATATACATTTTATATTATCAGAAATTGGGTGTCTATCTAGCGGATTATTTCGGGTTAATTAACTGATTATTATTAAAGGTTTTTTTATTTTTCTTGAGTGAAAGAGGGAATATTAAGGTAACGATTAGGATAATTAAATAATGACGTTACAGGTTGCGCTATATTTTCTTAAATATATGGATTAAATCACCGAGATATTGAGTTTTACATTAAAAAATAATGAAATAGAAGAAAAAAAAGACAAAATATAAAAGGACAGACTATTAATGATCGTCTGGTTGTTGTGATAATAATCACAAAATAGGTTTATTCTGAATAATGAGAGAATAAGAAAAGAAAAAAATCACCTAATTAAAGAATGGTCTTAAATAGATAAGATATAGCGCTTTTCAACTTCAATATAATAATAAAATGCGCGTGATACGTGAAAAAAATTCACCCTCAATGTTAAACCAAAGAGGGTGAGTTAAATATTAGAAACAGTAATCAATCATTATTTACAGTTCTTTGGAATATAATCTTCAATTGCTTTTCGAGTCATTAAACTGACTTCATTCGCATTACGCGCGGTGAAGACTTGACCGCCAGTTGCATTCGCCACACAGTTACCTGCGCCTGTACCTAAAATATCCACCACATTAATGACGGCACGAGGATGAGCGCGTTTTAAGGTTCTGGCTGCCGCACAAGGATCTTGATCGCAAGACTCTAAACCGTCTGATAACAACACAATAATAGTGTCACGATTATTGCCTTTAATTAAATTACCTGCACGTTTAATAGATTCGGCTAATGGTGTGCCACTATCTGGCTCAATGCGCTTAATGTAACTGAGTAATTTTGATCTCTCATTACCGCCATAAGCAGGGCTGGATTTCACCACACCACAGTCAGATGCCACAACGGTGGTAATTTTCATATCTGACGGAATGTTATTAATGATTTTTATTGCTGCGTTTCTTGCTGTTGTGATCCGTCGAGGTTCGGCATCATAACCTGGGAAAAGTTGCCCAGTTGAAGCGATATAGTCTAAATCACTTTCTGTTAAACTCATGCTCAGCGCCATAGAGCCGGAAGCATCAAAGATGAGGATCACTTGAGGCGCGAGTTCCGCAGGGCGATCGGCAGGGCACATTTGCTTAATTTTGTTTGCTAAGCGGTTTTCACAAGTCGCATTTGCCGTTTTCTCTGTCACACCCGTTTTTTTCACTTCATCTTGTACACAAGCTTCTAATGGAGTGAGTTTTTTCACTGGCACAGGCTTAGGTGCTGGCTCTGGCTCAGGTACTGGAGTGGGTTCTGGTATTGGTTCAGGTTCAGGCACAGGTTCAGGCTCTGGCGCGGGTTCAGGGATTGGCTCTGGCTGCGGAACAGGCTCTGGTTGTGGCGGTATGACAACGGCTGGTTTCTCTTCAACCACAGGAGGAAATGCTTTCGGATCAAAACAGCCTTTCAGCCAAGATGCCAATAAGATCAAAAACAGTAAGAATAACAGTAGTAATAACCAACGTAGCCAGCGGTTACGTGTTTTGGCGGGTATATTGGCAAGTGCGGCACCCGCAGCCGCGGCACTTGCACCTGCGGTGACTTGTGCAATAGGGGGGGGTAATGGTGTTGTGCGTGGCCACCAGGTAATAACGGGTTGCCCATTAATAATATAGACACTTTCGCTATCAGGTAGCGTGGATGCCGTATCTAAAATATGGCGCTCTTCATCCGTAATTCTATTTTGCGATGCTAATAGCGCTGTTTGCGTTTTAATATCGTTAAGGCGTTCATCTAAAATACGTCTTATTTCTTGCTGCTCTTGCCCTTGTAACGATGTTAAAGCGACAGGATTACCAGAAACAGGCGAATACCATTCAACCACGTCATCCGACTTTTTCTCTGGCGTCGCAAATAGAGAGCGATACTTAGTCGGAAAGTGTTGAGTCAGCAATTGGAGTAATTGCTGTTGATGGGTTAAAGCAAAATCGGCGCGGGTAATATCAGCCGTTAATCGTGAGATTCGATTCATATTTTAGAGAGCCTTATGTGACGGCTATATTCGTTTAAAGAAAGCAATTTAAGATAGCAATATTATTGACTATAACGGTTTTATAAAAAAGGTGAAATTAAAGCGCTCGTTTTTTTAATATAAGACAAATTTAAATTTTATTTCTAAATTCGCTCAATTTATTTCTCTATTTTAACAGGGGAAATAATCCATTTGCTTATTTATCTTCACTCCCATTAGGATGCGCATTTATGTTAAAGATAAAGATCGCAAATTGGCAGTCCATCCTTATTGAGTACTGGTGAATATTGATATAGCACATAGAGCAGCAAGGCGTTACAAGGTATGTTACCCATACTAAAAAATAGCCAAATCATTCGCTTTTAGAGGAATTTATTCCTCTCTTTACGTTGATATAACAGCAGGTTTCTGATGACAAATAAAATAAATAATAACCAATTACTTAATGATGTAACGCGCTACTGGAATATCAGAGCTGAAAGTTATAGTGAGTCTAATCAACAGGAATTGCTGAGCGAAAAACAACAGAAATGGCGTCATCTGTTATTAGGGCATATCAAAGAAGGTGAAACCTTAAAAGTGCTTGATATTGGTACGGGGCCAGGTTTTTTTGCCATTTTATTAGCGTTATCGGGTCATGATGTCACCGCGATTGATGCAACGCAGGGTATGTTGCTAGAAGCTAAACACAATGCGCAAACACATCAGGCAAATATTCAATTTATTCGTGGTGATGTACACCAATTGCCTTTTGCCAGTGAACAATTCGATTTAGTGGTTAGTCGCAACGTGACATGGAATTTAAAGGCACCTGAACAAGCGTATTCGGAGTGGTTTCGTGTATTAAAACCGGGCGGTAGTTTGATTAATTTTGATGCTAACTGGTATTTACATCTTTTTGATGAAAATTACTGGCAAGGTTTTGTGGCCGATAGAGAGCGTTCGGCTGAAAAACAAGTTGAAGATCACTACGTCAATACAGATACCAAAGAGATGGAACGAATTGCTCGCCAATTACCGTTAAGTCAAATTAAACGCCCACAATGGGATATTAATACCTTGTTAGAAGTCGGTTTTAGTCGATATATGATAGATACTCATATTGGTGATTTTGTGTGGAACGAAGAAGAAAAAATCAATTATGGTTCAACACCCATGTTTATGATCCACGCACAAAAACAAAGAATAGATGATTAAAGGAGAATAACGTGAAGCCCTTATTTTCAGTGTTCCCAACCTTATTATTAACACTTGCATGTGCTTTCCCCGCATTAGCAGATAAAAGTAATAATATGTTGGATTATGCCAGTACAAAAGACATTCGTGATATTAACCCGCATCTCTACTCTGGTGAGATGGCGGCACAAAACATGGTATTTGAATCCCTTGTATTAAATACCGAAAAAGGCGTTGCACCTTATTTAGCGGAGCGTTGGGATATTTCTCCTGATGGAAAGAGCTACACTTTCTTTTTACGTCATGATGTGACTTTTAGCGATGGTGAACCCTTTAATGCTAAAGCAGTAAAATTAAATATTGAAGCGGTACTAGACAACTATGAACGTCATGCGTGGTTAGAGTTAGTTCGTCAGATTGATAACGTTGAAATTGTTGATGAATTCACGGTTAAATTAAATCTAAAAAATCCTTATTACCCAACATTAACCGAATTAGGTTTAACTCGCCCATTCCGCTTTATTTCGCCAAATTCTTTTATTAATGGCAAAACCAAAACGGGTGTTGCCAACTATATTGGTACAGGGCCTTGGGTATTAACTGAGCATAAAAAAGACCAATATGCTCAGTTTAAAGTTAATCCAAATTATTGGGGAGAGAAGCCCGTATTAAATGGTGTGATGTGGCGAGTGATCCCCGATAGACAAACCATGTTACTTTCTCTACAAAAAGGGGATATTCAGCTTATTTTTGGTGCAGATGGCGACATGTTAGATATGGATTCATTTGAAGCTCTTATGGCGTCAGATAAATTCAAAACTGAAATGAGCGCACCGATCGCTTCTCGTGCGATTGTGCTTAATAGTAGCCGTGCAATGACATCCAGCCAAAAAATTCGCCAAGCATTACAATATGCGGTTGATAAAGAAGGGATTGCACAAGGTATTTTAGCGGGTAGTGAAAAAGTTGCTGATACTTTAATGGCGCGCAGTGTGCCTTACTGTGATTTTGCTTCCCCAACTTATGCTTATCAACCAACAAAAGCGATTGAGCTATTAGAAGCAGAGGGCTGGGTATTACCAAAAGGTAAGGCTATCCGCGAGAAACAAGGTGAGAAATTACAGTTATTGCTCTCTTATAATGTGAATAATGCCGTCGAGAAAGAGATAGCCGAGCTTATTCAAGATGACTTTAAAAAGATTGGTGTCGGTTTAACAATTTTAGGCGAAGAAAAACAAGCCTATTTAGATAGACAAAAAAATGGTGATTTTGATTTACAATATTCACTCTCATGGGGAACACCTTACGATCCAGCTTCTTTTGTTTCATCCTTTAGAATACCGGCTCACGCAGATTACCAAGGGCAAAAAGGGTTGGCAAATAAAGCCCAATTGGATGCCATGATTGGCGAGTTATTAATTACCCCTAATGAAGCACGTCGTCAGGAACTCTATAAAACCTTGTTTACCTCATTAGCGGAGCAAGCTGTGTATATTCCGTTAACTTATTCACGTACTAAGGCAATTCATCGTAGTGAATTAGAAAACGTAGGTTTTAATCCATCACAATATGAAATACCGTTTGAAAAGATGCGCTTTAAGCCTTAATTAATGCATCAATAAGAGTAACCAAAATAAGTGAGGCACGTATTATCAATGTGCTTCACTGACCAAATCTTATGCTACGTTATATATTTTGGAGAGTGCTGGCGATATTTCCGCTGGCGCTGATCATTTCATTTATTGCCTTTATTCTGTTGGAATTAGCGCCGTCTGATCCTGCGGAAGTTGCGCTACGCGTCAATGAAATAGTACCAACACCCGAAGCTATTGAAGGTATGCGCCATGAATTAGGGTTAGATAAGCCTTTTTTTACGCGTTACTTTTTGTGGTTAATGGCAGGTTTACAACTCGATTTTGGTACTTCTTTTCTTACGAGAACCCCTGTTATTCAAGAGATGTTACGGGCATTACCGCCAACACTTTGGCTGGCCTCTACCGCGCTATTCTTTATTATTATTCTGACACTTCCTTTAGCATTATGGTGCGTGGCTAAACCTCAAAGTGTTGCAGATAAATGTATCCGTTTCATCGTGTTTATTTTAACGGCTATTCCTAATTATTGGTTAGGATTGCTATTAATTTGGGGCGTCGCTGTTTATTTAGATTGGTTGCCTGTCAGCGGAATGTTGTCGCCTCAGTCTGTTATTTTGCCTGCTCTGGCTCTCTCTTTAGGGTATATCGGCACTTATTTACGGCTATTACGCGGTGCGATGTTAAATCAATGGCATCAGCCTTATGTCTTTTATGCCAAAGCGCGTGGATTACCCGATAATCTTATTTTACGTCGTCATATTTTACGTAATTCGCTGTATTCCAGTTTAACGGCATTGGGGATGAGTATTCCGAAGCTTATTGCGGGTACGGTAGTGATTGAGAATATTTTTGCTTGGCCGGGAATAGGGCGACTATGTATCAGTGCTATATTTGGTCGTGATTATCCGATGATACAAGCTTATATTTTATTGATGTCACTGTTATTTCTCTTTTTTAATTTTCTGATGGACGTCATTCAAATGATGGCTGATCCACGGTTAAGGAGATAATGATGTGGCGGCTTTTTTGGCAACGACTCGGAAAAGATAAAAGCGCCCAACTGTGTTTATTGGTGATGATAATTGTGGTTATTGCCGGAATATTCGCCCCTTGGTTGGCACCGCATGATCCCACATTAACTTCGATACGTTTGAAATTTAAACCCATAAGCTTTGATTACCCGTTAGGTACGGATAATTTAGGGCGCTGTATCTTTTCAAGGTTATTGTTTGGTATAAGAACAACGGTATTTTATGCTTTATTAGCCATGAGTGTGACATTAATGGTTGGTTGGTTAATGGGAATGTTAGCCGGATTTTTCCATGGCAAGACAGATACATTAATTATGCGTTTATGTGATGTGGTTTTGTCATTTCCCGCAGAAATTATGATCTTAGCGCTAGTGGGAATAATGGGACCGGGTATTGGTAATATCTTAATTGCCGTTATTTTAGTGAAATGGGCATGGTACGCCAGAATGATCAGAGGGGTTGTTCGCCAATATTCCCATCGTAATTACATTGCATACGCGCAGGTCATTGGCGCTCCTTCTCGTCATATTTTACGGCGTCATTTATTACCCGTCACCTTTGCTGAAACTATTGTTTTAGCATCAACGGATATTGGTAGTGTTATTTTAATGATCTCGGCACTCTCTTTTTTAGGGTTAGGTGTACAACCACCAACGCCAGAATGGGGAAATATGCTTAGTGAAGCAAAAAATGTCATGGTATTACATCCAGAACAAATGTTACCCGCAGGGATTGCTATCACGATTGTTGTTACTGCATTTAATTTTTGGGGTGATTTCTTACGTGATGTGTTTGATCCAGATAATCGTCAGTCAGTAGGAGAAAAGCATGAACAACTTACTGACGCTTGAGCGTGTTTCTATTATTCATCAAGAAAGCGGAAAAAAACTGGTTGATGATATCTCTTTCTCGATAAAGCAAGGGCGTACATTAGCGATTGTAGGCGAAAGCGGCAGTGGCAAAAGTTTGATTAGTAAAGCCATTATGGGATTGTTACCTGAACAATTAGCCATGTCAGGGGAGATTTTTTTGAATGGGAAGAAAATCAGTCATGAGACGCTTTCTCAACGTAGAGCTTTATTGGGGACATCTTTAGGTGTGATTGTGCAAAATGGCATGAGTGCTTTTGATCCTCTGATGAGAATAGGAAAGCAATTTTGCCAAACGTTAATCTACCATTTTTCCTATTCTAAAAAGCGCGCCATAGAAGAAACTGAGCTGGCATTATCTCATGTGTTTCCTGATCAATTTCAATCTGTTATGCAAAAATTTCCTCACCAATTAAGTGGTGGGCAATTACAACGTGTGATGATTGCGATTGCACTTGCCTTATCACCGAAATTATTAATTGCAGATGAACCGACAACGGCACTTGATGCACCTCTTCGCCAAGATATTTTAAAACTGCTACAGCATATCGTCACAACTCATCATTCAACACTGATTTTTATTTCTCATGACTTAGGGATAGTCAATAAAATTGCTGACGATATATTAGTGATGCAAAAAGGAAAAATGGTTGAATGTGGCGAGAAAACAACCGTTTTATCGCATCCAACACAAGAATATACGCGTTATTTAATTAAGGCACGCCAACAGCTTTCATTACGTTTCGAGCAATTGATTAATCAAAAAATGGGTTAATATCAGCATAATAAAAGAGGGTTTATGTTATTAAACGTTGAGAATATCAGTAAGTATTATACTCAAAAAAATAACACACTATTTGGTGAAAAAGTGAAGGTTATCGACTCACTCTCTTTTAATATTCATTCGAGTGAAGCTTTTGGTTTAGTGGGTGAAAGTGGCAGTGGTAAAAGTACCTTAGCGCGTTTAATTTGTGGATTAGAGTTACCTGATAGCGGGGCTATTTTTTTAAATAAGAAGCCTGTTACCAAACGGCTTCATCTCCAAGGTATAATCAGTATTGTTTTTCAAGATTATATGACCTCGGTTAATCCGACATTAACGGTAGGAGAAATTATTGCGGAGCCGATTAAAATCGTTAATCCAAGTATTAGCACTCAAGCATTGAAAACACTTATTTTTGCTTTTTTAGATAAAGTAGAATTACCTAGAAGCTGTTATACACGTTATATATTTGAGCTTTCTGGAGGGCAGGCTCAAAGAGTATGTTTATGTCGCGCATTAGCCTCTTATCCAAAGCTTATTGTATTAGACGAAGCGCTTAGCTCTTTAGATATTCCCACTCAAGTTCAAATATTAGATTTATTAAAACAGTTAAAAGAAGAATTTACACTCTCTTATCTTTTTATTAGTCATGATATTCAAACGGTGGCTTATTTCTGCGATAAAGTGATGTTCTTTTTACAAGGTAAAAATATTGAATTGTGTGAGATAAATAACCTAGGTAAAGTCACGCAGGATTATTCAAAAAAATTAATTCAATCCGTTATTTAATCAATAAGCGGTAATAAAAAAGCAGCAATAAAATATTGCTGCTTTTTATTGGCAAAAATTAAAGATTATTCATTAAATGTTCTTGAACTGCTTTTGCATCGTTTGCAGCATTGAAATCAATACCAAAGTTTAGCGTGCCATCTTTGAGTTCAACACGACGAGGTGTTGCTTTAGAGCAGGTAATATTCTGTATTTTTTCTTTTACCGTTTCTTGTGCTATTTTCGAGCTTTCACAAGTATTAATTACGCCTTTTAATCCTTCGCTACAATAACTATCAACACCTGTTGTTTTTAAATCATCAGCAGTAAATGCCGACCAATCAAAAGCCACTTTTATATTGGCATCACAGCTTTTATTTAAATCGACAACACGAGATTGAATATTATCTTCAAATTTTTGTTGTAATTCTTTTTCAGCTAATGTTGCTGAGAAGGCACAAGAGGAAATAAGAAGTAGGGAAAGACTAATAGTAATATTTTTCAACATAATTAAATGCTCCAAAAAAGAATATATAAGTTTAAATTAACTTATTAAAAATAAAGTAATAGAGCGTTATAGCAATAGGAATATTATTGTTTTTCTTTATTTCATTATTTTTTAAATAATATCTCTCATTATTAGTGAGATATCTTTTTATCAAAGGGTATTTATTATCGAAATAATCCTATTTTTATAAGTGCTTTTACTTATTTTATTAATTAAATGTTCGTTAGTTTTATAACGAACATAATCGATTCAGTACATCATATCAATAACGCATAAAGCCAAATAAATAAATTATCAATAAAATCATAACATTAAGTTATCTATGTAGATCTGCATCACAAACCAATCTTATTGTGATTGTTTTTTCGTCATGCTCGAATTAACTTGCTAACTCGAAGTAGCAAAAATTAGCATAGCGTTAGCAAATGATGAGGGTTCGCATGGAACAACAATATTTTATTGGCGTTGATGTTGGCTCAGCCAGTGTCCGTGCAGCGGTATTTGATAGCAATGGAAAGCGTTTGGGCTTTTCTGTCCGCCCTATTGCTCAATTCCGCCCAAAAACGGATTTCGTTGAGCAATCATCTACCGATATTTGGCAGCAAGTTTGCACTACTGTAAAAGAGTCGGTGGCGTTATCTGCTATTGATCCTATCCATGTGAAATCTATTGGTTTTGATGCCACTTGTTCTTTAGTTGCAGTGGGTAAAGACGGTAAAGGGCTTTCTGTTTCACCAAGCGGTAAAGCGGAGCAAGATATCATCATGTGGATGGATCACCGTGCTGTACAAGAAACGGTCACCATCAATCTGACCAATGATCCTTCACTGCGATATGTCGGTGGTGAAGTGAGTATTGAAATGGAGTTGCCAAAAATTCTATGGCTAAAAAATCATTATCCAGAGCGTTATCAAAACGTATGGCGATTCTTTGATTTAGCTGATTTTTTAGTTTGGAAAGCAACATCAGGAGATGTAGCAAGTACCTGTACATTAACCTGTAAATGGAACTATTTAGCACATCAGGGACAATTTAGTGAGAGCTTATTAGCCGATGTCGGTTTGGATGAATTATTAGAAAAAGTACCACAAACCATCCTTGCGTTAGGTGAACAAGCCGGTTGCTTAGATGAGTCGGTTGCCAACGCGTTTGGCTTGCACACGGGTGTCATTGTTGCTTCTGGCATTATTGACGCACATGCGGGTGGCTTGGCATTAACGGCATCACAACCTGAAGGCAGTTTGGCAATTATCAGTGGTACGTCTAACTGCCATATGATCGTAAGTCAATATCCCATTATGGTGCCGGGTGTTTGGGGACCTTACTTTGGCGCGATGTTACCCGAATTATGGCTAAATGAAGGCGGTCAAAGTGCTGCGGGTGCGTTAGTCGAGTGGTCTATTCGTCGTCATGAATCATGGGCTGAATTAGAACAAGAAGCGAATGAAAAAGGGGTGAATTACTACGCCTTATTAAATGAAGCTGTCGCTGAATTGGAAGAAACAGAACAATATCCAACTGCACAGTTTCATGTGTTAGCTGATCACCATGGTAATCGCTCTCCGCGCGCCAATCCCGCAGCCAAAGGCATGGTAAGCGGATTAACGCTGGAAAGTGGCCGTGTTGCCTTAGCGCGTTATTACCTTGCGACACTGCAATCTATTGCTTATGGCACACGCCATATTATCGACACACTTGAAGATGCGGGACATCAAATCAATCGTATTGTGATGTGTGGTGGTGCAACGAAAAATCCATTGTGGCTACGCGAATATGCCAATGCGACAGGTCGTGAAATCCATTTAGCGCAAGAAGAAGATGCGGTGAATTTAGGGGCCGCATTATTAGGTGCCGTAGCATGTAAAGCCTTTGATGATTTCTCTAGCGCTGCCAGCGCAATGGTGCGAGAAGGTGGCATTATCACGCCAGATAGCAGCACGTTTGCCTTCCATCAGGCTAAATATCAAGTTTATTTGCAGATGTATCAAGATCAGCAACGTTATAACGAAATGATGTCAGATTGCTGACTACTAATTTTTCCGATTATGAACCGAGTTTACCTTACCAGGGATATCTTATGTTGAACTTAAATCTACCAAAATTACCGACAACCATCACCGCAGGTCAAAAAGAGATCCTGATGGTTACCAACGCAGACTTACGAGAGCCTGCAAACGTAACATGCTGGCCTGTACAGAAAAAATTTGAGGATAAACTGGCTGTAGCATTAGAAGCTCTAGGTTACAAAATGAAGCGCGCTCATGAGATTAATGAAGCTCGCGGTCATGGTTTTATCAGCAGTCAGCGCGAAGGTTGCGATATGTTTGCCGCAATCGATCCTGATGCGCCAGTGATTGTGTTATTAACCGCATGGCAATATTCACACCATATTGCCTCTTCTTTAGCACACCATCGTGGCCCTATTTTACTGCTGGCTAACTTTGATGGTACATGGCCGGGTCTGGTGGGCATGTTGTGTTTAGCGGGTACGATGACCAGTTTAGGTAAAAATTATTCACGTTTATGGTCAGAAGCGTTTGATGATGAATTCTTTGTAGATGGTTTAGCTACTTGGTTAAAATATGGTTATGTAAATCATAAGCTTAACTATCTTACAGATATTGCGCCAACACACAGGGTAATGGCGACAGAAGCCGGCGAAGTGGGTCGTAAAGTCGGCGAATACATAATTAAAAATAAAGAAATAATAGGTTTGTTCGATACATTCTGTATGGGAATGATTAACGGGGTCTTCCCACAACAGGCCATGATCAATATTGGTATGCCAATTGAATCCCTTTCTCAATCTGCGTTACTGGTCGAAATGGCGAAAGTACCGACAGAATTAAGAGAGGCATGTTTACAGTGGTACGAAGATAACGGGATGACGTTTATGTTTGGTCAAGATGACAAAACTGAACTCACTCGTGAACAAGTGATGGAGCAGTGCGCCATGATGATTGCAATGGCGCGTTTCGTAAAACGTTTTGGTTTAACTGCGGTGGGTGTGCAATATCAGCAGGGCTTAAAAGATTGTTGCCCTGCGTCTGATTTTGCTGAAGGGGCGATTGGTTCAACCGCGCGCTTCCCTCTGCCAGATGAAAACGGCGAGATAATCTGCCCTAACACGCCAATTCCTTGTATCAACGAAGTGGATATGGGTACGGCGATTCCTCAAACGATGTTATGGCGTTTATTAACATCATTAGGATTACCTGCTGAAACCACACTGCATGATATTCGTTGGGGTAGTGAGTATGAAGGAACATTCTACTGGGATATGGAAATTTCAGGCTCTGTTCCTTTTGAACACCTCAAAGGTGGGCTAAAAGGTGCAACAGGTTATCGCCAGCCTCCGATGTTCTTCCCTAAAGGAGGTTCAACTATCGCAGGCCAAGGCAAGGCAGGGCGCTTGTTATGGGGTCGTGCACACTATGAAGGCACTGATGTGATTATGCATATCGGTACGGGTGTGGCGGTAGAATTACCTGAAGCAGAATTTGAACGTCGCCGTAGAGCAACTAACTACGAATGGCCATTATTAAACTGTACGTTAGATGGCGTAACTCGTGATGACCTTATGGCGGGACATCAAAGTAACCACATTACTGTGGCTTATGTCGATGAAGATAAATTGGCGTTTGTGCTAAAAGCATTCGTTGCCCAAGCATTGACTCAAGGTATCCAAGTGAAAGTGGCAGGTGATGCCATTAACTTACTGTAAGGAATTGATGATGAGTCAGCAAAAATACGTCGGTATTTGGCCTGTTATGCTAACCCCTTTTGATGCCAAAGGGGAGATTGATTGGGCGTCATTAGAGCGTCTTGTAGATTGGTATATCGATTCTGGTGTACATGGGCTATTTGCCGCCTGTCAATCAAGCGAAATGTTTTATTTAAGTGATGAAGAAACGCAAGCACTTACCCGTTTTATCGTTGAAAAAGCAGATGGAAGAGTACCTGTAGTTGCTTCTGGTCATACTGCAACCGCATTAAGTCAGCAACAAGAACAATTGCAGGCAATGGCGGGTACAGGCGTCGATGGCGTCATTATGATCAGTAATCGCTTGGCTCTAGTCGGGGAGTCGGATGATAAAGCGCTGGAAACACTACAAGTCTTAACCAATGTGGTACCAAAAGAGATTGATTTGGGTATCTATGAATGCCCTTATCCTTACAAACGCTTGTTATCTGAAGAGATTGTAGAGTGGTGCGCACAAAGTAATCGCTTTACCTTTATCAAAGATACGTGCTGTTCTCTTCCGATGATAGAACGTCGTTTGGCATTATCAAAAGGAACTCGTTTGCACTTAGCTAATGCGAACAGCCAAACGCTATTAGCGTCATTCCAAGCAGGGTGTCAGGCATATAGTGGTGTTATGGCAAACTTCCATCCAGAGCTTTATGTTTGGCTTTATGAGAATTGGAAAGATAAACCAGAGCAGGCTGCGGTGTTAGCAGATTATTTATCAACAGCAGCGATGACCGAAACACTGGATTATCCAGCATGCGCTAAATATCATCAGCGTCTGATTGGTAATTTCAGCACACTGGTCTGCCGTTCCCGCAACAGCAGTCAGTTTGAAAACTCATTTTTCCCTTCTGCCGTCAATAGCATGACTGCACTGGGTGAGAATATGAAAAAGTGGCTTTCGTTAGATTAATTTAGGACACAGGAGTAGGAATATGCCTTTCGTGATGAAGGAAACTCAGTTTGTGCTTGATAATGCGCATTCACTTTTTAATCACTGCCATGCTTCAACGATTGTGCGTGTGCCTAATTCTGAGCGTTTGTTAACCGCTTTTTTCGCTGGTGATAAAGAAGGTAGCGGTAATACCGCTATCTGGCTAGTGATGAAAGAGGTTGATCATTGGCAACACGCTCAACCTGTTGTTAAAAATCCGGGTGTTGCGCACTGGAATCCAGTTTTACATGTTGACCCATCAACAGGTAATATCTGGCTGTTTTATAAAACGGGTCCCGACGTACATAGTTGGACGACCCAATACGTTATCTCGAAGGATGGCGGAAATAGCTGGAGTTTACCGAGTGAATTGGTTTCTGGTGATGTAGCACCTAGAGGTCCTGTGAAAAATAAAGTGTTAGTGATGTCGAATGGCGAGTGGTTGGCACCAGGATCGGTTGAGGATGACCAATTCTGGGATGCGTTTGTCGATATATCGAGTGACAACGGTCAACACTGGTTGCGAGTGGATATTCCAATTGAACACCATAAAGGTGAACAGGCGGAACATGAAATCTGGCAGGGTTTAAAGGACGATGCCTTATGGGAGACTGATCTACAACGCGTTTTTCAATGGGATGGCGTGATACAGCCAACACTATGGGAATCCCGGCCTGGGCATGTGCATGCCATGATGCGGAGTACGCGCGGTACAATTTATCGTAGCGATTCAACGGATTATGGGCGCAGTTGGTGTCCAGCTTATGCAACAATATTACCAAATAATAATAGCGGCATTGATGTCGTCTCCTTCGCAGATGGTCAACTGGCATTGGTGTATAACCCGAATTCAGGTAACTGGAGCCGTCGTTATCCCATCTCTGTCAGTCTTTCATCCGATAATGGCAGTACTTGGTCTGAACCATTCGATTTACTCGATGGGGAAGGCGAATTTTCATATCCGGCGATTATTGCTGAAAACAATACCCTACACGTTACCTTTACTTGGAATCGAAAAAACATTGTTTATCAGCAATTAATGGCTACTCAATAAAAATGTGGAGAAAGGGTTTTATGAAAAAGAGTCTACTCGCAGCGTTGGCGATTACGATGACACTGGGCATGGGGAATGCAGTCGCCCAACAGTTAACGTATCCTACAAAAAATATTGACGTAATTATCCCGAAAAATCCGGGCGGAGGTACTGATACTTCTGCACGTACTATTGCCGAATTTGCTAAAGATATCATGCCGGCGGGTCGTATTTTTGTTCCAATCAATAAACCAACCGGTAATGGTTTAACCGGTCTGATTGAAGTCGCTAATGCGCGTCCAGATGGCACAAAATTAGTCATGACAACGGTTGAATTGGCAATGTTCCCTCACCAAGGGAAATCGCCAGTGACTTATAAAGACTTTACTCCGATTGCCACGACGATTGCAGATCCTGTTGTATTAGTCGTCAATGCTAATTCACCTTATAAAACACTACAAGATTTTGTGGATGGTGCAAAAGCGAATCCAGGAAAATTGAAAATTGGTAACTCCGGTATGGGCGCTATTTTCCATCTTGCAGGTGTGAATATTGAACGTACTACAGGAACTAAATTTAACCATATTCCTTATAACGAAGGTACAGGTCCCTCAATCGCAGCTTTATTAGGTGATCATATTGATGGCGTATTAACTACACCCGGCGCAGTAAAATCACACGTTGATGGTGGCTTATTACGTGTTCTAGGTGTGATGGACGAACGTCGTTTCCCTCTTATTCCAGAAGTACCAACATTCAAAGAAGCACTGAAGTTAGATACCAATGTGAAAATGCGTGCTTGGGCTGTATTAGCAACAACAGCGGGTGTACCTGATAACGTGAAAAATGAGTTAGTCGGTGCATTCTCTGAAGTAGTTCAAAAACCGGCTTACCAAGAAGCGTTGAAAAAACAAGGTATTATGCCTGTGTTTATCACAGGTGATGATGCTTACCAAATGATGAAAGAAGACCACGAAATGTACGCTGAGCTCATCGCGGCGACACTGAAGAAATAATAGTGATACCACCCTGTCCGTTTAGGCGGATAGGGTTGGTCAGGGAGATCCCGACATGACAAAAAGTAATACCATCATCGGTGCGATTTCAGTAGTTTTTGGGCTACTTATTATCTACCTCTCCCGTGATATGAGCATATTTGACGAGTATGGTGTACCTGGGGAGCGTTTTTGGCCCTATGGTTTAGCTATCTTGTTTATTTTACTGGGGATTTTTCAGTGGATCAGTGTAATTATAGATAAAGCAAAACACGTCCACCGCTCTGTTGATTTAAGTTCGACGGCTGTTAAACGGGCTTATGGTTTAGGATTTTTATTAATATTCTACGCAGTAGGCTTATATTTCTTAGGATTCATTATTTCATCATTGCTCCTTATCCCAATCATTATGTGGTTGATGAATGAACGCAAAAAGATCTCACTTATCGTGGTTCCTATTGCGATTGTGGTGATGTCGTATCTTTTCTTTGAACTCCTGTTCAATTCACCTCTACCAATCCCTGTTTTTCTTGAGTAACGCAGGAAAGGAGCTTTGATATGGAAATATTAGATGCATTTATGATTGTTTTCAGTTTGGAAACATTCACAGTACTACTGTTAGGGGTATTCGCAGGTATTGTTATCGGTGCATTACCTGGTTTAACAGTCAATATGGGAATTGCATTGCTACTCCCATTAACATACTCCTTTCAAGGAATGACAGGGATATTATTGTTATTAGGAATGTATTGTGGTGCCGTTTATGGTGGCTCCATTACTGCGATACTGATTAGTACGCCGGGTACTCCCGCTTCTGCTGCAACGGTGTTGGATGGTTATCCAATGGCGAAAAGAGGCGAAGCAGGGCGAGCACTGGGTTTATCCACCATGGGTTCTATGTTCGGGGGGATATTTAGTACGATTGCTCTGATTGTAATTGCACCTCAGTTGGCTAAAGTTGCAATAGGTTTCTCTGCCGCTGAGTATTTTGCACTCGCTGTATTTGGCATAAGTATTATTACCAGTGTATCATCGCAATCGATTATCAAAGGATTAATGGGCGGTGCAATTGGGTTAGCTATCGCAACAGTTGGTCTTGATCCGATGACATCGGGTATGCGATTTACTTTTGATACTGTGTACTTAATGGGCGGGATCTCCTTTATTCCGATCCTCGTTGGTTTGTTTGCTTTCTCTCAAGGTTTAATTAGCTTTGAAGAAGATTACCGTGAACGCCGTCAAAAGAACCCAGAAGGAAAAGTGAGTGCGCGTATTCACCGTGTATTACCAACATGGTTAGATTTTAAACGCGTATTACCGACGTACTTACGTTCATCAGCGATTGGTACTGGTGTGGGCGTCATTCCCGGTGTAGGTGGCGATATCTCTTCATTTATTTCTTATAATGAAGCGAAGCGTTGGTCAAAACACCCTGAAGAGTTCGGCCATGGTTCACCAGAAGGCGTTTCTGCACCAGAAGCGGGTGCTAACGCAGTAACGGGTGGGTGTATGGTGCCATTAATGACCTTAGGTATTCCGGGTGATGGTGCGACTGCCATTATTATGGGTGCGTTTATGGTGCAAGGGTTGGCATTAGGACCTCAGCTCTTTACGGATAACCCCGTTGAAGTCAACAGCATTTTTATTGGCTTAATGGTTGCGAATATTTTAATGGGCATTTTAGGTTTCTTATGTATGAAACTTTTTGTCCGAGTGATGGATGTTCCGCGTCGCGTATTAGTGCCTATCATCTTTGTATTGTGTAGCATTGGGGCTTATTCTGTTAACCACGATATTCGCGATGTGTTTATCATGATGGGAACGGGGCTTCTTGCTTATATATTGATTAAGCTAGATTTCTCCATGTCACCAATAGTCATTGGTATCATTTTAGGGCCAATGGCGGAATCTAACTTACGTCGAGCATTAACAATGTCTCAAGGTGATTTATCGGTTCTGTATACACGCCCAATTACCGCGACATTCTTAGGCATTGCAATACTGACGTTGATCCTACCCATTATTGGACCTTCGTTAAAATCAATGTGGAAGAAATACCGAGCTAAGCCTGCTCAGTAAAGGTTAACTGGCCCTCATCATTAAGATGAGGGCAATATCAATGATGGAATATTAATGGCAAAAACAGTTGAACAGATTGCAAATGACCTGAATTTGTCTATTACCACAGTCAGATTGGTATTAAATGGCAAAGGTGATCAATACCGGATCAGCGCAAAAACACAAAAGAAGATAGCAGACTATGTTGAGGTGTTTGGTTATACCGTCAATCATGCAGCTAGAAGCCTAAAGCTTAATAAAACAGATACCTACGGATTGGTTATCCCTCGCCTTTCTAACCCATTCTTTGCCGCTTTGGCTGAAAAATTAGAGATGCATTGTCACCAAATTGGTTGCCAGCTAACGATTAGCTGTACCTATGGTGATATCAAAAATGAAAATAAGCTAGTTAAATCAATGGACGAGCGCAATGTTGATGGCATTTTTATTGTTTCATCAAGTCGAAAAAATCAGCTACACCATGTTAAGCATCGCCAAAAACCATTGGTTTTTTTAGATAGAGATTTCTCTGTCAGTGACGCTATTTGTGTCGCTTCAGATAACTGTGACAGTGGCGCTCAGCTAACAAGAGCGATGATAAAGCAAGATGTGCCAATCCACTTTTTTGCGGGTGATGCATTATTACCAACGATTGCCGCTCGTTTACGCGGTTATGTGCAAGCCATCAAAGGGCATTATGGTGATGATAACCGTGTCACGGTCTCTTATGCTGAACATAATACGACCAAAGATGGTGAGCAGATGATGAAACAGTATCTGGAGCAACATCAGCAAATTCCCTCTCATTTTATTGCTTCATCATTGCCTATCCTTGAAGGTTTATTGAGTGTTATCCGTCAACGTGAAGGAAGTATTCCTGCTCATCTTCATATTGGCACATTCGATGATCATGTAATGCTGAGTTTTTTACCGAATAATGTGTGGTCAATGAAGCAGGATGAAGCATTATTAGTAGAAAAAGCCTTTGAAATCATGACAGCAAAGATAGCTGGCACTACAGTAAAATCCCCTGCATTAATAAAAACACAGCTTATCGAGCGCCTAATTTCTACCCAGTGAGTCAATTAAATCGCTTATTCGCCTCACTTTGTGAGTAGATTAGGCTTTCTATTCGCCTCATTGCGGTATAAATAAACCACAATCGCGACATGAGTCTGTTTATTTTATTGTTATTCTTTTTTTCAGTTTCGCGAGAGCGCGCTACGCTAGTCAGTGTCTTAACAAAAAGAACGGCTCTTGATTATCAGTAGGTAGAGGCTCATAATTTAAGCGGATAGTTCCATTTTATTAATATAAAAGGATATTAAAGAAAGATGAACGATGATGTTGACCGATGTCCTGAGTGCGAAGTAAGGGCATATTATACGGATGATTTTGTTCGTGTTTACCAAGCCTATTCTAATACTATTGCTCAGAGCGCAGTCGCAAACGGAACTTTTGTTTCGCCCCCTTTTAGTATGACCCGCATGACGTGGGTAAAACCTTCCTTTCTTTGGATGATGTACCGTTCTGGCTGGGGACGCAAAGATGCTAATCAAGCGTCTATTCTTGCGGTTGATATTACACATGAAGGTTTTCAAGAAATGCTGACACAAGGTGTTGTGAGTCATTTTGACCCAGACCGTTACACCAGTGCAGACGCGTGGAAAGAAGCGACGGAAACCAGTAATATCCGCATTCAGTGGGATCCTGAACGTGATATTTATCTTAATCGACTCAACTATCGCACTATTCAAATTGGCTTGCGTAATCAAGCCGTTGAGAAATATTGCAAAGAGTGGATTGTGAATATTACGGATATTACCGATAAGGTACATAAAATAGATGCTTGTATTGCTAATGGTGATCTCGACACCGCATACAGCCTATTACCAGTAGAAAAACCTTATCACTTTGGTGAGTAACTCATCAAAATGTCACCCCGCTTAATTGGCGGGGTAATCGTAAGATAGGATCAAGCTTGCACCAGCTCAGGGCGAACACCTAACGTATGGCAAATAGCATAGGTTAACTCTGAACGATTAAGTGTATAAAAGTGAAAATCTTTTACCCCTTCACGGCTTAAAATCTTCACCATATCAATGGCAATAGAAGCACCGACTAGACTACGGGTTTCAGGATCGTTATCTAATCCATCAAACATTTTATGCATCCAACCCGGAATTTTCACATTGGTTAAACCAGCAAAGCGTTTTAGCTGCTTAAAATTAGTGACAGGTAAAATTCCTGGCACAATTTCAACATCAATACCGGTTGAAACGCAGCGGTCACGAAAACGTAAATAACTTTCGACATCAAAGAAAAATTGGGTGATCGCGCGATTTGCTCCGGCATCAACTTTTCTTTTTAAGTTAATTAAATCTGCTTGCGCACTTTTTGCTTCGGGATGCACCTCAGGATAAGCCGCAACAGAGATATCAAAATCACCCACGTCTTTGAGTAAATGCACTAAATCGGTGGCATACATATCGGGTTTTTGGGTGTTATTGGGTAAATCGCCTCGTAATGCCACAATATGGCGAATACCACTTTGCCAATAATCTTGTGCGATATGCTGTAACTCTTCACGGCTAGCATCAATACAGGTTAAATGAGGAGCCGCTTCTAGCCCTGTGCGCTCTTTAATGCCTTTAATAATGGAGTGTGTTCTATCACGCTCACCTGAATTTGCACCATAAGTGACAGAGACAAAGCTCGGTTTTAAGGTATTTAAACGCGCAAGAGATTGCCAAAGAGTGTTTTCCATCTCCTCAGTTTGAGGTGGAAAAAATTCAAAGGAAACGTCGATCTGACCATCAAGTTCAGCAAGATTTTGGTTTAGCGCTTCATGTTGGCTTGCGTGATAAAAGCTCATACCTGTACCTCATCAATCGTGTCACTGTGTTGTTATTTTTATTAAGTATCACTACTTATTTGTCCATCTAACCATTTAGACGTCTAGATGTAGATTCTATTAATTAGGTTATTTAGTCAACAACTATTCACCCATTTTTGATGAGGATAATTCAGTCACAATAAGAGAAAAATTCATGTTGTAAGACGCAATAATGAGAATAGTGAGCGCATTACCTGATAAGTTGGGTGATTTTTCTTCTACAATAAAATGAACTCACTAATTGATGGGAGGCGAAATGATCACTTGTAAACGTGTTTATGGTGATAAAGACGGAGTGCATGAAGGTTATCGCGTATTAGTCGATAGATTGTGGCCGAGAGGCGTAAAAAAGACAGAATTTCATTATGATGAGTGGAATAAAGACGTTGCGCCTTCGACTGAATTACGAAAATGGTTTCATGGGGGAGGTGGTGATTTTGCTGAGTTTACTCAACGTTACCTTCAAGAATTAATGTCTGCACCAGAACATTGGCAATCGCTTGTTGCGATAGCAAAAGAGAAACCTTTGGTATTACTTTATTCAGGAAAAGATGAGCAACAAAACAATGCTACCGTATTAAAGGCTTTTCTAGAAAAACAGCTTAACTAGCTGTTAATTAAAATGTTTTATGGTTTTGATATAAAAAAGCAAAAAAAAGTGGCGCGGTATTAGGCGCCACAAAAATTGCTAATAAAAACATCGAACAGAGCCAGAGAATAGTATGACTACTCTTATGAATTTTGAGTATTAGCCGCTAACCATTGGGCAATACGTTGTTTTTGTTCGTCATTTAGCCACATGCCGAGTTTAGTACGACGCCAAATAGCATCATCAACTTCGATAACCCATTCTTGTTTCACTAAATAACGTAATTCTGCTTCATACAGGTTATGACCGAAGTTTTCGCCCATGCCCGCTAAATCAGTAATGCCTTCAAGCAGTAATTCCGTGTTGCTACCATAAGTACGTGCAAAACGTAATGCCAGCGCTTCTGGTAACCAAGGGTGACGTTGGCGAATTAAACGTGAATAACCATCACGATCACAACCTTCTAAATTACCGCCTGGTAATTGACCATTTTTAGTCCATGCTTTACCCATGTTAGGGAAGTAAGCAGTGAGCTTATCAACAGCGTGTTCGCCTAATTTACGATAAGTCGTTAATTTACCACCAAATACGGATAACAGAGGTGTTTGACCATTATCATCGTGAACATCTAAGGTGTAATCACGGGTAATTGCTTGTGGTGAATCTGATTCGTCGTCACATAATGGACGCACACCAGAGTAATTCCAAACCACATCTTCTTTGGTTAATTGCTTTTTAAAGTGATCGTTATAGACTTTCAGTAAATACTGAACTTCGTTGTCATCAATCGCGACATCTTTAGGATCGCCTTTATATTCAACATCCGTCGTACCGATGATGGAGAACTCATCCATCCAAGGAATAACGAAGACAATACGGTTATCTTCGTTTTGTAAAATATAAGCTTGTGGTTCGTTATGAGCGCGAGGAATAACAATATGGCTACCTTTAATTAAACGGATACCATAAGGTGATTTCAGTTTTAAGCCTTCATCAAACAGTGTTTTAACCCAAGGGCCAGCCGCATTGACAAGTGCTTTTGATTGATAGAGCGATGTTTCACCAGTACGTAAATCCTGTGCTTCTACCATCCATAAATTATTTTCACGCCAAGCACGAGTAACTTTAGTTCGTGTGCGTACTTCACCGCCACGACGAACGATTTCTTGTGCGTTGAGTACCACTAAACGTGCATCATCAACCCAACAGTCTGAATATTCAAAACCGCGTGTTAATTCTGGTTTTAAAACAGAGTTTGCACCAAATTTAATGCCTTTACTGCTTGGTAGGCTGACACGTTTTCCTAAATGATCATAAAGGAATAGACCAATACGGATCATCCACGCTGGGCGTAAATGTGGTTGGTGTGGCAGGCGGAAACGCATTGGAAATGCAATATGTGGTGCTAAGCGTAATAACACTTCACGCTCTGCCAGAGCTTCGCTGACTAAGCGAAACTCGTAGTGTTCTAGATAACGTAAACCACCATGAATAAGTTTAGAGCTTGCGGAAGATGTCGCACTTGCTAAGTCTTGAGCTTCCAGCATAAGTACTGAAAGGCCTCGGCCAGCTGCATCCGCCGCAATTCCAGCGCCGTTTATTCCGCCGCCGATGACAATCAAGTCTTGAGTTTTCATAACATCCTCCTACGAATGCGCGAAACAATTCTTTAATGTTCGTTTTCGCTCATAATTGTAATGAAGTTTGATGAAAATGCCAACTATATAACTGATAAAAAACATAACCGCGTGATATGGGTAACAATTTATTATCATATCCACATGTTTTGTGGGCTTATTAAAAATAAGCAACATTGTTAATGTATTAATAAAAAAAGAGCAGGAATGGATTAAAAAGAGAGTAAATAGAATGAGTTAGTCAGCATTTAGTAGAAAAAAGGCGAAAAAAAAGTACCTGATAAGGTACTTTTTGAGGATTTTATTTAATTAACATAATTCGAGTTGAACGTTGTGCTGCTCAACAATTTTTTGGATCCCTGCTGGCGGTTCTTGATCGGTAAATAAGTAATCGATCAGATTCATATTACCTAAATTCACCATCGCATTACGACCAAACTTAGAATGGTCAGTCACCAACATTACACAGCGTGAATTTTCGATAATTGCGCGTTTAGTGCGAACTTCATGGTAATCAAACTCAAGTAGAGAACCATCCATATCAATACCGCTTATCCCTAAAATACCGTAATCAAGACGGAATTGAGAGATAAAATCCAGTGTGGCTTCACCGACAATGCCGCCATCTCGTGTACGCACTTCACCACCCGCCAGAATTAAGCGAAAGTCTTCTTTGCCCATCAGTAACGTTGCCACATTGAGGTTGTTGGTCACGATACGTAGGTTTTTGTGGTTAATTAATGCATGTGCGACAGCTTCAGGTGTTGTGCCGATATCAATAAACAGTGTTGCACCATCAGGAATTAAGCTTGCGACTCGTTGTGCGATACGTGATTTTTCATCAGACCACATAATTTTACGATCATGGTAAGCGGTATTCACGGAGCTTGAAGGTAATGCCGCGCCACCGTGGTGACGTTGGATTTTGTTCTTTTCCGCTAATTCATTTAAATCACGTCGGATTGTCTGTGGGCTGACTTCAAAATGCTCCACCAATTCTTCAGTGCTGACATAGCCTTGTAGGCGTACCAGTTCAATGATGGCATCATGTCGTTGCGTTTGCTTCACAGGTATCCCCTAATGTTAAAAATATCATGTTAATTTTATTATGATCTACGAGATAATTGATGTCGATTATCCCACAAAGCCATCAATAAGCCGATAAGCAAGCCTGCAAAATGTGCAGTATTTCCGATAGAGTCACCTAAAACGCCCATATAACCCGCAACAATCCACAAAATCGAAAAGACGAGTAAGCCTGTTGGAGCGCCTATTCCCTTTTTGGGGTTATATATTCCGGTTAAGCCTACATAGCCAATTAATGCGTAAACAACACCAGAAAGCCCCCCAAAGTTGGAGTTTGTAAACAGTGATTGCGCCCAATTACTAAAGAGTGCAGAAACGAGCATAATGACAAATAACTTACCCGTGCCTAATCGCTGCTCTGTTTGACTTGCGAGATACCACCACATGGCAAGGTTAAAGGCGATATGCATTAGTGAGAAGTGAACAAACGCAGGGGTGATATAGCGCCAAACTTCAAAGTTCAGGCTCTCGTTATAAGGCCATGCTAGATGGAGCATAACGTCATAATCGCCGACCGCTTGTTGCCAAATAAAAATTAGGACACATAAAATGACTACCAGTACCGTTAATGGTCCTGATCGTTGCACCATATTTTTTATTGAAAAAGCGGGGCGATATTTGATACCAGTATTTTTCGGATCACCAGTTTGCCAACTTGCGGCTTGGTAACGTGGGTGAAAAGGCTCACGTAAAAAAGTATTTAGTTCTTTTTCAACCACATCCAACTGATGTTGGTCTTCTAACCAAAGTGAGATCTGCTGATTTTCATTTTTTGCGTGAATTCTCACGCCTTTTGTTGCCATGTAATTGACAAACAAATCAGCTGCTTGAGGGTTAGAAAGCGTAATAATGTGGATCATTAATAAAACTCATCTGTAGTTATTGCAGAGAAGTTGTCGCTTGTGGAAACTCTCTTAGCCATGCTTCAAAACCACCGTTAACACTATAAACGGTTTCAAAGCCCATATTGACCAGATATTGAGCTGCGCCTTGGCTGCTATGGCCGTGATAACACATCACCATAACTGGCACATCAAAATCAGCATCTTGTAAAAATGTGTTTAGCGTATCATTGGTGAGATGAAATGCGCCGGTAGCATGACCCATGCGATAACTCTGAGGATCTCTAACATCAACTAATATCGCCGATTGAGATGTCCAGAATTGATAGGCTTGTTCAATGCTGAGAAATTGAAACTTATCCATAATTGTCTTATTTATTATATTGTTAATTGGTTTATTTGTTCTGAGCGAGAGAACGATACATTTATCATAACGTCAAATCGGTAAAGATGACGTTACACTTTGTAAATGATTATTTTAATAAACAAATCCCCCATGATATCAGTGCAGGTGAGTACCATAGGGGATGTGATACTGAGAGATATCAGTAGTAGGAGTGTTCACCGCGTTGGTGTTCAGTTAAATCTTTCACACCTTTTAACTCTTCTGGGAACAGGTTTAACAGTTCTTTTTCGATACCATCTTTTAATGTGACATCAATCATTGAACAACCGTTACAACCACCACCGAATTGTAAGATAGCATAACCATCTTCAGTGATTTCCATGAGGCTAACGCGACCACCATGGCCCGCTAATTGTGGGTTAATTTGTGATTGTAGTACGTATTCTACGCGTTCAATTAACGGTGCATCAGCATCGACTTTACGCATTTTTGCGTTAGGTGCTTTCAGGGTTAATTGTGAGCCAAGTTGGTCAGTGACAAAGTCAATTTCCGCATCTTCTAAGAAAGGCGCGCTGATGTCATCAACATACGCAGAAAGTTTTTCGAACTTAATTTCAGTATCGTTTGGCTCTACGGCATCAGGTGGGCAATACGAAACGCCACATTCAGCATTAGGTGTGCCCGGATTGATAACGAATACACGGATTTGGGTGTTGGGTTCTTGGTTAGCCAGTAGTTTGGCAAAATGCGCCTGTGCGGCATCAGTAATAATAATCATATCGTCTTGCTCAATAGTTGACTGTTCTGGTTGGTTATCATACGCCCAATTGGCGGTTAACTACAAGGTTCGACAAATCGCCCATACCTCAACAGAGCGTGCTCCCGCACGAAATAACAAGGGTATAATGCTCTTTAATGTCGCACCTGTAGTGATAACATCATCAATTAGTGCCAGATTTTTCCCTGATACCGACACTGTGTTATTTAATACAAATGCATTCTTTAAATTTTGTTGCCTTTGCTTGGCATTAAGATGCGTTTGCACCAGTGTAGCACGAGTTCTTATCAGGGTATCAGGTTGATAAGCACAATTTAGCCACCTTGCCAAAGGCTTAGCGATAGCTTCTACTTGCTCAAAGCCTCTAGACCAACGGCGATGACGATGTGAAGGAACGCTAATAATTCTGTCGGGTTTCTGCACCAAATTTTCTCGCCGATGTGCAAGCCATCGCAAGAGAAAAAGTCGTGCAAGACATAACGCTATTTGAGGGCGAGGTTGGTATTTATAAAGGTGTAATAATTTATTTAATGGTGGTTGATAGTCAGTGACTGTCAACATCTGTTTCCATGGTGGAGGCGATTGTAAGCAGCGTCCACATAGCATCATAGAGTGGGATGAGGGATATAAACAGCATGGGCAACGATGATGCTGTTTAGGTAAATAGCGAATACAACTCGAGCAAATACCTTTAGTATCATAATGTAAGGGTTGACGACATAACCAACAATATCCTGCTATTGTTATCCACATAATGAACATCCTTGTAAAAGAAAAGAGAGCATAACAATGAATAAATTGTATTGGCAGACAATCGGTGAAGGAAAAACAGATCTTGTGCTATTACATGGGTGGGGGTTGAATGCACAGGTTTGGCAATCATTAATACCTCGATTAAGCTCGCATTTTACATTGCATCTTGTTGATTTACCGGGCTATGGTCGTAGCCAAGGTTTTCCTGCTCTTACATTAAAAGAGATGGCAGAAATTGTTTTTGCCAACGCCCCTGAAAATGCAATTTGGTTAGGCTGGTCTTTAGGTGGATTAGTGGCGAGCCGTGTGGTGTTAGATAATCCCAATCATGTACAAGCCTTGGTTTCGGTGGCATCTTCGCCTTGCTTTGGCGCTCATAATGATTGGCCGGGTATCAAACCTGAGGTTTTAAAAGGCTTTGAGCAGCAATTAAATGAGAATTTTCATCGCACCGTTGAACGCTTTTTAGCGCTACAAACATTAGGTACAAAAAGCGCCCGTGAAGATATGAAAGCATTAAAATCAATGGTATTAGAACAACCACTACCTACTGTTGAAGTGCTTAATGGCGGATTAGAAATTTTGAGAACGGAAGATTTACGAGAAGAATTGAAAGCGTTGCGTTGTCCTTTTATTCGTTTTTATGGTTATTTAGATGGCGTAGTGCCACGAAAAGTCGCTGGATTATTAGATGCTATTTATCCACAATCACCTTCTGTTATTTTCCGTAATGCCGCGCATGCTCCGTTTATTTCGCATCCCGATGAATTTACGCAAGCGTTAATTAATGCTTGTTCTCTTAAGTAATCCATTTATCAATAACTGCCCCAAATAGGGGGCAGTCGTATTTTTCTTACGCCATTACATTTTCAATACTGTATGAAGTTTCACAAATCGGTGGATTTTTGATTGTGTCAAAGACAGGACAAGTTCGCTCAATAAAGGCGATAAATTCAGCAATTTCTTCTTCGCTATTGTCTGCCTGAATAAAGAAATGAGTGGTAATTTTACTAAAACCTATTTTGGCTTGTTTATTTTTCCCCATAAAACCATCGGTATCTAATTCTCCTCTGACTTCAATACGAATATTTTCAAGCTTGATATCGTGCATACGCGAAAAGCTTTTTGCAACAATGCCCTTACACGCCCCTAGTGTACCTAATAGTGCTTCAACGGGATTCATTGCACTGTCTTGTCCACCTAATGATGGAGGTTCATCAAGGAGAAATTGAAATTGACGTGAGGCACATTGCATCTGTAACCCACCTTGATCACCACTGGTAACAATCGATGAAAATTCAGTTATCGGCATAATCTATTATCCTTATAAGAATGATCGATGTGTATAATTTCATTTTGGACGTAAAGACGTCTCGACGTCTTATTTAAGTATCGAATTATGATGGGATAATCAGAAAAGTAAACCAATAAATAAGAAGATAAAAAATGGCATCATTAACGATAAGACAAAAAAATCCCTTACCAAGGTAAGGGATTTTGTGTTTAAGCGATATTTAACAAATAGTTAGCGTAATTGATAAAGCTTTGTTTGGCATGCGGTGGCTTCAGGGCAACTTTTACAACTGCCTGTGAGACAATCTTCTACATCCACCTCTTCAAGCTTACCCATCAATGTGAGCCGCTCTAACATTGCTTGCACCAAAGGTTCAGGCATATTGAGTTGATGGCTGATAAGACGGGCATCGGCTCGACCATTAAGGGCGATACAATCACGTACTTCTATCAGACTTGCCATCTTACTTTTCCTTTGTCACTTAGTGACAACTACCTTTTGAACAACATTGTTTAGATAATGAAGGTTTATTGCTTAAGTTAATTGTTAGGCGACTACGCGCATTACGCAACAAGATAAATAAAATTAAGTTGAAGATAACCACCGCTGCAATCGTTATACCGCTGCTTTGTGGATGTTCACTAAAGGTTGCCACTTGATAGAACAGGGCTGCCAATGAGTAAGCAATATTTAATCCCCAAAGGATAGAGAAAGTCATCCAACCACGGCTTGTTTCACGGGCGATAGCACCCATTACTGAAACGCAAGGTACATACAGTAAAACAAAGATTAAGTAGCTGTATGCCGCAACGCCTGAACCAAATTTAGCGCCCATGGTGCCCATGGTGCCGGTATCCATTTCACCATCACCTTTGCTTGCTTCAATTGGATTAGAAAGCGCAGCGAGAGTGAAGGTTTCTTTTAAGCTATCCCATGTTTCACCAAAGGCATCACCAATTTCGCCCCATAGGTCGAATTCTTCAGGATCAAATGGCTCATTAACAATGCTTTCTGCGGTATAGAGGGTATTTAATGTTCCCACTACCACTTCTTTCGCCATTGCACCAGTGACTAAACCAACTGTTGCTTGCCAGTTATCACTATGAACACCAATAGGTTGCAGTAATGGTGTGATCACTTTACTGACAGACGCTAATGCAGAATCATTGATGTTATCCGCAGGTTTACCTGAGAAGGTAAAGCTGTTTAGTGCACCAATAAACATACTGGCAATAATAATGACTTTACCTGCACGTACCACGAAGCCTTTTAGGCGTTGCCATGTTTGCATGAGTAACGTTTTTAGGTGAGGAACGTGATAAACCGGCAGCTCCATCACGAAAGGTGAGGCTTCACCACGCATAATGGTGTGTTTTAGCAGTAAGCCTGTGAGGATAGCAACCACAATACCCAGAAGATAAAGTGAGAAAACAACGCTTGCGCCATTTTTACCAAAGAAAGCAGCAGCAAATACAGCAAAGATAGCTAAACGTGCACCACAAGACATAAACGGTGCCATCAATACGGTGATCAGGCGTTCTCTTGGTGCATCCAGTGTACGCGCACCCATAATGGAAGGTACGTTACAACCAAAACCGACAATCAGTGGTACGAATGATTTACCCGGTAAACCCAGAGCCTGCATCAATCTATCCATTACAAATGCAGCTCGTGCCATATAACCTGAGTCTTCAAGAATAGATAAGAACAGGTACATCATTCCGATTTGTGGCACTAATGGAAGTACCGTATTAATACCGCCACCGATACCTTGAGCAAGGAAAATGGTCAGCCACTCAGGGAAGTTAAAGGTTGCACCAATCCATTGAATACCATGGATAAAGATAGCTTCAGAGCCACCTTCAAAAGCAGGCTGTAAAGCACCACCAATGTTAATTGCGAGCACAAACATTAAGTACATAACAAACAGGAAGATAGGAACACCTAACCAACGGTTTAATATCACTTTATCGATATTTTGCGTCAGGATATTAGGCTTAATGGCTTCCATATTAATCACGGCATGGCAGATGCGCTCAATATTTTGATAACGGGCATCAGCAATGACTAATTCGGGTTCATTGTTATGTTCGTCTTGAATTCGTTGGCGAATGGTTTTGATATCGTCACTAGTGATTTGAGCACGTTGGTGAGTATAGATATCACCCTCTAAGCACTGTAATGCCATCCAACGACGTTGCTGTAAATTAAACTCATCGTGATTAATTTTTTCAGCAAGTGCCTCGACTTCATTAAGTAACCATATCGGATAAGACGTCAGTAATTCTTGTGGTTTTTTCTTTTCAGCAGGGAAGGTATCAATGGCTTCTTTGAGCTTATCAATTCCCGATGCTTTGGTTGAAACCATTGGAATAACAGGGCAACCCAGTTGCTTTGAAAGTGCCTTGATATCAATTTGCATATCTTGGTGTTCTGCAATATCGAGCATGTTTAATGCCACGATACACGGAATACCAAGCTCTAGTAGTTGCAATGTCAAATAGAGGTTACGCTCAAGATTTGATGCATCAACCACGTTAATCAGCATGTCTGCTTCATTACTTAAAATAAAATGGCAGGCAATTTGTTCATCAAGCGATGTCTGTTCTGAGATTGTCGTTAAAGAGTAAGTGCCGGGTAAATCGACAAGTTCAATTTTATGATTTGCAGTTGTGAAACGACCAACTTTGCGTTCGACCGTTACACCCGCCCAGTTACCCACACGTTGGCGAGAGCCTGTTAACTGATTAAAGAGTGTTGTTTTACCAGCATTGGGATTGCCGATAAGGCCTATAGTGAGAGGAGTCATAATAGTGATGCCAATAGTTGTCTTGCCTGGTTGAATGAGAAATAACGATTATTTTTCGTTATGAACCACTTCGCTAAGATTAATGAGTGCGAGATCTTTTTTTCTCAAAATTAGGGATACTCGGTGCGTTTCTATTTGAATAGGATCACCCAGTGGTGCGATACGAATAACGTTAAACACAGCGCCAGGTAACATACCTAAAGATAATAATTTCTGTCTGTATGCAGGGCTAATCTGAGGTGAGTAGCTCAAGATTTTATAACTGTGATTTGGGATCAGAGACATAATCGTCCTTCCACGAATATTGATACAAAAAATAATGATACTGATAATTATTAACGGATATGAGAATTCACATAATAATATTAAGGTTAATTATAATAAATATTTTTAATGCTAATGAGAATTATAATTATCCTTATTGGGTATAATTTAGCCTAGTCTATGCATGTCTACACTTGATTTAAATCAACCAGAGAAAAGATATTGAGATGAAAATAGACTGTTTATCTTATCTGTTACTAGACAAAAACAGAATGTGAAGAGTTGAAATGCCAATGTAGCAACAAAATAACAATTAATTAATGATATTAACGGATCACAATATAAAACAGATTTCAAGAATATAAAGAGCGCGAGCTTAAGTGAAAAGCTCGCGTTGTTATGGTGAATATCCGCTAATTAGTGGGTTTGCTGGTGGCTAAAAAGTTGGTAAATATTGTTAGGGGTATAACTATTATCTTCGTATGAAACGACCCAATCAGTTATTAATGCGGTGTTGATAGGATAGATTTCACCTTCTTGCATATCCTCAACATAAAATGGCACGTTGAGTAATTTTGCATAAATGGTGTCTCCATCACGAGACTGCGGCACAAACCACATATGCTCTAGCTCTTTTTCTTCCTCTTCACCATAAGGAATGCCGAACTTGATCATAAATTGCCACGGGTTTTCAGTCTCTTCGGGTTTGTCTTTTCCTAATAATTTGGATAGAAAACCACTTTTTTTCTCAACAGGCGGTTGATTATAGTTATCAAACATAGAAACGAAGTATTCCCAGCGTCGCTTGGCTTTTTCAGACATTTCATAGGTTTCTTCATTGCTACGCAGTAGCATCATCGCTTGTTGCTCTTCATAACCTTTAAAGAAGGTTTCTAAAACAGGGTTTTCTTCATTGGTTCTAAATAGCATAGAAGAAGGGTGTTGATGATATTCATCACGATCAGCTAAATCACCCAAGAAACCGCCATTTGGTGCGCCTTCTGTGTCATAACGCATCTCTTCTAAAGGTCTAAGGCTATCAAGAGGGGTTGATTGATTAATATGACGAATACCTTCTTCAAAAGGTAATGCGACAAGATACTCCAAACCTGATGATGTTTGACCACACAGCATCGGTTCACCAAATTCAATTTGGCGATGATTAATACTGTTGTTAACAAAGCAGCGGAAGAGATCAGGAATGCCATAGTAAGATTCAAGCATACTTGGAATAACTAAATCGACTTCTGTTAAGCTGCAACGCGCTAATCCATGTGTATGGAACCAAAACATCGTGGGTGGATCATTTTCTGTGTCATAGACAGCATGAATAACATATAAGCTTTCTACTTCAGGATAGAGATCGGGCGTTTCTAATTGAAAGCGTATCCACTCAGGTGTTAATGCTTTACCTGCCGCTGATTCATCTAATGCTAAGACCATTTCAGGTGCGATGATATTAAGAAAATTCAGTTGATGGCGATAGCTTGCTAAAGGATGTAAGGTTTCAGTAAAAAGTGTTTCTAATAATAAATCTTGCGTTGTCGCATTCGCATGTGCGAGTTGTTGTGGTGTGAGTTCATCAGTCGAATACATTGGACGTATTTCGTAATCTTCATCACGAGGATAAAGGCAGACAAAAAAATGTAACTCGTCATCACCATGCTGGCAACGATAGAAAAAACCGTCGTCAATATTTTCACTTAGATAATTGATTTCACCATCAGTGTAATCGGTCTGTTCTTCTAGGCGTTGTTCAATAAGCGCATAGTTTAGTGGCTGTGCAGGGAAGGCCACTATACGAGAGGGCACTTTTTCTCCTTGCCCGGCTGCGATATCTAAGTACTGCTGTTTGTTATCCATATTTTTTATCACTCGTATATTAAAGATAGAAAAATAGGATATCAGGGATAACAAGAGAGGAATAGATGGAGTTATCTGAGCTTGAGAGGGTTATTTGATCTATTGTTAATAATCAGTATTAATAAAAAGTAAAACAGAGAATAATCCATAAAAACTAAAGGATATCAATAAATTATTGATATCCTTTAGTGCAAGGTAATCAAGGCAAATGATTAGCCTTTTGATTATTTACCTTTTAGTAATTGCATGATGTCTTCAGTTTTTTCTTCATCGTCATCATCTTCAAACTCAATACCTAACTCAACCATTAATTCGTCAATGCGATCAAGGGTTTTCTCAGTATAAGCTTGTTCTTCTGCATTGAGTTTTTCACCGTTTTCAAGACGAGACAGTAATTCATCTAGACGTGCATCGTTTTCTAATAGGTCTAACTCTTGCTCAGGCGTTAAACGAACAGGCTCTGCTTTAACTGGCGCAGGTTTTTTCTTCACAACTTTTGGTGCATCGCCCACAATCAGAGGGATCGGTTTTTTGCTACCAATACGTGGATCTTTCGGCGCTGTATTGTTCGCTTGCTGTTTATTTTCCGCTTCCTGCTGACGGTTACCAGCAGGATTGCCACGGTGTTTCTTTTGACGTTTACGTTCACGTCCTTCCGCGTTCAGCTCTTCACGCGATTTCTTACGTGCTTTAGCTGCGGGCTTTCTTTTAATCATATTCATAATGGTAACTCGATAGTGATCTTCTTGGTTGCGCAATCTATCAGAAACAAATTTTCAATAAAAGCGCAAATTTAAGACAATTTAATTTTTGCTCACGTACAATGTGCGGTTCATTTCACTATACTTTACTGTGTTGTGACGTCAATTAACGACTAAATTAAATTAATTAACTTAAATTTCTATTTATTATGACATTAGCATCTGCACAATTACGTAAACCAGTATATTGGTGGGTTATTGGTTATGCGACTCTTTGGATCTTAGTGAGTTATTTTTTTGACCCTACAGTGCCTTATGATGCCGTTGAGGCTGTCAATTGGGGCATTAACGGAGGGTGGGGTTCCCCAAAAAATCCTTGGTTTGTGGGTTTTATAATGACACCCGCTATTTATGGCGGTATCGATTTTAGCTTTTATTGGTATTTTATCCACTTTATTGTCATTGCTATTGGGCTATTAGGTGTTTGGAACTTAGCCTACAAGTTGACACAAAATACTCACTTAGCTTGGTTTGCTATGTTGGGGCTTAATTTATCTGGCGTGATCAACTTTGATATTATCCCTTATAACGATAACTATATTCTAGTGGGTTGTTGGGCATGGGCGTTCTATTTTTTCCTTTGTGCCATTAATGACAATCAAAAATATTGGATTGCCTTCGCGATCACGATGGGTATTGCCACAATGGGGAAATATTCATCATTAGCTTTTATTGGTTCTGTGTTTGTATCAAGCCTTTTTGTTCCTAAAGTTCGAGCAAGTTATCGCTCTCCTTATTTCTATTTAGCATTGGCTATTTGGTTTGCTTTTGTTATTCCCAATTTTATTTGGTTATGGCAAACCGATTTTGCGGCGTTTAAATGGGTCGATTCACAAATTGAAAACCGTTTTAATTTACGTACAACTCGCGCTGCACTGACTGTTTTTTACCCAGTGATTTTAATGTGGGGAATTTTACGTTTTTATGGTGGGCGTGTTAGTTGGTCTGCTTCTAAAGATAGCCAATTACTCAATTTTATTTTTTTGTTTCCATTAACGATTATTTTTATTTGGTTTAGTTTTCATGAAGGGGGGCGTATCAGCGAGTGGTTACAACCCTTTATGTCGATTGCGACTGCGCTTTTTGTGGGTTCAATTAGTGTAATGCCTAAACGTTCATTACGTGGAGCACTGTATGGTTTAGGTGTTTTCGGTATGTTGGTCGTTTCTGGTTATACGGTCGTTCAAGCCGCTAATGTGCGTAATGCAGGGCAAAAATTTATTGGCGTAAAAACCTTTGTGCAAGATGTTGAACAAGCTTGGCATCAACATTATCACACGCCACTTGCGTATGTGGGCGGTGAATATATGCATGAGTGGGTGACTTTTTATGGCAAAGATAGACCATTATCTTCACAGCCTTGGGTGTTAGCAGAGAATGTGCAACCACCTAATATTTATAATCGACATATTACACTTCAACAATTAGAAGAAAAAGGTGTCGTATTGGTAAGTGAAGTGGGCTATTACTGTGAAAAAGCACATTTTGATGAAGGATTAAAGCACTGGCCGAGTTTAAAAATCGCTGGTACTCAAGAGATAATGTTTCGTGCTGAACCAGATGCCATTACCGAGCCTGTTTGTATTGCTTTTGTGGCACCAAAAACACATAAGGAAAAGTAGAGATGCGTTACGCTGATATTCAGGTTGAAACAGAAAGATTGATATTACGCCCTTTTGAAATGAGGGATGCTGAAGATTGGTTTAAGATCATGAGTTCACCTGAAGTGACGCGCTACTGGAGCCATCTCCCTTGGCAATCACTGCAAGAAGCGCAGGAAGATATCATTCAAGATATCACGCATATGGAAAGAAAAGAGTATCTGCGCTTAGCGGTGATCGATAAAACAACACATGCACTTATGGGCATGTGTGTTTTCTTTAATCATTACCCTAATTCAGGACGTGGAGAAATAGGGTATTGCCTTGATATGGCTTATCAAGGCAAAGGTATTATGAAAGAAGCTATGGTCGCGTTTATTGAGTATCTTCAAACACATCTATCTGTTCGCCGTTTAGAGGCAGATATCCACCCAGATAATAAAGCATCAGCGGCATTGTTAGCGAAATTAGGCTTTGAACAAGAAGGGTATCTTAAACAGCGTTGGATTGTGGGTGATGAAGTTTCTGACTCTGCTATTTTTGGTTTGTTATTGCCTGCTATAGATAAAGCCTAATTAGGTGCTTTCTATTAGTTTTGATATTGCAAGTAAAACGACTCTTTCGCCAAAATCGCCTTCTGGGATATTTAGATTTTCTAAGAAGGCGAGATCAACATTGAAATCTATTGAAGAAGGTCTGCTCCAAATATGAGCGCTGTTTATTATGAGCGATTTTCTATCGCATTCATAAAGCATCAATTCACCATTAGAAAAGTATTTATGTGATAACGTATTATTATGACAATGCATAACGTAAAGCATAATATTTTCTGAATTTGATAAACCAATTGCCCATAAGCTCATTCCACCCAGAGTTTGCTGAGTATCACTAATTACGCCACCATAAATTTCAATTATTTTTAAATAGATTGTAACTGAAATACCTAATGAACGATATTCATTATCTACATAGGCAGATTCTATTTGGGGTAAATTAGGTGAAAATAATATGGGCGCAGATAAATTAAAAGTCATTACATAATTAGCAACAACAATATTATTTTTTATATCTTTAACATATAACCGACTTAATTCAATACTAACTTTTTCTCTTAATAATATGTATTCTTTTTGGTCATTATCTAAAATTACACCTAATTCATCTATTTCGCCAAAATTCCCGCTATTATCTGGATAAATAAGTCGTTTATTATGGCGATCAATTAAAATGGGAGGCATTCATTTGAGCCTTTTTATGCTGTAAGTTAAAAGTTTTAATCATTCTTTTAAGTTTTCTATGATTAAAAAGTTTTTCATATTGTACTTTATATTTATTATTTATTTTATTTGAAAAAGACTCAGATACAACACTAAATCCTTTTTTATTTTTAGAGGGTTCTAATTGAAGTTCAAGAATAGGATAAACATTATCCCAAATAGCGGTTTCTTCCCAACCATCATTAAGAATTAAGACCCTAGGTCTTGTTTCGCGTTCTTTCATTATTCTAACTTCGAAATTAATACCTTCACTATCTTTAATTTCACCAATTAGAATAGTTCTACTTGCTATTGTATGAGGTGAACGTTTATTCATTTCTCCTCCTGATAGTTAGTAAACTTAAAGTGATCATGATGAATACAATGTTGGTAAATAATATAATTATTAATAAAATTATTTATTACATACCATTATAAACAACCATAACGTTCTCTTTATAGTATTTTAGATATGTTTAAAAATAAAGCAAAAATTATCACCTGATAAAAAATAGGAAAAGCAATAGTCCGAGAACTATTGCTTTAGAATGTCGTTTAGAAAAGATTATTCAAATCAATAACATGAGTATCAATCAGTAATATTTTCAAAATAAACAGCAGTGAAACAATCACAACACACAGATTAATTTCTTTCCAGCGGAATGTACCCACTTTCATTACACAATAAGCAATAAAACCAAGTGCGATACCTTCGGTGATTGAGAAGCTAAACGGCATCATTACTGCGGTGATAAAGGCAGGAACGGATTCTGTTAAATCATCCCATTTCACGCGCGTTAAACTGGATGTCATTAATACACCCACATAAATCAATGCGCCAGCCGTTGCGTAGCTTGGTACCATACCTGCTAGCGGTGATAAGAAAATCGCGAGTAGGAACAGGATACCAACAACAACCGCCGTTAAGCCTGTACGACCACCGACAGAAACACCTGAAGTACTTTCGATAAAAGCAGTAACGGACGATGTTCCCATTGCAGAGCCTGCAACAGAGCTTAAGCTATCGACGTATAACGCTTGTTTCATGCGTGGAAATTTACCTTTCTCATCGGTTAAACCCGCTTTATCAGTCACACCAATTAAAGTGCCGGATGAGTCAAATAAGTTAACCAACATAAAGGCAAAAATCACACCAGAAAGACCGATATCTAAGGCACCCATAATATCCACTTTACCAACAACAGTGGTGATAGATGGAGGTAGAGAGAAAACGCCTTGGTAGGTGACATCGCCTAATAACAGACCAATCACAGTAGTGATAACGATAGAAATAAGAATAGCTGCGTGAATATTACGTGCGGCAAGAATGGCGATAATAAAAAAGCCTAATGCACCCAATAACACGTTATGAGAGGCAAAATTACCAATAGTGACGATCGTGTCATTATTAGGAATAATAATACCCGAGTTTTTTAGCCCCATCATGGCGATAAACAACCCGATACCGCTTGTTATACCGACACGTAGACTCAGTGGAATGTGGGCAATTATCCAATAACGAATACGAAAAAGAGTCAGTAAAAATAATCCCACAGCACCCCAGAAAATCGCACCCATCGCGACTTCCCACGAATAGCCCATTGCACCAACTACCACAAAGGCAAAGAAGGCGTTTAGGCCCATTGCAGGGGCAACCGCAATAGGTAGATTTGCCACGAGTCCCATTAAAATACTGCCAAAAGCCGCAATTAAGCAGGTTGTCACGAAGACGGCTTTGATATCCATATTGGCAGCGGCAAGAATTTGAGGGTTAACGAAGATAATGTAAACCATCGTTAAGAAAGTCGTGACACCCGCAATCAGTTCAGTGCGAGCGTTTGTACCGTGTTCTTGTAGCTTAAACACACGTTGGAGCAAACCCTGTGATCCAGAATTTGGTGATGACATGCTCATAGACAAAAGATCCCAAAAAAAATGTTTTTCGCTTTATCCTACACAAATAAAACCAGAACTGCACCTAAAAAGTAATCGATTGCTTTTTTTAGCGGAGTATATAATGAAAAAGCAGTTCAAAGAGGAAATCAGTATTTTTTTAATTAAGAAACAATATGAAAAAGCAATAAATTTATATTTAAAACAAAATTTATTTATTATTGTTTTTATTTTTTATTAGAGTTGTAACTTATATTAAATAAATTATATTTGGTTTGTGTTTTAATTAAATATGTATATTTCATCTTCTTGCCAAATAAAAAAATCTCGCTAAAGTTAATCAACCTGTAAGTTTTAAATTAGCTTTATTGCTCTAAATGTGATTTTTATATATTGATATTTAACAAATCTTTGTTTTTATAAAAATAGATTTTATTATCCAATTAATAATCTTCTTAATATAAGGTAACTATAATGAATATGAAAAAAAAAGCTTCTTTTAAAATTAATTTATTAGTTTTCTCTGTGTTATCAATGTTAAATATGACGACTGTGGTACAAGCTGATCCTATGGCTAATATCGTGGCGCAACAAGAGCAAGAAAATAGTAATGTTAATGTTCTTAATATTGCAGCCGTAGTTAATGGTTATTCGCGTAACTTACTGACCAGTTTTGATGTTCCTGAAGTGGGATTAATATTAAATAATAGTACAGACGGTGCAGAGACCCAATTATCTGGGCATATTGCAGGTAATAGTAATTTATCAAGCGGTGCTGCAAAAGATATTATTCTTGAGGTTAACGCTAAAAAAGCCATTATGCTAAATGGTCCTGTTGAGGTAGCAGGAACGAATGCGCGCGTGATTTTATCTAATCCTGCGGGAATTATTTGTAGTAGCTGTAATTTCCTTAGTACCGATCGCGTGGTTCTGACAACAGGTACTGTAAATGTACAAAATGACATGGTTGATAGTTATAAAGTTGAAAAAGGAAATATTACCGTTAAAGGTAATACTGTCTTTGATAAAGTTTCAACACAGGTTGATTTCATTGCTCGTAATGTTTCTATTGAAGAGCCAGTGAATGCATCAGGTATTAACGTCAATGTTATAACTGGGACTAATGAAGTTAAAGCACAAGACAATACAGTTATTGCGCAAAAGCCAACAGGGGCGATTAGTAAATATAGCTTACAAGTGATCAAAAATGCTGGGGTTAGAAGCTTGTTACTAAAATTTGTTGGCACAGAAAACAATTCACCACTTATCAATAATGGTAGCGTTGAAACTGCAGAGGGGGGAATTGATCTTACTCATAATGGTTTACTTGAAAATAATAAAGGTAAATTCTTATCAAAAGGTGATATTAATATTGTTTTCGATAAAGGCGTTAAAAATAGTACAGGTGAAATAGAAAGTTTGAAAACCATTGTAATAGATACTAAAGGGGAGAAACTCGATAATATCCTTGGTAGTAATATTTCTGCTATTGGAAATGTCACAATCAAAAGTGGTGAATTAAAAAATAATGCGTCCTATATTGCGAGTAAAGATAAATTAGATATTCGAACTAATGGAAAAACAATAACAAATACAGCAACGGTGGGTAGCAATCTTGGTCTTGCAGCAACAAATGGCATTGCAATTAACAGTGGTTTATTTAATAACAAAAATGGAGAAATTAATTCTCAGAATGTGATTGATATTAATACAAACCTAAAAGACTTCAATAATATTGATGCTTATATTGATGCATCCGGTGGCATTAAAATTAATAGTGGTGTAATGAATAATACTAATAGTCGTCTACGTTCAGTCACCTATATTGAAATTGATACTAATGGTAAAGCACTTAAAAATGCCGGTATAACCGCAGATACTGCAAGTGATGATTCATTAGGCATTCTTAGCGGTAAAGATGGTATGACAGTTAATATTGCTGGGCTAGTCAATGATAAAGGCATTATTGCTACAGATGGTAATATGAGTTTTACTAACAAAGGCGATATTACTAATCAATGGGGACAGATTAAATCCGGTGGTTTCTTAACGTTTTATAGCACTAAGATCAAAAACCTCTATGGTGGTTTAGCATCGAAAAACGGGGCTAATGTGACTTTATCTACAACATTAGATAATAACTTTGGCGTTTTCTATTTAGAGGGCGACAAGGTTACTATTAACGCACCTTATATAAATAATAATAAAGGTGTTATTAAAGGTGATTCCCTTTATTTTAAAACGGATAAATTTAACAATATATCAGGGTTTGTGATTACTCAGCAGAAATTAGAAATTGATACACCAGAACTCACCAATAATAATAGCTCGGATTTTAAAACAGAAATGGGGTTCTATTTGGGTCAATCCAATCAGAAAGGGGGGTTAATTAGTAAAGGAGAAATGAAATTACAAGGTCATAAATTATTGGAAAATAAAGGAGGGCGTATTGTGACAGAAAATGGTGATATTGATATTGAATTTACCTCTGTTAATAATGAAAATGGTATTATCGCATCATATAAAAATGCCTCTGTAGTGACAAGCTCTTTTTCCAATTTACAAGGAACGTTATTTGGCCGAGATAAATTAAAATTACAAACTGATACATTGAAAAACAATAACACCGGTACGGTTGAAAGTAATAATTTAAAAGGTGTTATTGCATCAAGTGGTGATAATGAGGTGGCGGTTAATCGAGATTTTGAAAATCATGGTGTAATTTCCGGTGTGGAACATTTACGTGTAACGGTTAACGGCAAATATACCAACGCTGCTAATAGTATTATGTCTGGTAAAAATAGTTTCGAATTAAATGTGAAAGGAAATATTATTAACTACGGTATTCTCAATTCAATAAAAGATTCTACTATTTCTGGCGAAAACATTACTAATGAGAAATCAGGCACTATTGTTGGTAGAAACAGTATTACCATTAATAATCGGGGTGCTTTTATCAACAAGGGTAAAATTATTGGACCTATAAATGAATAATATTTTCTAATCTGTATATGAGCGATATTTTATCGCTCATATATTAAATGATACATTATCTTGAGTATTAGAAAATATGAGAATTGGAACTGATATTATAGAAATAAAAAAAGTTACTATTGCAATTACCAGAAATAAAGAACATTTAATTCAACTATTATTAACAGACTATGAAAGGAAAAGTATTGGTGTAGTTAACGAAAACTATCATCGTATTGCAGGCTTTTGGGCGGCAAAGGAAGCTGCTGTAAAAGCAATAGGTACAGGATTTAGATTGGGTATCTTATTTCATGACATTGAAATAAGGCATGATAAATATGGAGCGCCTTTTTATTTTTTCACTGGAAATTTTTATAATTTATTTAAGAAAAGAAAACTAATTAAATCATCATTAAGTATTTCTCATTGTGAACATTACGCAGTAGCTATTGCTATTTTTAATTGATGTATTTTATAGGTGTTCTATTATGTTTATATATTCTGATTTAAAAAATAAGAATGTTATTGTTACGGGAGCCAATGGCGATGTAGGCATAGCAATTTGCCATAAATATCTTGAACAACAATGTCATGTTTATGCTATATATCACAAAAATAGAAGTAACTTAGATAAATTAAAAAAAGAAAATAAAGATTGTGACTATTTGCATATATTACAATGTGATATCAATAATAATAAATCGATTGGTGATTTTTTAGCAATACTCAAAGCGAATGTTCACGCTATTCATGTATTAGTAAATAATGCAGGTGTTATTAAAGATGAATTATTTTCTACTATAAATATGGATGAATTTGAATATGTTATTAAAACGAATTTATTAGGAACTTGCCAATTTACTAAACAGTTATTACTTTTCTTAAGGTCGGCAGAAAAGGCGACCATTATTAATGTTGCCTCCATTGCGGGAATTGTACCGAGTATTGGCCAAAGTAACTATAGCGCAGCTAAGGCAGGTATTATTGGTTTCACACATACCTTGGCTGCGGAGTTAGCGAATAAAGGCATTCGAGTTAATGCAGTGGCTCCGGGCATGATTGAGTCTGATATGGTTAAAAAAGTATCACGACAAGTGGTACGTCATATTAAATCTATTATTCCATTACAGCGATTAGGATTAAGCTCTGAAGTTGCCAATACCATTTTATTTTTAAGCTCTGAGGCATCTAGCTATATCGTTGGGCAAACGTTAATCGTTGATGGTGGCATGGTGATGCGATGAGAGATAAACGTTATGAGCCTCTATAATCAATCGTTACTACCACCGGCTCTATTTTTAAAAATAGGGGCATGGCGACAACCAACAATAATGGTAGATAGAATAATCGATTTTGTACCAAGTGAAAAATCCATAATTAGAGCTATCAAACATGTTACTTTTAATGATCCGTATTTATTAGGGCATTTCCCTGGCGATCCTGTGGTGCCAGGAATTGTGGTCGCTGAAATCTTTGGCCAAGCAAGCGAGTATTTATCTTTTATCGATGATTTCTGTTCGATTTATAAAGCAGAGCGAAATATTGAATTAAAAACATTTAAAGAAATATCGAAAGCAATAAATGAACCGGGATCTGAAATAATTTTAACTCAGCATCGAAGTAAAGTTTCCGGTGTACTGGCTTCACAAAACTTAAGATATAAAAATTCTGCATATCCCGGAGATACAATAGAAATAAAAAGTATTTTATTATTTTCTGATGAGAATAATTTTAAACATTATTCAGTTGAGGCTAGAGTTGGAAAGAAAATAATTGCAAATGGCACAATAGTAAATTTTAGAGCATATTACCATTCAGATAAAAATGAAACTTAGGATATTAATATTATGGAAAATTATACTAGTTTAAATGAGAAAATTGAACAAAGAAAAAAAATGTTAAAGCGAGTAAAAGAGGGGCTTATTGAACGGCTTAATTTACATAAAACTATTAATCAAATTGATGATGATACTCCCTTATTTGGTAGTGGGTTAAAATTAGATTCCGTTGATGCAACAGAAATTATTGTTTTTCTTAATGATGAGTTTGATATTCAAGTAACAGAGGGAGACGATCCCTATTATATGAGGACGATAAATAGCTTAACAACATTTATTTTAAATAAGTTACAAGAAAAAGAAGATGTATAATTGAAATTAAGAAATATCTTTTTTATTAATTGGAGATGTTATGAAATATTTTGAAATGGACAATAAAGATAAAATATTATTTGCGGAATATAATGGCGTCATGCTTCCAAAAAGTTATTCTAATGAACATAAAGCGTATTTTTCTGTAAGAAATAGTATATTAATGACAGATTTTTCTCATTATGGCATGGTGAAAATTTCTGGCAGTGATGCTTGGCGATTATTAAATTATCTTATTTCTGCGGATATTTCATCTATTCGTGATGAACAATTACTCTATACACTTCTTCTTGATAAAGAAGGAAAGATAATGAGTGATGCTTATGTGTTATGCGATAACGAACATTATTTCTTAATTTCTGAGTGGATGAATAGCGAATTATTATGTCAGCATGTACAAAAAGTATTTGATGAAGAAGAACAGTCAGAAAGTTATCAGATTGATACTATTACGCCTCTCTCATCAAATTGGAGAATGATCTGTCTAGAAGGACCTTATGCTTGGGAAATTCTATCTGAAATATTTGGTATGGATATTATCGGATTACCCTTTCATGAGTTTATGTATGTGAACGAAGATGTGATTGCTATGCGTGTAGGTAAGCACGGTGAATATTGTTACCATATTATGGGCGAGGAAGATAAGTTAATTCAACTTTGGCAAAATTTGAGTGCATTGGCTGAGAAATATGATTTAGAAATAGGGGGAATCGATGATTTAAAAAATATTCGACTCGAAAATCCTTGCTGGGAGCCACAAGTGATTAACCCATTTAGCCGATGTCCCATTGAGTTACAAATGCAGTGGGCAATTAGTTACGATAAGGATGAATTTATTGGGCTAGAGGCGATAAAGCAACGCTCTGAGAGTGGTGTTACTCAAAAAATAGTTGGAGCAAGAATACTCAATGGGCATGAAGCCCCCCATATCTCAGAAGGCGATCAAGTCTATTATAAAAATGAAAAGATAGGTGTCGTGATCCAAGCAGGGTACTCTTTTATATTAAATAATTATGTCGGAAGAATATTATTAAAGCGGGATTTTGCCTACGTTGATATTGATGATTATAAAATAAAAACAGCTAATGGTGATATTAACTTTATTACTACAAGTATTCCTTTTGTTAATAATCTAAGTTTAATTATTAATCCAACTGAAAATAGTTATCTTGAAAGAGAATATATTAATAATTAAATCTTAAAATTTTAAAAAGATATTTATTAATTCTAATAGATATTATATAGGAATTACCATGAATAGTAGACGCCGTCGGGTTGTAATAACCGGAATGGGGATTTTATCATCTTTAGCTAAAGATGTACCTCAATTTAAACAAGTTCTTTTTAATAGGCAGTGTAATATTAAGCCAAGTAAACGTTATTTAAAATGGTTTGAAAATGCCAATGCATCTGAAATTGAGATGCCACTAGATTATTCAAATATACCTGAACATATTGCTAGATCATTAGATAATGCGGCATTGTGGGCATATCGAGTCTGCTATGAAGCGCTACTACAAGCAGGTTTAGCAGAAAATAAAACGATATTAGATAACACGGCAATGATTGTTGGTGTCTCTTCTGCGGGTACTGAAGCTTTTTTACCTCTGTTTGAACAGCATATTGATGATTTTTCTATTAAAAAGGCCATTTTATCAGGAGGGTTCTCATCTTGTTGCTCCAGTGTCTCAAGTTTACTGGGCTTGCGAGGCGGCGTTGAGTTAGTTGCGACAGCATGTACAGCAAGCTCTAATGCAATTGGCATGGGTTATGATTATATTCAAAATGGAAAAAATCCAGTTGTTTTAGCTGTAGGTACAGAACCTATTTATCTCCCTACCTTTGCTGGTTTTTATGCATTAAACGTGATGAAAACTACGCCAACTTCTCCCTTTTCTGGTACGCCAGGTATGTCAATTGGCGAAGGTGCTGGCGCATTAGTTTTGGAAGATTATGAACATGCAGTCGCTCGTGGAGCAACAATGTATGGTGAAATTATTTCTTATGCTACTTCTTGTGATGCTTATCATGAAACTGGCCCCGAACCACGAGGAAATGGTGCCGTGCAAGTCATGCGCAAAGCTTTAGATAATGCGGGTATTACTCCTAATGATATCGATTATATTAATGTGCATGGCACAGGAACAGAAGCAAATGATCGCATTGAAACAATGTCGATGAAAAAAGTATTTCCTAATATTGATAGTATTCCATTAAGCTCCACAAAATCTTATGTGGGGCATAATATTGGTGCTGCAGGTATCGTTGAAATCATAGCCTGCTTTATTAGTTTAGCCGAAGATAAAATCCCACCAACGTTAAATTTCACTCAGCCAAGACATACCTGTGATTTAAATTATGTGCCGAATTTATTTCAAGATAAAAAAGTAAAATTATTTATGAAAAATAATTATGCCTTTGGAGGAAATAATTGCTCTATTATTGCTAGCCCTTATATTACAGATAAAAAAACGAAAGAATATAAAGCCAAACACGTTGTTATTACCGGAATAGGGGCTATTACTTCCATTGGAAATAATGTAATGGAAATGATATCGGCTATTTTATCTGGAAAACAAGGGACATTAAAAAAAATTGTATTTGATAATGATGTGCAAAAAGATATCGATAAATTAATGTCCGTAGTGATAAAAGATAACGATTTTGAGCAATCATTAGGACATCCTTATTTTGATCCTAATATCGATGATCGTTTGAATAATAGCGCCTTTTATCATGCTATTACTGGGGCTAATCCGAAAAAATTATTACGTTGTTATGATCCTAGAAAAGCTATTCCTAGTGGCACTTATGCACTATTAGCGTTAAATGAAGCGCTGGCTGATGCTAGACGAAAAATTAAACGTAATGGTGATGATTTAGGCTTTATTTTAGGTATGTCAAAAGGGCCACAAAGTACTGTTAATCGCTATTTACAAAGTTTAATTCCAGATCCTAAAAAAGTAAGAACTTCAGAGTTTCCAGGCACGTTAATGAGTGCAGTATCAACATTTTGTGCTATTACTGAGGGGATCAAAGGGTATACAACCACCTTGGCAACGGGAGTTAATGCTGCATTAGGTGCATTAACCTATGGCTATGAAATTATTAGACAAGATTTACAGCCTCAAGTGATTGTTGGTGGGGCTGATGAGCATTTCAGCTCAATTTCGCTCTATTTTCAAGCGATGAGTAAGAAAGTGAATCTGACCACGAACGCAACAGATTATCAGGTTTACTCAAACACGAAAACAGGCTATATCCCCGGTGAGGGTGCTTGTATGTTATTTCTTGAAGATAAGGAATATGCCCGCAATCGTGGTGCTAAAATTTATGCTGAAATCATAGGCTATGGTAAAGCAAATGATAATGCTTTTTTAGAAGATGAAAATATTCCCGATAGAGTGGCAGCGCTATGTAAAGCAATTAAACAAGCATTATCCGAGGCGCAACTTAGTTTTGAAGAGATTGATCTTATCTGTGGTACTAGTGATGGAAATAAAGAGAATGATTGCGTTGAAATAAAAGCGATTCGGCAAATATTCTATCAAGGGGCTAATGTTGTGCCTGTGGTGAATTATAATGCTTTTTTTGGCTTAGTCGAATCGTGCTCTGGAATATTAGCACTCTCTTTAGTTATTCATATGATGGAAAGTAGCAACATTATTCCTATTCCTTATACAGAAAATTTTATTGCTGATGATATTAATTTTGTTACTCAACCCATAAATAAGCGAATAAAAAATGCTTTAATTATTGGCTCATCAGAAGGGGGAAATCACTATGCAATTATCATAAGGAAATTTTTATGAAAAATATTGCAATAAGTGGATGGGAAATAGATTTACCTTCAATGGCCAATTTTAATCTACTTTCTGAACAGTTATTATCAAAATCACCCATTAAAACAGAAAAGTATTTTACCGACGATTATTTTACAGAATATTTTAAACTTAATCACAATCCTGCAGTTATCCAATATAAGAATAAAGAAAATAATATTTTTGAAAAGCTAACGCAATTAATTAACAACAGCCTTAGACGCGCCAATATAACTCTTGAAAAGTTTCGTTGTTCACGCGTTAAAATGTATCTTGCAGGGCACGGTCCAAGAGCAGATTTTATTGATTATCAAGGATTTTATGATAAAAATGATGTGGAAGATGTTCAATATTCTCCACAAATAAAATCACTACATGCGACATCTTATGCGCAGGATGAATTAGCAAACAAATTGTTTACTGAATATCAGTTAGATTTTCCACCTATCCCTATTTATTGTGCCAGTAACTCTGCATTAATGGCTGTCCACATAGGGCATAATGAAATAAGCCAAGATATGGCTGATTTTGTGGTTGTTTTATCGTGGAATAGCCTACTTTTGCAAGATATTGCTTTTATGGATAGCCAAGGTATGTTGGTCGAAGAATATGCTCAACCACTGAGTAAATATAGTGATGGAGTCACTTTATCAGACGGTTATGCAGTCATAATTTTAGAAAATCAACAACATACTCACGCCAGAAAATACCTAGCTCCTGCTTATATCAGCCATACCCGTTTTATGCAAAGTAATGCTGAACGCGCAATGGGAGGAACATTATTTAATTTTTATACAATATCAAAAGCTATTTCACAGCTTCTTGAGATTAGCCATTATCTTCCGAGTGATATAGGCGCCATTTTTATTCATGGCAATGGTTCGATTATTAGTGATAAAGCTGAAACAATAGCGATTGCTAATATTTTTAAACAGCCTATTCCCATTATTAGTTATAAAGGGCAGATAGGCTATGTTTCTAATTGTTCTGGTATTATTGATTTAATGATTATCGCTGATTCATTAAAAAATAATAGGCTGATCTCATCTAATACACACTATCCAATAGATGATGCTATGGGGCTTCATTTTTTAGTAAATCAAGGGTGTGTGAAATATAATGCCAAACCAGTATTAAAAATAGGTTTAGGTATGGATGGTTCTATTATTGCCATGATATTAATGGCAAATAAGGATCAAAGATGAGCCTATTAATATCCTCTGAAGCCATTAATGTGGCGGCTTATGCTTTTTACGAGCCACAAGAGCCACTTATGCCTTTTATTCCTTCATGGTACAACGTATGGGAATCACATATGTTACGTTTGGTCGCTAAAAAGAGCGGAGAAACGAGTTGGAGTTTTCAACGCTATGGGGTCAATTATGATATGTACTTACGTGAGGGAATAAGAAAAACAAATTGTCGCCCTTATTTATATGCGATAGAGAACGTGGTTGATCAAGCATTTTCTTGTTTAGATACTCAGTCACAATTTCAATTAAAAAAAGAGAGAAATGGCATTATTTATATTGATGCATGGGGAGAATTAACCGCTTTTGAGCAGATTGATAGCTTAAGAGATGCTTTTACTCTTAATATTATTCCTAGAAATATCATAAAAAAATATAGCATCAAAAATTTCTCTTGTAAGATAAGAGGTGAACGTAATGGCATGATGTCAGCATTACTATTAGCACAAAAATTAATTAATAGTGCTCTTTTGGATAATATTTTTATTTGTGGCGGTTTTCGAGCCATACCTATTTTATCTTTTAGTGAAATAGACAGACAACCATTAGCCTCTTTTTTTAAACCCAAAACACTTAATCATATCAACAGTATTGAAAGAGTGGCTTGTATTATTGTAAGTAAAAAAGTGCGATCAGATATTTCTATTTATATTAATCGCTATTTTTCTATTGATAAAAATAAAAGAAAGGCAATAAAAAAACTAAGGAATGAGTGGGATGAATTAATTAATGAAAATACTAAGTCAATTTATACTGCTGCTTTACTAACTTATAGATATATTTCTATTCTAGAAGCAACATTGTCAATGCTACCCTCTCATATTAATCGTTATTTTTTAAACCGCCTTTATGGTGATAGTGGATTTATTACGCCGGTTCTTATGTTTGATCATTTACAAAAAATAGGAGGCTCTTCCTCACATCATATTTTGAGTGCATTTGATGGAGAAAATGGCACTTGGCTACTTGATTGTTGGAAGCAATAGTAGGGTAATTTATGAGTGTAATAAAAAAAGCGTCTCAAATAGCATTGATTTCTCTCTCTAATATTAATAAGCGCGTTGGTGATAAGAGTAATCAAAAAAGCATATTAAAAAACATCACGTTTAATATAAATAATGATGATTTTACATTAATTAGATATCAGTATGATAATGAAGAAGATGCGTTGATTAATATTATTTCAGGTATCGATATTCAATATACTGGCGATGCTTATTTATCAGGATTTTATTTACATTCATTGAATGAAAAACAGCGTGCATTATTAAGAAATGAGATGATCGGTTTTATCTCTAGAAATAACTATTTTTTTAATGATTGTAGCGTGTTTGATAATATTTATTATTCAATATTAAACTATAAATATAAAAAAAACAGAGAGTGTCAAATTATAAATTCACTTAAATTTATGGGAATAGAAAAACTTTATCATCAGAGACTAAAAACATTATCATCAGAACAATTATTAAAAGTGGCTTTCGCTAGAGTTTTGGCGAAAAAACCTAAGTGTATTATTGCTAATTATAATAATGGTAATTTCAATCAAGATAACTTTTATTATTTTATTCAATTATTATTAAAAATACACACTGAGCTATCAATGCCAATATTATTAACAACGAGTTGTCATGGCTCCATTTCGGATGTGAATAATATTATGAGACTTAAAAATGGAGAATTATATGATGAGGAGAAGCGTTAACAATATTACTGTAGTTTTGATTCTGATGTTACTATTTCTTCTTCAAGTAGAGAGTAAAACAAATAATAGAAATCTTAATAATCATTTTTTTATCTTTATATCGTTAAATAATTTTACTGAAAGTTCTAAATTAATAAAATTAATTTTATATTTAGATAATGATATTAAAAAAAATAATAATCAATTTGATAAAATAATTTATGGGTATGCAAGTGTCTTTTTATCTGAATTTTATCATAATAGTAAGTATTATTCTCAGGCTGCAAGGGCAATAAAACAGGCGTTTTTTTATCTTGATGAAGCAGTGGAAGAAAATCCAGATAATTGGCGATTAGCTTATTTACGATTAAGAATGGATGCCTTTACACCTCATGATTTAGGACGCTGTGTTATTGCTAAAAAGGATAGTCAGCAATTATTTGAAAATAACAATATAAGTGCTGATCTTATTCCAATGATCAAATATATGTATATACGGTCATTATGGGGTTGTCATCAGTTTTCACAAGCAGAGAGTGCAATAGCCCAATTACTTAAAGAAAGTGAAGCACATAAAATAATGACTAAATATGGTTTAACAGGCGTTCCTCCGTGGTTACCTATTGAAAAAACCGCGGTTATTCAGCCTCTGACATTAGAGAGTAATTAATGGAAAATATTATTATATTTATCACAGTAATTATATTTATAATGTTACTTTCTATTTCATTATCTTGGTTTTATATAAAGTATACTTTAGGCTTGTTCTATCGTTCAATTGGTTATTTTTATCGAAGTTTATGTTTTCTTACATTACTTTCTGTGGTGACATTTCTTTATCATGGCTTTTATAATCACATCTATTTTTTATTAAAAGAACAAGTTGCATATTCTAATTTTGGTCATATAGAAATATATAAGAAAGAGAATAAAAATAATATTGATGATAAAAATAGTTATTTAGAAATAACAAATTCTGAAGAGATTATCGATTTATTAACAAAGAATGTTGAACTATCAGGAAAAATACAGACAATCTCACCTCAAATTATTTTTTTAGGGGCGGTGGAAAATTTAATTAATAAAAAAATTATGTTTTTTTGGGGGCTAGCGATTGAACCTCAGTTATTATTATCCATAGGGGCATACGATCTAACTACTTTAGGAAGTGAGTTATCTAATATCAAAAAAACAGAGATCACCGTAGATAAAACTATGGCTAGTTCTATAAATATAAATTATGGTGATTGGGTTAATGTTATATTTGTTAATCATGAAAATGAAAAAATAGTCCTACCCACTTATGTTCGTGGTATTTTTAAAACGCAAATAAAGGCTTACCCTTATGCAACTATTAAAATTCCATTGGAAACTATCCAAGATTTAAAAAAGAATAAAAATGTAAGTCGAATAAATATTTTATTAAAAAATAGTTATTATATTGATAATGTTATATCAATAATAGAGAAAATAAATAAAGAAAAATCCTTAAATTTGAAGATTGTTTCAGCTATGGAAAGGAAAGATTATATTGTATCTATAATGACCTTCTTTAATTGGTCAATTATATTTCTATATGGTGTTATTACTGTTTTTTCTTATCTTATAATAAAGAAAATAGTTGTCATTAGCATCAAGAAATCTATAAGCGATATTATTGAATTTAATAAAATAGGTATTTGGAAGGGCAGTTTTTCTCGTCTATTTATTTTGTTGGCTATTTTTATAGTAATAGCTATTTCAATATCAATGTTATTAATTGGGAATTTATTATCTTGGTTGATTAATATGAGACAAATTAATATTAAAATATCAGCTGATAACAGCTATCCAATAATGATTTCTTGGTTATGGCAATATGATGTTATGTTAAAAATACCTTTGTTACTGCTTTTCTCCGCGATAACAGCCTCTTGTGTTTCTACTTTTAAAATTAGTCACTATTTAAATAAATTTAAAAAATAATATTAATATTTAGGAGTATTATATGCCGTTAACAGACAGCGAACATCATCAAAAAGAAGAAATGATTTTATTTTTCCCCGGCCAAGGTATGCCTTATTTAGGCATGGGAAATAGAGCGTATAGCGATTCTCCATCGATAAAATGGGTTTGGAATTGTGCGAGTGAAATCGCTGGGTTTGATGTAAGGGCTATTTGTTTAAAAGGGCCGATGAATAAGTTGATACAAACTCACTATCAACAAGTGGCGATAACAACGATCAATATCGCCACTCTTTATTTATTGCGCGAACGTTGTTGCGTTAATGAGGCTGGATATGCAGGTCATAGTGCGGGTGAATATTCAGCGCTATTCGCCGCGAATGTGATTGGACTTGAATCTGTATTTAAGCTAATCAGTTACCGCGCTTCAATAATGCAACAGTTGGCTACAAATAAAAAAGGGGCTATGTATGTGGTTAAAGGCTGCTCTTATCAGACTTTATCTGCCCTTATTGAACAACAAAATATGGCTACATTGGTAAATATTTGTTGTGATAATAGCGAGCTTTACCAAGTTATTGGTGGAGAGTATGAAAGTGTGCGTAAGATCGTTAATCAATTAGTTAAAATGAAAATAGAAACCAGTAAATTAGCCGTTAATGGCGCTTGGCATACTGAATTAATGAGAGAGGGTAAAAAACTACTCGCTCATTTTTTGCAACAAATCCCATTTTCAATACCCCATAAACCCGTGGTGATGAATGTTTCGGCTGATGTAACAACAGATATTGAGACGATAAAGCAGAACTTAGTCAATCAACTGACAGAAACCGTTAAATGGACTGCAACGATGGCGTTGTGGGGGAGTTTAGGATATAAAAATTTTATAGAGCTTGGCGATAAACGATCACTCTATTATTTGGCTAAAAGTTCATGTTCTTTAAAAGATAAAAATATACTGCATTTTAATGATTATATTTAATCATCTTATATATAGGAGCGATAATGTTACCTAATTATCATTATTATGCACAATCGCATCATTACTCTATGTTAATTCCGATTTATGTTGCCTCGAGCGTATTAAGCTTATGTTTTATTAATAATTATACTGTTCTAAGTTACTGGGAATTATTTATTGGTAATTTTGCTATTTTTATAGTGATCTTTTTGAGTGCTATTATAAATGAACGAATATATTGGTTATATTGTACGTTCTCTGAGAAGTTTTATTTTAAAAATAACAGTAAAAAATATGAATATAGTAACAAAACACCTTATCGGTTTTTTGTTCTCTCACTATTTTATATAATTGTTGTGATTACAAGTTTTCTTAGTATCTCTTATTTAATAGAAGTTAATTATGATAATCAAATATATGTGATTATTTTTATTGGTTTTTTATTATCGCCGATGATGATATGGCTATTTATGAGTGTTGTAATAAAATTTTATTTTACTAAATCAATTCATTATCTAAATAACTTTTCTTTGAATAATAGTAACAGAAAAAAATTTAAAATATCTTATATCATTGTTAATGAAGTTATTTTAAGTCTGTTAGTTAATTTTCCTATTGTGCATCCTCTCTATAAAAGTGCTGCCTTTTCGTTAGAGCAAGGTTATCTTAATATTGAATTTATTATTTCATTGATAATATTATTATATAGTGTTCTGTTTATTATGCTTTTATTATCGAAAGCAAGCAAAATTAATTATTTAATGGGATTGATTATTTGCTATTCTTTTGAAGAAGACTTTTCTGAGATAAAAAAGAGGAGCCTATTTCTTCGTATATTATTGTTTATGACGCTGATCCCAGTAGGTACGTTACTCATCTGTTTGTTATTTTATGTTATTAATATAATAGAAAGTTTTATTCTTATTTATTCTATTAGTTTATCTTTAGTGGTTTATCTTTATTTTATTGAGAGAAAATATAAACTCCATCAGGAATTTATTTTAGCATTTGATATGATCTTACGATTAAATACATTAAAAAAATTTAAGAGCTAGGCGATTTTTATCTTTATTATTTAACCTCCCCTAACAGATCCCATTAGGGGAGGCGTTTAGTTAAATGACTTTTTCACTCAATGGTATTTTTTTGCAAGAAAATAAGGATTGCCAAAAAGGATGTTTTTCTTTTTGTATTGAAAATGATCGGTTGATCCGATTAGCTATGATTTCCAATGAAAAACAGAGAATAAAATAGATAAAAGCCACAAATAAAAAGACTTCCATTGGATAAACCATACTGCGGTTATTGACTTGTGTGGCTAAGAATGAAAGCTCGCCTACACCTACCACATAAGCTAATGAAGTATCTTTAATTAAAGCTATCCACTGATTAATAAATGAAGGCACCATCATGCGTAATGCTTGTGGCAATACGATATGCCACAACACTTGCCAGCGATTAAAGCCTAAAGATAATCCCGCCTGCCATTGCCCTTTTCCTATTGCCAAAATACCCGCTTTGACACCATGCGCAATATAAGACGATGTAATTAAAGCGAGCGCACAAATGACGGTGGTGATTTCAGGTATTTCCATCCCCAATACCACAGGCAATAGAAAATAGACCCAAAATATCAACATAATGACGGGAATAGCGCGGAAAAAGCCTAAAAAAGCCGCAAAAAGGTTAACCCATACACCTCTGAGCATTGCCAGTGCAATGCCACCTAATGTACCTAAAATAATAGATGCAATACCCGCAATAATACTGATAAAAACGGTTAGCGCTGCACCTTCTAAAGGTCCGTCAGGATAAGCACCAAAGAGTAAGTACTGCCAGTTATCAGCAATAACAGTAAAGTCCATATTAATACCCTTGTGCTAATTTACGTTGCTGATGCCATTGTCCCCAAGCTTCCATCAAGGCTATTGCCGCAATATAAAGAATGGTTGCGACACCAAAGGCTTCGAAAGTACGTAATGATTCTGTTTCGACTTGTCTTGATGCGTAAGAAAGCTCTGCAACACCAATAGCCATAGTCAGTGATGAGTTTTTTATCACATTCATGTATTGACCCAGCAAAGGAGGCAGAGCAATACGAAAGGCTTGAGGTAAAATCACATAACGCATCGATTGCCATTGTGTTAACCCTAGAGCTAAAGAGGCATATTTTTGCCCTTGTTTAACACCTTGAATACCTGCTCTTAGTTCTTCGGCAATAAACGGGGTTGAGTAAAATGTCAGACCCACAATGCCGGCTAAAAACTCAAAAGAAGGCCAAGCAAGCGTTACACCTAAGAATACAATCTCATGAGGTGTGTTTAACCACATCATGGCGCTTTGTGGCAGGATCTCTCCTGATGCGAAATACCAAAAGAACAACTGCACTAACAGTGGCGTATTACGAAACAGCGAAGTATAAACAGTGGCTAACCAGCGTAATGGCACAAAAGTGCTATCTCTTGCAGCACTAAGGGCGAAGCTCATTAATGTTGCAATGACAATAGTCCAAAAAGAGATAAGCAAGGTGATGAGAAAACCGCTCCAGAGCCAGCTTAAATAGTGTGGCTCCAGAAGGTAATGTGAAAGAAATTGCTCAAACATATAATAGACCTATTGTAGACACCAAACCCCGCAGAAGCGGGGTAGGTGTTTTAGTAAAGGAATAACTTTGTTTTTAATGAAAGAAGAAAGTTATTACGCTTTAAGGATCAAGATTGTGGTGTTTGCTCTGATAATGGGGCAAATTTGAAATCGCCACGAGGCTGAGCTGATTTTGTTTCAGGGCCAAACCAACGATTGTAGATCTCGTCTGCTTTGCCTTCTTTTTCCAATCTTAATAGTGTGTTATTGATTTCATTAATTAAACGATCTTCACCTTTAGCTGCTGCGACTGCTTGGTATTCGCGCGTAATGCTAAATGATGACACTTCAAAATCGGCTTTAATGGCATCAGGAAGGTTTGCTAATAAACCCACTAATTTTGCATCATCTTGTGTGATGGCTTGTACGTTACCGTTACGTAATGCAGCGAAAGCGAGAGGAGTATCGTCATAAGAGATAACTTTGGTGTCAGGATAACGTTCACGTAAAGTGATCTCTTGAACAGTACCTTTATCGGCACCAATACGCAGTGAATGAATTTGTTCTGGGTTAGTTAAAACGCCTTTACGTGCAATAAATTTTTGACCGGTTGCAAAGTAAGGAACAGAGAAGTCAACTTGTTTAGCGCGTTCATCGGTAATGGTGAAGTTAGCGGCGATTAAATCGACTTTCTTAGAACTTAACAGTGGAATACGGTTTGCTGGGTTTGTTGGACGTAGTTCCAGTTTTACGCCTAAATCTTTGGCGATCTCATTGGCGATATCCGCATCATAACCTGCGAGTTTTTTGGTTTGAGGATCAATAAAGCCAAAAGGAGGATTGCTATCAAAGATAGCGATACGTACGACACCTGCTTTTTTTATATCATCGAGTTTATCTGCTTTTGCAATACCAGAGAAAAGTACAGAGCCTGCAATTAATGCCGTTGCCAAAACACGTAGTTTCATTATTCACCCCAAAGAAAAGAATTATCATCGTTATGTTGCATATCACGCTATCAAGTTGATCTAAGTTCATAAAATAATAAAAATTGATATCGATATGCTTTTAAGGAATAAAGCTATAAAAGAGGTGGAGCTAGAACGGTGTTTATCTATGAACAAATAAAAAAACAGCGACATCAGTGTCGCTGTTTTGAAGAGAAGAAAAAGAGAGAGAAATTTATTTAGCGGTGTTGTCGTCACTTTTTGTGAGCATTTTTTCTACTTGGTCGCCCCCTAAATGGCGGAAATCATGACCTTTTACGTAATAGAAAATAAACTCACAAATGTTCTGGCAACGGTCGCCAATACGTTCAATAGAGCGCGCACAAAATAGTGCGGTTAGTACACTTGGGATGGTTCGAGGATCTTCCATCATATAAGTCATTAATTGACGGACGATACCTTCATACTCATTATCAATTTTAGCGTCTTCACGGTAAATACGTACGGCTTCATCCAAGTCCATACGTGCAAAGGCATCAAGAACATCATGCAGCATTTGTATGGCGTGTTGGCCTAAAGATTCTAAGCTCACAAGCAGAGGTTGATGCTGGTGTGAAAACTTTTCAAGCGCCGTTTTACAGATTTTTTCAGCAACATCGCCAATACGTTCTAGTTCAGCGATCGTTTTTGATATCGCCATAATTAAACGTAAGTCACTCGCTGTTGGCTGACGTTTAGCAATAATTCGCATACACGCATCATCAATGGCGACTTCCATCATGTTGACGTTATGGTCACCTTGAATAACGTCATTTGCTAATGCTTGGTCTTGATTATGCATTGCTGTAATGGCTTTTTTCAGTTGCTCTTCAACAAGCCCCCCCATAACCATCAGCTCAGTACGGATATGCTCTAACTCAGCATTAAATTGACCAGAAATATGCTTATTGTGATTTAAATTATCCATTAATTGCCTCGTTATCAGCCATAACGCCCAGTGATGTAATCTTCAGTTTGTTTTTTCGCAGGACGCGTAAATAACGTATCCGTATCGCTAAATTCAATTAACTCACCTAAATACATAAATGCCGTGTAATCAGAACAACGAGCCGCTTGTTGCATATTATGTGTCACGATAACCACGGTATATTCCGATTTGAGTTCACTAATCAGCTCCTCAATACGACCCGTAGAGATAGGGTCGAGAGCAGAACAAGGTTCATCCAGTAATAAAACTTCAGGACGGATTGCGATACCACGAGCGATACATAAACGCTGTTGCTGACCACCAGAGAGACTATATCCACTCTGGTGTAATTTATCTTTGGTTTCGTTCCATAATGCGGCTTTGGTCAACGCCCACTGAACGCGCTCATCCATATCAGCGCGAGAGAGCTTTTCAAATAAGCGGACACCAAAGGCAATGTTGTCATAAATTGACATCGGGAAAGGTGTTGGCTTTTGGAATACCATGCCGACTTTGGCGCGTAATAGTGCGATATCTTGCTTATCTGTCAGGATATTATTGCCATCTAGCAAAATTTCGCCTTCTGCGCGTTGTTCGCCATAAAGCTCATACATTTTATTAAAAGTACGTAGTAAGGTCGATTTACCACAGCCAGAAGGGCCGATAAATGCCGTCACCTTATTTTTGGCAATATCTAAAGAGATATTTTTCAGCGCATGAAATTTACCGTAGTAGAAGTTCAAATCGCGAACTTGAATTTTATTTCCTGCGTTATCATTAGCCATAATCATTCAACGTCTCTCTTGCTTAACTTTCTGCGTTAACCGTGCTTGCGTTTAGCAAACAGCACGCGCGCGATAATATTGATAAATAGAACACAGAGGGTGATAAGTAATACGCCAGCCCAAGCAAGCTCTTGCCATTGTGCAAAAGGACTCATGGCGAACTTAAAGATAGTCACAGGTAAGTTAGCTATCGGTTCGTTTAAGTCTGTGCTCCAGAATTGATTTGATAGTGAAGTAAATAATAGTGGTGCAGTTTCACCTGCAATACGTGCAATCGCTAATAAGACACCCGTGATAATGCCTGATACCGAGGCTTTTAAGGTGATTTTAGAGATCATCTTCCACTTTGGTGTTCCTAATGCGTAAGCAGCTTCGCGTAAGCTATCAGGGACTAACTTCAACATATTTTCAGTGGTACGAATAACGATAGGAATTTGCAGTAACGCTAATGCGATAATTCCCGCCCATCCTGAAAAGTGCTGCATCTGTGCAACAACAATGGTGTAGACAAACAGCCCGACAACGATTGATGGCGCTGACAGCAAAATATCATTAATAAAACGTGTAGTTTCAGCAAGCCATGAACGACGACCATATTCAGCAAGATAAATTCCAGCAAGAATACCTAACGGTGTTCCAATCACTGTCGCCCATAAAATCAGTAATCCACTACCGACAATGGCATTCGCTAATCCACCACCATCAGTATTTGGTGGCGGTGTCATTTCAGTAAACAGTGCCAATGACATGCCATCAAAGCCTTTGGTGAACGTAGAGAATAAAATCCACGTTAACCAGAAAAGACCAAATGCCATAGTCGAGACAGATAAAAACAGTGCGATACGGTTTTTTTGGCGACGCCAAAGCTGGCGTTTATGGCGTATACGCAGTTCGCTTTCTGTTTGAACTTGTAATGAAGAAGAGGATGTTTTTGACATATCAGCGCGCTCCTTCATTTTTTGATAAACGTAATGTCATAAACTTAGAAATCGCAAGGACGATAAAGGTGATGACAAACAAGATAAGCCCTAATTCCATCAATGCCGCAGTATGTAACCCCGTTTCGGCTTCCGCAAATTCATTGGCTAATGCAGAGGTAATACTGTTACCTGGCATAAACAGTGATGCGGAATCTAATTGGTAGGTATTACCGATGATAAAGGTAACCGCCATGGTTTCACCTAAGGCGCGACCTAATCCCAGCATAACACCGCCGATAACACCATTACGGGTATAAGGTAGAACGATATTCCAAATCACTTCCCATGTTGTACAGCCAATGCCGTAGGCAGACTCTTTCATCATGACAGGCGTTTGTTCAAACACATCACGCATGACAGAAGCGATATAAGGAATGATCATGATAGCGAGGATAACCCCTGCCGCCAGAATACCAATACCAAAAGCAGGGCCAGAGAAAAGCTCGCCAACGATAGGAATGGAAGACATCACATTACCTACAGGCTCTTGGAAATAGGTTGCAAAGAGTGGTGCAAAGACAAATAGCCCCCACATACCATAAACAATGCTGGGAATCGCGGCGAGTAACTCAATAGCGATACCTAACGGGCGTTTTAACCAATTAGGGGCTAATTCAGTTAAGAACAGAGCGATACCAAAACTGACAGGAACAGCAATGATCAGTGCGATGACTGAGGTCACAATGGTGCCGTAAATAGGCACTAGTGCGCCAAATTCCTGAGCAGGAGGATCCCACTCTTTCGACCATAAGAATGAAAGGCCGAATTGTTGAATACTTGGCCATGAGGCGAAAATCAGTGAAACAATGATACCTGTTAAAAGCAAAAGCGTAATCAACGCAGCTAGACGAACCAGTGCGCTGAAAATAACGTCCCCTCGTTTACTAGGGGCCTTTATTACCGTTGTGTGCTCGGCCATAAAGCCTCTTTTAATTTATTACCCCCTGTTTTAGCAGGGGGTGAACGTTAACTTATCTCTTAATGATTACCGTTTTATTAGTAAATCGGTTTACCATTACTGTCTTTGATACTTGTTTTCCATGCAGCACGAATTTGTTCTACAACTTCGGTAGGTAATACCGCGTAATCTAGGTTTTTCGCTTCCTGATTACCTTTGTCGTAAGCCCAGTTGAAGAAATTCAGTACTTCTTTACCTTTTACGGCATCTTTTTGTGTTTGATGCACTAAGATGAAGGTAGTTGAAGTAATCGGCCATGCATTTTCACCTTTCTGGTTAGTCAGGTCTTGTGCAAAGCTTTTGCTCCAATCTATTTTTCTTGCTGCGGCACTAAAGCTGTCAGCGGTTGGCGCGATTGCTTCGCCGTCAGCGGTGACTAATTTAGTATAAGCAAGGTTGTTTTGTTTCGCGTAAGCATATTCAACATAACCAATTGAACCTGGTACACGTTGAACGAATGCCGCGATGCCATCATTCCCTTTTCCACCTAAGCCTGTCGGCCATTTTACGGTAGAGCCTGCGCCTACTTCATCTTTCCATGCACTATTTACTTTTGATAAGTAGCTAGTGAAAACGAATGATGTACCTGAACCGTCAGCACGGCGAATAACCGCAATATTTTGGTCTGGTAATTTTACGCCCGGATTGAGCTTAGTGATGGCAGGATCGTTCCATTTTTGGATCTTGCCTAGATAGATATTACCGATAGTGTCGCCATCTAAGGTCAGTTCACCTGATTTGATACCAGGAATATTTACTGCCATAACAACGCCACCAATGACGGTAGGAAATTGGAATAAACCGTCAGCTTGTAATTTGTCGTCTGCTAATGGTGCATCAGAAGCACCAAAATCAACAGTATTTGCAATGATTTGTTTAACACCACCAGAGGAACCAATGCCTTGGTAGTTAATTTTGTTACCCGTTTCTTTCTGATAGGAATCTGCCCATTTAGCATAAACTGGGGCAGGGAACGTTGCGCCAGCACCAGTCAGCGAGGTCGTTGCCTGTGCAGAAAGAGCGGTCATTGAAAACGCAGCGGCAATGACACTAGTCAGGGTGGTACGCATCAGTTTCATAATCCCTCCTGTGGGATAGGTAGAATAATTTTCGACATCTATCAACTTCGGTTACGGTACGCACAGACAATAGGTCAGTTTGATGACAATTAAATGTCTTAATTGTGACAGTTTTATGACAAAGCGAAAAAATGATGAAATATTTATAGAAGGAGAGAAATGAGAAGAGAAATGGCGTAATAAAAAGTACTTCAATACTTGAAATAGAGTGGGCTAATCATCCTCATCTTCGCGCTCTTTTAATGGGAAGTTAGCACGGATTAATAATCCACCTTTAACGCTATCATCAAGCTCTACATAGCCACCATGAGCATCCATAATACGACGAATAATGGATAATCCTAACCCCGCACCCGTTGAGCTACGTGCTTGTTCACCTTGAACAAAAGGTTGGAAAAGGCGTTGTCTATCTTCTTGTGGAATACCCGGGCCATCATCTTCAACTTGGAACCACGCATACTCTTCATCTTTTCCACTTGAAACGCTTATCCAGCCATGACCATAGCGAGTAGCATTCACCACCATATTGGTTAGTGCGCGTTTTACAGCAATAGGGTTAGCTGTGATATTAATGGGTTCAGGATGAAGATGCTCTTCGCTGATTTTTCCGGAATTAGATTCAGCTGAAATAACTTCTCGTAATAGATTATTCATATCACACAGTTCTAAAGACATCTCTTTACCTGTGCGCATATAGTCTAAGAATTGCCCAATAATAGCATCACAGTCTTCGATATCTTTATTGATAGAGTCTGCGAGGTAACTATCTTCGGGGCTCATCATTTCAGTGGCCAAACGAATTCGAGTCAGTGGTGTACGTAAATCATGGCTAACACCTGCCATAACAAGCGTTCTATCATTATCTAATGAGCGAATACCTGATGACATCTGGTTAAAGGCACGAATAATCGAGCGCATTTCAGAAGAGCCAGATTCAGGAATAGGCGGTGGAATAACCCCTTTCCCGATGCGACGTGCTGCATACTCCACTTCATTGAGTGGGCGATTTTGAAAACGGCTATAAAGCCAGAAAAAAGCAACAACGATAATAATAAAAATAATTGCTTGTCGGTAAACAGGCAGTAAGAAGTTTTGCCCTAATTCAGTGAGTGGAACGCGGATCCAAAGCGAGGGGGACATATACGTATTAACCCATAAGACTGGGTATTCTAGCGTATTTTCAATCCATAGCTCGGTTTTTCCTCCCAGATATTCAGACATCTGTTCACTTAATTCATCATCTATTTTGGCCCAATATAGCCCTTCCTCAAGTGCAGCATTTTTATCAAAGAAAGAAACACCGAGTTCGTTATAGATTTTATTACGTAAAGCAGGGGAGATTTTTAGCGGGGTGCCGTCTACTAGGATCAGTTCTTCAGGCATTAACGTACGTATTTCATACGCTAAAACTTTATTAAATTGCTGAAGGCTTGGTCCCACAATAAGGTGTTGCACAACGATATAACTGGCTATCAAGCTAAAAAAAAGTAGCGAGATAACCAGAAATAGCGAACGTGTCAGTTTATTGTGGGGTGAAAGCCTCAGCCTTCTCATTGAACGCTGGTTCCATCAGGAACGAAGACGTAGCCGAGTCCCCAAACTGTTTGAATATAGCGAGGATGCGTTGGATCTTCTTCAATCATGCGACGTAAACGCGAAATTTGGACATCGATTGAACGCTCCATTGCACTGTATTCACGACCACGAGCAAGGCTCATTAACTTATCACGAGAAAGTGGCTCGCGAGGGTGAGATACCAGTACTTTTAATACAGCGAATTCACCACTTGTCAGAGGCATATGCTCTTCTTCGTGGAACATCTCACGCGTACCAAGGTTTAGCTTGAACTTACCAAAAGAGATAATGGCGTTATCTTGTGAAGGTGCGCCCGGCAATTCATTCGCTTGGCGACGAAGAACTGCGCGAATACGTGCCAGTAGTTCTCTTGGATTAAAGGGTTTTGAGATGTAATCGTCAGCACCGATTTCAAGCCCCACAATTCTATCAACCTCTTCCCCTTTCGCAGTAACCATAATAATAGGGATAGGGTTGTTTTGGCTTCTTAAGCGGCGGCAAATAGAGAGGCCATCCTCACCAGGAAGCATTAAATCGAGCACAATAAGATGGATAGATTCGCGAGTGAGCAGACGATCCATTTGATCGGCGTTTGCGGCAGTACGGATTTGAAAACCTTGCTCTGTCAAATAGCGCTCTAAGAGTGAACGCAGACGTAAATCATCGTCCACGATTAGCACTTTATAACTTTCTTGCATTTTTTAAGCTCCCGAAGTGCAAATGCATTTATTAGCGAATTCTATCATCGATAAGAATATTAAACCAAAACCAAAGAATAAATGTTAATAATTTATAGATAAAACTTGTTCATTGGTCTTAATAAAGGATATAAAGCTATTTATTTATCTTATTTCGAATGATATTCGATAGATAATACGCAGTAATTAACTTCACCACCTGGTGTTTGCACACTAATTTCATCATCAACTTGCTTACCAATAAGCGCTCTAGCAACAGGGGAATCAATAGAAATCCACTGTTTTGCTGGATCAAATTCATCGGGACCCACAAGCCTAAAGGTTTTGATATTTTCGTCATCATCTTCAAGCGTGACCCAAGCACCGAAATAGACTTTTCCTTCTTGGCGCGGATCTGGGTCAACGATTTTTAGTTCATCAAGACGTTTTGATAAAAAACGAACACGTCTGTCAATTTCCCGTAATCGCTTCTTTCCATAAATATATTCAGCATTTTCTGAACGGTCACCTTGTGCCGCTGCTTCTGAAACCGATTGTGTGACACGCGGGCGTTCTTCTTTCCAAAGATATTTTAGCTCTTTGTCTAAGGCATACCAGCCATCACGAGTAATATAGTTACTTTTTGCCATTACGAATAAAAACTATCATCAACATTGAATTTCATAAAGGTACTATAGCGTGAATGTTAAAATAATCTGTTAATTTCCTCATAATTGTCGAGCTAGATAGGAATTTTGCCAAATTTTTTTAATGCTCTGCGTGTATAATAGCCATCTTTTTTAACTATTCCTCTCGGTAGGTAAATATTTTATGAATGAATCATTAAGCCGAATTATTGCAGATGAGCTATCTGTGAAGCCCCAGCAAGTCCTTTCGGCTATAACGTTACTGGATGAAGGGAATACGGTGCCATTTGTTGCCCGTTATCGTAAAGAGGTCACCGGCGGATTAGATGATACGCAATTACGTCAACTAGAAACTCGCCTTGGTTACTTACGCGAACTCAACGATCGTCGCCAAACAATTTTAAAATCAATTGAAGAACAAGGAAAACTGACACCAGAACTGCATTCTTCAATTAATGAAACTCAAAGTAAAACAGAGCTTGAAGATCTCTATCTTCCTTATAAGCCTAAGCGCCGTACTCGTGGGCAAATTGCGATTGAAAATGGATTAGAACCATTAGCTGATTTATTGTGGAATGAACCACAAAATAACCCAGAAGAAGCCGCGGCTATTTATATCAATGCAGAAAAAGGTGTTGATGACACCAAAGCCGCTTTAGATGGCGCACGTTATATTTTAATGGAACGTTTTTCAGAAGATGCGGGATTATTAGCAAAAGTTCGCCAATATTTATGGAAAAATGCGCATCTTGTTGCCAAAGTGATTGATGGCAAAGAAGCTGAAGGCGCTAAATTTAGTGATTATTTTGATCATCACGAGCCTATTGCTAATGTTCCCTCTCACCGTGCTTTAGCCATGTTTCGTGGTCGTAACGAAGGTATTCTTCAATTATCACTTAATCCTGATCCGCAATTTGAAGAAGCCCCCAAAGAGAGCTACGGTGAACAACTGGTTACAGAGCATTTAGGGTTACGTTTAAATAATCAACCGGCAGATAGCTGGCGTAAAGCTGTTGTAAGTTGGACTTGGCGCATAAAAGTTTTAATGCATATTGAAACAGAACTAATGAGCCAATTACGAGAAAAAGCGGAAGAAGAAGCGATTAATGTTTTTGCTCGTAACCTTAATGATTTATTGATGGCAGCGCCTGCCGGCATGCGTGCCACAATGGGGCTTGATCCTGGTTTACGTACGGGTGTTAAAGTTGCGGTTGTTGATAGCACGGGCAAATTAATTGCCACAGATACAATTTATCCACATACAGGACAAGCGGATAAAGCCGCAGCAAGTGTAGCTGCGTTATGTATTAAGCATAATGTGGAGTTGGTGGCGATTGGTAATGGTACGGCTTCTCGTGAAACAGAGCGATTTTTTGCTGAAACAGTAAAACGCTATCCAGAAGTGAAAGCGCAAAAAGTGATTGTTAGTGAAGCGGGCGCATCGGTGTATTCAGCGTCAGAGCTTGCCGCTAATGAATTTCCTGATTTAGATGTTTCTATCCGTGGCGCGGTTTCTATCGCGCGTCGCTTACAAGACCCTCTGGCTGAACTTGTAAAAATTGATCCTAAATCAATTGGTGTGGGTCAATATCAGCATGATGTTAGCCAAACATTATTAGCAAGAAAACTTGATACTGTCGTTGAAGACTGTGTGAATGGCGTCGGTGTTGACTTAAATACCGCATCAGTACCGTTATTAACGCGTGTTGCAGGGCTTAGCCAATCTATAGCTCAAAATATTATTAGCTGGCGCGATGAAAATGGTCGTTTTATTGATAGAAAACAGTTACTCAAAGTGGCGCGTTTAGGGCCAAAAGCCTTTGAACAATGTGCTGGTTTCTTACGTATTCGAGATGGTAAAAATCCGCTTGATGCCTCAACGGTTCACCCTGAAGCGTATCCTGTTGTTGAAAATATCCTGCAATCTACCCATCAAAAAATTGATGATTTAATGGGGAATAGCACTTTAATTTCACAAGTAGACGCAAGAGCATTTATTACGGAGCAGTTTGGTCTGCCAACGATTAATGACATCTTAAAAGAGTTAGCGAAACCGGGGCGCGACCCACGTCCAGAGTTTAAAACAGCGACTTTTGCTGAAGGTGTTGAAACGATGAATGACTTAGTTAGTGGCATGATCCTTGAAGGAACGGTGACTAACGTGACTAATTTCGGTGCATTCGTTGATATCGGTGTACACCAAGATGGCTTGGTGCATATTTCTTCTTTAGCTGATCGATTTATTGAAGATCCACATACTGTGGTGAAAACTGGAGATATTGTTAAAGTTAAAGTTCTTGAGGTTGATTTAGCTCGTAAGCGCATCGCATTGACTATGCGTTTAGATGAAGTTGCAGGTGATAGTGATAAAAAACCATCATCATCAAATACCTCGAATTCCGTTAGAAATAACAAAGGGCAAAAACCTGCCCGTGGTAGCCGTCAGCCAATGAATAATGGTAATAATGCAGGAAATAGTGCAATGGGTGATGCTTTAGCTGCTGCATTTGGAAAAAAACGCTAATAGCGTATTTATTATTACCGTATTTGTCGGTAAAAAGAACGAAAATAATGGGCGTGATATAATCAATATTGGTTATATCGCGTTTTTTTATTACACATTATTTAGATTTTTTCTTTAGATAAAGGTATTTATAAGAACGAATTAAATAGCCATATAATATAAATTTGCTTCTATTTTTTTATGGGTTTAATTTTAAACTGACTTAAGGGATATTGAAAAAATAATAGATAAAGCATTACCTATTTTATCTTTATATTTATTTGTTGTTATTTTTATCGCCTATCTTCTATTCTCCCCATCGCTGATTGCCTTTATATTATCAAATAAGAGTTGATGGTCTTTTAACCTTATTATTATTAAGGTTTTTAAGGGTAGCTCTCACGAGCTAAAATCGAAAGCATTATTTCTGTTTATATCAACCCTGCTTCAATTAATAGAATGAATATCTATGGGTTTATTTCACCTTTATTGGGTTATTAATATGAATTTAAATAAATTATCGTTTGGTTTGATCATGATTTCTGCTTCATTCCTAGCAGGGTGTGCATCAGAATCTTCACGCTCTTTAGAAGTCGCTAAAGTTGCAACCTATAACACAACTTATACAGGCACTAAGAGCGCTATTTCTATTGGTAAGTTTGATAACCGTTCTAGTTATATGAATGGAATATTCTCTGATGGAGTTGATAGATTAGGCAACCAATCCAAAACGATTTTAATGACGCACTTACAACAAACAGGGCGTTTTAATGTATTAGACAGAGCCAATTTATCTGAATTAAAAGAAGAAGCCGGTATTAAAGGGCAAAGCCAACAATTGAAAGGCGCTAATTATGTGATAACGGGTGATGTAACAGAATTTGGCCGTAAAGAAGTGGGCGATCGTCAATTATTCGGTATTTTAGGTCGCGGTAAAACACAAGTTGCTTATGCAAAAGTGAATTTAAACGTTGTGAATGTGAATACATCAGAAGTGGTGTTCTCATCTCAAGGCGCGGGTGAATATGAGCTTTCTAACCGTGAAATCATTGGGTTTGGTGGAACAGCAAGCTATGACTCAACATTGAACGGTAAAGTGCTTGATTTAGCGATCCGCGAAGCGGTTAACAATTTAGTTGCAGGTATTGAGAGCAATGCTTGGCAGCCTTCAAAATAATGCGCCTTTATAAGGATATAACGATGTCTAAACCATTAATAAGCCTTGTTTTTGGGGCATTATTACTGACAGGCTGTGCAAGTGGCCCGAAACCACTTTATAACTGGGACAGTTATCAACAAGTGGTATATCAGCACTATCAACAAAGTGAAAGTGATCCTCAAGCACAAATTGATGCATTGAAGAAAAGTATAGAGCTTTCTCGCGCTAAATCATTAGGTATTCCACCAGGATTACATGCGCATTTAGGGATGTTATATGGTGCGACGGGTGCATTAGATTTAGCGATGGCAGAATTTAATGAAGAAAAAGTACTTTACCCTGAATCAGCGGAATTTATGGATCGCCTGATGAAAAATAAAGGAATGCAAAAATGAGTCGCTTATTCGCTTTAATTTGCTTGGCTTTTGCGTTGGTATTAACGGGATGCGCCCAGCCTGTTAAAACAGATTACACTGCATTTAAACAGAGTAAACCAAAAAGTATTTTAGTCTTAGTGCCGCAAAACCACACAACGGAAGTTAGCGCGGGGCACAGCTTCTTATCTCAAGTAACATATCCTTTGGCAGAAGCGGGATATTATGTTTTCCCTGTTGCTGTTGTTGAAGAAACATTTAAGCAAAATGGTTTATCCATGGCAGGGGATATTCATGCAGTAAGCCCTAATAAACTTCGTGAAATCTTTGGTGCTGATGCTGTTTTATACTTAGATATCACAGAGTTTGGAACGTCATATCAAATTATTTCTAGTGATACGCGAGTGACTGTTACTGCCAAGCTTGTTGATCTTCGTAATGGTGGCGTGTTGTGGAGTAGTTCTGCAACGGCATCAAGTACAGAAACAGACGGCTCTTCAGGTAGTTTAATAGGGATGTTGGTTTCAGCCGTTGTGAATCAAATTGTGAATACCGTATCAGACAAAAGCTACCAAATTGCAGGTATAACCAGTATACGTTTACTTTCAGCAGGAAAGGCGAACGGTATTCTATATGGCCCACGCTCTCCTAGTTATGGTAAAGATGCAGAATAAGCAAATGCAATAAAATAAGCATAATAATGAAAAGGCTCTGTTTAATTAGTTTAAAATAAGCAGAGCCTTATTTTATTTACAGATAATAATTATTCTTATTTGATGATGGGTAATACTACCTATATTTGCCACAAAATAAGTATGAAATAGAGAGTAAATAAAAAGAGGTGTTGTTATTGAAAAGATAAACCATCCTTGGTTGCTAGTCCGTTTCCTTCCGTGGTTAATAATCCATAATTCGGGTATATAAAAGAGACTGATTAAATAAGAGAAACGTCAAAGAAAATAAGATAAGGTATGGGGGATGCTATCTTTCCTTGTAATATAGCGACCTTTATTCTTTAGTAGCCCTCAAATTTAAATCAAAACACGACCTAGTTGGATATTAATCAATGTTTGCCTCTAGGATATGTAATATTATAATTTAGGTAAAGATATAATTGTTACTATTATTAGAATCATCGAATTAAGAGGGAATAAAAGAATAATAAAACTAATATAACGAGATATTTAATTAATTTAAATCGTATTTTGAGTAATATATCGTTTTAAACTCGGTGTAAAAGTTTTATTCTGATATTCCACGATAAATTAACACTACTAACATATTGAATAAACTTAATTTATTCATGAATATCTTTAATGGGTAAGACTATTTTTACATAATGTGATTTACATCACGTCATATATTTGAGTGTTATCGCCTATCAATAAGAAGAGAGGGATCCACACGATACCTCTTTCGATCATATTCAGTTCCTGATTTATTGGTTACACTATTCTTTCAGATATTCATAATGTCTGTTTGCTGGTATGAGATATCAGCGGTTCACTTTTGGAAGGTAGAGGCATGTCAGAACAAACAATTATTTGGGATCTTGACCTGATCCATAAGTATAACTATTCAGGTCCTCGCTATACATCATACCCAACAGCATTAGAATTTAATCAGCAATATGGCGATGATGATTTTATCAAAGCGACTCAACGCTATCTTGAGCGCCCTTTATCGCTTTATATTCATATTCCTTTCTGCCATAAGCTGTGCTATTTCTGCGGCTGTAATAAAATTATTACTCGCCATAAACATAAAGCAGATGAATATCTTGATGTTTTAGAAAAAGAAATTATTAACAGAGCGCGCTATTTTAAAGACAGAAAAGTGACTCAAATGCATTGGGGCGGGGGGACACCGACTTTTCTGGATAAACAACAAATTAGCCGATTGGTTTCGCTATTACGCCACCATTTTCATTTTGTTGATAATGCAGAACTCTCTATTGAGATTGATCCTCGTGAAATTGAGCTAGATGTTATCGACCATCTACGTCATGAAGGATTTAATCGCCTGAGTATGGGGGTGCAAGATTTCAATAAAGAAGTGCAACAAAAAGTAAATCGTGAGCAAGATGAAGCATTTATTTTTGCATTGGTAGAGCGTGCGCGTGAAGTGGGTTTTCACTCCACCAGCATTGACTTAATTTATGGCTTACCTAAGCAGACCAAAGAGAGTTTTGCCTTTACATTAAAACGTGTTATTGAGCTATCACCAGATAGATTGAGTGTTTTCAATTATGCGCACTTACCTAATTTATTCGCGGCTCAGCGTAAAATTAAAGATGAAGATCTCCCTTTAGCAGAAGAAAAATTAGAAATATTACAAGAGACAATTTCTACGCTGACAACAAACGGCTATCAGTTTATTGGTATGGATCACTTTGCTAAACCGGATGATGAATTAGCGGTTGCCCAACGTAAAGGTATTTTGCACCGTAATTTCCAAGGCTATACCACTCATGAAGAGTGTGATTTATTAGGCATGGGAGTTTCTGCAATAAGTATGTTAGGTGATAACTATGCGCAGAATGAAAAAGTATTGAAAGAGTATTATGCGCGAGTTAATCGTGAAGGAAATGCGCTATGGCGCGGTTTATCTCTGACTAATGATGATTGTATTCGCCGTGATGTAATTAAAACCTTAATTTGTAATTTTAGTCTGCGTTTTTCTGATATTGAAAAAATGCACAATATTGTCTTCCATGACCATTTTAAAGAAGATTTAGAATTACTTATGCCAATGAAGGATGACGGTTTAGTTGAAATAACAGTAGACGGCATTCAAGTTACACCACGAGGACGTTTGCTTATTCGTAATATTTGTATGTGTTTCGATACCTATTTACGAAATCAAATGCGCCAACGTCAATTCTCGCGTGTTATTTAATTGATGAAGGGTTAGGGGATCAATATTCCTCTATCCCTAACTCTTTTAATTTGCGGGTTAATGTATTTCTTCCCCAACCTAATAATCTTGCTGCATCTTGTTTATGCCCTTGCGTATATGCCAAGGCACTGAGTAATAGTGTGCGTTCAAATTGAGGCAGCGCATCTGCTAAGATATTTTCTTTCCCTTCACCTAATGTTTCATCTGCCCATAATGAAAGATGTTGTGACCAATGTTGAGAAGAAGCAATTCGATTGATATTTTTGGCTTTCTCATCAGGCTGGCGAATTTCTTGTGGTAAATCTTGAGGCATAATCTCTTGGCTTGCCGTCATTACCGTTAACCAGCGACACACATTCTCTAATTGTCTGACGTTACCTGACCAGCTATATTCCATCATTATTTGTAAACTTTGCTGATGAAGAACTTTGGCTTCGACGCCCAATTCTTTTGCTGTTTTTTGCAGAAAATAGCGCGCTAAACTGGGAATATCTTCAGTTCTATCGCGTAATGGCGGCAACTGAATGCGTATGACATTGAGACGATGATAGAGATCTTCACGAAAATCACCGGCCTGAACTCGCTTTTCTAAGTCCTGATGAGTTGCGGCGATAATACGCACATCGACTTTTACAGGGGCATAACCGCCTACACGATAAAATTGTCCTTCAGCCAGAACTCGCAGTAAACGTGTTTGAATATCAAGAGGCATATCACCAATTTCATCAAGAAACAGTGAACCGCCATTCGCTTGTTCAAATCGACCTTGGCGTACTTGAGAGGCGCCTGTAAATGCCCCCTTTTCATGACCAAAAAGCTCTGATTCAATCAAGTCTTTAGGAATTGCCGCCATATTTAGCGCGATAAAAGGAGAGGACGCTCTTGGGCTATGGCGATGTAATGCATGTGCCACTAACTCTTTTCCTGTACCCGATTCCCCATTAATAAGTACACTAATTGAGGAGCGAGAAAGCCGACCAATAATACGGTAAACCTCTTGCATTGCAGGTGCTTCGCCAATCATATCTGTCACTGATTGCAGCAAGGTTTCATCGGTATTGGGTTGTTTTTGTTCGCGATAATGCGTAATGGCGCGATCAATTAATGCCAATGTTTCGTCGATATCGAACGGCTTTGGTAAGTAATCAAATGCCCCTTGTTGATAGGCATTAACGGCAGCATCGAGATCAGAATGTGCCGTCATAATAATAACGGGCAGAGTTGGGTATTGTTCTTTAATTATTTTTAAAAGAGATAAACCATCCATATCAGGCATACGAATGTCTGATAACAACACATCAGGTATTTCTGTATTGAGTGCATTAAGCACATCATTCGCATGCTCAAAGGCTTTACAAGACATGCCTTCACGAGAAATGGCACGTTCAAGTACCCAGCGAATAGAGCTGTCATCATCAACAACCCATACATTTCCTTTTTGCATTGGTTATCTCCTACTTAATTGGTAAATAAATAGAAAACTCAGTATTTCCAGGCCAACTGGTAAACTCAATTTTGCCTGCATGTTGATCCACTAAATTACGCGCAATAGAAAGCCCCAATCCATTACCGCCTTCTCTACCACTCACCATGGGGTAAAAAAGCGTATCTTGTAGATGAGGAGGAATACCATCACCGGTATCAATCACATCTATACGGGCAACAAGTTTGTGGCGCTCACCATGAAGCGTGACCTGAAAAGCCGTACGGGTACGCAAAATAATGGTTCCGCCGTTTTTTTCAACGGCTTGTAAGGCATTGCGTGTAATATTTAGCAGTACTTGTTCTATTTGATCTGGGTAATGTGATAACTCAGGTAAACTGGGATCGTAATCTTTTAGTAAAGTGACATTTTCAGGGCATTCAAGGGAAATAAGCTGAGCAACGCGTTCAACAACATGGTGAATACTCTGGTGGGTTTTTGTCCCTGGATGTTGGGGGCCGAGTAATCTGTCCACCAATACACGTAGGCGATCAGCTTGTTCAATAATAACTTGCGTATATTCCGTTAAAGCTGGATCTGGTAAGGATTTGGCTAGCAATTGAGCCGCGCCTCGTAATCCCCCCAACGGATTTTTAATTTCATGTGCCAGCCCCCTAACCAATTCCCTTGCTGCCATTTGCTGTGCTTGTTGTATCTGCTCTTGGCTTAACCGGCGTTGACTATCCATAGGCGCCAGCTCCAGCAAAATGTGTTGCTCGGAAATAGGTTGGGCACTGAGCGACATTGTGTGTGATTGGTTATTTACAACCAATATCACTTCATTGTCGGTAAAGCTTTGTCCATTCGCTAATGTTTCACGCATTAAATCAGCATCAAAAGAGTAATAGCTGAAAAGGGCAGTGAAAGGCGTTTCAAATAATTTTCGACGGCTTTGTGCTAAAACCTGTAACGCAGAATGATTTGCGTAGCAAATAATAAACTCTTTGTTGATAACCAATACTGAATGTATCAATGAGTCTAAAATTAATGTGTTGTCAGGTAAGTCTGCCGTTTCCATATTGAATACCCCATTGCACCATTTTAGTGCATCTTACCTTTATTACATGAATGAACCAATGCGTAAGTGAAAAGACTGACTCCTTAAATGGGAGAAAAGTGCCCATCCGAAGATGGGCAAAATAGCTTCACGGCAAAAAAAACAGTTTTACATCAAGGCTTAAATATTTATCTGTAAAAATAGTCTTAAGCACTGTAATACATTTCAAATTCAAGAGGATGCGGAGCCATACGTACACGTTGAACATCAGCACGTAATAATTCTAAATAAGCATCAATAGCATCATCAGTAAATACACCACCGCGGGTTAAGAATTCACGATCTGCATTTAATGTATTTAATGCTTCTTCTAATGAACCTGCGACAGTTGGGATCTCTTTCGCTTCTTCAGGTGGCAAGTCATAGAGGTTTTTATCCATAGCATCACCAGGGTGAATTTTGTTGATAATGCCATCAAGACCCGCCATCAACTGAGCCGCAAACGCTAAATAAGGGTTTGCTAAAGGATCTGGGAAACGGACTTCAATACGACGTGCTTTCATGCTGGCAACCACAGGAATACGAATTGACGCAGAGCGGTTACGTGCTGAGTAAGCCAACATAACAGGGGCTTCAAAACCCGGAACTAAACGTTTGTAAGAGTTAGTGGTTGGGTTAGTAAACGCATTTAATGCACGAGCGTGTTTGATAATACCGCCGATGTAATACAGCGCCATTTCAGATAATCCGCCGTATTTATCACCGGCAAATAGGTTTACGCCGTTTTTAGACAGTGACATATGGCAGTGCATACCTGAACCGTTATCACCAACTAATGGTTTTGGCATAAAGGTCGCTGTTTTACCAAATACGTGAGCCACGTTTTGTACCACGTATTTATAAATTTGGGTTTCATCTGCTTTTTTGGTCATGGTATTAAAGCGAGTAGCCACTTCATTTTGACCCGCAGTTGCGACTTCATGGTGATGAGCTTCAACAACTAAGCCCATTTCTTCCATGATATTACACATGGTAGAACGAATATCTTGTGATGAATCGACGGGTGGCAGTGGGAAGTAACCACCTTTAACCATTGGACGGTGACCTTTGTTGCCGTCTTCATATTTGGTATTGGTGTTCCATGCCGCTTCAATATCGTTGATAGCGTAAGATGCGCCAGAAATATCGTTTTTGAAACGAATATCATCAAATAGGAAGAACTCTGGCTCTGGCCCAAACAATACTGTGTCTGCGATACCACTTGATTTTAAATAGTCTTCAGCACGTTTTGAGATAGAGCGTGGGTCGCGATCATAACCTTGCATTGTGCCTGGTTCTAAAACGTCACAACGAATAATCAGGGTTGGATCTTGGAAAAATGGGTCAAGCATTGCCGTTGTTGCATCTGGCATCAGCACCATGTCTGATTCGTTAATGCCTTTCCAGCCACCAATAGAAGAACCATCGAACATTTTTCCTTCTTCAAAGAAATCATCGTTAACCTGATGAGCCGGAATAGTAAGATGTTGTTCTTTACCGCGGGTATCAGTGAAACGTAAGTCAATATATCTAACTTTATGTTCTTCAATCATGGATAATACATGTTCAAGGGACATAGGAACTCTCCTGGCGAATGGTTTTATTGAGTGCAGTGGCCTTACACATTTTTTCGGTGAATTTTTTGCTCACCTAAATTCTATTGCGAAAAGCATGCCAACTTATCTAAAAAGGGATATATACTGTATTGATGAAGTTTAGTGTAGAATATCTCCTGTGATTTTTTAATTATTGCACAAAGTTGGTGCAAATTAAGCCTAATTAGTTGCACTGTTTTGGTGCAATCGAACGGATGCTACTAAATTCTGAGGCGTGAAAAGGATCACAATTCAATTAATTGCATATTGTTAAGCAATCATTATTGTGATCTTGTTTAGTCTCTCGTCTAAAGCGTGTACAATACTGCGCTTATTTCTACAATGCCTGAGGCAAATTTTGTGATCGAAAACTTGCGTAATATCGCCATCATCGCCCACGTTGACCATGGTAAAACAACTATCGTCGATAAATTACTACAGCAATCTGGTACGTTCGGCGAACGTGAAACCGTTGCTGAGCGCGTGATGGACTCAAATGATCTCGAAAGAGAGCGCGGAATTACTATTCTTGCGAAAAATACAGCGATTAAATGGAATGACTATCGTATCAATATCGTAGATACCCCAGGACACGCCGACTTCGGTGGTGAGGTAGAACGCGTTATGTCTATGGTAGACAGCGTTCTATTGCTGGTTGACGCGATGGATGGCCCAATGCCACAAACTCGTTTTGTGACACAAAAAGCGTTTGCTAACAACTTAAAACCAATTGTTGTTATCAATAAAGTTGACCGCCCTGGTGCGCGTCCAGACTGGGTTGTTGATCAGGTATTTGACCTGTTCGTAAACTTAGGTGCAACTGACGAACAACTTGATTTCCCAATTATCTATGCATCTGCATTAAACGGTATTGCGGGAACAGATTATAATGACATGGCTGAAGATATGACTCCGTTATATGAAGCTATTGTCAAATATGTAGAGCCACCAAAAGTTGATCTGGAAGGCACATTCCAGATGCAAATTTCTCAGTTGGACTACAACAACTACCTAGGTGTTATCGGTATCGGTCGTATCAAGCGCGGTAAGGTTAAACCTAACCAGCAAGTGACTATCATCGATAGCGAAGGTAAAACTCGTAACGGTAAAGTCGGTAAAGTGTTAGGTCACTTAGGCTTAGAACGTATCGAAGTTGAAGTTGCAGAAGCTGGCGATATCATCGCAATCACAGGCTTAGGCGAACTGAATATTTCTGACACGATCTGCGAAACAGGTGCTGTTGAAGCATTACCTGCATTAGCCGTTGATGAACCAACTGTTAGCATGTATTTCTGTGTTAATACTTCACCTTTCTGTGGTCGTGAAGGTAAGTTTGTGACTTCTCGTCAGATTTTAGATCGTCTGAAAAAAGAGTTAGTCCATAACGTAGCATTACGTGTAGAAGAAACTGAAGATCCAGATGCATTCCGTGTATCAGGTCGTGGTGAGCTTCACCTGTCAGTTCTGATTGAAAATATGCGTCGTGAAGGTTACGAATTAGGTGTATCTCGTCCTAAAGTTATCTTCCGTGACATTGACGGTCGTAAACAAGAGCCTTTCGAACAAGTCACTATCGATATTGAAGAACAGCACCAAGGTGATGTGATGCAAGCGATGGGTGAGCGTAAAGGTGAAATGCGTGATATGCAACCAGATGGTAAAGGACGTGTACGTTTAGACTACATTATTCCTAGCCGTGGTCTGATTGGTTTCCGTACTGAATTTATGACTATGACATCAGGTACTGGTTTACTGTATGCAACATTCAGTCACTATGATGATGTTCGTCCAGGTGAAATCGGTCGCCGTAATAACGGTGTTATGATCTCTAATGGCCAAGGTAAAGCCGTTGCTTACGCACTGTATAGCTTACAAGACCGCGGTAAATTATTTGTGACTCATGGTGCAGAAGTTTACGAAGGCCAAGTGATTGGTATTCATACTCGCTCTAATGACTTAACAGTAAACTGTTTAACGGGTAAAAAGCTGACTAACATGCGTGCTTCTGGTACAGATGAGGCGACAACGCTGACTCCACACCTGAAACAAACATTAGAACAAGCATTAGAATTTATTGATGACGATGAGTTAGTTGAAGTTACTCCGCAGTCTATTCGTCTGCGTAAGCGTTATCTGTCAGAAAACGATCGTCGTCGTGCTTACCGTAGCAAAGACTAATTCGTTATTCTGATAACATAATTCTTAGGGCGCGTTTAGCGCCCTGAGTTTATACTCGTCATACTTCAAGTGACAGAGGTGTTGACTAGGTTCAATTAGTCGAGTCACATAGTTTATCTATGTTTCCCGTCTATCTTTATTGTCGCCTACCTGTAACTTAAATTATTTAGAGTATCTGGTACTACTAATTAGTCATGCTATAAGACAGTAGTACTATATAAGACGAATGCGGTGGAAAATTTGCCACCGCATAAGTTTTTCGCTTCCTTCCTATCTTTCAGTGAACGACATCTTAAAGTTAAACCCCTTTTTTCTCATTTTGCTTCTCCCTCTCTGCTGGTTTTCTGTTTTACAAAAAAATTAAGTGTGATTATTGTACTTTTTTGACGTTTAAGCCTGTTCAGTAAAGCGATTTATGATTAAAGTAAAATGAGTTTTCTATTATGGAGAGGATTTATGCTTTATATCTTTGATATGGGTAATGTGATTATTGATATCGATTTTAACCGAGTATTTGCAGTATGGAGTAAGCTGAGTGGTGTTCCATTAGCGAGCCTAAAAAAGGATTTCACAGCAGGCGAAGTTTTTAAATTACATGAGCGCGGTAATATTACAGATATCGAATTTGCTGAAGAAATTAACTCAGAACTTGGCATGAGCTTAAGCTTTGAGCAATTCGCTGAAGGATGGCAGGCTATTTTTATCGCAGTACGACCTGAAGTCATTGATATAATGAATAAACTAAGAGAACAAGGACATCGGGTTGTAGTGTTATCAAATACTAACCGTTTACACCAAGATTACTGGCCAGAACACTATCCTGAAATTGCAGCCTCTGCTGATTTTCTCTACCTGTCGCAAGATCTTGGCATGAGAAAACCTGATCCTGAACTCTTTAAGTATGTTTTAGAATCTGAAGATGTTGAAGCACAAGATGCTGTTTTTTTTGATGATGTAAAAGCCAATGTTGATGCAGCTATTGCTGTGGGTATGAAGGGTGTACATGTCATTGATAAACAGACTGTCATTGACTACTTCAAAGATTATGATTTTTCTCTCCCAGTAGAAGAATAATGCTATTGTAAGGATAACAATAGATTGAATTTGTTATCCTTTTTTATTGATTTATTTTGGAGAGAATATGATCGCGTTAATTCAACGAGTGACACAGGCAAAAGTCGATATTGCTGGTGAAACTGTCGGCGCTATTAATCAAGGTTTATTGGTTTTATTAGGTGTAGAGAAAGACGACAACGAACAGAAAGCTAAAAGATTATGTGAAAAAGTCTGTGGTTATCGCATATTTAGTGATGAAAATGACAAAATGAACCTAAATGTGCAACAAGCGGGTGGTAGTCTATTAGTTGTCTCTCAATTCACACTTGCCGCGGAAACACAAAAAGGAATGCGTCCAGGGTTTTCGAATGGTGCGCCTCCAGAATTAGCGAAAAATCTCTATCACTACTTTATTGAACAGTGTCAGCAACAAGGTTTAGAAACACAAACAGGTCAATTTGCCGCGGATATGCAAATCACACTGACTAATGACGGCCCAGTCACCTTTTGGCTGCAGGTATAACGTCGAACGTACAGCCGTGTTAAAAGGAGCTTAGATATGTACCATTTACGAACCCCAAAAACAGAGGCAGAATTTGATGCCTATTATGCTTTTCGCTGGAAAATGCTTCGTAAACCTCTACATCAACCTGAAGGCTCTGAAAAAGACGGTTATGACACCTTTGCACATCACCAAATGGTTGTTGATGAAACAGGACAACCCGTGGCGATTGGGCGACTCTATATTAATGCCGACAATGAAGGCGCTATTCGCTTTATGGCGGTGCGTACAGATGCACAAGGTAAAGGTTTAGGCACATTAGTGGCTATGGCGCTAGAGTCGCTAGCTCGCCAAGAGAGTATAAAACGAATAGTGTGTAGTGCGCGAGAAGAGTCTGTAAGCTTCTTTGAAAAATTAGGTTATGAAAATTGTGGTTTAGTGACAGGTCCGCAAACGACACCCATTAAGCACTTTTTTATGAAAAAAAGTATTGAGTCTTTAGATGATATTCTTCATCGACCTGATTGGTGTGCAGAACTACAAAAACAATGGCATCAACATATTCCTTTAAGTGAAAAAATGGGGTTACGTATTACTCAATATACCGGAACCCGTTTTTATACCACTATCCCAGAAGCGGGAAACCAAAACCCTCACCATACTATTTTTGCCGGCAGCCAATTTTCACTCGCAACATTAACAGGTTGGGGATTGATTTGGTTATTAATGCAAGAGCACAAGTTACAAGGTGATATTGTGCTGGTGGATGCACATATTCGTTATCGCAAACCTGTATCTGGGCGTCCTGCTGCCGTTGCCGATATGGAAAATTTAAGTGGTGATTTAGGGCGATTAGCGAAGGGGAGCAAGGCTCGAATTAAGCTAGATGTTGATATTTGTGGTGATGAAGGTGTCGGTGCTGTTTTTAGTGGTACTTATATTGTTTTACCTTCACAAAATAGGCAGTGTTAATTCAACTAGCTATCTTTAGAGTAACTTAAAGGGAAATCACTATTTTCTTTTGGGTTGCTTTTTCTATTTTCTGCGTTTTTTATTAAAAAAACAGAGTCTAAAAAATCTATTCTTGAATGCTGGTGTTATAGAGTTTCTATCGCTATCCAATTGATGTATATTTCGCAGTTTACGGAGGGAAGCATGGACACCAATTTATCTACTCGTCTTAATAAATATATCAGTGAAAGCGGGATCTGCTCACGTCGTGAGGCTGACCGTTATATTGAGCAAGGACTTGTCCTTATTAATGGCAAACGCGCTGGTATTGGCGATCAAGTATTTGCTGGCGATGAAGTCAAAGTCAATGGTCGATTGATTGAAGCGCACGATAACTCTGAGCTGGTTTTAATTGCGCTGAATAAGCCTGTGGGTATTGTGAGTACCACAGATGATGGTGAAAAAGATAATATTGTTGACTATGTTAACCACAGTACCCGTATTTTCCCAATTGGGCGTTTAGATAAAGATTCCCAAGGATTGATTTTTCTGACCAACCACGGTGATTTAGTCAATAAAATCCTACGTGCAGGTAATGATCACGAAAAAGAATACCTTGTAACAGTGAATAAGCCGATCACTGATGAATTTATTCATGGAATGGGTGCGGGTGTTCCTATCATGGGACAAAAAACCAAGAAATGTAAGGTCAAGAAAGAAGCGCCGATGGTGTTTCGTATTACCTTAGTTCAAGGGTTAAATCGCCAAATTCGCCGTATGTGTGAATATTTTGGTTATGAAGTCACTAAGCTTGAACGTATTCGTATTATGAATGTGAGTTTGTCGGGATTACCTGTTGGCGAATGGCGTGATCTGACCGATGATGAGCTAATTACCTTATTTGAAGCGATTGAAAAATCGACTTCTGAAGCGCCACCAAAACCAAAGCAAAATAAGCCGAAAAAACAAATCAGTAGTAATGCAAAAGCATTGGGTATTCATATTCCTCAAACAAAAACTAAAGAAACGGAAAATAACTCCCGTAAGCGTTTTGTTCAGCCAGGTCGTAAAAAGAAAAAACGTTAATTTCATCTGTAAAATGCGCTAAAAACAAAAAAACACCTGAAAGGGTGTTTTTTGTTTGTTCTATTTAAGACAAATTATTGCATCGATAAAATCAGTCTAAATCAAGCTCCTCTAATTTATTTTGGCGACGTTCAAGTACGATCGCTGCAAGTTCGGCATCCATAACTCGCTCAATCAATGCATCATAGTCTTCTTTAGAAAGGCAATAGAACAACGGAGTTTTGTTGTCATCACACACAAGCAGTGTGCTGTTATCTTCAAGTGCAGTTAAGGGAGATTGTTGAAATACATTTAAAGATATTTTTTCAGGGGAAAAATCTTCGTCAGACATGAAAACTCCACAATAAAGAAAAGGGCATTAGCGCATTGTAACGCTTTTTATAAAGGGAGCAATCCGTGCTCCTGCGAAAGATCAATATTATAGGTGATTAATTATCTCGCCATTTTGTATTACTGAATTGAGTATTTGTTGCTCACCTTTGCTTCCCGTTAATGTGCCATTAAGTGTTGATGCCACTGGGTTGGAGCGTAAATTACCTTTTAATTTTAGTGTGAATTGCCCTATTTCATCAGAGTAGGTTGTTTTTAAACCTAATGTATAAGGCGTTGATAAAGGTACATTTAGTCCATTAGCAATAAGTGAAAATTGGCGCTGTTGGCTAGATTGCACTAAACCGGCTGAACCTCGAATAATGCCATCACCAATAAATGCTGAATATTGCTCAACAATAGCGTTATCTTGTTGAGTGACAATGTTTAAATCAGGGCGACGTAATTCAATACGATTTAACGTACCACTATCAGCATTTAATACGGCTGAACCTTGCCATAATCCCCATTCACCTTCTTTTGCAACCACTAAATTTTGCAGTTTTCCTGTTAAATTGGTGAATTGGAATGGGAACTCGGGTGTGATATCAATCAAGATAGATTGATTGATAGATAACTGTTCGATAGTGATATTTTGAATATTACTCTTGTTATCTATTGGTTGAGCTAAAAAATGGAGCCAATTTTCAGGAAGCGTATATAAAAGCCCTGACAGTGTGGCATCTTGGATAGTGATGGTTTTATTGTCTTTATTCCAATGACCAGCAAGTTTAATTAAGCCTTTTTCATAGCGTAGACTGAGGCTATCTAGATTAAGTTGATTGTTTTGCTGATTGAGTTTTGCAATAAGATCAGTGAAGTGCTCGTCTTGAAAAACAATGTCATTGGTATTGAGTTCACCAGTTGTAAATGAAAGCGCGTTATCCCAACTAAATTGAGAAAATTGCCCATCAAAACCACTGATTGCCCACTGTTTTCCTTCAGCAGTAAAATCAACAATATTGAGCGCTCTTATGTTAATACGAGGATATTCAGAAAGAGATTGGATTAATTCGTTAAAGGTTTGCGAGGATTGCCAGCGCAAGCCATTCATATAAACTTCATCAAATTTCCATTGATTATCTTGATATTGTCCGCTCAAGGATAGTGAGCCGTTAAGTAGGCGAGTACCTAATTTTTCTATTTGAATATTATTTGGCTGATATTGCCCTGAAATAATAAAGTTACTGAATTCATTATTATTTATCATGCCGTTAGCAATAGAAAATTGGAAATGACCCGCGCCAATTAAGTCGGTTGGTGTCGGGTTCCATGGTGTGATCCCGCCCGTTACTTTCTTGGCATCAAAAGAAAAATCAGTTTTTTGACTGCTTAGCGCCATGTTTTTAAATTGTAAGATATCGGCACTTAACGGTATTGAAGATATTTTGTCTGCAAAATCAATATTGCCATTTTCTAATGTAATTTTTTGCAGATGAGAAGGGGTAGTAAAAAACTGCCAATTAAACCGGATTTGTGCTGATTTTGCCGATACTGTGGCTTTATTTTGTTTTGGATTAACAAGGAGATCATGAACAATGACTTGCTCAGGCTGCATAAGATCATGTTCAATACTGGAGAAACGAATATCATAGTCAGTGTATTGTGTCAGCCATTCACTGGTTTTTTGCGCGCCCCACTGAGTCTGAATAAAAGCGTAAATTATAATAATAAATAAAATAACGATAAGTATCAGAGATACCAAACTTTTCATCAGCCAGCGCATAACCCGTCTCCTGTTTTATACTCCATCAAAACAGTATACAGTTATGCCTGAAAACTAAGCGATGCTCAAGTATTCGTCACTATATAAAGCAAGATTATTTAACTGCTTATGTATTTATTATAGTGGATATCTTGTTTCTCAATTCGATAGTGGGTTGAGTATTTTGCTTTTTTAAATAGGTTTCAATATTACTCAATATATCGTTTATAGAATTCTTATCCCGTTGTTCTCTATCATTTAATTCTTCTTTTATTAACTTATTGCCATAGTTAATAAGTTGAGAAATGAGTTCATTAGGTTCAAGGCTGCCAGAATGATAAGTATCGTAAAAATTAGGGAGAATACCCGCTTGCGTTGGTAAATATTGAAACTGATACGTTAGAAATCCCTCTTTATCTTTATCCTGCTGATTATTAAGGCAAGGGTTTTGTAAAAACGTCACTAAGTCTTCTTTAATATGTTCTAAGTTAAACTCAGGAATAGACTTATTTCCTAAATATGTAAACTTATGATTTGTATTAAATAACGATAAAATAGAATCTTTTAAATAAGTTAAAAATTGTCCTATTGTTTTTATATGATAACTTTCAGTTGATGGATGATTTTTAAGATATTGAAGTGCTTTATTATTAACAATATTAAGTGGCGTTGGCATAGTCGCTCTCTTTTGTAGATAACATGAGTAAACATACTAATTATCGCAATTTGAAGAGGAATGCTTGTGTAAAAAGACCCTGTTTTAGCGTAAAAATAAAGCGCTATTTTTTATTATGAAGATAGCGCTTTATTATTCTGTTACGACTTAATGATTATTTTTCTGGTGGAAAAATCAGGTTTAAAATAATGGCGGTTAAACCCCCCGCAGCAATACCGGATGAGAGCAATGTTTTTAGCCAATCCGGTGCAAATTGCAAGATTTGAGGTTGTTGTGAAACGCCCAATCCTACTGCAAGTGAAATCGCAAGGATCATGATAGCTCGGCGGTTTAGAGCTTCTTTGGAAACAATACGTACACCAGATGCCGCTATTGTACCAAACATAACTAATGTGGCTCCGCCTAATACTGGCTCAGGAATTCTTTGCACAAATTCTGCAACGAACGGAAATAAGCCTAAGATAACGAGCATTGCGGCAACAACATAACCTACATAGCGACTAGCAACACCCGTTAATTGGATCACACCATTATTTTGACCAAAACAAGAGTTTGGAAAGGTATTGAAAAATGCCGAAACCATGGAGTTAATCCCATTAGCCAATACACCTCCTTTAATACGTTTCATATATAAAGGGCCGCTGACGGGTTGCTCTGAAACATCTGAAGTTGCTGTAATATCCCCGATGGTTTCTAGTGAGGTGATCATAAACACCAGCATTAAAGGAATAAGCAAATGCCAATCAAATGACAGCCCATAATAAAATGGCTCAGGAATAGTCATAAACGGTGTTTCTTGATGTTCTGCCGGCGTGGGCAACATATCTAAAGCCCAAGCAAGAACATAACCCACCGCCATTGCAATGACCAAGGAAGCAACACGTAAATAAGGATTTTTTTGTCGATTAAGTAAGATAATAACGATAAGAACAGAGCCAGCTAATAACAAGTTTTGTGGTGAACCAAAGGTATTATTTTCGATGGCTGCATAACCGCCACCAATAGAGGTTAATCCAACTTGAATTAAAGAGAGGCCGATTATCATTACTACAACACCTGAAACCAACGGTGTAATAATTCGTCTTGCTAAGTGAAGTACACGAGAAAGAATGATTTCAGTTAATGAGGCAACCATTAATGTGCCAAAAAGGGCTGCCATCATTGTTGGAATATCGGCTCCACCATTTTTAAGTGCTAATCCCCCCATAATGAGCGGAGCAACAAAGTTAAAGCTTGTTCCTTGGATTGATAACAATCCTGAACCTATTGGTCCCCATGCCCGAATTTGAATAAGAGAAGCAATGCCTGATGCAAATAAAGACATGCTGATAATACGTTGAGTATCGTGTGCAGGTAATCCTAATGCTTGGCAAATGAGGATCGCAGGCGTGATAACTGCAACAAACATGGCTAAAAGATGTTGGCAAGCAGCAAACAGTGTTTGTGGTAATGGCGGCTTCTCTTCTAAAGCAAAAAGAAGTTCGCTATTTTTTTTAATTGAAACATCACTATTTTTAGGCAAATTTTGATTTTCTGAAGTAACCATGGTGTGAATTTCTTATTCGACAAAAACGGTATTTTAATGATCTATGCCACAAAAGCAATCGTTTGCGTAAAAATGATGTTATCAAAATGCATAAGAGGCGCTCACATTTTTATATGTTTTAACTTGTGTTTGCCGCCGTTTTTTTTTCTAATCGGGGATACCTGCTTTTGGCGTTGTTTATGGATGAACTTAGCGTCGTAGTATTTTTATATAAAATTAACAAATAAGACGGGGTACATAAATGTATCATCTTGATGTTTATGGCACGCTGGTTGCGGCCACTTTGGTTCTTTTGATCGGTCGTAAGCTAGTGAAATCTGTTCCTTTTTTAGAACGGTATACGATCCCAGAACCCGTTGCAGGTGGGCTACTTGTTGCTGTTCTTCTATTAGCATTCAAATCTTTTATGGATTGGGAAGTTAGTTTTGATCTCTCATTAAAAGATCCATTAATGCTGGCATTCTTTGCAACAATTGGTTTAAACGCAAACCTCGCAAGCTTAAAAGCGGGAGGAAAAGCGCTTTTTATTTTCATCTTTGTTGTTGTTGGGCTGTTGTTAGTACAAAACACAGTCGGTATTGCATTAGCAGAAATGTTAGGTCTTGATCCATTAATGGGATTACTCGCTGGCTCGATTACATTATCGGGTGGTCATGGTACAGGGGCTGCTTGGGGTAAAACCTTTGTCGAAAGTTACGGTTTTATGAGCGCGTCTGAAGTAGCGATGGCTTGTGCTACTTTTGGTTTAGTTTTAGGTGGATTGATTGGTGGCCCAGTTGCACGCTACTTAATCAAAAATATCCCAACGCCGGGGTTAGGCGCTGATGATCATGAAATGCCAACCGCATTTGAGAAGCCGACAACAGGCCGAATGATCACTTCAATGGTTTTATTAGAAACTATTGCGATGATCGCTATCTGCTTAATGGCGGGTACGTTCCTTTCTCAACTGTTAGAAGGCACAGCATTCGCACTACCGACCTTTGTGTGTGTTCTGTTTATTGGTGTTATTTTAAGTAATAGCCTTTCAATGCTTGGATTCTACCGTGTTTTTGATAGAGCGGTGTCCGTCTTAGGTAACGTGAGTTTATCGTTATTCTTAGCGATGGCATTAATGAGCTTGAAATTATGGGAGCTGGCGTCACTGGCGATACCAATGTTGGTTATCCTTGGTGTTCAAGCGGGTGTAATGGCACTGTATGCAATTTTTGTGACTTTCCGTGTCATGGGTAAAAACTACGATGCCGCAATTTTAGCCGCAGGTCACTGTGGTTTTGGTTTAGGTGCTACACCAACGGCGATTGCGAATATGCAAGCGGTAACAGACCGTTTTGGACCGTCTCATCTTGCGTTCTTAGTCGTACCTATGGTCGGTGCATTCTTTATTGATATTGTGAATGCAATAGTGATTAAACTGTATCTGATGCTACCGTTTTTTACGCCTATCGTTGCAGGGTAGTTTGGTGGCTATAAATTAAAATAGCTTCAAAAAACGTTAAAGAGCACCTCAATGTTGAATATTGGCATTGAGGTGTTTTTCTATGTGGTATTTCATTTACGAATATTTCGAGATCAACCCAAAGCGAGTTTAAACGCGCGCTAAGCCATACAAAACAGTAACCTTAAGCTTGGCTATATTGTGTCTTAGCGGGTAGCCAGCGTTCGATTAAGGCTTGAGAATGCTTAGGGTAGTGTTGATGCAGGTAACGAGCGATACGCTGAACTTCAGGAATAAGTCCTTGGTCGCGTAACAAGTCTGCGACTTTAAATTGTGCATTACCCGTTTGCTTAGTGCCTAAAAGCTCACCGGGGCCACGGATTTCGAGATCTTTTTGTGCAATCACAAAACCGTCATTGCTATCTCTTAATACTTGCAATCGCAAACGTGCTGTTTGTGTAAGTGGTGTTTTATATAACAAGACACAATGAGAGGCGATAGCGCCTCGGCCTACGCGCCCACGTAATTGGTGTAACTGTGCGAGTCCCAGTCGTTCTGGGTTATCGATGATCATTAAACTTGCATTAGGTACATCAACGCCGACTTCAATCACTGTTGTCGCAACTAAAAGTTGAAGCTCATTTTCTTTAAATGCTGCCATTACTGCCTGTTTTTCTGCGGGTTTCATTCGCCCGTGTACCAATCCCACTTTGATTTCAGGCAGTGCAATTGTAAGTTCATCATAGATAACTTCAGCCGCTTGCGCTTCCAGAACATCAGAATCTTCAATTAAGGTACATACCCAATAGGCTTGTCGCTTTTCTTCTGTGCAAGACAGCCTGATGCGTTCAATAATGTCATTACGGCGAGTATCAGGGATAGCGACAGTGGTAACAGGTGTACGCCCTGGCGGTAATTCGTCGATGATAGAGGTGTCCATATCAGCGTAGGCTGTCATCGCTAATGTTCGAGGGATCGGTGTTGCTGTCATCACCAATTGGTGAGGATGAAAGCCTTGCTCTTCACCCTTTTTCCATAAGGCAAGGCGTTGATGTACACCAAATCGGTGTTGTTCATCAATAATCACTAAGGCTAGAGAGTGAAATTTAACTTGTTCTTGGAAAATAGCATGCGTTCCAATAATGATTGATACTTCACCATTTGCAATGGCATTTTGCTGTGTTTCGCGCGCTTTTCCTTTCTGTTTTCCTGCTAACCAACCCACTTGGATGCCAAAAGGCTCCAACCATTTTTTAAAGGTTAATGCATGTTGCTCTGCTAACAATTCTGTTGGTGCCATTAACGCCACTTGCTTGCCATTAGCAATGGCACGCAGCGCACTTAGCGCTGCCACTAAAGTTTTACCTGAACCAACATCCCCTTGGATCAATCGCATCATCGGATACTCTTTTTCTAAATCTGTTTCTATCTCATTGACGACACGTTGCTGTGCATTTGTGGGTGTAAAAGGGAGCGATGCGAGAAATTGTTGACGTAATGTTGACGTATTTGGCATAAACAATGGCTCTGCACGATAAGATTGTGCGCCAGCTCTTGCATTGAGCATACCTAGATTGTGGGCGAGTAACTCTTCAATAATGAGCCTTTTTTGTGCCGGGTGCTGCCCTTTTTCAAGCTCTGCAAAAGCGATATCAGGCGGAGGATTATGCAGCGTACGTAATGCGGTGGCTAGTGGGGGCAAACCGTGAATAAACTGATCGGGTAATAATTCGTTAATAGCACAGGTATCAAGTAATTCTAACGCTTGCTCTATTAATTTACGTAGTGATGTTTGGCGTAAGCCTTCTGTTGTTGAATAAATGGGAGTAAGCGTTTCTTGCAGTTTAACTTCCGAGCCTGCAACCTTGATTTTGTATTCAGGGTGAATAATTTCTGGGCCACGGCTTCCCCGTTTAACTTCGCCATAAGCAGTGACTTGTTTACCTTGAGCAAGGTTGTTTTTCATTGCGGCTGTAAAGTTAAAAAAGCGAAGTGTCAAAATGCCAGAGCCGTCAGAAATTTGGCAGGTCATCATTTTACGCCGACCAAAACTGACTTCAGTCCTTAATATTTCGCCAGAAACAGTGGCAGGGATGCCGGGAAGCAAATCGCTGATAGCATAGAGGTGCGTTTGATCTTCATAACGCAAAGGAAGGTGGAGCAACAAATCCTCAATAGTCACAAGCCCTATTTTTGCCAGCTTGTCTGCCTGACTTGCACCTACGCCGTGAAGAGTGGTTAAGGGGATTGCATCAAGCAGTTTTCCTTTCATGGGATCAATACTCCGTCTTTTTTAATTTCCTAAGTTGTTTTTGCGTCATTTGCATTTCTGCCCACCATGACTCAGGTGCTTCAATCTCACCACTGCCATTAATATAAGGGCGAGGTAGTCCTTTTCGACGAGAAACTTCTGCCAATACTGGGTATCCACCTTCAAAGAGAAGAATTTGTTGTTCTTCTTCCGTTAAGGTGCTTTCTGTTCGATTATACATACCCGCAGCCTGACGTTGGCGTTGTGCTTCATATAAAATTAGCGCACTGGCGACAGAAACATTTAGGGATTGTACCATTCCCATCATCGGCACAATAATATCTTGATCTGCAAGCGCGATAGCATCTTGTGAGATCCCCGTTTTTTCTTGTCCCATAATAATACAAGTTGGGCGTGTGTAATCAATCTCACGGAAATCCACTGCTTTATCTGAGAGATGAGTCGCAAGAACTTGCATACCTTGGGCGCGAAAGGCGCTAACGGCATTTGTAATAGTAGGATGAGTCTCTACATTGACCCAACTGTTACTTCCTGCTGCGGGGGAAACTAACATCCGCATTTTTTCTTCAGGCCAAATCGCATGAATTTTAGGGATACCGACAGCATCCGCTGTTCTTATAACTGCAGCAACATTATGGGATTTATGCACTTCTTCAAGGCAAACAGTAAGATCAGGCTGCCGCATCGCCATCATTTGGCAGATGCGGGCATATCGAATTGAATTCATGACTAGTTTTTATTACGGCTAACGCGCAGAACGTCTGGCATGATGCGAAGTTTACGCATGATATTGGCTAATTGAATTCTGTCTTTCGCGGTTAAGCGAATAAAAGCACAATATACGCGACCATCTTTCTCTTCTGTATTCATACTTTGAATACTTGAATTTGCATCATTAATAGCTGCGGTTAAGTTTGCTAAAGCGCCTTGATGGTTAATCATATCAACTTTAATTTCAGTGATGAAATCGCTGTTGATCTCTTTATCCCACTCGACAGGCATGAATTTTTCAGGCTCTTTTTGGTAACCACGAATATTACGACAAGATTCATGATGAATAACCAAACCTTTACCCGGGCTAATATGTGCAATGATAGGATCACCCGGAATAGGGCGACAACATTTGGCGAAGGAGATCAATACGCCATCAGCACCTTTAATTGGGAGTTTAGGTGTTTCATCATTAGCTGTGTCTGTTTGTGCGTTCTCATCTTGATTTTGACTATCAATCAATAAATTACGCGCAACAACAACGCTCATTGTATTACCTAAACCAATTTCAGCCATTAAGTCGTCGATTGAATGAAGCTTCATACGCTTCAATTCGCGCTCAATATTTTCAGCTGAAATATCAGCAAGCTTGTGCTCACCTAATGCGTGATTGAGTAAACGACGACCTAAATTAATAGAGTCTTCACGTTTTAGGTTTTTCAGCAGTTGTCGAATTTTAGAGCGCGCTCTTGAACTGACGACAAAGTTTAGCCAAGCTGCATTCGGTCTTGCACCCGGAGCAGTAATAATCTCAACGGTTTGCCCTGTGCGTAGCGATTGTGAAAGTGGGTAAGGTTGTCTATCAACCCTTGCACCGACACAGGCATGACCGATATCTGTGTGTACGGCATAAGCAAAATCGACAGGGGTAGCACCTGTTGGTAATTCAACAATGCGCCCTTCTGGCGTGAAAACGTAGATTTCATCAGGAAAGAGATCTGATTTTACGTTCTCAATAAATTCAAATGAGCTACCCGCGCTTTGTTGCAATTCAAGTAAACTTTGCATCCAGCGTTGCGCTCTAACTTGTGCCGTTGTGCCCGGTTGTTCACCTTGCTCTTTATAAGCCCAATGTGCAGCAACCCCCATTTCTGCCATTTGATCCATATCTTCAGTACGAATTTGTACTTCAACGGGCACTCCATGAGGACCAATGAGTGAGGTATGAAGAGATTGATAGCCGTTGGCTTTGGGGATTGCAATATAGTCTTTAACTCGACCGGGGCGAGGCTTATAAAGACTGTGCATTTGACCTAAAACGCGATAACAGGTATCGACTTCTTTCACGATAACGCGAAAGGCGTAAATATCCATAATCGAGTGAAAACGTTGCTCTTTTAACAACATTTTCCGATAGATAGAGTAAAGGTGTTTTTCGCGACCGTTCACTTTGCATTCGATATGCGCTTCTGTCAGGCGACCTTCAATTTCAGAGAGGATTTTATTAATCATCTCTTTACGGTTACCCCGAGCTGCTTTAACGACTTCTTTGATTACACGGTAGCGATTAGGATGTAGCGCCTCGAAACCCAGCTCTTCAAGCTCTGTTTTGATATGGTGTATACCTAAACGGTGTGCAAGAGGGCTGTAAATTTCGAGAGTTTCGCGAGCAATACGGCGACGTTTATCTGGGCGTAATGATCCCAGTGTGCGCATATTGTGAGTTCGGTCTGCCAGCTTGATCAAAATGACGCGGATATCTTTTACCATCGCCATAATCATCTTACGGAAGTTTTCAGCCTGAGCCTCTTTTTTGTCTCTAAACTTCAATTTATCAAGTTTAGACACTCCTTCAACAAGATCGGCAACCGTACTACCAAAGAGGCTTTCGATATCTTGGAAGGTTGCAGGTGTATCTTCGATAACATCATGCAACAGCGCCGCCATCAGCGTTTGGTGATCTAATCGCATATCTGCAAGAATACACGCAACCGCAACAGGGTGAGTAATATAAGGCTCACCACTTGAACGAGTTTGCCCCTCGTGGGCATTTCGGGCGACGATAAAGGCTTTTTTAAGTTGTTCGACTTGCTCCGATGGCAAGTATTTTTGAACGATTTGATTCAGGCTTTCAAACAGGTACAAGGCAGACCTACCCCTATTTTATAAAACGATTAACGACGACCTTCCGCAATCGCTGAAACAGCCTGTAACTCTGCTGCTTCTTGCTCTTGCTGCTCTTGACGTTCACGAGCATCAAGAATTTTACCGTTAATCAGGCCTTCTTCGATTTCACGTAGCGCGACAACAGTCATTTTATCATTTTCTTCTGGAACTAAAGGATCTTTAGCGCCAACTTGTAACTGACGCGCACGACGTGCTGCGACCAGAACGAGGTCAAAACGGTTACCAATTTTCTCTACAGCGTCTTGAACGGTTACGCGTGCCATATTTGTGTTACTCCACCATTAACGAAATGACTGGGCATAATACTGAAAGTTAACTCAGTCTGCCAATAATTTGCTGATTAAATCACCATGTCGTAGCGTTTGACGATCAAGGCGTAATTTTTCTGAGCGAATAATTGATTGTAAATCAGCAAGCGCAGTATTGAAATCATCATTAATCAGCAAATAATCATACTCATTAAAATGTTCCATTTCCGATACAGCTTGTGACATACGTTTTGTAATCACTTCTTCGCTATCTTGCCCACGTCCACGAAGTCGGCGGTAAAGCTCTTCTTTTGACGGAGGCAGAATAAAAATACTGCGAGCTTCAGGCATCGCTTTGCGCACTTGCTGTGCGCCTTGCCAGTCAATATCTAAAAAGACATCGACACCACTGGCTAAGATTTCTTTGATAACTTTGCCGGATGTTCCGTAATAGTTACCAAAAACACAAGCATGTTCGAGGAAATCCCCACTGTCTATCATGCTTTTAAATTCTTCTTCAGTAACAAAGAAGTAATGTTCACCATGGTTCTCTCCCGGTCGCATTGGGCGGGTTGTATGAGAGACAGAAACCTGTGTGTCATATAAAGGCTGTGTTTTTAACAGCGCTTGAATAAGACTTGATTTACCCGCACCGCTTGGAGCGGAAACAATATAAAGTGTTCCTTGGATCATGATGACTTTCTGAATTTGACTGGAGAATTAAGTATAAATACATGTTTAGGGAACAAATCCCCCATATAGTATACACATACAATGAATGACATACAGTGCCCATGTTTAATACAGGGCTATTTTTTTCTTATTACATTCTATTTTCTTAATATAGAAACAAGAGAAAAATTAAACTATGTCAATATTAACATACAATTAAAGGCTCAGTGATAGGAATTACCTTTTATCACGATAGCGAAAAGAGATTATATTTTGAGATACCCCACAGAATCAAAAAGAACCGCTGTCGTTAAAACAGCGATTCGTTAATCTTGATTCTCGTAATTAAAGACAGGCAAGCCCAATTTATAACGAATAGCGAGAAGTCGAGCGGTTAACCCAGCAATTAGGGTAATGATGATAATGACGTCTCTTGGTAATGGTGTATAAAACAGTAATCCCATATAAAGCCACGCAGCACCAAAAGCGATACCGGCATAAATTTCTTTTTGGAAAACCAGAGGAATGGTATTACAAAGCATATCTCTTAATACACCACCAAAAGCACCTGTAATCACCGCGGCAATAGCAGCAATAATGGGGCCATATTCCATATCGAGTGCGATTTGTGCGCCGATAATAGAGAAAACCATTAGACCGATGGCATCTAGGATAAGAAAGAGTCGTTGTAGGTGCTTCATCATAGGGGCAACCCACATAGTAATAACAGCAGCACATGCAACAGTGACGATATATTCGGGGTGTTTGACCCAACCTAGCGGGTAATGGCCGAGTAAAATGTCTCTGACAGAGCCACCACCAATAGCTGTTGCAGAGGCGATAATAATTACGCCAAAAACATCCATTTTACGACGGCCAGCAGCAAGCGCACCCGTCATGGCTTCTGCAGTAATACCAATAATATAGAGAACACTAAGTAACATGATTTTCTAATTTTCTGACTATTTAGTGAGGATAGAGTAATTACCTTGCGAAAAAGTCTCGACTGAATTTTTTTAGTGCCAGGTATAATTAATTAGTTTTTATAATGTGGAAATTTATTTCCCGATAAGGATAAATATGTCTTTTCAGGAACACCAGATTACGTTTGATAGCCGTCATCATCAGCTAACTAATATAAATGTTTGGACACCAGATAGCCAGTGGTTAGTCTATGATGTACGTCCCAATGGGGGATCTTTTACAGGTCTAACCATAGAAAAAATTCATGCGAAAACAAAACAGCAACAGATAATTTACACAGCAACACAAGGGGCACATGCAGGCGTTGTGACCGTAAGCCCAACAGAGCCTGTGCGTTATGCGTTTATTCATGGGCCAGAAAATCCAGATAATGAATGGCATTATGATTTTCATCATCGTCGTGGTGTGATTGTTGATGAGTCAGAAAACAATCGTGCATTTAATATTGATGCGTGTTCATTGACTTCACCTTATCAAGCGGGTGCATTACGTGGCGGCACGCATGTTCATGTCTTTAGCCCTGACGGTACTCGTTTAAGCTTTACTTATAATGATCATATTATGCACGAATTAGGGAGCGAATATGATCAACGTAATGTGGCTGTTGCTGTACCTCTTAAAGCGGTTAATGTCACTAAAAAACATCCTCGTGAATATGATGGTGAATACTTCTGTACCGTGATAAGTCAAACTGTGGCGCATCCACAAAAGGGAAGCGACGAAATTAATAAAGCTTATGAAGAGTGTTGGATTGGTACCCAAGGTTATACAAAGGCTGATGGTTCACAACAACGCTGGGCTATTGCATTTATCGGCGATACTGTGAGTGAAAAGGGCGATAAAGTTTCTGATATTTTCTTAGTGGATTTACCTGATGATAATCACGCTTTTAGCATTGAAGGTGATAAACCATTAGCAGGAACTGATACAACAATGCCAGCAGTGGCTAAAGGGGTTCATCAAGTTCGCCTAACAAATACAGCAAATAGAAAATATGCAGGTGTTTTAAATCAGCCTCGTCACTGGTTAAGAAGCTCTCCACAAGGCGATGCGATTGCTTTTTTAATGAAAGATGATAACGGTATTGTGCAGTTATATACCGTATCGCCAAGTACGAAAGCAATAAAGCAAGTCACCTCGCAAGATTGGGATATTCAGTCAGCCTTTACATGGAATAGTAACGGACAATATCTCACCTTTATTTGTGATAATAGCGTGATGTTATGTAATGTGAAAACGGGTGAGTTAACTCGATTAACAGAAAAAACAGCACAAGCACCAAGTAGTGACGCTGTCGTATTCTCTCCAGATGACCACTATATTGCATTTATGCGTGATGTTGAGGGTTATCGCCAGATATTTACAGTAGAGACTGGGTTGTAAAACGTTGCTATAGATTGAGAAGGTATCTTAAATAATAAGATACCTTCTAGTTTAATAAAAAACTAATAATTTAAATATGAATTAAAATATTTATTTGTTTTGATTTATTTTATTGTTTTTTCTATTTTTATTTGTTGTGCTAAATTAATAAACTTTAGTAAGATAATAACGAACAATACTTAAAAGTAATTTATTATTAATGGAATAATATATAAAAATGGAATTGAATTTATGCTGGTGGAATATGGGATTATCTCCACCAATCAGATCAAGTAAGAAAATAAATATAGAAGATATTGGGTTAGCAAAAAAATATCTTGGGAGAATGATAGAAAAAAGAACATTGGATATAGTGGCACTTTGTGAGATTTCTAAAAAAGAAAACCTAGATTTTAAACAATTAGCTTGCGAATTAGATATGGAATACGTTGATTTATCAGGAAGAATAGGACGTATATTTATTGATATATCTATAATGTATAAAATGAGTAAATTAGAGTTTATCTCAAGTAAATATTTAACTAAGCTTCAACCTGATAATAGAACAATAAGAGTCGGTGTGAGTGTTGTATTTAAAGAGATTGAAAATCAAAAAATGATCACCTTCTTTTTATCACACTGGCCATCAGTACTCAGTGCTGATGATCAAGTTAGGCGTATCGCCGCCCAAGAGTTGAGGAATAGTATTGATAAGTTATTTGAGAATAAAGGCAAAGATGCTCAAATTATTTGCATGGGAGATTATAATACAGAGCCTTATTCTGATGCAATGATTAATACATTATATGCAACGAGAGACTACCATATAATAAAGAAGAAAAGAGAATTATTATTTAACCCATTTTGGTATCTTTTGTCTGATAAGAAAACAAATAATTTAGGTACATATTATTATAATTCAGCATCAATGAGTCGATGGTATGTGTTTGATCAAATGATTTTCTCTTCATCATTTTTATATGGGAAAGAAGATTGTTTTAAGTTAGATCTCGAAAAGATTGATTTTTATCGGATACTAAATGATGATAATCACTGCCTAGATAATATTTTCTTTAAAAAATTTGATCATTACCCAATATTTTGTAGGATTTCACATGAACGATGAAAGTAATTTTTTTGAAAAGATAAAGGCTTCATTAGATAGAGCATCTTCTATCATTGATATAAAAAAGCAAATAGAAAATAAGATAAGTATAGTTATCGAAAAACTAGAAATGATCACTAATAATAAAATAAAAATATTATTTAAAGACAATCATCATTACTGCCCTAAATTTATTAATAGTGAAAGGCTTATTTATATCGATAAAGTAAATTTAAGTGATGAGTCTGGATTTATACTATTTGGTTATAGTTTTAGTAAAATAAATGGTTTTCCTATTGAGATAGAAACTGAAATTGAATCTTTTCATGCAGAAAATATTGATGATTTATTACATATTATTGTGAATATCATTGATAGAGAATCGATAAGAATTATGGAGCTTGTTCATCATCCCCTCAAAGATAACTCAAGTAAAAATAATGAGATTTGATAAAAAAACCGGCATTATTTTTACCATGCCGGTTTATCAGTTAATAAATAGTGGTAGAAATAACTTCAGATTGAAATTGCTTTATTGTCTATTAAATTCAAGAGTCTCAGAGCAGCGCCGTTGGGTTTAATTTCATTTCGCTCCCATTTTGATACACTCTCTTTTGTCATATTTAGTATTAAAGCAAGAGAAGATTGTGAAATATTATTTTGTTCACGAATTCTTTTTATATCTTCACCACTCATTGGAGTCAGGTGAGCATATTTTTCTTTTAATTCTTTGGCTTTCATTCTTGCAGCAATTCGTTTCGCAGACTCTCCATCGGTTATTCCCGCAACTTCCAGCTCTTGTGCAAATTTCAGCATTTCTTTCATTTTATCAGTCATGTTTAACCTCCGTTAAAAGGCCAAGTGCAATCATCTTATCTATTTTATTTTTAGTTGCACTGAAGAGATCGTTTGCCAGATCTTTATAGGATTCTAACTCATTTTCTGTGTAAATGAATATTTTTTATACTACAACGATTAGAAATGAACAAAAAAACCGGCATTGCTTTCACAATGCCGGTTTACGTATTTTGAGCCTTACAGCTTATTGTAAAACAGAAATATCCGCGACTTTTAAGAACAATTCGCGCAATTGACTTAACATGGTTAAACGGTTGATACGAACTGCTTCGTCCTCATCCATTACCATGACTTTATCAAAGAAGTTATTGACTACATCACGTAATGAAGCCAGTTCAACTAATGCTTCTTGGTATTTACGTTCTGCAAATAATGGTGCTAATTTATCTTGTAATACAGAAAGATTAGCCGCTAATTGAACTTCTTCTGGTGCTTTTAAGACGGAAGCTAAAACAGTGTCATTCAGTTTTACGTTAGCCGATTTCGCTAAGATATTAGAAACACGTTTATTAGCTTCTGCTAATGCAGAGGCTTCTTCTAATGTACGGAAATAAGTTACCGCTTTAACGCGAGCATTGAAGTCAGCAGGTTGTGTTGGGCGACGTGCTAATACAGCTTGAATCGTATCAATGCTGTAACCCAATTCTTGATACCAAGAACGGAAACGACCTAACATAAATTCAACCACATCACTGACGACATTTTTATTAGTCAGTTTGTCACCGTAAAGGCGAACCGCTTCTTGTGTCAGCTCTTCAATATCTAACGGTAAATCTTGCTCAACGATAATACGTAAAACACCCAGTGATGCACGACGCAGAGCAAACGGATCTTTATCCCCTTTAGGATGTTGACCAATACCGAAAATACCTGCAAGCGTATCCATTTTCTCTGCAATAGCGAGGGCGCTAGCAACAGGATTAGAAGGTAATTCATCTCCTGCAAAACGGGGCTGATATTGTTCTTTCAATGCAACAGCGACTTCTTCGGCTTCACCATCATGACGCGCATAATGCATACCCATAACACCTTGGGTATCTGTGAATTCGAACACCATGTTGGTCATTAAGTCACATTTTGACAGTAAACCTGCACGGGTTGCTTTATTAACATCAGCACCCATTTTGCCAGCAATAAAGCCAGCTAATGCTTGAATACGGTCAGTTTTATCACGCAGTGTACCTAAATCTTTCTGGAATAATACGGTTTCAAGGCGTGGTAAGTTGTCTTCTAAACGTTGTTTACGGTCAGTTTTGAAGAAGAACTCAGCATCAGCTAAACGAGGACGTACCACTTTTTCGTTACCGCTAATGATCTGTTGTGGATCAGAAGATTCAATATTAGTGACGAAAATAAAGTTAGGTAACAATTTGCCTTGCTTGTCATAAACAGGGAAGTATTTTTGGTCACCTTTCATGGTATAAACCAGCGCTTCAGCAGGAACTTCAAGGAATTTTTCCTCAAATTTTGCTGTTAACACAACTGGCCATTCAACCAATGAAGTGACTTCTTCGACTAAGCTATCGCTTAAATCTGCGATACCGCCAAGTTTTTCAGCCGCAAGACGAGCATCATGAAGAATAATTGATTTACGCGTTTCGTAATCAGCAATCACCTTTCCGCGCTCATAAAGAATTTCAGGATACTGATCTGCATTATCAATAGTGAATTCAGCTTCACCCATAAAGCGGTGACCACGAATGATGCGATCGCTTTGGATACCTAAAATTTCACCATCAATAACAGTATCACCTAATAATAAGGTGACCGTATGAACTGGGCGTACAAAGTGAGTTTCTTTATCGCCCCAGCGCATTAATTTTGGAATTGGTAATTTTGATAATGCATTGCTTACCATGCCAATCAGTAATTGGTTAACAGCTTCACCTTTTACTTCTGCACGATAAAATAACCATTCGCCTTTATCTGTTGATAAACGCTCTGCTTGGTCAACAGTAATGCCATTACCTCTTGCCCAACCTTCAGCTGCTTTGGTTGGTTTACCATCAGCGTCAAATGCTTGAGCAATCGCAGGACCCCGTTTTTCGATGGTTCTATCTGCTTGTGATTTTGCCATATTAGCGACTTTAATCGCTAAACGGCGGGGTGCTGCAAACCAAGATACATCACCATGAGTGATGTTTGCGTTATCCAGTTCAGCAGTAAAATTAGCAGCAAAAGATTCGGCTAAAGAACGAAGCGCTTTCGGCGGTAATTCTTCTGTGCCGATTTCCACGAGGAAAGTCTCAGTTGTCATGATAGCCTCTTACTTTTTACACATAGGGAAACCAAGCGCTTCACGAGAAGCATAATATGCTTCAGCAACCGCTTTGGTTAAAGTACGGATACGTAAAATATAACGCTGACGCTCTGTCACAGAGATAGCTTTACGTGCATCCAATAAGTTAAAGGTGTGTCCTGCTTTTAAAATACGTTCATAGGCAGGTAAAGGCAGAGGTTTTTCTAACTCTAACAACTCACGAGCTTCTTTTTCATATTGCTCAAAGCAAGAGAACAGGAAGTCTACGTCTGCGTATTCAAAGTTATAGGTTGATTGCTCAACTTCGTTTTGATGATAGATATCACCATAGGTGGTTTTACCTAATGGGCCATCACACCAAACTAAGTCATAAACGCTATCAACACCTTGAATATACATGGCAAGACGTTCTAAACCGTAAGTGATCTCACCCGTAACAGGTTTACACTCTAATCCACCTACTTGTTGGAAATAGGTAAACTGCGTCACTTCCATGCCGTTGAGCCAAACTTCCCAGCCTAAGCCCCAAGCACCTAAAGTTGGGTTTTCCCAGTTATCTTCCACAAAACGAATGTCATGGATTGTTGGGTCTAAACCTAATTCTCTTAAGGAGCCAAGATACAGTTCCTGAATATTATCAGGTGATGGCTTAATGATAACTTGGAATTGGTAATAGTGCTGTAAGCGGTTAGGGTTTTCGCCGTAACGCCCATCTGTTGGACGACGAGAAGGTTGTACATAAGCCGCAGCAATAGGCTCTGGACCTAATGCTCGTAAACAAGTCATTGGGTGGGATGTGCCTGCACCCACTTCCATATCTAATGGTTGGACAATGGTACAGCCCTGGCTAGCCCAGTAATCCTGCAGTGTCAGGATAAGACCTTGAAAGGTTTTGGTATCAAACTTTTGCATGTTATATCCGCATGGCGATACATAGAATAAAAAGAAAGGTTTCAGTATACCTTCTAGACGAAAGATATACAGCAAGGAATGCGGGCAAATTTCCCTCGATCAAAAAAATAATTCCTCAATTGAGTTTATGACTATGCTCAAAGAATTAGATTGAATTTTTTTCACCTATTTACATGTATATTTATACAGTATATAAGTGGTGCTATTGAAAGTTATTGATAACAAGGAATCAGAGAATGAGTAAACAGCGTTGCGATTGGGTAACTAATGATCCTGAATATCTGGCATATCACGATAATGAATGGGGAAAACCGGAACGAGATAAATACAAGCTTTTCGAAATGATCTGTCTTGAAGGCCAGCAAGCCGGGCTGTCTTGGTATACGGTACTTAAAAAAAGAGAAGGCTATCGCCGCTGTTTTTTAGGCTTTTCACCCGAAAAAATAGCCAAAATGACAGAGAAAGATGTCGAAACTCTATTACAAGATCCCGCTATTATTCGTCATCAAGGAAAAATTAACGCCATTATTAATAACGCACGTATTTTTATGGCAATGGAAGAACAAGGTGAAGATTTTAGTCAGTTTATTTGGCAATTTGTTGGCAATAAACCCATTGTTAATCAGTGGAATGATATATCCCAAGTACCTGCATCCACTGAAATCTCAGATAAAATGGCAAAAATGTTAAAGAAAAAAGGCTTTAAATTTGTAGGCACAACAACTTGCTACGCTTTTATGCAAGCGGTTGGGATGGTAAATGACCATATTCTCTCTTGCTTTTGTCGCCAGGGAGAGAGTGAAAACACCAATAAAAAGTAAAATATGCGTTGAGTTATCTTTAAAATAAGAAACTATTAGTTTTATATTTCAATATTTAAATCTGTATTAATATTACTATTTTATCATTTCGATTATAACTATTGATGCAGATTAAAGCTCGCGGTATGGTATTTCTTAACGAGAAAGCAACATAGAAGATACCTGCAAAGATGACTCAATTATCACAATTCGGGCAAAAATTTGCTCAACATTCAGGCATTGCTCGCTTGATGCAAGATTTAAATGAAGGTTTACGCACTCATGGCGCTGTGATGCTTGGGGGCGGAAATCCTGCCCATATCCCTGAAATGGATAACTATTTTCGCCAATTACTTAAAGAGATGACAGAAAATGGCTCATTAAGTGATGCGGTTTGTAACTACGATGGCCCGCAAGGTAAAGATGCCATGTTACAAGCGTTAGCGGCATGTTTAAAAGAAAAGCTAGGCTGGAATATTTCGGCGAAAAATATTGCATTAACTAATGGCAGCCAAAGCGCCTTTTTCTATCTGTTTAATTTATTAGGTGGCACAACCAAGGATGGCAAAAAACGTAAAATTCTTTTCCCCATTGCCCCTGAATACATTGGTTATACAGATTCTGGATTAGAAGAAGATCTCTTTGTTGCGAATAAGCCAACTATAGAAATGTTGCCAAATGGGCAATTCAAATACCATGTTGATTTTGCTCATCTTGAAATTGGTGATGATATTGCAGCTATTTGTGTTTCAAGACCAACAAATCCAACGGGTAATGTGATTACCGATGATGAAGTTGAAAAACTAGAGGTTTTAGCTAAACGGCACAATATTCCGCTGATTATCGATAATGCTTATGGTGTTCCTTTTCCGGGGATTATTTTTACTCAAGCAACACCTCGCTGGAATGGCAACACAATCCTTTGTATGAGCCTATCTAAGTTGGGCTTACCGGGCGCACGTTGTGGCATTATTATCGCCAATGAAGAGCTGATTTCAGCCATTACAAATGTTAACAGCATTATTAGCCTCGCACCCGGTGGAATAGGGCCAGCAATGGCATTAGAAATGCTAAAACGCGATGATTTAATGCGATTATCTCAAGATGTGATAGGACCTTTCTATCATCAACGAGTACTTGAAACTATTCATATTATTCGCCGCTATTTACCTGAAGACCGTTGTCTTATCCATAAGCCTGAAGGTGCAATCTTTTTATGGCTTTGGTTTAAAGATTTACCTGTTTCTTGTGAAGAGCTTTATCGTCGTTTGAAAAAACGGGGTGTATTAATGGTGCCGGGACATTACTTCTTTCCAGGATTAGAAGATTCATGGGATCACGCTCATCAATGTATGCGAATGAATTACGTACCGGAGCCTGAATTGATTGAGAAAGGAATAAAAATTCTGGCTGAAGAAATCGAGAATATCTATCAGCCAGTGAATATCTAATAAAAATGCCCCTTCAGCGAGAAGAAGGGGCAAAGACAATAACGAGGACTTTTGAGCATAAGTTTGACGGAAAGAAATTGATTACTAAAAATTTAGCAATCCGTCTCAATCTAAATTTCTTAGCACGAGAACTATTAAAACAGATATTTATAAAATCTATGGCTTAAATAGGAGCCATTCATTGCCTTAATTATCCCTCTGCTAAGCCAAATGTGGATTTTGATAACAAATTTGGTTCAACTATTTAATATATTTATTATTTTTACTACAAAGTCCATATAATAAGTGCCATTAATTGTGGTGTTATGATGCGTAAAAACATCGCTAAAGGGTAAACTGTGGCATAGGAAAGCGCGGCAGCGCCACTTGAGCTATGAATTGAGTTTGCGAAGGCTAATGCAGGGGGATCGGTCATAGAGCCAGCTAACATTCCGCAGAGGCTTAAATAATTAAGTTTAAAGAAGACTCTAGCTATCACACCGACAATGAATAACGGTAATAACGTAATTAAAATACCGTAGCCAATCCAACTCAAGCCTTGACCATTAATTAATGTTTCAACAAATTCACCGCCAGAGTTTAACCCTACCACCGCAAGAAACATGACAATACCCAGTTCTCGCAATGCTAAGTTCGCACTTGGAGGCATAAACCAATAGAGTTTACCCAAGGTACCAATACGCCCTAAAATTAAGGCAACCACAAGGGGACCACCTGCCAACCCCAGTTTAAGTGCCACAGGAATACCGGGAATAAAAATAGGAATAGAGCCAAGTAAAACCCCTAAGCCGATACCAATAAACACAGGGAGCATTTGAACTTGTTCTAATTTCTGACGAGCATTACCTAACAGGACTGTAATGGCTTCAATAGATTCTGGGCGCCCAACGACATTAAGAATATCCCCGAATTGCAACATACTATTATTGCTTGGAATAAGTTCGATACCTGCGCGATTCAATCGAGTCACTACAACATCGTATTTTCTTTTCAGATCCAAATCTTTTAAACGCTTACTGAGTACAGAATCATTCGTGACAACGACCCGCACTGATTGCAGCAAATTTGTTGATGTTGAAAGTGAAGCATCGACCTCTTCACCAAGTACTAGCCGTACTTTATTGAGATCTTCTTTTGAACCGACAATATGCAGTAAATCTCCCAACTGAATAATCGTTGATGGCATTGGGACCATAATATTATCTCCGCGCTTTAAACGGGAGCAGACGATGGCATCTTCATTGAGCAGAGGAATATCTTGCATTAATAAGCCATCTAAATTGGGGTTTTTAATCGCAATATTAATGGTATGTAGTGCATCTTTAGTGCTGTGTTGTTGATTGCTAAAAGCTTTTGCTTCTTCATCAATGTTGATTTTAAAGAGCACCCGAATAAGCCACATTACTAGCAGAATGCCACAAATCCCCATAGGATAAGCCATGGCATAGCCCATTCCCATTTGCCCTACCGATGTTGGGTCAACATGCAGATCTGTCAGTATTTGTTGTCCTGCACCTAAAGAAGGAGTGTTGGTAACAGCACCTGAGAAAATACCCAAAATAATCGGCAAAGGAACATCAAATAGACGATAAATAGACGCGGTTATGATGGAGCCAAGAAGAATAATTAATATGGCAAAAGCGTTTAGCTTTAAGCCCGAAACACGTAATGAGGAAAAAAAACCAGGGCCGACTTGGATACCAATAGTATAAACGAAAAGAATAAGCCCAAATTCTTGAATAAAATGAAGGGTTTGTGCATTAAGAGAGAAGTTATAGTGCTGAGCAAAGTGGCCAATAATAATTCCACCAAAAAGAACACCGCCTATTCCTAGGCTGACTCGATAAATTTTGATATTGCCAATCCAAAGACCTAGAGCGCCTGCTAATGACAACATCACCATTGTTAATGCAATATCACTCATAAAAAAGATCCTGTACCCAAAAATAAAAATGAGAAAATTTGAGCTAAAACGATAAACCTATTTTGGCAAAGAATAATGAAAGTCGCTGTGTCTTATCGCACAGATTCAACATATATAGAGATCAAAAAAACAAGAAAGATAAATATAGCGTTAAAGCGTTTATTTAAAATAATGAAGGTTGAATTTTAATATCATGTAAACATAATAGTTAATAATATTATTATGTTTTTTTTAATTAGATAAAGTGAAACTTTCGCACACTAGAATTATTTATTTAATGACTGAAAAATTAAGCTTTTTTATATCATCTTTCTCTTGTCCTGTAAGAGAAAACAGGTTTAACTATATGATAAAAAGCGTTGACTACGGATCTCGTTTTATAGGTGCCTTATGATATTCAGAACGACAAGTAAAAATTTAACATTAGTCACATTTTTGACGACATTATTGACCGGTTGCTCAAGTGTTATGACTCATGCAGGTCCGAATAAAGAACTTTATTCAGGCACAAAAAATAATATGACCATGCTAAAAGATGATGAAACTGGCTGGGCAATGAAACCATTGGTTGTTCTTGATCTTCCTTTTAGTGCCGTATTAGATACTTTATTATTACCTTATGATTATTATACTCAGAGTGATGATAAAAGTGATAATTCACCTAAAGAGCGTATAAAAAGATTGGAAAGCACCACTGTGAATAATAATCATGAAAATAAGAATTAATATCAAGTTAATGACTAAATAATAAAAATAAATAAGTAATTATATTTAGTCATTATCTGTTTATTTATTTAGCGCTGTTTCTTCTTTAGGGCCAAACATTTTATTCAAACTATTAAGTTCTTGCATTTCCTTGTCACATATTACTTTTTGTTCTGCCAAAGGCGCTGTCATTATCTGCTTTTTGCTTTGCTCGAAGTTAGCCTTAATCTCCGGCATATTATGTTTTAGATCTTCTCTTTGAGAAATGTAATGAATAAATCTATCCGCTTCTTTAAAGTACACTCGGCAAGCATGAGCTGTAGATGCTTGAGCTGGAAGTGTGATTGACAATAAAAGTAATGCGACACCCCACCAACATTGTTTCATTCTCTAAACTACCTACCTTATTCGACATAATGTAATTATATAAAAAGTACACTAATTAAACGATAATAATTAAGAATAAATTTGTTATTTTTTTTCATGTTTTATGGATAACGTAAAGAAAGCCATAGTAAAACGAAGAAAGAGAGGGGAGCTTGTTACAATAACGCTAAAAATCACCTCTTTTTTATGATAAAAAGTTAAAAATCAACCGTTTTGATTGAAAACCATACGAACAGTCAGGAGATACTAAAAAAGTATTGACGGAGTGGGTTTCTGGCAGTAAGATGCACCTCGTTTTCGGCGAGTAGCGCAGCCTGGTAGCGCAACTGGTTTGGGACCAGTGGGTCGGAGGTTCGAATCCTCTCTCGCCGACCATATTAAGAAACCCCGCTTTTAAAGCGGGGTTTTGTCGTTTTAGCGTTACCAAAACACCTTGTGCTTATTTTTTGATTTCGCCATAAAGGGTGTTTCCTCTCGATCATCTTACTTCTATCTCATCTCTATCTTGCATTCCAAATTCCCATTCTGGTCAGAAACAGAGGACCATGGAAATATTTTCCAAATTAAGAGAAATATTGGCTAGAAATAGCTTTGGATTTAGTCTGCTCAATAAAGTTGTTTTATCCTTAAATGATTTTATAAAAGTCTTATTAATAATCTAAAGAAACCGCTCAGTTTTTTGTTCAACTTTCTTTTTATTGAGGATGGAACGTCTGAGAATGTTGAACGAACATAAATTTTTCACTATAAAAGCATGAAAATTATTAATAACAGACTGAATCTAATCGCCTTATCTAGTTAAGTGATTTGTTAAGAGCTAAAAATTGATACTTTTCACTCTATTTGCCTGATTAAAACTAAAATCAGGATCCTCTAGCAAGGTAATTATTTTTCTTCCATAACAGAATAAAGCACCAAGTTCTTTGTTTCATTTCAAAATATTCGTTCAATATTTAAGCGGTTAATCACAAATTATGGCTTTTTTTAAAACAGTCATTTCACTTAATGATTTCTTAATGTGTGGTTTTATTGACTAGATTTTGGTCAGAGACTTATTTTTTTATTCTGTGTTTGTTCGATATTCGTTTCATTTGTGTTTATAACTTGTTCTTTTTACCTTCTAACACCTTATTGACGTAAGGGAATACAGTTGGTTAATTGAACAATGACAAAATAAAAAGGTATTCCGTTTTTAAATAGGAAACCAAAACACAACAGAACAATTTCGGAGAGTAATGATGAAAAGCTCCAAAAAACAGACAGGAATTTTGACCGCGACTATTGGATTGCTCGCACTCGCTGTTTCTGCGGGTGTACAGGCGAAAACATTGGTGTATTGCTCTGAAGGTTCACCTGAAGGATTTAACCCTCAGTTATTTACCTCTGGAACAACTTATGATGCAAGTTCAGTGCCTATCTATGACCGTTTAGTTGAATTTAAACTGGGTACAACAGAAATTATTCCGGGCTTAGCTGAAAGCTGGGATGTAAGCGATGATGGCAAAGTGTATACCTTCCATTTGCGTAAAGGCGTGAATTGGCATAGCAGTAAAACCTTTAAGCCAACGCGTGAATTTAATGCGGATGACGTGATGTATACGTTTATGCGTCAGATGGACCCCAAACATCCTTACCATAAAGTCTCTGGCGGAAGTTATGAATACTTCTCTGGTATGGATATGAACAACATGATCGAGAAAATCGAGAAAGTTGATGATCATACTGTTCGTTTTGTTTTAACTCGCTCAGAAGCACCTTTTATTGCTGATATGGCAATGGACTTTGCATCCATATTATCTGCTGAATATGCGGATAATATGATGAAAGCAGGTACACCTGAGAAAGTGGATCTCGATCCTATCGGCACAGGACCTTTTCAATTACAGCAATATCAAAAAGATTCTCGTATTCTTTATAAAGCCAACGACCAATATTGGGGTAAAAAACCAGATATTGACCGTTTAGTCTTCTCTATTACACCTGATGCCTCTGTACGATATGCAAAACTGCAAAAAGGTGAGTGTCAGGCAATGCCTTTCCCTAATCCTGCTGATATTGCGAAGATGAAACAAAATAGCGATATCAATCTGTTAGAACAACCAGGCTTAAATGTGGGTTATATCTCTTTTAACGTTGAGAAAAAACCACTGGATAACCAAAAAGTTCGCCAAGCATTAAGTATGGCGGTAAATAAAGACGCCATTATTGAAGCGGTTTATCAAGGTGCAGGTCAGAAGGCGAAAAACCTCATTCCTCCTACAATGTGGGGTTATAACGATGATGTCGTCGATTATGAATATAATCCTGAAAAAGCGAAAGCACTGCTAAAAGAAGCTGGTCTTGCAGATGGTTTTACTATCGATTTATGGGCAATGCCAGTACAGCGTCCTTATAATCCAAATGCCCGCCGTATGGCTGAAATGATACAAGCGGATTGGGAAAAAATTGGCGTTAAAACCAAAATTGTAAGTTACGAGTGGGGCGAATATCTCAAGCGTGCTAAATCTGGCGAACACCAAGCAGTCATGATGGGTTGGACTGGTGATAACGGGGACCCAGATAACTTCTTCGCTACGCTATTTAGTTGTGCAGCAAAAGAGCAAGGATCGAACTATTCAAAATGGTGCTATAAGCCATTTGAAGATCTGATCCAGCCTGCACGAGTTGCCGCCGATCATGAAAAGCGTGTTGAACTTTACAAACAAGCTCAAGTTGTTATGCATGATCAAGCACCTGCTCTGATTATTGCTCACTCGACTGTTTATGAGCCAGTGAGTAAAAAAGTAGAAAACTATGTGGTTGATCCATTAGGCAAACATCACTTCGAGAATGTCTCTCTTAAATAATAGCAATACCTAATCGTTGGGTTGCTTTAAGTACGGTGTCTTTTTTATAAAAGACACCGTTATTCAATAATAACGAATACATTCAGTACACTGTGAGCGCAGGGGACTTTCTCCCCTGATTTATCAGCGCTATCTTTTAGCTGATGTTTGAAAAGAGAATTAGGATATGCTGCAATTTATCCTTCAACGTTTGGGACTTGTGATCCCTACGTTTATCGGAATTACATTACTGACGTTTATTTTCGTTCATCTTATTCCCGGTGATCCGGTAATGATTATGGCGGGTGAGCGTGGACTCTCTCCAGAGCGACATGCCTATTTAATGGCTGAGTTGGGGCTGGATAAGCCTTTATGGCAACAATATATCAATTACCTAAATGGCATTTTACATGGTGATTTAGGTATCTCATTAAAAAGCCGCATTCCTGTATGGGATGAATTTTTACCTCGCTTTAAAGCCACTTTAGAACTTGGCGTTTGCGCCATGATTTTTGCGGTTTCGGTTGGGATCCCTGTTGGCGTTTTGGCTGCGGTAAAACGTGGTTCTATCTTTGATCATACGGCAATTAGTGTGTCATTAGCGGGCTATTCCATGCCAATCTTCTGGTGGGGAATTATGCTTATCATGTTAGTGTCTGTGAAATTAGACTTAACTCCTGTATCAGGGCGTCTGGCTGATAGTGTCTTTTTAGATGACAGTAATCCACTCACTGGATTTATGCTTATTGATACGTTTGTTTGGGGTGAGGAAGGGGATTTCTTAGATGCAGTTCATCACATCATTTTACCTGCCATTGTATTAGGAACCATTCCTTTAGCTGTTATCGTGCGTATGACGCGTTCTTCGATGCTTGAAGTATTAGGCGAAGATTATATTCGTACTGCTAGAGCAAAAGGTTTAAGCCGTGCTCGCGTTATTCTTATCCACGCATTACGCAATGCAATGTTACCTGTTGTCACCGTTATTGGATTACAAGTTGGAACAATGCTGGCGGGTGCAATCTTAACTGAAACTATTTTCTCATGGCCGGGATTAGGACGCTGGTTGATTGATGCCTTACAACGACGCGATTATCCCGTTGTTCAGGGTGGTGTGCTCTTAATTGCAACGATGATTATCTTTGTCAATCTGTTGGTTGATGTTCTTTATGGCATTGTGAATCCTCGTATTCGCCATAAAAAATAAGGAATGCATAATGACTGAAAATAAAGTAACACCGGTCATCAGTGCACCGGCTCCCATGACGCCCTTCCAAGAATTTTGGCATTACTTTAAACAAAATAAAGGTGCCGTTGTTGGGTTAATCTATATTGTAATTATGTTGCTTATTGCATTACTGGCAGGTTTTCTTGCACCTCATGCCCCTAATGAGCAATTTCGTGATTTCTTATTAGCACCTCCTGTTTGGCAAGAAGGGGGAAGCTGGCAATTTATTCTAGGTACTGATGATGTTGGTCGCGATATTCTTTCTCGCTTAATGTTTGGCGCTCGCCTTTCATTATTGGTGGGATGTATTGTTGTCGTGTTATCACTTATCTTAGGAATTATTCTAGGGCTGGCAGCAGGCTATTTTGGTGGGCTGGTGGATATCGGCATTATGCGTGTCGTTGATATTATGCTGGCATTACCAAGTTTATTATTAGCGTTAGTCTTGGTGGCTATTTTTGGCCCTTCTATTGTTAATGCTTCTATTGCGTTAACTTTTGTTGCCTTACCACATTATGTTCGATTGACTCGTGCTGCTGTTTTAATTGAAGTTAATCGCGATTATGTGATTGCCTCTCGTGTCGCGGGCGCGGGTTCACTGCGTCAGATGTTTATCAATATCTTACCTAACTGTCTTGCACCTTTAATTGTTCAAGCCTCTTTAGGCTTTTCTAATGCAATCTTAGATATGGCCGCATTGGGCTTTTTGGGTATGGGCGCGCAACCACCAACACCTGAATGGGGAACCATGTTATCTGATGTGTTGCAGTTTACACAAAGTGCATGGTGGGTTGTGACGTTTCCTGGTTTGGCAATTTTGTTTACCGTATTAGCCTTTAACTTAATGGGTGATGGTTTACGAGATGCGCTTGATCCGAAATTAAAGCAGTAACGGAGTAAGAACATGGCATTACTAAATATAAATCAATTATCTGTTCACTTCGGTGATGAAGATACTCCGTTTAAAGCGGTAGACCGAATTAGCTATCAAGTTGAAGAAGGGCAAGTTGTCGGGATCGTAGGGGAATCAGGTTCAGGTAAATCAGTCAGCTCATTAGCGATTATGGGGCTTATTGATTTTCCCGGACGAGTAAGCGCACAAGAGCTTTATTTTGATGGTAGAGATCTGATGAAAATCTCTGAATCAGAGCGACGTAATTTAGTCGGTGCTGATGTTGCGATGATTTTCCAAGATCCAATGACAAGCTTAAATCCTTGTTTTACGGTTGGCTATCAAATTATGGAAGCGTTAAAAGTCCATCAAGGAGGAAGTCGTAAAACACGTAAACAACGTGCTATCGATCTCTTAACGCTGGTGGGTATTCCTGATCCAGCTTCTCGCTTAGATGTTTATCCACACCAGCTTTCAGGAGGAATGAGCCAGCGTGTGATGATCGCAATGGCGATCGCTTGTCGCCCTAAGTTATTAATTGCAGATGAACCAACCACTGCACTGGATGTAACTATTCAGGCTCAGATCATAGAGCTTTTGCTCGATTTACAAAAACAAGAAAATATGGCGCTAGTGTTGATCACTCATGATCTAGCATTAGTGGCAGAAGCCGCAGATACCATTATTGTGATGTATGCGGGGCAAGTGGTGGAATCCGGAAAAGCATCAGAAATTTTTAAAGCGCCTCGCCATCCTTATACTCAAGCATTATTAAGAGCGCTTCCTGAGTTCGCGAGTAATAAAGCGCGATTAGCATCGTTACCGGGCGTTGTACCAGGACGCTATGATCGACCAACAGGTTGCTTACTCAATCCACGTTGCCCATATGCTCATGATGAATGTTATAAGATAGAGCCTGAATTAAGAGAACTAGGAACGCATCGTGTGAAATGTCATACACCGTTAGATAATGCAGGGAGACCTACCCATGGCTGAAGTTAATCCAAATGTATCAACTCCCTTATTAAAAGCAGTTAATTTAGCGAAGTACTACAGCGTAAAAGGCGGGCTTTTTTCAAAAGAGAGAACAGTTAAAGCCCTTGATGGTGTCTCTTTTGAGTTAGAACGTGGTAAAACTTTGGCTGTTGTTGGTGAGTCAGGATGTGGTAAATCCACATTAGGTCGATTATTAACGATGATTGAGGTTCCTACTTCAGGCGAACTGTCTTATCGTGGGCAAAATCTATTAATTAAAGATAAATCGGCTGAGAAGCTACGTCGCCAAAAGATACAAATTGTATTTCAAAATCCTTATGGATCATTGAACCCGCGTAAAAAAGTCGGACAAATTTTAGAAGAGCCTTTATTGATTAATACGACACTGAATGCCACTGAGCGTAAAGAAAAAGTATTATCAATGATGGCTAAAGTGGGGTTGAAAACAGAACATTATAGCCGATATCCACATATGTTTTCTGGTGGTCAACGTCAGCGTATTGCTATTGCGCGTGGCTTGATGCTTGATCCAGACATTGTGGTAGCCGATGAGCCTGTTTCTGCGCTGGATGTATCAGTTCGCGCTCAAGTACTGAATTTGATGATGGATCTACAACAAGATATGGGACTCTCTTATGTTTTTATTTCCCATGATCTCTCGGTTGTTGAGCATATTGCAGATGAAGTTATTGTAATGTATTTGGGGCGTTGTGTAGAAAAAGGAACAAAAGCTCAAATTTTTGAAAATCCACAACATCCTTATACACAGGCATTATTATCAGCAACACCAAGATTGACGCCTGAATTAAGACGAGAGCGTATTAAATTAACGGGAGAATTACCAAGCCCATTAAATCCGCCACCGGGTTGTGCTTTCGCTGCTCGTTGCCGTCGTGCATTTGGTCCATGTAGTCAATTACAGCCAACATTAAAAGCGTATAATGGTCAGCTTATTGCTTGTTTTGCGGTGGAGCAAGATAACGCGATAGTTTAAATAAAATAAATTTATCTAATAAAATAAGAACAATATATTGATTTATATTGTTCTTATTTTTTTCATTAATAATATTTAATTAATCTTAACTAAATAATCTAATAATGATTTTATAGATATAGAGTATTATATTTATATTGTTTTTTTAAAATATAAACTTCAATAATATTAAAGAGGGATAATATTTTTCACTAAGAAATATATTGAGCTTGGTATTGTGTTTTAACTTTAAATTAAGAGTTTAATAGCGTTTAATTTTATATGTTCTAGTGTTCTTTAGTGAATTGTATCTTTTCATTAAAATAAAGTAGATTTATTGTAAATAACCTAGAGAAAGTAAGATTTTATTTTTATTTTACTATGTTTATCTTATAACTATACTCAAATAACAATAATTATATATTTATCTACTTTCATTTTAATGGATAGGCGCTTTTTATAACGTTATTTTCTTTATTGAGAGTGATACATAATCACAAAAATACAGTATAATCACTCTGTTCAGACATGTATATTGGAAATAGCAACGATGAAACCTCATCTTAAACATTCATTAACAATAAAACAAATGGCCGCTGTTGCGGGCGTTACGTTGGTGACTATTGCTATTTTTATCAGTATTCAACTTGTTTATTTGATAGATCAACGTCGTGAAGATTATCAAAATCAGCTTTTTAATGCGGGTGTCAGTATCCAGCAACCACTTGCTGATGCATTGTTACGTTCAGATTTGAATGATGCTAAACAACAGATTGTTACACTAAAAGCGACGGGTATTTTGGGTAAAGCGATTGTCATGCAACCCGAAAATGTGCAAGTGATGAATTTAGATTTTGCACCTAAGAAAGAGGTCTCTGAATTCTCAAGTTGGCTTTTTGGTATTCCCGTTGAAGCTGTTATCCCTTTACAGCCATTAGGTATTACTTCAACAGATGATAAGTCCTATAGTGGTCATCTCATTTTACAGGCTGACACAAATCGTTTTTATCGTTTTGCTAGTAATACTGTTGCCTTGATGCTAACAACATATCTGTTGATGGGGCTTATTCTGACGGTTGCTATTAGTTGGTGTATTAATCGTATTGTTGTAAAACCTTTGCGCCAAATCGCCGTCACCCTCAATAAAGATAGCCAAGTTTCAGCGTTATCTTGTCCAAAATCACATTGTGATGATGAGATTGGTTTGCTGGTTAAAGGATATAATCATCAAAAATCTGATCAAAAATTGCCGAAGGTCTGAACCTTCTTACGCCATAATGAGTCTAATCACTGTAGTGATTCCATTTCATGTTTCTGTGGTGATAAAGAATGATAATACAAAAAATAGACATCCAACATCTAACATGTCTTTTGGCGCTTATTGTTAAACCTCATAAGTGGTTTAATACCAAGGATTAATACAACAGAGGTTCACATGCAGGGTGTAATGACACGAATTTTATTGGGAAGCGTTATGTTCGGCGCTGTTATTTGCCAAGCTCAAGCGGAAGCTTTACAGCCTGATCCGGCTTGGCAAGAAGGGCGACTAGCAAATGGTTTTCAGTGGCAAATCTTACAAACACCGCAACGCCCAAATGATAGAATACAAATCCGTTTATTAGTCAATACTGGCTCTTTATCAGAAAAAAGCAATGAAACGGGTTTTTCATCCTTGGTGTCCAAACTCAACGTTTTGGAAAATACAGGTTTAACGCCAGAGAAACGCGATAATCTATGGAAAAATGCGTTAGATCCTGACTATCCGTTGCCTCCAATGATCGTTTCATACGATTTTACTGTTTATAATCTAAGTCTACCGAATAACCAGCCTGAGCTGTTAAAGGATGCTTTTGCATTATTAGCAGATATTGCTAAACCAGCACAATATACTGAAGATGCGGTTCGTAACGCAGTTCAATCGCCACTTCCGATTGCAACGTTTCCTCTTAATATTGAAGATCCTATCTGGCGCTCACGTCTTGAAGGCTCTAATTTAAAAGGTCACAATCCGGGCAAACCTGTTAATCAATCTGTAAATACTAAAGAGCTGTCAGATTATCAACAACGTTGGTATACCCCAGATATGATGACACTTTATGTTGCAGGTAATGTTGATAATAGAGTGTTGACTGAAAGTATTAATCAGGCTTTTTCACCGTTATCAGGAAAGCGTGTAACACCAGTTCCAGTGCCTGTTCTTGCCGATATGAAACCTGAAACGTTATATGTGCAAGAGCCTATGCGTGCAAAAGACCAAATTGCTTTAATTTGGGATTTAGACTGGTCGCCAGTAAAAGACTCTGACACGTTAAATAAATATTGGTTAAGTGATTTAGCTCGCGAAGTTATTTTTGTGCATTTAGGTCGTAGTCTTGAACAACGTAAGGAAAACGACAGTACTCAAGTTAACATTGATTGCCGAGTACAATACCAGCGTGCAAGTTGTTCTTTAAATATTGATACTGCCACAACGCATATTCCTGCATTGGCATCATGGGTGGGAGAAGAATTGGGGCGCTTGCGTAACCAAGGTATCAGCGATGAGTTATACCGAGAGCTACAACAAGAAAAACAACTTCAATTAACTCAGTTGTTTGCGCGTTATGCAAAAACCAGTACGGCTATTTTAATTAACCAGCGTCTGTTATCACAACAAAGCAATATTATTGATATTCCACCTGAACAATATCAGCGTTTACGCCAAGCATTTTTAGCTGGTTTAACAAAAGAGACATTAAATCAGGAGCTTTCAAGAGTTTTATCTGAAGATATTACTTTTGTATTAACGCAAAGTGGTGAAACACCAACGGTAAATTTAGGCGAATTGCGTATTCAATTTGAAAAGCAAGTTCATCCAGAAACGGCAAATACACCTGTACCTGTTGCAACTAATGCGACACCAAATAAAACCGTTGAAACTCCCGCGGTAACTAATCCAGTAACTACTCCAGCGGTAGCAACAACACCGGCGAAAAAGCCGTAATAAAACAGAGATAGGCTGATATTGAAAATATATCAGCTGTAAAATAAACAAAAAGCCAAAAGTGTTATTGATACATTTTTGGCTTTTTGATTTTAAAGGCGTTTAAACGCTTCTTTAACAATGGTTATCAAATCTTCACGGTTATTTTTTTGGGTTGTAAAGCCAGCAATAGCGATTTGTTTTTCAGGTAAATAATAAGCTACCGAACCCCAATAACCAAGATGATAGTAAAGTGTGCCTAGGTCAGTTTCTTCTGCCATTAAACCTAAACGATAATTTTCAGCACCTGTATGTGAACCTTGCCATTTCATCTCTTTTAAGGTTGATGGATGCAAGTAAACTCTATCTTCGAAGAGGTCAGCTGTAAATTTAGCTAACTCAAGGGTTGTCATCACAAGCCCGCCACCGCCAAAAGCATCCATTGAAGCATCAATATGAGTACCTTCGTGTTCACCTGTAAATTGTCTAGCACGGGCTTTAGGATGCTTAGGTTGTAGTTCTAAATCTTCCCACCACGTTTGTGGTAGATCTAAATCTTGAAAATGCAATAAATCACGAACGGCGGTTGCCATATTTTTTCTCATAAACTGAGAAAGAATATCACCTAATAAAATATATCCTGTGTCCGAATAAATGAAACGTTTTCCAGCAGGAATAATGGGAAAGCCTTGTTGAGCATAGCGCGCTATTTGCTCTTCTCGTGTCCATTTATGAGAGGGATCTTTAATCACCTCTTCAAGGTAAGCTTCATTTGCATGATCGAATAAACCACTGCTATGGCTTAATAAATGGCGTAATGTAATAGTTTTAAGATCATACCCTAGCTCTAATAATGTCTGTTGATAATTAGCACTTAAATATTTAGTTATATCATCATCAAGGGATAGAGCATCTTGTTCCCATAAACGTAAAAAAGCGGCTGCGAGAAAGGTTTTTGTATTACTAGCGATTCGAAAAGGCGTATCTACAGTTAATTTTTTCTGGGTACTTTCATCGGCAAATCCGTGCGCCATACCAAAAGGGTATGGAATACCTGCACCTGTAATATAGATAGCACTTGCTGAAGGTAAGGCATTAAAAGCATCAGTCATTGATTGAACCATAGTTACTTCCTTATCTGTCAGGAAAATAAATCAGCAAAAAGGGTGTACTTGGCACCCTTTATTTATATTGCAGAAATTCTCTATTTACTTTTTGTTGCTGCTCGTAATTCTGTTACTGTTTTACCGCCTATTCCCCAGTTATCCGTTTCAACTTCATCAATCACTACAACGGTAGTTGCTGGGTTTTTGCCTAATACATCAACCAAAAGTTGTGTTGCTCCCGCAATGAGTTGTTCTTTTTGCTCTGCGGTTGCACCTTCGCGTGTAATTTTAATATTAACGTATGGCATTGTTTTTCCTTATTACGTTATTTATAGGCGGTTAATGCAGGGAATTAACCATATAGTTTTATCATAAAGTTAAGATGTTGATTGCGCTTCAGACAACTGTTCTTTGCGCATATTTGGGCCATCAGTGGCGATCCACGCCGCACAAAAGAGTGTTAATCGGGCAAAAAAGTAGAAGAAAGCCATTAAACCTATCACTGAACCAAATGCGGCACCTGAAGGCGAGCTTGCGATTTTCGGTAGCATCCATGTCATAACAGATTTCAATATTTCAAAACCAATGGCAGCGATAAGTGTGCCTTTAATAAGCGAAATTCGTTTTGGTTGATGGCGAGGTAAGATCCACAATATCCATAAAAAGAGTAAATAGTTTGCAGTAATGGAAATAGTTAAGCCGATGGTTGTCCATGCTGGTGTTAGCCATTCAATACCGTCTAATCCCAATGTATGAACAATCATTCTTTGGGCTGAACCTGCCACAGAAGTCAGCGTAATAGTGACAATTAACGCAAAAAGTAAGCCAATTAATGCTAAAAAGTCACGAAAGTAGCGAAAATAGATTTTCTCTTGCTCTTCTTTATTTCTTTCCCAAACGGAGCGTGATTGCGCCAAAATAGCTTGACGTAAATTACCTACCCAATTAACACCAGAATAAAGTGCAATTGCTAAACCGGTTAAACCCACGGTGGTACGCTGGCGAACTGCGGTATCAATACTTTGTTGAACTGTGGAAGCAAGCGTTGGATCGTCAATGCTATTTGCGACACCTGTAATTAATTTAGCGAGTAAATCTGGATTTGAGGCTAAAACGAAACCCGCACAAGCAAAGGAAAGCATTAATACAGGAATTAATGATAAGAATGAAAAGTAGGTAATAGCGGCACCAAACTGATTTCCCATTCTGTCAGTAAAACGTTCAGCGGCACGAATAAGATGTGCAATAAAAGGGATGTTAGTAATAAAGTTACTGATTTTTATCCCAATACCGATGGCCTTTTTTCCACCATGTATCCCTTTTTCCAGCCCTTTTTTAAGCGGCTGAGTCAGTTGAGTTTTTTCATTCTCTGTTTTGGGTTGCTGCTCTTCTGACATATATCCTCTTTAATTAGATCTGTCCATTTTTAATAACTGAGTGTCACTACTATAGTTTTCACTCAAAAATATCATAGCTTAATTTCTATTACACACCTTATGCTTATTGTAATTAGCCACTGATTTAGGAGATGTATTTGTTTGTTCTGGCTTAAGTGTAGATGATGCTCTATCAAAAGGCGTAGATAATCTTGTACTTAATAAAGGATAGAAAACCAATACAGCAATTCTGAAATTAAGTTTAGTTTAATAAGAGAATGGCTACTCACTTATTGTTTTATGCTGTATTTCACAGCCAAATAAGGAGTAGACATTAATGACTAATGATAACTACTTTGTCAGTAGATTTAATTCTTCTTCAATTGCTTTTAAATCTGCCTTTTCTTCAGCGAGTTTTCTTTCTTGTTTAGCAATTTTATCTGCATCACCTTTAAGTTGTGCTTCTTTTAATTCTAGCTCCCGCTCTTTAACATCAAGTTGTTTTTCACGTAATTCAAGGCGCGTGTTTTCAACTACTTTTTCAGGTGTGCAATAGCGTTCAACATTTTGTAATGCTCGTTCCAAGCCTTGGATACGATATTGATTACCATGTGCTTTTGCATATTCCATTTGTTTTTGGATATTCTGCTTTTTTATCTCACAGCCATTGGTTGATCTATCGGCATAAGCATTACTTGCGAGTAAGCTTAAGGTTATGGCAGTCAAAAGTAATTTTTTCATCTTTCTATCCTATTTAAACTTAAGTGAAATATAGGTTTATCATAACTGCTGGATATTAAGACACAACGTTTCTTTCGCTTTCAATGAAGAAGTTCGGCTTTTTCTGATACACTGAGTTTAATCACTATTTCTGAGTAAATTAATTACTAAGCTATACTTATTTCTAATGGAAGATAAAGAATGCTGAGCTATCGCCATAGTTTCCATGCTGGCAACCACGCCGATGTTTTAAAACATATTGTTCAAACACTCATCATTGAGTCTTTAAAAGAGAAAGAAAAACCTTTCCTTTATCTTGATACTCATGCTGGCGCTGGACGTTATCAATTAACCAATGCCCATGCGACCCGCACTGGCGAATATTTAGAAGGGATCGCACGCTTATGGCAGCAAGAAGAAGTGCCTGAGCTTATTTTGCCTTACCTTGAAGCGGTTGGAGAATTAAACGCAAGTGGGGAGCTGCGTTATTATCCGGGATCACCTTTATTAGCGGGCAAATTACTAAGAGAACAAGATTCTTTAGTGCTAACAGAATTGCATCCAACGGATTTTCCTTTATTACGTACCGAATTCTCTCGTGATGAGAGAGCTAGAGTTTCTCGTGAAGATGGTTTTGGCCAATTAAAATCTAAGTTACCTCCGCCAAGCCGTCGTGGGTTCGCATTAATTGATCCACCTTATGAACTCAAACAAGACTATTCTGCCGTTGTTAAAGGTGTTGTTGATGGTCATAAGCGCTTTGCGACAGGCACTTATGCGATTTGGTATCCCGTTGTTCACCGTCAGCAAATCAAACGTATGCTAAAAGAGCTTGAAGCAACAGGGATCCGTAAGATTTTACAAATTGAATTAGCAGTAAAACCCGATAGTGATCAATTAGGGATGACTGCATCAGGCATGATTGTGATTAATCCACCTTGGAAATTAGAATCACAAATGAAATCAATACTCCCTTGGTTACATAAGACCTTAGTTCCTGAGGGGATTGGACATACATTAGTTGAGTGGGTTGTACCAGAATAAGCATCTTTATTATTGTTTTTGCCTATTACTGTAAAAGCTAAAATCTGACGTGCTATGTTTTAAATTTTGTCATAATAGACATCATGATATGAAAGACTTAGCCTGTGAGTTACCTATTTTTCTACAGATAAATGGATCAGAGAAATGACGAGCAAACATTACGATTACATCGCCATCGGTGGCGGTAGTGGCGGTATCGCATCAATTAATAGAGCGGCAATGTATGGTCAAAAATGCGCATTAATTGAAGCGAAAGCATTAGGTGGCACTTGTGTTAACGTGGGTTGTGTACCTAAAAAAGTGATGTGGCATGCAGCGCAAATTGCTGAAGCTATTCATCAATACGGCCCTGATTATGGTTTTGATACCACAGTGAACCGTTTTGATTGGGATACGCTAATTAGTAGTCGTTCTGCTTATATTGACCGTATTCATCAATCTTATGACCGTGTCTTAGGTAATAATAAAGTTGATGTTATCCAAGGGTTTGCTCGTTTTGTTGATGCCAATACTATTGAAGTCAATGGTGAAAAGATCACCGCTGATAATATTCTGATTGCAACAGGCGGTCGTCCTGTTCAACCTAATATTCCAGGTGCTGAGTATGGTATTAATTCTGATGGCTTCTTTGAATTAAAAGCTTTACCAAAACGTGTTGCTGTTGTTGGAGCTGGTTATATCGCTGTTGAACTTGCTGGAGTGTTAAATGCTTTAGGTAGCGAAACACATCTATTTGTTCGTAAACATGCACCACTGCGTAATTTTGACCCATTAATCGTTGAAACACTGTTAGAAGTGATGGAAACCGAAGGACCTAAATTACATACACACGCTATTCCTAAAGCTGTGATTAAGAATGCAGACGGAAGTTTAACGCTACAACTGGAAAACGGCACAGAGCAAACAGTTGATACCTTAATCTGGGCAATTGGTCGTGAACCTGCAACAGATAACCTGAATCTGGCGGCAACGGGTGTTGAGTTAAATGAAAAAGGCTATATCAAAGTCGATAAATTCCAAAATACCAATGTAAAAGGAATTTATGCTGTTGGCGATAATACTGGGGCTGTTGAATTAACACCGGTTGCTGTTGCCGCAGGGCGTCGTTTGTCAGAGCGTTTATTTAACAACAAACCTAACGAACACTTAGACTATTCAAATATCCCAACGGTGGTATTTAGCCATCCTGCTATTGGTACTGTTGGTTTAACAGAGCCTCAAGCGGTTGAGCAATATGGTGCAGACCAAGTCAAAGTGTACAAATCGTCTTTCACTGCAATGTATAGTGCTGTGACGCGTCATCGTCAACCATGTCGTATGAAGTTGGTTTGTGTTGGTGCAGACGAAAAAATTGTGGGTATTCATGGTATTGGATTTGGTATGGATGAAATGCTACAAGGTTTCGCTGTGGCACTGAAAATGGGCGCAACGAAAAAAGACTTTGATGATACTGTGGCAATCCACCCAACTGCAGCAGAAGAATTTGTGACGATGAGATAAGCTATTTTCATTTATATAGCTTATTTTTATTATTACGTGAAAAGCTAGAGTTAACCCTCTGGCTTTTTTTATTGCAAATTTGTACTGACTCCAGCGTTATTTCTAACTCATACATCCTCTTTTCTATGTATTTTCCTAAAAGTACATTTGTCTACTTACTGACCCATAAACCAGTGATTAAGTGAAATTACTTATTTTGTGAAAATAAGGCTATTACCTGGTCAGGATCATCTTTTTATTTTATGCAATTGTGCGATAGATTTTGCTTGTTTTGTAAACAATATTTTACATCCCCTCCTTGTTATTTGTATCGAAATGTTAATTTTTTAAACAATTACTTTTTCAGTTAAAAATTTATCCATTTCTTATTATTTTCTTGTTTATCAATGAATAATAAATAAAAAATTTTCATCTTCACTTTATTAATTGATGAATTTCTATGAAAAAAAATGGTTAAAGTAACCACGTTGTATCTATGGATATTGTTATTCTAAGAAATGGTTAACAAATAATTATAATTATTAACAATATAATGAACTATGGTATTATTCAGTTTTAAAGAAATAAATGAATAACATTATAAATATAAGTGATAAATCCATTACTGAGGTAGAAGATGAAAATTTCAAGGAGAAAGCTGCTTTTAGGTGTTGGTGCTGCGGGTGTTTTAGCCGGTGGTGCTGCGTTAGTTCCAATGGTTCGCCGTGATGGTAAATTCGTTGAAGCTAAATCTAGAGTATCATTTGTCGAAGGTACAGAGGGTGCGCTGCCTAAAGAATCTGATGCAGTGATTATTGGTGGTGGTATCCAAGGTATCATGACCGCTATCAACCTTGCAGAACGTGGCATGAGTGTCACTATTTTAGAAAAAGGCGAGATTGGCGGTGAACAATCAGGCCGAGCATACAGCCAAATTATTAGTTATCAAACATCACCAGAAATTTTCCCATTACACCATTACGGGAAAATCTTATGGCGTGGAATGAACGAGAAAATTGGTGCAGATACCAGTTATCGTACACAAGGTCGTGTAGAAGCCCTTGCTGATGAAAAAGCACTTGATAAAGCTCAAGCGTGGATCAAAACAGCAAAAGAAACGGCTGGATTTGATACACCATTAAATACGCGCATTATTAAAGGTGAAGAGTTATCAAACCGTCTTGTTGGTGCTCAAACACCATGGACTGTTGCCGCTTTTGAAGAAGACTCAGGCTCTGTTGACCCAGAAACAGGCACACCGGCATTAGCACGCTACGCTAAACAAATTGGCGTAAAAATCTATACCAACTGCGCGGTAAGAGGCATTGAAACTGCGGGTGGTAAAATTTCTGATGTTGTAACAGAAAAAGGCGCAATTAGAACATCTCACGTTGTTCTAGCTGGTGGTATTTGGTCACGTTTATTTATGGGTAACATGGGCATTGATATTCCAACGCTGAATGTTTACTTATCACAACAACGTGTATCAGGTGTTCCAGGCGCACCTCGTGGTAACGTACATTTACCAAACGGTATTCACTTCCGTGAGCAAGCCGATGGTACTTATGCTGTCGCACCACGTATTTTCACAAGTTCTATCGTAAAAGATAGCTTCTTGTTAGGACCTAAGTTCATGCACCTATTAGGTGGTGGTGAGCTACCATTAGAATTCTCTATCGGTGAAGATTTATTTAACTCATTCAAGATGGCAACATCTTGGAAATTAGATGAAAAAACACCGTTTGAACAATATCGTGTTGCAACAGCAACGCAAAATACTGAGCACTTGGATGCTGTATTCCAAAGAATGAAAGCTGAATTCCCAGTATTTGAAAAATCACAAGTTGTTGAACGTTGGGGTGCGGTCGTGAGTCCAACATTTGATGAATTACCTATTATTTCTGAGGTCAAAGAATACCCAGGTCTAGTTATTAATACAGCGACAGTATGGGGTATGACCGAAAGTCCAGCAGCGGGTGAAGTGACTGCCGATATCGTTACGGGTAAGAAACCTGTTATTGATCCAACGCCATTTAGTATGGATCGTTTTAAGAAGTAAATAACCCCTTGTTTTACTGTAAATTAAACATATTAAGGAGTTTCCATGCGCTATAAAAGTTTACTTGTTGCCCTACCTTTCATTTTTGGTGTAGCAAGTGCGAACGCGGAGGGTGTTGTGCATCATAAATTAAATGGTATGCCAATTTCAGAATCTGTAGAAGTTACAGGTGGTAATCTTGTTTTCTTAAGTGGCAAAGTTCCAACTAAGAAATCAGCAGATGCGCCAGAAGGTGTATTAGCTTCTTATGGTAATACTGAAGAACAAACCATCAACGTGTTAGAGCAAATTAAAACTAACCTAAACAAACTTGATTTAGGTATGGATGATATCGTGAAAATGCAAGTCTTCTTAGTTGGTGGCGAAGAGACTGATGGGACTATGGATTTCAAAGGCTTTATGCAAGGTTATTCTAAATTCTTTGATGCAGAAAAAACCAACAAACTTCCAGCACGTTCAGCTTTTCAGGTTGCTAAATTAGCTAACCCAGCATGGCGTGTAGAAATTGAAGTTATCGCTGTTCGCCCTACAAAATAAGGCAATAAGCTTTACTCAATATTGAAGTAAAACATAATGCGATAAAACGCCAAAGAAGGGTAACTTTCTTTGGCGTTTTTTATGGTATCGACATGTTATGTCGATATGTCGATAAAATACGTTTTTATAAACATAATGGCGTGACATGTTTATGGTATCGACATGTTATGGTGATATGTCGATAAAATGCGTTTTTATAAACATAATGGCGTGACATGTTTATGATATCGACATGTTATGTCGATATCTCAACACAAAACTGTCATAAGAATTGAATCAATAATTAACTACTTTCACCTTGAATAAATTTCACTGGAATAACAGAGACGTTATCTGTGATTGCTTTATTCTCAATTAATGCACTAATCACTTCTACGCTTTTTTCGGCTAGTTTTTCAAAGGGTTGTTCAATACAGGTTAATTGGCGCAGTGTTTGGTTTAACCAAGGGCTACCATCGTAAGCAACAATTTTTAATTGTTCTGGAATGGCAATATTTCGCCTTGTTGCTTCATTAAATAATGCCATGGCGGGAATATCAGCAGCAAAAATCGCATCAATATCTGAATGCAAAGAGAGTATTTTTGTTGCAAAAGAATGAAAGTAGTCTTTCTCTTCTTCTTTCCAATTTACTTTACAAGAAATAGGTTTAATACCTGCCTGAATAAGCGTTTCTTTAAAAGCTAAACAGCTTTGATATGAAGGGGTTGATGATAAATAACTTGAATTATCTTCAATATAGAGGATTTTTTTGCACCCTTTTTGAATAAGGTGCTCTGCCGCTAATTGGCCACCCGTATGATGATCGGAACAAACTAATGGAATATCGCGAAGATGACGGTCTAGTGTTACCACGGGTCTTTGAATATGCTGATATTCACTATCATCCAATAACAGATATTCTGCAATAATACCGTCAATCTGACCGCGTTTAAGCATATCAAAAAATATACGTTCACGTACTTTGCTATTTTGTGTTGCACATAACATCATGCTATAGCCATTTTCAGCGAGCTTATTTTCAATAAAACGTGTCACTGTCGCAAAATAAGGGTATTCAAGGCTGTTAATAATGACACCAACAACCGCACTTTTTTGTTGATATAAGTTTCTTAGCCAAGTATCTGGAATATAATCTAATTCTTCTACCGCTTTTTTTATTTTTTCTCGTGCCGCTTGAGACACATAGCCACTGTTATTTAATGCTCTGGAAACAGTACTTGCTGCGACATTGGCTTTTTTTGCGACATCACGGATCCCGGCCATTGAATATGCTGTTGCTCCTTTTAATTAGTTGATGACCTAATATATCTTAATATGATTATGACAAACCCATTTTTATTGAGGTAATTGTGTTTTTTTAGTATGAGCTATTTCACATTTTAGTATGTTAATTACCTTACCCTCTCTTTTAGTACCTATAGTATCTTATATAAATTATGGAACAGTTCCATATATGTTAATTACCTTGGTGAGGTGAATATGTCTAATACTTGGTGGAAAGAAGCAGTGGTCTATCAAATTTATCCCAAGAGCTATTATGATAGTAACGGGGATGGTGTTGGGGATTTAGCAGGGATCACGGAGAAATTAGATTATATTCAATCACTCGGTACAAATGTTATTTGGTTATGTCCAATTTTTAAATCACCAATGAAAGACAATGGTTATGATATTGCTGATTATTCTGTTGTCGATCCTCTCTTTGGCGATAATAACGCGTTAGATAAACTTATTTACGAAGCTAAAAAACGTGATATTAAAATTCTATTAGATTTAGTATTAAATCACTCTTCTGATGAGCATCCATGGTTTAAAGCGGCAATTGAAGATCCGAATAGCCCATATAGCGATTATTATATTTTTAAACAATGGGATAAATCGACGCCTCCTAATAATTTACGCACTTATTTTGATTGCTCTGTTTGGAGTCGTGTTGGAAAAACTAATCGTTGGTATTTCAATTCATTTGGCCCCGAACAGCCGGACTTAAATTGGGAAAACCCACAATTACGCAAAGATATTATCGACATGATAAATGTCTGGATAAAAAAAGGAGTTGCAGGATTTCGCATTGATGCGATTGGTAATTTAAAAAAATCTCCTGAAGCCTTATCTGAATATCAATTTGAACCTGATAAAGATGATGGTTCTGCATCTTTAGTGCCTTGGGTTTTAAATCAACCGGGTATTGATAAGTTTTTAACTGAATTAGCTGAGAATACTTTTAAGCCTGCAAATAGTATGACGGTTGCAGAAATTGATGTACCTGAAAAAGATTTACGTGCTTATGTGGGTGAGAATGGTTATTTCTCTATGGTATTTGATTTTAGCATCGCTGATTTAGATATTCGCAATGAAAAGCCCTTCGCCATTAATCCAATCACTGGTGAAAGATTAAAACCTGTCTTTATTAAAAGCCAATTAGATACTCAACGAGTAGGTTGGGGAGCACCTTATTTAGAAAATCATGATCAACCGCGTTCATTAAATAAATTTCTCCCTAAAGGAGGCATTAATCCTATTAGTGCCAAAATGTTAGCGACATTTTTATTAACTCAACGAGGAACACCTTTTATTTATCAAGGGCAAGAAATTGGTATGACAAATTGCCCTATGACATTAGAGGAACATGATGATTTACATGTTTTTAAATTGCATGAATGGGGTAATAAATTAGGCTATAGCGACGAGCAAATGATTGAATATTTTAATGCCCGCAGCCGTGATAATTCAAGAACACCTTTCCAATGGAGTAGTGAAATAAATGGGGGGTTTAGTACAGGTAAACCATGGTTAAAAGTTAACCCTAATTATGTCGAGATTAATGCACAGAAAGAAATGCAAGATAAGCATTCTCTTTTTGCTTATTACCAACAATTAATTGCATTAAGACGACATTCAGAAATTAGTGATATTTTGATTTATGGTGAGTTTTTGCCATTAGATTCACCAGAAAATGTAATTGCTTTTCAGCGTACGTATGAAGGCAACTCAGTCAATATTTACTGCAATTTTAGTGGTGAAGAAAAAGTACTGGCCATTAAGGCTAAAGATATTTATTTGCATAACAGCCCAATAGTGGAAAACGCACAAGGCAACCTTATTCTTCAGCCTTATCAAGCAATTATTTTGAAATAAAAATAATTACTTTAATAGATAGGTTCTGAGTTTTATTGGAACCTATTTTTATTAATCTCTCCATTAGCTATATTTTATTGGTGATATTGTTTAAATTAGAAATCAACATTAGACATAAACTAAATTACCTTATTTTTATTACTAGAAGAAACATGGATATTTCCCCAGCTATTGTTCATAAAGTAATCCAACGTATTACGACAGAACGAAAATCTTACGACAAAGCGAAAAAACGCTACTATAAAAAGTTAAGTCCAGATTTTTCACCTTTATCTCTATTCAAGATAAATGAAAATACAATTTCAAAATGCTTAGCATTTCTACTTGATCCAACAGAAACGCATGCTCAGGGTAAATTATTTACTCAAAAGTTTTATCAACATTTTATTAAAAATAATAAATATCAGTCTGTAAAATCCGTCTGTCTTGAACAGGCAGTTGAGCAAGACGATAGTTATCGTCGTTTAGATATTTTTGTTGAAACCTCTGATTTATTGATAGGTATTGAGAATAAACCATGGGCTGAAGATGAAGAAAATCAGTTATATGATTATGGTTGCTGGTTGAAAAAAAGAGCAGGAAGAAGTCGAAAAAAATGGATTTTATTTTATTTAAGTAACACTGAATATAGCGAGTATTCTTTATCTAAAGATGCAGATAAAGAGATAAAAGATAATATTCACCATATTACTTATTATGAAATTATTAAATGGTTAGAAGAGTGCACCTATAAAATAGAGTCAATTCAAGTAAAAATGTTTATTGAATCTATTATAAAATTTATTAAGTCAGAGATTAATTACGAGCTAAATATGGAATTGCAAGACGAAATAGTAGAAAAAATATTAGAAGATAATGATGCAATTAGCTCTGCTCTTTTAATATCTAAAAGCATAGAAAATATTAAGTTATCAATAATGAATGAGTTTATAACTCATATCATAAATAAAACAGATGAGCTATCTATAGAGTTTTATTTTGATGAAGAAGACTTTAGAAAAGGGAAAAAAGAGTCTGGATTTTATGTCGATTTTAACGATGATAGCCTTTATTATTTGGTGTTTAAATTTGAGAGTTCAAATTTAAGAAATTTTTATTGGGGCTTTGAAAGAAAAAATGAAGCACCGAAAAGAAATAAATTAAAGAACTACACTGAAATTCAAAGTGAAATTGAACGAGTATTTCCTGACTATTATGTTGAGTGTCAACTAAATGCTGAATATTATCCTTGGTATGCATATTCAGAAGAAAGCCTCAATATTCCACAGAATTGGAATGTTGATGATAATATTTGGCTAATGCTGAGAGATTTTGGCGAAGACAGTTTTGCAGAAACTGTGGTAACGATTATTAAAACAATCAGTGACGAATTTGATTTAGAATTATTAGAATAATATTTGAGATACTGTCATTAAATGTGGGCTATAAAAATAGCCCACAACGATCATTTATTGTTTTTAAGCCAATCTGCAATAAATTCTGCAATAGCTTCGGGTGCGTTGATATCTAGTAGTGGAAAATCGATGCTTAAATCACAATCACTGGCGACGGCAATAACGTGCTCATCAAGTAAATCATTAAAATCACGCTCGTTGATATGGCGATAAAGTGCAATTTTAGGAATGGTTTCGCCTTTAAATCCTTCGACTAAGATTAAATCTAGTTTACTCGTATCAAAACGAGATGCGAGGTAATACAAATCTAATTCTGGTAGTTCTGGAGTTTCTGTCATTAATGCCCAGCGTTGTTGGCTTGCGACTAATGTCTGATCTGCTCCTGCTTTTCTAAGCTCGTAGCTGTCTTTTCCGGGTTTATCCACATCCATATCATGATGAGTATGTTTGATCATACCTACACGAATTTCTCTTTTGCGTAATTGTGGAATAAGCTGTTTTAGTAGTGTCGTTTTACCAGTTCCACTCCACGCCGTGATCCCTAAAAGGGGTAAATCTACTTGTGCCATATTTTTCAGTCCTGTTTTTTTAATTTGTTGGCTTTTTTAATATCGTCAGGGGTATTTAAATTAATAAAAGCATTTGCTTGATCCGCGAATAAAACAGGATGTGCATTTATCTGCTTCATAAACAACATTAATTTTCGATCACCTTGTGCTAAATAAGCTTCTAGCATAGGAATAATACGACGATTTAGCAGTGCTAAGGTAGGATGTTCTCTTTCACCATCATCAACATAAACGGCTAATGCATCGCCTCTTTGCTCATAGAGTTTTTCAACTAAATTAAGAGGGAAATAGGGAACGTCGCAAGGCACAAAGGCAACCCAAGGTGTTGAAGCTTGTTTTAATAACGTAAGCATGCCAGCTAAAGGCCCTGAAAACCCTTCTATTTCATCTGTAATAACAGGATATTGGCTTTGGCGATATTGTTCTAAATTTCGGTTAGCACTAATCAGTATGCTATCAACTTGTGGTGCTAGTTTTTGGGCAATATGGCGGTATAAAGGCTGTCCATGTAGAATTTGAAGCCCTTTATCAGCCCCTCCCATTCGTGTTGCTTGGCCACCCGCAAGTATACCACCTGTAATATTCTTCATTTTCATATTCAATATTTGTGAATAAATTGGCTAAATTTTCCGAACGATTTTTATCAAGGAAAGACGATATACTAATAAAAAATATCGACTTAATGAGATTTCATGTAAAGCGACAGCAATTTTTATCAAAAAAGCGTAATCTTTACGCATATTGACAGAGGTTTCCTTTTTCTATCGGATAATAATTGGTACTTTGTTGTTGTCATTAATAATAAGGATTTTTTGTATGAAATGTCACCGTCTTAATGAAGTTATGGAATTATTGCACCCAGTTTGGGAAGAAAATTCTGATTTAAACTTAATTCAATTATTGCAGAAACTGGCTAATGAAGCGGGTTTTAAAGGTCAATTATCTGATCTGACTGATGATATTTTGATTTACCATCTGAAAATGCGTGGTTCAGCACCAACAGATGTGATACCAGGGCTGAAAAAAGATTACGAAGAAGATTTTAAAACCGCTATTTTACGCGCTCGTGGTGTGATTAAAGACTAAGTTCAGGATAGAAAATGGAAATGTCTGCCTCATTTAATTTTCAGGGACTTTCTCCTGATAACATTTGGGACGCGTTAGTTAAAATCGGTTTTTATCCTGAGTCAGGGCTAACGGAATTAAATAGCTATGAGAATCGTGTTTTTCAATTTATGGATGAGCATAGACAACGTTATGTGGTGAAATTTTATCGTCCTCAACGTTGGTCGTATGAACAGATAAAAGAAGAACATGAATTTGTTTTAGCATTAAAGGAGGCTGAGGTATCTGTTGCGGCGCCTTTAATGATTAATAGTGAGACAGTTCATTTTTCTGATAATGGCTTTTATTTTGCAATATTCCCCAGTATAGGGGGAAGAGCATATGAAACTGATAATTTATTTCAGCTAGAAGAAGTAGGACGCACATTAGGGCGCATTCATCAAATAGGCAGAAAAAAGAATTATGAGTATCGACCGACAGTTTCTATTGCAGAATATCTGATAGCGCCAAAATTAGAATTTGAAAGTAGTTCGTTAATTCCTAATAACCTCAAACCTCAATTTATAGAGGTTATAGATAAACTTATTCATGATGTGCGTCCTAGAATAGAGGACTCTACATGGCAAATATTACGGCTACATGGTGATTGCCATCCCGGTAATATATTGTGGCGTGATGAAGTTGTAATGGTTGATTTTGATGATTCCCGAATGGGACCTGCGGTACAAGACTTTTGGATGTTATTAAATGGCTCACGGCAAGAGCAGGTTATACAGTTAGATACTATCCTTGAGTCTTATTATGAATACCAAGATTTTGATTTACGTGAATTGTCATTAATTGAACCACTAAGAACAATGAGAATGGTGCATTATCTCGCGTGGGTATTAAAACGCTGGAATGATCCTGCTTTCCCTCGCGCTTTTATTTGGTTTCAAGAGCAAGATTTTTGGTTTAAACAATTAGCCTTATTCAAGGGACAAGTGGAGCAGTTAAATGAGCCTCCTTTACAACTTAGTCCAATGTATTAATTCTTAGGAGACGATGAGAAATGAAAAAGATTTGGCTGGCGTTAGCAAGTATGGTGTTAGCATTCAGTGTTTCTGCTGCGGATATTTCTGAAGGAAAGCAGTATACTAACCTTTCTAAACCTGTTGCATCAGCGCCTGATGTTGTTGAGTTTTTCTCTTTTTATTGCCCACATTGTTATCAATTTTCTGAAGTGTATAAAGTCAATAGTACTGTTGAAAAGAATGTACCAGAAAAGACTAATATTGTCCGCTACCACGTTGATTTCTTAGGACCTTTAGGTAAAGACTTAACACGTTCTTGGGCTGTGGCAATGGCTTTAGGTGTTGAAGATCAAGTTTCTCCAGTTTTATTTAAAGGTATTCAAGAAACGCAATCTATTCGTTCTGTTGACGATATCCGTAATGCCTTTATTAACGCTGGCGTTAAAGGTGAAGATTATGATGCAGCAATGAATAGTTTTGTGGTGAATTCTTTAGTTAGCCAACAACAAAATGCTGTCGCCGATTTCCAAATCAATGGTGTGCCTGCGATGATCATTGGTGGGAAATATAAAATGAAAAATGATGGTATCAGTGCAAAATCACCAGAAGAGTATGCAAAAACATATTCTGATATTGTGAATCAATTATTGCTGAAAAAATAATATAGGCTTAAATTTTACCTATATAGATTAAGTAAAAGTATATAGATCCTTATATGAAAATAGCACTCAAGAAATAGGAGTGCTATTTTTTTGACTTTCATATTTTTGTCATAATATAACTATCCACATTAATAAGAAATATTGAGACTAATTTATAATATCTTAATGATTTCGCTAAGTGATTGATTTTTTAATTATGTTAATAAAATTAAAAGGAGGCTAACTTATTAATATTGAGAGGGTTACAAAACTACTCACAGAGTTATCCACAGGTTGTTTTGATGTTGTCTAAAAAATAAATCCTTAATAAAAAAAGATGACACTAATATGAACGTTAATATTTATAATGAGTAATTGGCTCTATCTTAAATACTTTCTAAATTACACAGTAAGTTTACTTGTTAGTCGTTGTTTTTAATTGAAATCAGATTAAGGGATATGGCTTCTGATAAAAAAGTACTTTAATTAATATTAAGTTATCACTCATATTTATTCTTTCTGTTAAGTTCGGTTAATAATAAATAATTGAGTATTTAAGCCGAATTTCTGCATTTAAGAACAGGTAAAATTCGTCTATTGGGCTGTGATGTGGCATTCTAGTCATATCAACGAACCTCAGAACAATGATGAACAGATTATGGTCCAGATAGCAGAAAACCCCTTTATCCTTGTAGATGGCTCTTCATACCTTTACCGTGCCTATCATGCCTTTCCACCGCTAACCAATAGCCAAGGTGAGCCAACTGGTGCAATGTATGGTGTGTTGAACATGCTGCGCAGCCTAATAATACAGTATAAGCCAAGCCATGTTGCGGTTGTGTTTGACGCTAAAGGTAAAACATTCCGTGATGAGTTGTATGAGGAATATAAATCTAATCGTCCTCCAATGCCGGATGATCTGCGTGAACAAATAGCGCCTTTACATGAAATGGTGCAAGCAATGGGTTTACCCTTGTTATCTATTTCAGGTGTGGAAGCGGATGACGTTATTGGAACATTGGCACTAAAAGCAGCGGCTGATGGACGTGATGTTCTAATCAGTACTGGTGATAAAGATATGGCGCAATTAGTGACGCCAAAGATCACACTGATTAACACCATGACCAACGTTATTTTAGGTCCTGATGAAGTTAAAGAAAAATACGGTGTTCCTCCCGAGCTGATTATTGATTTCCTCGCATTAATGGGAGACTCATCAGATAACATCCCTGGTGTTCCGGGAGTGGGTGAAAAAACCGCACTGGGTCTTTTACAAGGGCTTGGTAGTTTAGAGGATATCTATCAACAGCTTGATAATATCGCAACGTTGAGTTTCCGTGGCGCTAAAACACTGGGTGCTAAAATGGCAGAGCATGAGAAAGTGGCAAAACTTTCTTATAAGCTGGCAACGATTAAAACCGATGTTGAACTCGATAAAACGTTTGATGATTTAGTGGTTAAGGAGCCAAATTTAGATCAATTATTAGAGATGTTCACGCGTTATGAGTTTAAACGCTGGATAAGTGATCTTCAAAATGGTGGCTGGTTAGCACAGCGTAGTACACAAAAAGTTGTTGTCCCTTATACCTCAGAAGCCGTTAACTCCAAAGATGCGCCTGTATCAGCTAATTTCCCTGTGATTACACAAGAGAATTATGAAGCTATCTTAACGCATGAAAGTTTAGCTCGATGGGTTGATCTTCTCAAAAAAGCGCCTGCATTTGCCTTTGATACAGAAACGGACAGCTTAAATAATATTGATGCTCGTTTAGTAGGATTATCATTTGCTATTGAACCGAGTAAAGCCGCTTATATTCCATTGCGTCATGAGTATTTAGATGCGCCAGACCAACTTCCTATTAATGATGTGCTAGCGGCATTAAAACCTATTTTAGAAGATAAAAACATTCTAAAAATTGGGCAAAATTTGAAGTTTGATCGTGGCATTATGGAAAATGAAGGTATCGAATTAAACGGCATCCATTTTGATACGATGTTGGAATCTTACGTATTAAATAGCGTGAGTAATCGACATGATATGGATACTTTGGCTGAAAAGCATTTAAACCATAAAACCACAACATTTGAAGAAATTGCCGGTAAAGGTAAAGGTCAGTTAACGTTTAACCAAATTGAGGTTGAACAAGCGACGTTATATGCGGCTGAAGATGCTGATATCACTTTATTACTCCATCAAGCGCTATACCCTCAAATAGAAGCCATAGCGCCTCTTAAGCATGTTTATCGCGATATCGAAATGCCATTAGTCCCTGTGCTTTCTAGAATGGAACGTAAAGGGGTATTAATTGATGCTCAAGTGTTAGCTGTTCAATCTCAAGAAATTACACAGCGTTTAGCTGAAATTGAAAAAGAGACGTTTGCGTTAGCAGGGCAAGAATTTAATCTCTCTTCACCTAAGCAGTTACAAGAAATTTTATTTGATAAGTTGCAGTTGCCAGTTATCAAGAAAACCCCGAAAGGTGCGCCATCTACCAATGAAGAAGTATTGGAAGAATTAGCGCATAGCCATGAATTGCCTCGTTTAATTTTAGAGCATCGTGGCCTTGCGAAACTAAAATCTACCTATACAGATAAATTACCATTAATGGTAAATAGTAAGACGAAGCGTGTACATACTTCATATCATCAAGCGGTGACGGCAACGGGGCGTTTATCTTCTCGTGATCCGAATCTTCAAAATATCCCAGTGAGAAATGAAGAAGGGCGTCGAATTCGCCAAGCATTTATTGCGCGTGAAGGTTTTAAAATTGTTGCTGCCGACTATTCTCAAATTGAATTACGGATCATGGCACATTTATCGCAAGATAAAGGCTTGTTAGATGCCTTTGCTCAAGGTAAAGATATTCACCGTGCAACTGCATCTGAAGTGTTTGGTATCCCTTTAGAAGAAGTTACCTCTGAGCAACGTCGTAGCGCGAAAGCGATCAACTTTGGTCTTATTTATGGCATGAGTGCATTTGGCTTATCACAACAGATTGGTGTTGAGAGAAGAGAAGCTCAGCGTTATATGGATCTCTATTTTGAACGTTATCCGGGTGTCTTGGACTATATGGAGCGCACACGTAAACAAGCTTCTGAACAAGGCTATGTTGAAACCTTAGATGGTCGTCGCCTCTATTTACCAGAAATTAATTCAAAGAATGCAATTCGTCGTAAAGCTTCAGAGCGTGAGGCGATTAATGCTCCAATGCAGGGTACAGCTGCAGATATTATCAAAAAAGCCATGATTGCTGTGGATAATTGGATTTGCAATGAATGCCCTGCTGATGTGCATATGATTATGCAAGTACACGATGAATTAGTGTTTGAAGTGCGAGAGTCTTACCTAGAGAACGCAAATCTCATGATCCATAAATTGATGGAAAGTAGCATGGAATTAGCTATTCCGTTGAAAGTTGAAGTGGGTGTTGGTAATAACTGGGATGAAGCACACTAGTTTTTAAATACGATCCTTAAAAAAAAAGCTCGGTTAATTACCGAGCTTTTTTATGTCAAAACTTATCAAAATATGAAAAAAAGATAAGTGAATAATTAAGCAACTTGTGAGTCGATCAGTTTGCTCAATTTCTTCTGTTTTTTCTCAATCCGTTGGCGTTTTAACGGAGATAAATGGTCAATAAAGAGTTTACCATCAAGATGGTCTAACTCATGCTGAATGCAGCCTGCAAACAAATCAGCGGCTTCAAATTCAATTTCATCACCATTTCTATCCAATGCCTTAACCTTTAAGAAGCGGTAACGCTCTGTTGGGGCAAAAGAATCTGGAATAGATAGACACCCATCCATCATATCCATCACTTCATCTTCAGTGCTGATAATTTCAGGATTGATAAGTGCAATTGGTTGATCTCGGTTTTCAGAAACATCAATTACAACAATGCGTTTAGATACATTAACCTGAGGTGCCGCTAAGCCAATACCTCGTTCTGCATACATGGTTTCAATCATGTCATCGATTAATGTGCGTATTTCGTCATCTACTTTTTCCACTGGTACTGCGACTCTGCGCAGACGCTCATCTGGAAAACGCAGGAGCGTTAATACAGCCATGGATACCTCATTTTATCGCTAATTACATATTTACTACGGTCTCGCGATAAGCGTATCACAAAATCATTAAGGATAAACCGCACCTTTTGTGTGATTTGTTCTATTTTTAATCATATTCACGTAAGTGATTAAAGTCTCATAATTATGTAATTAAACTACATTTATTTATGGTTTGAATACATAAACACATAGCTGAATCGTGTCTGCATGTGAAAAAAAATTACAAAAGGGCTTTTATTAACCAATAAAATAGAGTACATTATCTCTCGTAGGGTACAGAGGTAAGATGTTCTATCTTTCAGACCTTTTACTTCACGTAATCGGATTTAGCTGAATATTAGCTGCCCCAGTTGACTTTATTTCAACTGGGGCATTTTTTTATCTAAAATTCACTGAAGTGGTTTGTGCAAGAAGTGAAAGGGAAAAGAGATTTCCCCTTTATCAATAGAAGATCAGCACGCTATCGTTGAGAAAAAAGAAGATAATTAAGCGTTGCCATTATTTGTAGGTTGTTCTTCTGAACCTGAAAACCATTCATTAAGTGTGTTACGTAGCTTATCAATGCCAATTTTTTTCAATGATGAAAAATATTCTACGCGGATATCACCCACTTTATTTGCCAATTCTTCACGTACGCTCATTAGCTGCTTTTTACGTGCGCCTGATGCAAGTTTATCGGCTTTAGTCAGTAAAACGAGAGTAGGAAGCTCTGAGCCTACAGCCCAGTCAATCATTTGCATATCAAGATCTTTTAATGGATGACGAATATCCATTAAAATAACCACACCTTTTAAGCACTCTCTTTTTTGTAGGTATTCACCTAAAGAGCGTTGCCATTTACGCTTCATTTCTTCAGGAACTTGGGCATAGCCGTAGCCTGGTAAATCGACTAAGCGTAAGCCTTCTTCAATTTGAAAAAGGTTGATTAATTGCGTACGACCTGGGGTTTTACTGGTTCTGGCTAATCCATTTTGTTGGGTTAACGCATTTAAAGCACTGGATTTACCGGCATTAGAGCGACCCGCAAAGGCAATTTCAATTCCTGTATCTGGTGGTAAATGACGGATATCAGGCGCACTGATGATGAAATGTGCTTTTTGGTAATTAAATTGGGTCATTATGGTATAAACCTCTCTGAAATAATGCGGCTTTTCATGCATACTCATTTCAATTTCGCATGAAAATGAATATCTAAAATATTTATTTACTCTATTTTGGCGCAATTTAATGACTTATAACAGTGCTTAAAAATTAAAATTTACCCTGTTATAACCTAATTAGACATATTGAGCGTAAATAAAGGTAAATGATTGGCACTATTTACCTCAGCGAATTAGAATCGCTGCATATTAAGTAAGTTGTAGACTATTAAAGTAAAGGATCCCTGCATGTTAAAACGTTTTCTTGTCACCTTCGTTACCGCTTGCACTTTAACAACAGCGACTTTTGCAATGGCAACGGGAGAAACCTTCGTTAAATTAGTCACCTCTGAAGGCAATATTGAAATATCACTGGATAATAAAAAAGCCCCAATTACAACGAAAAATTTTATTCAGTATGTCGAAGATGGGTACTATAACGGCACCACTTTTCATCGTGTTATTCCTGGCTTTATGGTTCAAGGCGGTGGTTTTACTGCTGATTTACAGCAAAAACAAACCAGAGCGCCAATTAAAAATGAAGCAGACAATGGATTACGCAATGTAAAAGGTTCTATTGCCATGGCGCGCACGTCAGATAAAGACAGCGCAACCAGCCAATTCTTTATTAATGTGGCTGACAATGCATTTTTAGATCACGGTCAACGTGATTTTGGCTATGCCGTATTTGGTAAAGTTGTGAAAGGAATGGATGTCGTTGATAAAATTTCACAAGCTCCAACTCGTAATATTGGACCTTACCAAAATGTGCCAGTAAAAACGGTCACTATTTTATCTGCGGAAGTTGTAAAACAATAAACGCATTATTAGGATAGGGTATTTACTTATTCTAATAAGATGAAATACATATAAACCGGAATGAATATTTTCATTCCGGGGTTTTTAGCACGAAAAAATATTTTTTATCCTTCCTTTTTTCGTGTGATCTCCTGCAATAAGTATTCGCCACGCTATTAATTACTCTATTCATCATCAATTACCGCCATTATTGTTATTGCGCAATAAATCAGCAGATTTTCTTGCTTACTATTCATATTTTATACCTGTGCTATGATAATCGGCTTTGTTGTACCCAAGTCGGTTAAACAACGAGCTATTTTGGCAAATCTACACTCGCTTTAAAATAGTAATAAAATAGATAATGATAAGAAAATCAGTCGGATAGGCTAATATGCTGTTACTTATTGATAATTACGACTCGTTTACCTACAACCTCTATCAGTATTTCTGTGAATTGGGTGCTGAGGTTGTTGTTAAGCGTAACGATGAGATCGGACTTAAAGAGATAGAAAAGATGATGCCAGCACATCTTGTTATCTCGCCAGGACCTTGCACTCCTGATGAAGCTGGGATCTCACTTGAGGCTATACAGCGGTTTGCCGGTGAAATTCCTATTCTTGGCGTTTGTCTTGGACATCAAGCGATAGGACAAGCTTTTGGTGCATCAGTTATCAGAGCGCGAGAAGTGATGCATGGTAAAAATTCATTAATACATCATAATCAACAAGGTGTTTTTAAGGGGCTTAATCGTCCTTTAAATGTAACGCGTTACCACTCTTTAGTGATTGATGCGACGACATTACCTGTACCTTTTGAAGTGACGGCATGGAGCCAACATGATGGAAATGTTGATGAAATTATGGGAATTCGCCATCGTACTCTGCCAATTGAAGGGGTTCAATTTCACCCAGAAAGTATTTTAAGTGAACAAGGGCATGAGCTATTAAATAATTTCCTTAAATATTAAATGGATAGCATTTAAATAGCGAAATAATGCCTTTTTATACAAAACCACATTTGATTTTTTATTCATATTTAGTGATTATATTTTCATATTAAATATGAATAACGATCAGGTGGGGTAATGAAAAAGCAAAGCATCAACCGGGCAACTTACGATCAAGTAATGTTGCCAATTTATTCACCCGCAGAATTTATTCCTGTCAAAGGGATGGGTAGCCGTGTTTGGGATCAGCAGGGAAAATCGTATATTGATTTTGCTGGTGGTATTGCTGTTTTAGCACTGGGACATGCCCATCCTGCTCTTAATCAAGCCTTGAAAGAACAAAGCGAACAACTTTGGCATGTAAGTAATATTTTTACTAATGAACCCGCATTGCGCTTAGCTCAAAAATTAATAGATAACACATTTGCAGAACGTGTCTTTTTTGCCAATTCAGGCGCAGAAGCGAATGAGGCAGCATTTAAATTAGCGCGCCATTATGCCATTACTCGCCATAGCCCTTATAAAACTAAAATTATTGCTTTTCACCATGCATTCCATGGCAGAACACTGTTTACAGTCTCTGTTGGTGGGCAACCTAAATATGCAGATGGTTTTGGCCCTAAGCCTGCAGATATCGTACACGTCCCCTTTAATGATTTAGATGCGGTTAAAGCGGTAATGGACGATCACACTTGTGCTGTTGTTTTAGAGCCAGTTCAAGGTGAAGGTGGCGTAACGGCGGCAACACCTGAGTTTATGAGAGGGCTACGTGAATTGTGCGATAAGCATCAAGCGCTGCTTGTTCTTGATGAAGTACAAACGGGTATGGGGCGTACAGGCAAGCTTTTCGCCTATATGAACTATGATGTGACACCCGACATTATTACAACCGCAAAAGCACTAGGAAGTGGTTTTCCACTTAGTGCAATGTTAACAACACATGAGATAGCTTCTGCAATGGGTGTCGGAACTCATGGTACAACTTATGGTGGCAATCCATTAGCTTGTGCCGTGGGTAATGTCGCATTTGATTTAATTAATACACCGGAGGTATTGGAGGGTGTAGAAAAGCGCTATCAATGGATTGTGGATGAACTGACGGCAATCAATCAAATCTATAATGTCTTTTCGCAAATTCGTGGGCAAGGTTTATTGATTGGTGCGCAATTGGCACCACAATATGAAGGTAAAGCCAAAGAGTTACTCGGTCTTGCTGCCAAACATGGCTTAATGATGTTAAACGCAGGAGCCGATGTGATGCGTTTTACACCATCGTTAATTATTACCCAAGAAGAGCTACAAGAAGGAATGGTGGCATTAAAAGCGGCTATTGCGGAATTTGTAGCAGGGTAGTATCGACTAAAAACCCCATCAACGAGGATGGGGTTTACATATAAAAGTCTATCAATAGCCCTTTTATAGGCTATTGTTTATTCGAGCGGGGAAACTTAGCGAGTCCCGTAAACGACGATAGTTTTACCGTGTGCGGAGATCAAGTTTTGATCTTCCAGCATTTTCAGAATACGGCCTACAGTTTCGCGTGAACAACCAACGATTTGACCAATTTCCTGACGTGTAATTTTAATTTGCATGCCATCAGGATGCGTCATTGCATCGGGTTGTTTTGCTAAGTTTAATAAGGTTTGTGCAATACGACCTGTTACATCAAGGAAAGCAAGGTTACCTACTTTTTCTGATGTGGTTTGTAATCTGTTCGCCATTTGAGCAGAAAGGCGCATCAGAATATCAGGGTTAACCTGAATTAATTGGCGGAATTTTTTATAGGAAATTTCTGCTACTTCACAGGCTGTTTTTGCTCTAACCCATGCACTACGTTCTTGATCTTCTTCAAATAATCCAAGTTCACCGATGAAATCCCCCTGATTTAGGTAGGAGAGGATCATTTCTTTTCCTTCTTCATCTTTAATAAGAACAGCTACGGAACCTTTAACAATATAATAAAGTGTTTCCGCTTTCTCACCTTGGTGGATCAGCGTGCTCTTGGATGGATATTTGTGAATATGGCAGTGTGACAAAAACCATTCAAGAGTCGGGTCTGTTTGCGGCTTGCCGAGAACCATTCGCGTTATCCTCTGTACGTTAAATGCAGCCTTTCAAAACGGATAGGTTCCCTTTTGAGACAGCGTGCTTAAAAATCCTATCTTTACCTATTAACTTCCTGAGAACACGGTAAGTTAATATGGAGTAGATTATAATAAATGAGAAAATAATGCATTGATCTTAACCACTATCATCAAGCAGATATTGTTTTTAACACAATTAGTGCATTAAGTCTCGTTTTACGCAGTCAGCATAATAAACCTATTTGCTAATTGCCAGTTGAATTATGAGTATGTACTCTTTTAGTTTCTGTCATCTTTAGGGGAAAATAAATGGAAGCGAGAGTTAAGTGGGTTGAAGATTTATCTTTTGTTGGTGAATCTTCATCTGGCCATCAAATTATGATGGATGGGAATTCGGGTGATAAAGCCCCAAGCCCAATGGAAATGGTATTAATTGCTGCGGGTGGATGTAGTGCGATTGATGTCGTGAGTATTTTACGTAAAGGTCGTCACCAAGTGACTGATTGTGAAGTGAAATTAACATCAGAGCGACGCGAAGAAGCCCCTCGTTTATTTACGGATATCAATTTACATTTTATTGTTTCAGGTAAAGAGTTAACGGATAAAATCGTAGAACGCGCCGTTCAATTATCGGCAGAAAAATATTGTTCTGTTTCTTTAATGCTAGGAAAAGCAGCCAATATTACGCATTCATTTGAAATAAAAGATGCTGACTAATTTTGATATTTTAAAATAAAGTTTAATCTGAAAAATAATATCCCTTAATTAATGGGATATTATTTTTATAGAGATAAATTTTATTTTGGTTAACTTATCTTTTCGCCATTTAATAATTTTTTGACTAATGGCGCCATAATTAATTCCATCGCTAATCCTAATTTCCCGCCCGGTACAACAATAGTATTTATTGTTGACATAAAGGAGCCATGCAACATCGCAAGTAAATAGGGAAAATCAATATCGGTTAAGCCTCGAAAACGAATAACAATAAAGCTCTCATCGAGAGTGGGGATCGCTTTGGCAGAAAAGGGGTTTGAAGTATCAACCGTCGGAACGCGTTGGAAGTTAATGTGAGTGCGTGAGAATTGAGGAATAATATAGCTAATATAATCATCCATTGAGCGTACAACCGAATCTCTTACCGCCTCTTGTGAATGCCCTCGTTCTGTGGTGTCTCGAATGAGTTTTTGTATCCACTCAAGGTTTACGATAGGTACAACGCCCACTAATAAATCAACATGTTGTGCAACATCATGTTCGTTGGTAACTACACCCCCGTGTAACCCTTCATAAAAAAGAACATCGGTATTATTTGGCAAAGGCTCCCAAGGGGTAAATGTACCCGGTAATTGGTTATAGGGAGTGGCTTCATCATAAGAGTGTAGATATTTGCGAGATTGCCCTTGCCCTGTATCACTATACTGACTTAAGGTCTTACTCAGTAAGCTAAAATCATTTGCTTCAGGACCAAAATAACTGATATGTCTACCTTGTTCTCTGGCTTTTCTTATCGCCATATCCATTTCAGGACGGGTATAGCGATGGAAGCTATCTCCATCAATCAATGCTGCATTTGCATTGAGTTGTTGGAATATCTTACGAAAAGCTTGGCTTGTTGTGGTCGTCCCTGCACCACTAGAGCCAGTTACTGCGATGATCGGATGCTTGATTGACATAGGTTATCCTTTTGCTAAATAAGGTTGACCCTTATTGATGGCGATACATCGCTTGCTTTGAATAACTAACCAGAGCGAAACTGCGATGCCGGCATAATATTGACGCTCTCATGAAGTTCTGACCAAACCAATACGGCTTCACCGGATTTAAGCTGTTTTTTTACGTCGGCGACTTTTTGTTCAAGCGTTTTCTCTTGGATACCATAATCAGTGCCTTCTCGTAAAACAAAACTTTCAATAAGATTATCAAGTGCCTCTGTGGAAAGATCCTTCCAAGGAATTATCATTTGGTTTTCTCCAAATAAGCGGATAACCAGTCAGGTATTCGACTTTCAAGCCACATCACGGGTTTAGACAGTTTTCCACTGACAAAACCGACATGTCCACCAAACTCGGTGAGTTGATATTCAATGTTATTTGGTAAGGTTGTGATATCAGGAATAACATCCGCAGACATAAAAGGATCATCTTTAGCGTGAATAATCAGTGTTGTTTTCTTTATTTTATTTAATAAAGGCAATGCGCTGCATTGGCGATAATAATCTAACGCATCTTTAAATCCATGGATTTTAGAGGTAATTAAATCGTCAAATTGACGTAGTTTTTTAATGGATTTTATCGTTAACAAACTAATGGGTAACGATTCAGGATAACGAACAAGCTTACGTGTTGCGTTATTTTTCAGCTCTTTTAACAGATACCATTGATAAAAACGAGAAAAGCCATGTTCAATTTTTGTTGAGCATGGTTCTAGCATTAATGGCGCAGAGACAATAACGGCAGCATCGACAACCGCATTTTCACCACTTTCTGCGAGATAATAGGCAAGCATATTTCCACCAAGAGAATAACCAACGGCGGCTGTTGGTTGCTCACCAAATTCTTTTTTCAGCCAATTTAAGAAGTAGCGAGCATCTTCCGTTTCACCAGAGTGATAAATACGGTTTTGTCTATTGGGTTCACCACTACATCCTCTAAAGTGCATCACAACGCTTAGCCAGCCCCTCTCTTTTGCTGCGGCTAACATGCCGTGAGCATAAGGGCTGCTAAATCCACCTTCTAAGCCATGAAAAATGACTAAGCGTGGTTTATTGAGTGCCATTGTCGGATCTTCACTCCACGCTAAATCGACAAAATCGTTGTCTGGAAGATTGAGTCGTTGCCAATATGGCGTAAGTTGTGGTGTCCTGCGTACAATTCTTGGTAAGAGCGTTTGTAAATGTGGATTTTTAGCCCAACGCATTGGATTAAAGTATTGAGACATATTTTCCGTCTATCAAAATGAATTAACACTTGTTTGCTAAATAACATACTGCTATTTTCGGTGAAAATAAAACATCTGTCACATCTTTGAGCACTTATAATGACAATTAGTCTGATTTCATCGTTAGCTATTTTCCTGTTTATTGCGGCTATCACGCCTGGACCCAACAACTTATTGCTGACTTCATCAGGCGCTAATGTAGGTTTTAAAAGCTCATTAAAGCTGATGGCTGGTATTATGCTGGGTATGCAATGCGTTTTATTGAGTTCCGCATTTGGTGTTGCCGCATTATTGATAATTTATCCTGCACTGCACATTGGATTGAAGATAGTCGGGAGTGCGTATCTACTTTGGCTTGCTTGGAAAACGGCAACATCATCTTATCAGCGTTTAGATATTCCAGCAAAAACACCCCAAGCAGTAAGCTGGTTTCAGGGTGGATTATTGCAATTTCTAAATCCAAAAGCGTGGATGATGGGCTTAGGTGCAGTAGGAAGCTTCAGTTTATCGGGCGATGCTTATTTTAGCTCCGTTATTGCGATTAGTATTGTTATGGTCATTGTTAATTTCGTTGCGGGTATTGTTTGGATTTTAGGTGGCACATTAATTAGCCTATTTTTACAAAGCAGACAGTCTTGGTTTATTTTTAATATCTCGATGGGATTATTAACAGCACTTTGTGTACCGTTGATTTGGATCGGGTGAATTAAAAAATAGTTATAAATCAATAGATAACTTAATTTTTTTAGTTTTAATAATGTTTTTTTAAGTTTGGTTGAAATGATCTTTCTGAATGTGTATTAAAAAAAGAGTATTAATCTATCAAAAGAGAGATCTGCGATCATCTGTCATCTTTATTATGTATGTTACAGTATGAATTATATGAAAGGCTTATTAATTTCGGGTTTTTACTTTTTTTAATATCCGCCTTTTTATTAAAATATGCCATTTAATCTATTTTTACATCATTAAAAATAAAAATAATTCCTCGATAAAGGAATTATTTATTCCTTGTTATTGTTTGTAATTAAAGGTTTTTTATTGTGTTAATGTTTTTAAAATGTGTTTTATATTGTTATTTAGTTAATGATTATGTTTAACAACGCAATTTTACTGAATATAAATATATTCAGTTTATATCGTATTATTGACCAAGAAGAATAAATTATTATTTAGAATTGGAAAAAATTAAATTAAGTATTATAAAATATAGAGGTTAATGTGTGAGAGATTGAATAAAAAAGTCAATATAACGTTATTATAAGAACAAGTCTTTCGATAATAATATTACTTTTTTTATGATTTATTGTGTCTCATATTGTGTCTCATATTGTGTCTCATATTTTGTTTCTAATTGATTTTATTCTAAAAACCTAATTACTTTAGGTATTAAACGTTTTATCAAAATTATTCCATATATAACTATATTGTACTCGAAGTGGATATTGTCATTATGCCAACATTAACGAAGATTGCGTGGATCAAGCCTGGTATGGCGACAAATCAACGTAAAATAGCGGATTATATTTTAGAGAACCCAGAAAAAACGGTTACTCTTTCATCACAGCAACTCGCTGAAACAATGGGGGTGAGTCAATCCGCTATTGTTAAATTTAGCCAAAAAATTGGCTTCAAAGGCTTTCCTTCTTTGAAACTTGCCATTAGTGAAGATCTTGGGCGAAAAAATGCAAATACTGGGCAAGATCCTAGCATATTACATAATCAGATTGGCTCTGAAGATAGCTTAGTTGTAATCGCTCAAAAGCTTGCTCAAGAGAAGAATAATTCTATCAGTGATACCACTCGCAAAATTAATTACCTTCATTTTGAAAAGGTGATCCAGCTTATTGATGAAGCTCAGCGAGTTCAGATTATTGGTATTGGGGGGTCAGGGTTAGTCGCAAGAGACTTAAGTTATAAATTACAGAAAATAGGAATAACTACTCTGATTGAAACAGATCATCATGTTCAGATATCTGTTGCTCAAATGTTAAGTTCAAAGGATTTACAGATAGTTGTTTCTTATAGTGGCAAAAGAAAAGATATGTTGGTTGCGGCCTCTGTGGCTAAAAAACAGGGAGCGAAAATCATTGCTATTACTGGAGAAAAACACTCTCCATTAGGAAGAATTTCTGATTATATATTAGAAACAATTGCGGATGAAGGTGAGTGGCGAAGTGCTTCAATTTCTTCACGTACAGCACAAAACACGATCACCGACCTTATTTTTATGGCGTTATTAAAGAAACGTGATGAGTGTGCGAAGACATTAGTGCTGAGTTCACAGGCATTAATTAATAGCTTGGATAATTAAAAATTTTGAACTGATTCAAAAAACTAATATTTAAATGTAGGTATTTACACTTATTGCTAAAGTTATTCTCCTAACAGCCGAAACGATAGTTATTTAGGCAGTCTTTTTTTGTTGAGATGTTTTAATTTCAATGTCGAGGAGAGTAACTAATGCGTAACAATCAACCGGTGACACAGCGAGAATACCCGGTATCTGAAAACGCAACACTGATGTCAACGACAGATCTTGATGGCAATATTATTTATGCCAATGAGGACTTTGTTGAAGCCAGTGGGTTTTCAGTGGAAGAACTTGTGGGGCATCCCCACAATATTGTCCGACACCCAGATATCCCTTCAGAAGTTTTTAAGGATATGTGGAGAACCTTAAAGCAAGGCGAGGTTTGGACTGGGATCGTGAAGAATCGGCGTAAAAATGGGGATCACTATTGGGTAAGAGCGAATGTCACTCCTATTATACGTCAGGGTAAAATTCAAAGTTTTATGTCGGTAAGGACGTCGGCAAAAAAAGAGGAAATAGCACAAGCCTCAGCACTTTACGCCGCTTTTAATCAAGGTAAATACCCTTCACACACGTTTTTAAAAGGCGCTTTTGTTTATAAAGGATGGCAACGTTGGCGCTCATGGAATCAAACAATTTCATTAAAAAAACGACTCCGTCTTTTTATCCTCTTACCTTTGCCTTTTATGTTGTTAAGTGCATGGTTTGCTGGTTTATCGGGTTATGCTCTTTTTATGCATATCGCGATTTTGCTGGTATTACTGATGGCAAATGAACGTATTCTCTATTTTCAGCTTGTTAAGCCAATTAGACTACTTAATGAGCAAGCGAATCGAGTTGCAACTGGCGATGAACATAACGTTACGTATATCAATCGCATCGATGAAGTCGGCATGACACAGCGTTCCGTCAATCAATTAGGACGCATGTTCCGTTGGTTGGTAAGTGATGTGAGTCATCAAATTCATCAAGTCGATATTTCTTGTGATCAATTAGCCGCAGGTAATCGCGATCTGTATGTGAGAACAGAACAAACCGCCAGCAATGTTGAAGCAACTGCTTCAACGATGAATGAATTAACAACGGCGGTAAGCAGTAATAGTGAAACGGCAGGGCAGGCAAATAATCTCTCTAATATCACTTGTGAGGCAGCGATAAAAGGAGGTAGTGCAATGGATAATATCGTTACTACCATGAATGATATTGCGAAAAGCTCTGATCGTATTAGTAATATCATTGGTGTTATTGATAGCATTGCTTTCCAAACGAATATCCTTGCACTTAATGCATCCGTAGAAGCGGCTAGAGCCGGTGAACAGGGGCGAGGTTTCTCCGTAGTTGCAACAGAGGTCAGAGAATTGGCACAACGCAGTGCTGAAGCAGCGAAAGAGATCAAAGCATTGATCAATGCTTCAAGTAGCAATATCAAAGTGGGTTCAAAGCAGGTCAATGAAACAGTTGGAACAATGGAAGATATTGTGGTGCATGTTAAAAATGTGACCGATTTAATTGGTGAGATCAGTCTTGCATCATCAGAGCAGAGTGCGGGTTTAAAAGAGCTTGGCCGTGCTGTCGAAAAATTGGAATCGATTACGCATGAAAATGCGAATTATGTTTCGAAAGCCTCAGTGATTTCAGGTGAAATGAAAGTACAAACTAACTACTTAGTTAGTGCAATCAATGTATTTCATTAATTTGTCATTATTTAAGAAGTAAAAGAAAAAGACACCTACTAAAAATAGGTGTCTTTGTGTGTATCTAAATCACGTTGTTATTATGTTCAAATTAATGGGTTAAAAGCTTGTCCAATCATCATCTTCACCGTCATTTACAGTCGTTGTTCCTTTTGCTGATTTCCTCTCTTTCACTTCATCTTTGACTGTATTTTTTATCTTTTCATCTTTTGTATGTAGCGATTTTTCAGATGAGAACTGTTTTTCTATTACTTTGTGTTGTGCCTTTTTATTGAACTGTTCACTTTCAGCCGTTTTAAACTGTTCAACGATTTGTTCAAGATTACCGGCTTCTTCAGTCAATAAGCTGGCAACAGCGGAAGATTGTTCAACCATAGCCGCATTTTGCTGTGTTGCTTTATCCATTTCAGTCACCGCAAGAGAGACTTGAGTAATGCCTCGAGTTTGCTCTTCTGACGCAGATAAAATTTCAGTCATTGAATCTTCAACATGTTTTACGGATGTCAGTATCTCACCCATAGAAATGCTAACTTGTTCAACGAGATCATTACCATGGCGAACACGGCTAATAGAGGCATCAATTAACTCTTTAATTTCTTTTGCAGCTTCAGCACTGCGTTGTGCCAATTCTCTGACCTCTGTTGCAACTACGGAGAAACCACGACCTTGTTCACCGGCTCTGGCCGCTTCAACCGCAGCATTTAATGATAAAATATTGGTTTGAAAAGCGATGCTATTGATAACCGCAGTGATCTCGCCAATTTTTTGTGAGCTATCAGCAATGTCAGTCATTGTTTTCACCATTCTATTGGTGACATCGCCCCCTTTGCTGGCAATATTGGAGGTCTGACTGATAAGGTGTGAAACTTCACGAGCGCTTTCTGTATTATTTCTCACTGTTGCTGTGAGTTGTTCCATACTTGATGCCGTTTCCTCTAATGCACTCGCTTGTTCTTCGGTACGACAAGAAAGATCGGTATTTCCTGCGGATAACTCTTGAACACCTGTATAAATATGATGACTTGTTCCTCGGATCGCATTCACAATTAATGACAGTTCAGTACGCATATATTGAATACTGGTAATTAATTGGTCGATTTCATTATTTCCTTTTGCTGTGACATCTTTATTTTCTAATAAATTTCCTTGTGAAATTTCCGACATATAATCGACAATTTGATTGATACGTAAAACAATATTTCGACGTATCCAAAGCACAACAAGGACAGTGAAAAGAATAAAAATAAACATAAAGACAAAAGATAAAACTAAGGTACGTTCATAATTACCTTGAGCTGCTTTTATTGCGTGAGTAACAACGTTATCACTAAGATAATCTGTTGCTTCATAAAGGGATTGAGTGAAGCGTTCATTGGTATTATGTGCATAAAGAGATTGAAAACCGTAGTAATCGCGGATCTCTAAACATGATACAAGTTGGTCAAGATCGTAAAGCACTCGATTAAAAAGCTTCTTCATGCTCTCTATTTTTTCGGGATTAAAATCTGCGTCTTCGGTAGCCGTGAAGTATGCGGTAATAATACGTGTAACTTCTTGTTTTCGTTTTGGATAAGTAGAAAGGAAGTCAGAGATTTTATTTTCAGCAATATCGGGTGTGAGATGAGCTTCAAACATAATATTGAGCATATCTTCACGTAATTTATTCAACTCAGCATAACCATAATCCATCGTTTTTATCTGTTCAAAGCCATTTGCTAATTGTGAGATCCGTTTATTTGTTAAACTCGCGTCACGGATACTCATTGCACCAGAAAAAAGTTGAATAGCGCAAAACAGTATTAAGATAAACATTAAGCCATTAGATATTTTTATTCGTTTCAGCATAGCCTTACCTATTTAATTGGTTTGTAGGACACACAGCAAGGAGCGATAACTATTTATCAATTAAACTTATTCGGCTTAATATTTAAAAACTTTACCTTTTCTACTCTGTTTGATAGTAAAAACGACTTATATTTCTTTTTTTAGCTTTAATTATCAGCTAATGGCTAAAATTTTCTAATGATTAATAGAAAAGACTATAAGTGTATTAACTTACTTATATTTTGTGTTAATTATTAAAATATAAATATTAATAATGAGTTATTAAGTATTAAAATGATAATAAGCAGTATTTTATTTTTATTTATCTTTTTATCTTATAATAAGTAAAATAAAATTATCAATTTCATAAATACTCTTAATATTTCTGAAAAAACGCTTTTATTTCGTATGAAAAAAGGTCTGTTTTTTGTGTTTATGTGAAGTGAGATCAAAAATACTCCCAGAAAAATGACTGGGAGTAGGGTAGGGAGAGGTTTTGTTATAGTTCTGGGCTATTTTTTACACCGCCATCTCTCTTGATGTTACGTGAAAGAGATAATTAAAAGCTTTCCCAATTATCATCTACTTCGTGATTATTGGTTTTGATTGTGGGGGTTTTAAGTGTTTCAGTGTCTTGCGATTTAGCTGAAAATGCGGGCAATTTAGCTTTAGCGGGTGCGGCTTTTTCGTGCTCCACTTTAAATGTATTCACAATCGTATCCAACATACTTGCTTGTTCGCTTAATGTGGCAGAAGCAGCCGTTGATTGTTCAACCATCGCCGCATTTTGCTGGGTTGCTTTATCCATCTCATTAACAGCGAGGCTGATTTGTGCAATACCACGCGTTTGCTCTTCTGATGCAGATAAAATTTCCTTCATCGAACCTGAAACATGATTAACAGATGTAACAATCTCACCCATTGATAAACTTACCTGTTCGACGAGATCATTACCTTGTCTAACACGTAATATTGTCGATTCAATAAGTTCTTTGATCTCTTTCGCCGCTTCTGCACTGCGTTGTGCTAAGTTGCGAACTTCACTGGCAACAACAGAGAAACCTCGGCCTTGTTCGCCTGCTCTTGCTGCTTCAACAGCAGCGTTAAGGGCTAAAATGTTGGTTTGGAAAGCAATATCATCAATAACTGCAGTAATTTCACCAATTTTTTGTGAGCGATCGGCAATGTCAGTCATTGTCATGACCATCTTATTACTATGCTCGCCACCTTGAACGGCAATATCGGCAGTGCTCATAACAAGCTCTGTTACTTCACGAGCGCTTTCCGTGTTATTACGAATAGTTGCGGTCATTTGCTCCATGCTGGACGCCGTTTCTTCTAATGCGCTGGCTTGCTCTTCAGTTCGGCTCGATAAGTCATTATTACCCGCAGCAATCTCTTGTACGCCTGTGTAAATGGTTGTACTCGTATTTCGAATAGAACTTACCATCTCTTTTAATTGAGCGCGCATTTGCTGTAAGCCAAGCATGAGCTGATCGATTTCAGTCTTACCTGAAATATCGCTATCAATGCGACTGACTAAATCACCTTTAGCAATTGTTTCTTGATAGGCGATCATTTGGCTAATGCGAGCAATAATGTATTTGCGGATCCAAATAAGCACTAAGGTGGTAAAGAGGAGGAAGATACCCATAAAGAGTGATGCTATCCACAACATGCTGTGGTAATTAGCTTCTGCTTCAATCACTGAAGGGTTAACAACTTCATCGGTAATAAAGTCTGTGGCTTCATACAATGAATTTGTGAAGTTAGTGTTTGCTGGGCTTTTTAAAATTAAACGAACCGCGTTAGTGTTACGTTCACTTAAATACTGCGCCAGTAAATCAAGATCAGTTCGGCTCTTTTGATATAGCTGTTTGATCTGTGCCATACGTTGCTGATCGAAACCTGTTTGCACGGATAGTTCCACATACTCATTCATCAATGCATCAACTTGCGCTTTACGTGCAGGCATTGTTTGCATAAATGCGGTGATGTTTGCATCCTCAGCTTGAGGATTTGAAATATAACTAAATGCTTGTGCAATAATATCAGTACGTAATGTATTCAACTCCGCATAGGTATTATCCATGGTGCGTAGTTGATCGAAACTGTATGAAATTCTTTTAAGAGTATTTTGAGTCTGGTAGGCATCGTGAATGCTTTGTACTCCAGAAATGATCTGAATAATACAAAACAGAGTCAGGACACACATTAAACCTTGAGAGATTTTAATTCGTTTTAACATAACCCTACCTATTAGCTTTGCCTTTTCGTTGGTAAGTGGGAGGTCCACTTAGCAGAATGATTAATTCGGCTGGAATGTTGAAAACTTTAGCGTGAAAGAATTTATTTCCCTTACTTAATATAAATAGGTAGAAAATAAAAGTTAGATGATTATTTTTATTGGGTTATTGTTGGATAGGGTAAGATTATGTTTTGTGTAAATCGTGCTATTGTAAAATGATATAAATACCGTAAGTGAAATGAATTGTATAAATTTTCAGAATGAATGGACAGACAAAAAGAAAGGAACTATTTTACTTAAAATAGTTCCTTTTTTAATGAATTGGGTTGTATTACTGGGCTTCAAATGTGTTTGTCATTTCTTCCAGCGTTTCTTGTAACTCCATCCACTCCATTTCCGCTTCTTCTAGTGCAGATTTCGCAACACCTTGTCGGCTTAAGCAATCAGAAAGCTCATTTTTACGGCTAGTATCATAAATACCACTATCAGAAAGAGCCGTTTCGATATCACTAAGCTCTTGGCTTAATTTATCCATCTTGCTTTCTAATGTTGTGAGTTTCTTGCGTAAAGGCTGGGTTTGTTGTCTAAACTCTGCTTCTTTGCGTTTTTGCTCTTTTTTATCTTGAGCACTTAAATTGGCGGTTGCCGTGGTATTGTTGTTATCTTGTTGGCTTTTATTTGCCTGTGTCTCTTGGCGATTTTGATCAACTAACCATTGTTGGTAATCATCAAGATCGCCATCAAATGGCTCCACTTGACCATCGTGTACAAGATAGAGATCGTCAGTGGTAGAGCGTAATAAATGCCTATCATGCGATACAACAACAATTGCGCCTTCAAAGCTAATTAGCGCTTGGGTTAGGGCTTGGCGCATATCTAAATCAAGGTGGTTTGTTGGTTCATCCATTAATAGCAAGTTAGGACGTTGCCAAACTAAAAGTGATAAGACTAAACGTGCCTTTTCACCTCCAGAAAATTGACCACAAGCATCCGTGACTTTATCGCCATGGAAACCGAAACCACCTAAATAATCACGTAATTTTTGTTCAGTCTCTTTGGGTGCTAAACGAGTTAAATGCTGTAGTGCTGATTCATCAGAGCGTAAAAACTCTAATTGATGTTGGGCAAAATAACCCAGTTTAATACCTTTAGAAAGAGCCAACTTTCCCTGTAACGGCTGAATTTCGCCTGCAAGTAATTTAATCAGTGTCGATTTACCTGCACCATTGCGCCCTAATAATCCAATACGAGAGCCAGGAACTAAATTGAGTTTGATATCATTAAGAATAACTTTTTCACCATAACCCGCGCTGACTTTCTCCATTGATAAAAGAGGATTAGGTAAGCTTTCAGGTTGGCGGAAACTAAATTGGAATGGGTTATCTGAATGTGCAGGAGCAACACGTTCCATTCGCTCAAGCATTTTTACACGGCTTTGAGCTTGTTTTGCTTTTGTCGCTTTCGCTTTAAATCTATCTATAAAACTCTGTAAGTGTGCAATTTTGGCTTGTTGGTTCTCAAACAAAGCTTGCTGTTGTGCGAGTTTGGTTGCACGTTGCATTTCAAACGAAGAGTAGTTACCCGAATATTCAAAGATCTTTTCTTGCTCAATATGCAAGATTTTATCCACGATAGGATCAAGAAAATCACGGTCATGGGAAATTAAAATAAGTGTGCCTGTGTAGCTTTTTAGCCATTTCTCTAGCCAAATAACAGCATCTAAATCTAAGTGGTTGGTGGGTTCATCGAGTAACAGTAAATCAGATCGACAAATCAGCGCTTGTGCTAAGTTTAAACGCATTCTCCAGCCACCTGAAAATGATTTTACCGGTTCATTAAGTTGCTGTTGGCTAAAACCTAAGCCATTTAGTAAGGTCGCCGCACGAGATTGTATTGTCCATGCATTAATGGCATCTAATTGTCCGTGTATCAGTGCAATAGCGTGACCATCATTTATCTCGTTAGCTTTTTGTAATCGTTGTTCTAACTGACGGTATTCTCTATCACCATCAATAACATAATTAATAGCAGGCACATCAAGTGCTGGTGTTTCTTGGTTAACCCATGCCATTGACCATGTACTAGGATAAGTGGCATTACCGGCTTCAGCTTGAAGTTCACCTTTCAATAAAGAAAGTAATGTGGTTTTGCCACAGCCATTTTTACCGACTAGACCAATTTTTTGCCCTGGGTTAATGGTTGCACTGGCATTGTCCAGTAACACTCTGACACCACGGCGAATTTGCAAAGAAGAAAAAACAATCATAAATATCGTCTATTAAGAGTATGTAAATTAATATATAGAGTAAGTTGTTCGTAACTGTTGGTCACAATGCGTGCATGGTAACGGAAAAAATGGTTTCTGACACGTTTTGTAAGGAGGAATGATGTCAAACGCATCAAATGTATTACTGGTGTATGTTCATCCCGAACCGCGCCAATCAATCGCCAATAAAGCGTTATTAAATGCGGTGAGGGATTTAGAGAATATAACTATTCATGATTTATATGCTACTTACCCTGATTTTTTTATTGATATACACCATGAACAATCTTTGCTGTGTAAACATCAAGTGATCGTTTTTCAATTCCCATTGCAAACATATAGTTGCCCTGCGTTATTAAAAGAGTGGCAAGACAGAGTATTAACTCGCCCATTTGCTAACAAAGCAGGTAAGGCACAATTAAAGGGTAAGTCATTTCGTTGTGTTATTACAACGGGAGAGCCTGAGCAAGCTTATCAACATGATGGAAAGAATCGCTACACTCTGTCTGAATTATTGCGCCCACTCGAATTAATGGCAGAAATGTGTGGTATGCGCTGGCTATCACCAATGATTGTGTATTCAGCAAGACAACAATCTAAAACAACACTGACTCATCTCGGTGAAGCTTATCGCCATTGGTTAAGTGCGCCATTTGAAGGGGAGCGAGCTTAATGGAAGATAATTGGATGATTAAAGCTGTGCTCTTTTTCCTGTGTGCTGCCGTGGTTATGGTGCCTATTGCACAACGTCTTAAAATTGGTGCGGTACTCGGTTATTTAATTGCGGGTATTGCCATTGGTCCTTGGGGATTAGGGTTGTTTAAAGATGTCGATAACATCTTACATTTTGCTGAGCTAGGTGTGGTCTTTTTAATGTTCCTTATTGGCTTGGAATTGGAACCCGCCAAGTTATGGGAATTAAGACGTGCCATTTTTGGCGTTGGTTCAATGCAGGTGGTATTAACCGCCTCTATTTTTTCAGGGCTTATTCTCGTTTTTACGTCTTTCTCATGGCAGGCTGCTGTTATTGGTGGATTAGGCATTGCGATGTCTTCCACCGCGATGGCATTGCAACTTATGAACGAGAAAGGAATGAACCATAATGAAGGCGGGCAATTAGGGTTTGCTGTTTTACTTTTCCAAGATATGGCAGTTATCCCTATCCTTGCTGTTATTCCCTTGTTAGCCGGAGAAACGGCAAGCAGTGATTGGTATCGCATTGGCGTAAAAGTGGCAGCTTTTGCTGGGCTGCTGATTTGTGGTCGTTATTTATTACGTCCACTCTTACGTTTAGTCGTGAAATCTGGAGTGAGGGAGGTTTTTACTGCTGCGGCGCTACTTGTTGTATTAGGTGCTGCTATTTTTATGGAAACCCTCGGTTTTTCAATGGCAATGGGAACCTTTATTGCGGGTGTGCTATTGGCAGATTCAGAGTATCGACATGAATTAGAGATCTCCATTGAACCTTTTAAAGGTCTACTTTTGGGGCTATTTTTTATCTCTGTTGGTATGTCTTTAGATATTGGTATTTTATGGCGTTATCTTCCACAAGTATTATTAGGCGTCTTAGTTCTGGTTATTGTGAAAGCGTTGATACTTTATAGTATTGCTTGGCTAGCGAGATTGCGCTTTTCCACACGTTTACAATTCTCAGCTGTATTAAGCCAAGGCGGGGAATTTGCGTTTGTTGTTTTCTCAACATCGATGGCAATGGGCATATTAAATAGTCAGCAAATGGCGTTATTGTTGGTTGTTGTCACACTTTCTATGATGACAACGCCTCTTGTGATGCAAATGACAGACGCTGTGTTTGCTCGCCGTTATAATGAAGCTAAAACAGACGAACAGCCCTTCGTTGAAAATAACCACCCAGAGGTCATTCTCGTCGGATTTGGTCGAATGGGACAGGTTGTAGGGCGTTTGTTAATGGCGAATAAGATAAATGTCACGGTATTAGAGCATGATGTCGGAAGCATAAGCACCATGCGTAAATATGGCTATAAAGTTTATTATGGTGATGCTACCGATCTCAATCTATTGCGCGCTGCCGGTGCAGAGCATGCTAAAACTATTGTTATCACCTGTAATGAGCCTGAAGCTACGATGGAAATCGTTCATCTTTGCCAACATCATTTTCCTAATTTGCATATTATTGCGAGGGCAAGAGGGCGTGTTGAAGCTCATGAGTTGCTCAAAGCGGGGGTGACAGATTTTAGCCGCGAAACATTTTCTAGCGCCTTAGAATTAGGACGTAAAACGTTAATTGAATTAGGCATGCATCCTCACCAAGCTTATCGGGCGCAACAGCATTTTCGTCGTCTGGATATGAACTTATTGAGAAAGCTGGTGGATGAATCGCCTGAAGAAGTCTCTAACGTTTCTCGAGTAAAAGAAGCGAGACGAGAACTTGAGGAGCTTTTTAGTGAAGAAATTCGTCAAGAGCACCATCAGCCTGATATTTGGGATGAATCTTTAACAGAAGACATTCCTCAAATACATAAAGAAAAAAAATCTATTGATAAATAGGAGAACTGACCCCATGTCTGCAACCCGTAAACGCTTTATCGCAGGAGCCGTGTGTCCACACTGTCAAGCTCTAGATACACTCAAAATGTGGCGTGAAGATAAAGTGGATATTGTGGAATGTGCGAAATGTGGCCATCAGCAACGGCAAACAGAGGGTGAAGTTAACTCACTTGTTCGTGAAAATGAACAAGTCATTGGGATCTTTACACCACAATAATTGTAGGTTTTTTTGATATAACCCGATACAGAAGATTTATTTTTCGTTACAATCGGGAAAATTTTGCCCACGGGTATGTAGGAGATGTCATGAAAGTAGCAAACGACTTGGTAGTTAGTCTGGCTTATCAAGTAAGATCAGAAGACGGTGTTTTAGTTGATGAGTCCACGGTGAGCGCACCGTTAGACTATCTGCATGGCCGTGGTTCTTTAATCAGTGGTTTAGAAAATGCATTAACAGGTCGCGAAGTCGGTGAAAAATTCGACGTAGAAGTTGCTTCTGATGATGCATATGGTCAATACGACGAAAACTTAGTTCAACGCGTCCCAAAAGATGTTTTTGTGGGTGTTGATGAGTTAGAAGTTGGCATGCGTTTTCTTGCTGATACCGACCAAGGTCCAGTACCAGTAGAAATCACTGGTATTGAAGGTGACGAAGTTATCGTTGATGGTAACCACATGTTAGCAGGTCAAAACCTGAAGTTTCATGTTGAAATCGTTGCAATTCGTGAAGCGACTGAAGAAGAATTAGCTCACGGTCACGTACACGGTGAAGAAGAAGAGCACGAATGTTGTGGTGGCCACGGTCATGGTGAAGAAGGCGGATGCTGTGGCGGTGGTCACGGTCATGGTCATTCACACGATGAAGAAGGTGGATGCTGCGGTGGTGGCGGTCATGGTCACGGTGGCCACGGTCACGGCAATGGCGGTTGTGGTTGCCAGCACTAATCTTTCTTTGAAAAGATCAAAAGGAGCGTTTAAGCGCTCCTTTTTTGTTTCTCAGTTTTGATATTAACAGCGAACAATGACTTAATAGTGAGGCGGAGGCGTTTCATCCTCAGGTCTAGCGAGTATTGAGGTCTGAGAATTTTTTAGACGCTCAGAAACAATTTTTAAGGCTTCTTTAAAACGGCTAATTTCAATTTGCTGCTGTGTGACCACCTGATTTAATTCTTCAATAGTCGCATCTTGGAAAGCAACTTTGCTTTCTAATTGAATGAGCAATCGCTCTACTTCCTTAATATCCATTGTGTTTTTCCTCCTTCAAAATGTCCTATTACGACGAATATGATTAACAAATATTGAGAAATTTAATCTTATTTACTGATATATACACAGGAAGACATAAATCTGGTTTGAGATAAAAGACTATTTTGCTAATGTGATAGCACTCTGTGCTGACAAAAATCCTAACATTAACTGTTAAGGGTGTCGGCAAATTTTTTAAATTCATAAGAAATTGCTACCTGCGGATGAGATCTATACCGCGACGACAGCAAGACGTGATGCAAAACGTTTAAGCGAAGATCTACGATGATCGTTGATAAACGTAGCGACTCACTAACATATACTGGAGAATGGGATGAAATCTTTATTAAAAACGACGTTGCTGGCAACCAGTTTAGCTTTCGCATTCAGTGCGCCTCATGCATTCGCTGAAGAAGCAGCCGCTAAAGTGCCAACACTAAATAGTGCATTTAAAACTCAAAATGAGCAAAATGCCTATGCGTTAGGCGCGTCGATGGGTCGCTATATGGAAGCTGCATTACAAGAACAAAAAAATATTGGTATTACTTTAGATTCTAAACAACTGTTAGCAGGTGTTCAGGATGCATTTAATAGTAAATCAAAATTATCAGACTCTGAAATTGAATTAACATTAGCGGCTTTTGAAGATCAAGTTCGTAATGCTGCAACAGTAAAAATGGAAAAAGAAGCGACTGAGAACAAAGCTGCGGGTGATAAATTCCGTACAGAGTTTGCAGCGGAAAAAGGTGTGGTAAAAACTAAATCAGGCTTACTATATTTAGTTGAAAATCCTGGTAAAGGTAAAACACCAACAGATGCTGATCGCGTGACTGTAAACTACAAAGGCATGCTGATTGATGGTAAACAATTTGATAGCTCTTATGATCGCAACGAACCTCTGACTATTAGCCTAAAAAGCGTTATTCCTGGCTGGACTGAAGGTATGAAGTACATCAAAGAAGGCGGTAAAATCAAGTTAGTTATTCCACCAGAATTAGGCTACGGACAACGTGCAACAAGTGGTATTCCAGCTAACTCAACATTAGTCTTTGAAGTTGAATTACTGAGTGTTGAAAGCGATAAGTAATTCGCTTATCTCTAATATCGCTAAAAAATGCTGACATTGATGTCAGCATTTTTATTTCTAATGTATAGCTCATCATTTATTAATGCATAGTGCGCATAGTGAATATAGAGTTAGTCTACGGCCTCTTCGACAATAATGGCTTTGGGTTTTTTAAAAACAAACAGCAAGCCTACAATGATAGCCCCCATTCCCGCTAAACTCAGCCAAGACATCTTATTACCTAAGAAAATATAATCCATTAATGCTGTTACGCCAGGTACTAAATAAAATAAGCTAGTGACGTTAACTAAGTTACCTGTTGTGAGTAAGCGGTATAGTAGCAATTGAGCAACAACAGAAATGATCACGGCAAGCCAAAGAACAGGAATGACAAAGCCAATATCGAATGAAGCATGAAAAGGCTGGAATGGCACAAATAACAAGCACAACATAAGGCTAATCACATATTGTAGCGGTAGGGCATCCATTGGTGCTAATTGCAGTTTTTTCTGTGAGATTGCACCGAAGCTCATACAAAGTAGTGCGACTAACGCATAAATCATTCCCGTTAATGAAAGGGCTGTATTAAATAGGCTTTGGGCAACCACTAACACTAATCCAGCTAAGGCGATTAAAAGCCCTAATAGCCGTGTCGCGGTAAAATTCCGCTCGATTATCCATAGTGTGATAATCGGTTGAACACCCATGATTGTGGCTAACATTCCCGGTGTAATACTATTCGCGAGTGCCAAAAGATAACAGATGGAATAACCACCAATAATCAGTAAACCGACCCATGCGGTTTTCAAACGGCTTCCTTTGGGAGGCAAAAAACGATGACGCTGAATACATAGGATAGAAAGAAAGGCTAAAGCGATAATAAAACGCCAAGTTAAAATAGCAAATGAACTACCGTTATCTAGACCCCAGCGAGAAAAGATAGCGCCACTACTCCATAATAAAACGAATAATGTCGTTGGGCCGAATTTTGCCCAATATTGACGTAAGTACATGATGATATACCTGTAAAACAAGCAATAAGAGAGCTTGATTATTTTTAATGATTATTAGCGAATTAACTAAGCAACGTGAGTTGCAACAACAACCGTTGTATTGACTACAACCACTTTCACTGGCGGAGGTGGTGAAGCGAGGATCTCAATAGGTATAGAAGCAACAGAAATTAATCCTATTATTGATGAAGTTTGCTGAGATTGGCATATCATCAGTAAATTCATAGGATTAATCACTCGTTAAAATAACAATGACTTGGAATATAGGTAATCTATTCAATAGTGTCAATTCTTATTATAACCACCCCTAAAAAGGGAAGTTTGCAACAATAAAAGCTGGAAATGAGTACAAAATATAAAGAAAAATGAAAAAAGCTGTGACCTATCACAAAGCTATTATTCTAAGTCACTTGACGTAGATCTTCTGGCGATCTAACGTCAGGATCGTTCTTAATTCTGTTTTTATATTTAAATTTTTTTAATATTGAATTGATCCGCAATGACGAATCGTTATAAAAAATAGAACCTCAAGTCATTATCATAATTAAAGCCTTTAAGGATTATATAATCAAATGTCTAGCCCGTTATTTAATGGTGACAGCAGCGAGTTTGAAAAACTAGATAGCCGACCTTTTACTCAAACTGATCACGAAATACTAAAGTCCTATGAAGCTGCCGTGGATGGTTTGGCAATGCTCATCGGCAATCATTGCGAAATCGTATTGCACTCTCTGGAAGATTTGAAATGTTCAGCGGTTAAAATCGCGAATGGAGAACATACTGGTCGTAAGATTGGTTCTCCAATTACCGATTTGGCATTACAAATGTTACATGACATCACAGATGAAGATTCAAGTTTTTCAAAGGCTTATTTTACTAGAGCAAAAAGTGGTGCATTGATGAAGTCAATCACGATTGCCATTCGTAATCGTGAACGTCGTGTCATTGGTTTATTGTGTATTAATATGAACCTTGATGTTCCATTCTCTGAAATAATCAAAACCTTTATTCCTGAAGAAACACATGAAGTTGCATCTGATGTTAACTTTGCCTCATCTGTTGATGATTTAGTGGCTCAAACATTAGAGTTCACGATTGAAGAAGTAAATAATGATCGTGAAGTCGCGAATAATGCCAAGAATAAACAAGTCGTGTTAAGCCTTTATGAGAAAGGTATTTTTGATATTAAAGATGCCATTAATCAGGTTGCAGACCGTTTAAATATCTCAAAACATACTGTGTATCTCTATATTCGCCAATTTAAAAATGGAGAATAAGGCAACATTATGAGTTCCTTGACATATTGTTTAGTGGTTACGGGGCCTCATTACGGAACTGAACAAGCTTCAAGTGCCTATTTATTTGCCAATGCCCTTCTTGAAAAAGGGCATCAAATTGCACAAATCTTCTTTTATCGGGAAGGTGTTGTGAACGCGAATAAACTGGTATCGCCTGCAAATGATGAATTTGATCTTCCTAAAGCGTGGATTACCTTGGCGAAAAAACATCAAATTCCTTTGCATGTTTGTGTTGCTGCCGCATTACGTAGAGGAATTATCGATGAGCAGCAGGCCAAAGAGCAAGAAGTGGATAGCTATAACATGGCATCTGAATTTGAGTTAAGTGGTTTGGGTTCACTGGCTCAAGCGATGTTGACCTGTTCCCGTGTGGTGCAATTTTAATGAAGAAAATGAATTCGATCGCATTCCTTTTTACTCAAGCACCTCATGGTAATAGTGCAGGGCGAGAAGGTTTAGATGCTTTACTCGCAACCTCTGCATTAACAGAAGATATTGGTGTTTTTTTTATCTCTGATGGTGTATTTCAACTTGTTGAAAATCAACAGCCTGAAGGGGTACTGTCACGTCATCATGCTGCAACATTTAAAGTGCTACCCTTGTATGATGTGACAAACGTCTATATATCACAGAAGGACATGGCTCATCGTGGATTATCCTCTCAAACTTCTTTTGTGTTGGATGCACAGGTGATATCCCAACAAGATATTGCTCAAAAATTGAGTGAATATGATGTGGTATTGCGCTTTTAATACAGAAGTTAGTCAGGAAGGTTGAACGGTTATGTTGTATACTTATTCCGTCTCTATTTATCAAAGTGATTTAGAGGCTTTTTTATCTTTATTGACAAAAGAAGATGATGTTTTGTTAATACAAGATGGAGTACTGGCAGTCCTTGAAGACAATCCTTTATTAAAACATTGCCTTCAACAGCAAATTTCAGTTTACGCATTAATTGATGATGTTTTGGCAAGAGGCTTAAAAGATCAAGTATCTCATCATATTAAACTCATCAATTATGGTGATTTTGTCGATTTAACGGTAAAACACCCCCAACAAATTCATTGGGGAGCGTAGAATTGCTGTATAATTCTTGACACATGAGCCTGTCAGCAATAAAATTCTGCGTCCTCATGTTTTGTCTTGTTGACAAGACAGAGTTCAAATCCGTGTTTACGAAGCAAAAACCAGGAGCTTTTTTTAAATGGCAACTATTAATCAGCTGGTACGCAAATCTCGTAGCTCGAAAGTTGTTAAAAGCAACGTTCCAGCTCTGGAAGCTTGCCCGCAAAAACGTGGCGTATGTACTCGTGTATATACTACCACTCCAAAAAAACCAAACTCAGCACTGCGTAAAGTATGCCGTGTGCGTTTGACTAACGGTTTCGAAGTTTCTTCCTACATCGGTGGTGAAGGCCACAACTTGCAGGAGCACTCCGTAATCTTAATCCGTGGTGGTCGTGTTAAAGACTTACCAGGTGTGCGTTACCACACTGTTCGCGGCGCGCTGGACTGTTCTGGTGTTAAAGACCGTAAACAAGCTCGTTCTAAGTACGGTGTGAAGAAGCCAAAGGCTTAATGGTTCTCCGTTAAGTAAGGCCAAACATTTTTTCACAAATAATGTCAAAATAAACTCATTGAGTTTTGGACAACCCTGAATTTTAAACGGAGTATTTCCATGCCACGTCGTCGTGTAATTGGTCAACGTAAAATTCTGCCAGATCCTAAGTTCGGATCAGAACTGCTGGCTAAATTTGTAAACATTCTGATGGTAGACGGTAAAAAATCTACTGCGGAATCTATCGTATATAATGCGCTTGAGACCCTGGCTCAGCGTTCAGGCAAAACTGAACTGGAAGCGTTCGAAATCGCATTAGATAACGTACGTCCTACAGTGGAAGTTAAATCCCGCCGTGTTGGTGGTTCAACTTACCAAGTTCCAGTTGAAGTACGCCCAGTTCGTCGTAATGCATTAGCAATGCGTTGGATTGTTGAAGCTGCTCGTAAACGCGGTGATAAATCCATGGCTCTTCGCCTGGCAAATGAATTATCTGATGCGGCTGAAAACAAAGGCGCTGCTGTTAAGAAACGTGAAGACGTTCACCGTATGGCAGATGCAAACAAGGCGTTCGCACACTACCGTTGGTAATCCACGGAGTATTGCAACTCTTTTCAGGACAGCTCTGCTGTCCTTTACCTGAATTGAACGCCCACGAGAGAGGAAAAAATGGCTCGTCAAACCCCCATAGCACGCTACCGTAATATCGGTATCAGTGCGCACATCGATGCCGGTAAAACCACTACAAGTGAACGTATTCTGTTTTATACCGGTGTAAACCATAAAATTGGTGAAACTCACGAAGGTTCAGCAACAATGGACTGGATGGAGCAGGAGCAGGAACGTGGTATTACTATCACATCCGCAGCAACTACTGCATTCTGGTCTGGTATGGCTAAACAGTTTGAGCCTCACCGTGTAAACATCATCGACACCCCGGGACACGTTGACTTCACAATCGAAGTAGAACGTTCTATGCGTGTTCTTGATGGCGCGGTTATGGTTTACTGTGCAGTTGGTGGTGTTCAGCCTCAGTCAGAAACAGTATGGCGCCAGGCTAACAAATATCATGTACCACGTATCGCGTTCGTTAACAAAATGGACCGTATGGGTGCAAACTTCCTGCGTGTTGTTGAGCAAATCAAAACACGTCTGGCAGCAAACCCAGTTCCACTGCAAATCCCAGTAGGTGCTGAAGAAGATTTCACCGGTGTTGTTGACTTAATTAAAATGAAAGCAATCCGTTGGAATGAAGAAGACCAAGGTGTTACTTTCGAATACGAAGACATTCCTGCAGATCTACAAGATTTAGCTGAAGAATGGCACAACAACCTGGTTGAATCTGCTGCTGAAGCATCAGAAGAACTGATGGACAAATATCTGGGCGGTGAAGAACTGACAGAAGCAGAAATTAAAGCTGCTCTGCGTAAACGCGTTCTAGATAACGAAATTATCCTGGTTACCTGTGGTTCTGCATTTAAGAACAAAGGTGTTCAGGCAATGCTGGATGCGGTAATTGAATACCTGCCAGCACCAACAGATGTACCTGCAATCAATGGTATCTTACCAGACGGTAAAGATACTCCAGCAGAACGTCATTCAAGCGACGAAGAGCCATTCTCATCTCTGGCATTCAAAATCGCAACTGACCCATTTGTTGGTAACTTAACATTCTTCCGTGTGTACTCTGGTGTGATTAACTCAGGTGACACAGTTCTGAACCCGGTTAAAGACAAAAAAGAACGTTTTGGCCGTATTGTTCAGATGCATGCTAACAAGCGTGAAGAAATTAAAGAAGTTCGTGCGGGCGACATCGCTGCTGCTATCGGTCTGAAAGACGTAACTACAGGTGATACTCTGTGTGCGATTGATGCACCAATCATCTTAGAACGTATGGAATTCCCAGAGCCAGTAATCTCTGTTGCTATCGAACCTAAGACTAAAGTTGACCAAGAAAAAATGGGTATCGCTCTGAACCGTCTGGCTCAAGAAGATCCATCTTTCCGCGTATCAAGCGACGAAGAAACTGGTCAAACTATCATTGCTGGTATGGGTGAGCTGCACTTAGACGTGTTAGTTGACCGTATGCGTCGTGAATTTAAAGTTGAAGCGAACGTAGGTAAACCACAGGTTGCTTACCGTGAAACTATTCGTGATACAGTAACTGATATCGAAGGTAAGCACGCGAAACAATCTGGTGGTCGTGGTCAGTACGGTCATGTTGTTATCGACCTGTCTCCATTACCAGCAGGTGGTGAAGAGAACTACGTATTTATCAACGATATCGTTGGTGGTGTAATTCCTAAAGAATTCATCCCAGCTGTTGATAAAGGTATTCAAGAACAGCTGAAATCTGGTCCATTAGCAGGTTACCCTGTTGTGGATATTCAGGCTCGTTTACATTATGGTTCTTACCATGATGTTGACTCCTCAGAAATCGCGTTTAAAATTGCCGCATCAATGGCATTTAAAGACGGCTTCATGAAAGCTAAGCCAATTCTGCTTGAGCCAGTCATGAAAGTTGAGATTGAAACGCCAGAAGATTACATGGGCGACGTTATCGGTGACTTAAACCGTCGTCGTGGTATGGTTGAAGGTATGGACGATCTGCCTACCGGTAAGATCATCCGTGCTCAAGTACCACTGGCTGAAATGTTCGGTTATGCAACTGACCTGCGTTCACAAACTCAGGGTCGTGCTTCTTACTCTATGGAGTTCTTGAAGTACAACGAAGCGCCTAGCAACGTCGCTCAGGCTATTATCGAAGCTCGTAAAGCGAAATAAGATCCTTTCGAGTTCAATTTAGTTTACGCTCCCTCTACTCGAGGGAGCGATATTAAGGAATATAGTCGTGTCTAAAGAAAAATTTGAACGTTCCAAACCGCACGTTAACGTTGGTACTATCGGCCACGTTGACCACGGTAAAACAACTCTGACTGCTGCAATCACTACAGTTTTAGCTAAAACTTACGGTGGTTCTGCTCGTGCATTCGATCAAATCGATAACGCACCAGAAGAAAAAGCACGTGGTATCACCATCTCTACTTCACACGTAGAATATGACACACCAACTCGTCACTACGCACACGTAGACTGCCCAGGTCACGCCGACTATGTTAAAAACATGATCACCGGTGCTGCGCAAATGGACGGTGCTATTCTGGTTGTTGCTGCAACTGATGGTCCTATGCCACAAACTCGTGAGCACATCCTGTTAGGTCGTCAGGTTGGTGTTCCTTACATCATCGTATTCCTGAACAAATGTGACATGGTTGATGATGAAGAGCTGTTAGAATTAGTAGAAATGGAAGTTCGTGAACTTCTGTCTCAATACGATTTCCCAGGCGATGACACTCCAGTTATCCGTGGTTCAGCGCTGAAAGCACTGGAAGGCGAAGCAGAGTGGGAAGCAAAAATTGTTGAATTAGCAGAAGCACTGGATTCTTATATCCCAGAACCAGAGCGTGCAATTGACAAACCATTCCTGTTACCAATCGAAGACGTATTCTCAATCTCAGGTCGTGGTACAGTAGTAACAGGCCGTGTAGAGCGTGGTGTTGTTAAAGTTGGTGAAGAAGTTGAAATCGTTGGTATCAAACCAACAGTTAAAACAACTTGTACTGGCGTTGAAATGTTCCGTAAATTACTTGACGAAGGTCGTGCAGGTGAGAACGTTGGTGTTCTTCTGCGTGGTACTAAACGTGAAGAAATCGAACGTGGACAGGTACTGGCAAAACCAGGTTCAATCAAGCCACACACTAAATTCGAATCAGAAGTATATATTCTGAGCAAAGATGAAGGTGGTCGTCACACTCCATTCTTCAAAGGCTACCGTCCACAGTTCTACTTCCGTACAACTGACGTAACTGGTACTATCGAATTACCAGAAGGCGTAGAAATGGTAATGCCAGGTGACAACATCAACATGATCGTTGAACTGATTCACCCAATCGCGATGGACGACGGTTTACGTTTCGCTATCCGTGAAGGTGGCCGTACAGTAGGTGCGGGCGTTGTTGCTAAAGTATTAGGTTAATTACTCGCGTAATTTCCTAAAAAAGGGCATCAATTGATGCCCTTTTTATGCGTTGTTTGAAAAAGAACCTATCTCATCACTAGTTTGTTGTAAATTATTGGTGAGATAGGCTCTGATACAACGAATCGAGTCCAGTATCTTGCAGATACGAATGTCATAGAGATATGACACTGTGTCAGATGCAATCATAGTTGATTTTATGGTTAGTCTGATTTGTTTTGCTCTTGCGAGGCAAGCTGGCTATTTATTTACATCATAGTGACAGGTTAATTTATGAGTGCGAATAGCGGAGCTCAAGATAGCAAACGCGGTGGTGATATCGCTAAGTGGATCATTACCGTTTTATTGCTGGCAGTAGCAGTGGGTGGCAACTATCTTTACCGTGAATTTAACCTAGCGTTGCGAGCTTTAGCTGTTGTTGCTTTGTTCGTAGCAGCAGGTGGGATCGCGTTGTGGACAACACAAGGTAAAGCAACGTTAGCATTTGCTCGTGAAGCGCGTATTGAAATGCGTAAAGTAGTATGGCCAACACGTCAAGAAACATTGCAGACAACGCTGATTGTTGCTGCGGTGACGGCTATTGTGTCATTAGTTCTTTGGGGACTGGATGGCATTCTGGTTCGTTTTGTTTCATTTATTACTGGCCTGTGAGGTGTTCATGACTGATTCTCCAAAAAAACGCTGGTATGTCATTCAGGCATTTTCAGGCTTTGAAGGCCGTGTTGCACAGTCTCTGCGTGAACATATCAAATTAAACGAAATGGAAGACTCATTCGGCGAAGTTATGGTTCCAACCGAAGAAGTGGTTGAGATCCGTAGTGGTCAACGTCGCAAAAGTGAGCGTAAATTTTTCCCAGGTTATGTTCTTGTCCAAATGGTCATGAACGATGCAACTTGGCACTTAGTACGTAATGTACCTCGTGTTATGGGATTCATTGGCGGAACGTCAGACAGACCTGCACCAATTAGCGATAAAGAAGTTGATGCGATTATGAATCGCTTACAACAAGTTGGTGATAAACCGCGTCCTAAAACACTGTTTGAACCTGGTGAAATGGTTCGTGTTAGCGATGGTCCATTCGCTGACTTTAATGGTGTTGTTGAAGAAGTTGATTACGAAAAAAGCCGCTTAAAAGTCTCTGTATCAATCTTTGGTCGTGCAACACCAGTTGAATTAGACTTTAGTCAGGTTGAAAAAGGTTAAACCTTTTTACGCTGCTTTCTTGCAAAAGGTGGAAAAGTTATCTACAATTTTCCACCTTTCGTTTTGAGTTGTTTTGTCATAAGACAGAACAAAGTAAAATCGGGGAGCCCTAGCCGGGCGATATACCCAAATTGAGGAATTAATTAATGGCTAAGAAAGTCCAAGCCTATATCAAACTGCAAGTTTCTGCAGGTATGGCTAATCCAAGTCCACCAGTTGGTCCAGCTCTGGGTCAACAAGGTGTTAACATCATGGAATTCTGTAAAGCATTCAACGCTAAAACTGAAAGCGTAGAAAAAGGTTTACCAATTCCTGTTGTTATTACAGTTTACGCTGACCGTTCTTTCACTTTCGTTACCAAAACTCCTCCAGCAGCAGTTCTGCTGAAGAAAGCTGCGGGCGTGAAATCAGGTTCTGGCAAACCGAACAAAGAGAAAGTAGGTAAAATTACTTCTGCTCAAGTTCGTGAAATCGCAGAAACTAAAGCTGCGGACCTGACTGGTGCTGACGTTGAAGCTATGATGCGTTCAATTGCTGGTACTGCTCGTTCCATGGGCCTGGTAGTGGAGGATTAATCTGATGGCTAAACTAACCAAGCGCATGCGCAATATCCGTGAGAAAGTTGAAGTAACTAAACAGTACGAAATTGCTGAAGCTGTTGCTTTACTGAAAGAACTGGCTACTGCTAAATTCGTTGAGAGTGTTGACGTTGCTGTTAACCTTGGCATCGATGCACGTAAATCAGATCAAAACGTTCGTGGTGCAACTGTACTTCCACACGGTACTGGCCGTTCAGTTCGCGTTGCTGTATTCGCACAAGGTGCAAATGCAGAAGCTGCTAAAGAAGCAGGCGCTGAATTAGTCGGTATGGACGACTTAGCTGCTAAAGTTAAAGCTGGCGAAATGGACTTTGACGTTGTTATCGCATCTCCAGATGCAATGCGCGTTGTAGGTCAATTAGGTCAAATCCTTGGTCCACGCGGCTTAATGCCAAACCCGAAAGTGGGTACTGTAACACCTAACGTTGCTGAAGCAGTTAAAAATGCTAAAGCTGGTCAGGTTCGTTACCGTAACGACAAAAATGGTATTATCCATACCACTATCGGTAAAGTTGACTTCAACGAAGCTCAGTTGAAAGAAAACTTAGAAGCTCTGCTGGTTGCTCTGAAAAAAGCAAAACCATCAGCAGCGAAAGGCGTTTATATCAAGAAAGTAAGCCTGTCTACCACTATGGGTGCAGGTGTTGCGATTGATCAAGCTAGCTTAAACGCGACAGTTTAATCGTAGATTAGACTAAAGTCATAAAAGACTTTACCTTGGCGTCAAATTTGTATAGAATTTGACGCCTTGAGTTTAGCTATGTTGTATTTTATTCAAGTCAACATAACTAAATTCTCTGAATTTCGGTTGGAGTCTGGCCTATCCAGACCCCGTCCAAGACCGCAGGTGTAAGTAATTACTTAATTTTCCTGCGTAGACGGTGAGAGAGCCAATAAAGAATTATATATTCTGGATTCTACTCACCGTGTTTTAGCGCTTATACCATTGTGGTAATAAGTGATGTGAGTCCCGAGTTTGTACTCGGTTAATCCAGGAGCAAGAAGCTAATGGCACTAAATCTTCAAGACAAACAAGCGATTGTTGCTGAAGTCAGCGAAGTTGCCAAAGGTGCGCTTTCTGCAGTTGTTGCGGATTCCCGTGGCGTTACTGTAGCTAAAATGACCGAACTGCGTAAAGCATGTCGTGAAGCTGGCGTTACTGTACGTGTAGTACGTAACACTCTTCTGCGTCGTGCTGTTGAAGGTACTTCTTATGAAGTACTGAAAGATGCATTTGTTGGTCCAACCTTGATTGCATTTTCTGCTGAACATCCGGGCGCTGCTGCTCGTCTGTTCAAAGATTTCGCGAAAGCGAACCCAGCATTCGAGATTAAAGCGGCTGCCTTTGAAGGTGAGTTTATCCCAGGTTCGAACATCGATCGTCTGGCTACACTCCCAACTTACGATGAAGCAATCGCACGCCTGATGGCAACCATGAAAGAAGCCTCTGCAGGCAAATTGGTTCGCACTCTGGCTGCTCTGCGCGATCAGAAAGAAGCTGCTTAATAGCCAATTTCTTCGTTGCTTTATTTACGTATAAACTTTTTCTGAATTTTAGGAACACTTGTTATGTCTATTTCTAAAGACGATATCTTAAACGCAGTTGCTGAAATGTCTGTAATGGACGTTGTTGAACTGATCTCTATGATGGAAGAAAAATTCGGTGTATCTGCTGCTGCAGCTGTTGCTGTTGCTGCGGGTCCAGCAGAAGCTGCTGAAGAGAAAACTGAATTTGACGTTATCCTGAAAGCTATCGGCGGTAACAAAGTAGCAGTAATCAAAGCAGTACGTGGCGCTACCGGTCTTGGCCTGAAAGAAGCTAAAGACTTAGTAGAATCTGCACCAGCAGCTCTTAAAGAAGGCGTAAGCAAAGATGATGCTGAAGCTCTGAAGAAAGCTCTGGAAGAAGCAGGCGCTGAGGTTGAAGTTAAATAATTTAACTTCCCAGAGTGCAGCCTAACGGCTGATGGCTGGTGATTTTTTGGTCACCAGCCTTTTTGCGCTGTAAGGTAAGAGTCACTTTTTCACACTTTTTTGGTGTCTCATTACTTCAATATTTTTTGCTATTGACGACTTAATATACTGTGTTAGCCACTACGATCCACGTTCTCGAAAGCTCGGTAGTGATCTTGGCACAATGAAATGATTTAAGAGTAATAGCAATGAATATTCGGAAAATAGTTGTTTTCCTACCTACAAAAAAACAGTGTTTGCAGAATGTCGAGCCATCCTTAAAGTTAAGGACAGGCAGAGTGGGTCACTTTTCAGCGAGCTGAGGAACCCTATGGTTTACTCCTATACCGAGAAAAAACGTATTCGTAAGGATTTTGGTAAACGTCCACAAGTTCTGGATGTTCCCTATCTCCTTTCTATCCAACTTGACTCGTTCCAGAAGTTTATCGAGCAAGATCCTGATGGTCAAAACGGTCTGGAAGCAGCTTTCCGCTCCGTATTTCCTATCCAAAGCTACAGTGGTAACGCTGAATTACAATATGTCAGCTACCGCTTAGGCGAGCCTGTTTTTGATGTTAAAGAATGTCAGATCCGCGGTGTAACTTACTCAGCACCTTTGCGTGTAAAACTGCGTCTGGTCATTTATGAACGTGAAGCCCCAGAAGGCACCGTTAAAGACATCAAAGAACAAGAAGTCTATATGGGTGAAATCCCATTAATGACCGATAATGGTACCTTTGTTATCAATGGTACAGAGCGTGTTATCGTTTCCCAGTTACACCGTAGCCCTGGTGTGTTCTTTGATAGTGACAAAGGTAAAACACACTCTTCAGGTAAGGTACTGTATAACGCACGTATTATCCCTTATCGTGGCTCATGGTTAGACTTCGAATTCGACCCTAAAGATAACCTTTTTGTTCGTATTGACCGTCGCCGTAAATTACCTGCGACTATCATTTTACGCGCAATGAACTACAGCACCGAAGAAATCTTAGGTTTATTCTTCGAAAAAACATTGTTTGAAATCAGCAACAACAAGCTGATGATGACATTAGTGCCTGAACGTCTGCGTGGTGAAACTGCTTCATTTGATATTGAAGCAAACGGCAAAGTGTATGTCGAAAAAGGCCGTCGTATTACCGCTCGCCATATTCGTCAATTAGAAAAAGAACAAGTTGACCGCATTGAAGTACCTGTTGAATACATTGCAGGTAAAGTGGTTGCTCGTGACTATATTGATGAAGCGACAGGTGAACTGATTTGTGCTGCTAACATGGAAATCTCTTTAGATGTGTTAGCCCGCTTAAGTCAAGCTGGTCATAAAACGATTGAAACCCTGTTTACCAATGACTTAGATCATGGTGCTTATATTTCAGAAACTGTTCGCGTCGATCCTACAAACGATCGTTTAAGCGCATTAGTTGAAATCTATCGCATGATGCGTCCTGGTGAACCACCTACACGCGAAGCAGCTGAAAACTTATTTGAGAACTTATTCTTCTCTGAAGATCGTTACGATCTTTCTGCTGTTGGTCGTATGAAGTTCAACCGTTCGTTAAGCCGTGACGAAGTTGAAGGTTCTGGCATCCTGAGCCAAGAAGATATCATTGAAGTAATGAAAAAACTGATTGATATCCGTAATGGTAAAGGTGAAGTGGATGATATCGACCACTTAGGTAACCGTCGTATTCGTTCTGTTGGCGAAATGGCTGAAAACCAATTCCGTGTTGGTCTGGTGCGTGTTGAACGTGCAGTTAAAGAACGTCTGTCTTTAGGCGATCTTGATGCATTAATGCCACAAGATATGATCAACGCAAAACCGATTTCTGCTGCTGTCAAAGAATTCTTTGGTTCTAGCCAGTTATCACAGTTTATGGATCAGAATAACCCGCTATCAGAAATTACGCACAAACGTCGTATTTCTGCATTAGGCCCAGGTGGTTTGACCCGTGAACGTGCAGGCTTCGAAGTTCGAGACGTACACCCAACTCATTACGGTCGTGTGTGCCCAATCGAAACACCTGAAGGTCCAAACATCGGTCTTATCAACTCATTATCTGTTTACGCACAGACTAACGAGTACGGTTTCCTAGAAACGCCTTACCGTGTTGTTGAAAACAATGCTGTAACAGATGAAATTCATTATCTGTCTGCAATCGAAGAAGGTAACTTCATCATTGCTCAGGCTAACTCCGTATTAGACGATGATAATCACTTCGTTGAAGAATTAGTTACTTGCCGTCATAAAGGTGAGTCAAGCTTATTTAGTCGTGACCAAGTTCAGTACATGGACGTTTCAACCCAACAGGTTGTTTCTGTCGGTGCTTCACTGATCCCATTCCTTGAACACGATGACGCCAACCGTGCATTGATGGGTGCGAACATGCAACGTCAGGCTGTTCCTACACTTCGTGGTGATAAACCACTGGTAGGTACAGGTATGGAACGTGCGGTAGCGGTTGACTCCGGTGTTACTGCGGTTGCTAAACGTGGTGGTGTTGTTCAGTATGTTGATGCTTCTCGTATCGTTATCAAAGTTAACGAAGAAGAGACTTACGCTGGTGAAGCGGGCATCGATATCTACAGCTTGACTAAATACACTCGTTCTAACCAGAACACATGTATTAACCAAACTCCTTGCGTATCTTTAGGTGAACCTGTTGATCGTGGTGACGTGTTAGCCGATGGTCCTTCAACAGACCTTGGTGAGTTAGCATTAGGTCAAAACATGCGCGTGGCATTTATGCCATGGAATGGTTATAACTACGAGGACTCCATCCTTGTATCTGAACGTGTTGTTCAAGAAGATCGTTTCACTACTATCCACATTCAAGAACTCGCTTGTGTTTCTCGTGATACCAAGTTAGGGCCTGAAGAGATCACCGCTGATATCCCGAACGTCGGTGAAGCTGCGTTATCTAAACTGGATGAATCAGGTATCGTTTATATCGGTGCTGAAGTGAAAGGCGGTGACATTCTGGTTGGTAAAGTAACACCTAAAGGTGAAACTCAACTGACTCCAGAAGAGAAACTGCTGCGTGCTATCTTCGGTGAAAAAGCGTCTGATGTTAAAGATTCTTCTCTGCGTGTTCCTAATGGTGTGTCTGGTACTGTTATCGACGTACAAGTCTTCACCCGTGATGGCGTAGAAAAAGATAAACGTGCATTAGAAATCGAAGAATCACAGTTACGTGAAGTTAAGAAAGACTTAACTGAAGAACTGCGTATCTTTGAAGCTGGTCTATTCGCTCGTATCCGTGGTGTTCTGATTGCTGGCGGTATTGAAGCTGAGAAATTAGATAAATTACCTCGTGAACGTTGGTTAGAGCTGGGCATTGCGGATGAAGAGAAGCAAAACCAGTTAGAACAATTAGCAGAACAGTATGATGAACTGAAAGCTGAGTTCGCGAAGAAACTGGAAGCTAAACGCCGTAAAATCACTCAAGGCGATGATTTAGCACCAGGCGTGCTGAAAATCGTTAAGGTTTACCTGGCTGTTAAACGTCAGATCCAACCTGGTGATAAGATGGCGGGTCGTCATGGTAACAAGGGTGTTATCTCTAAGATTAACCCAATTGAAGACATGCCATACGATGAAAACGGTAATCCAGTAGACCTCGTACTGAACCCGCTGGGCGTACCATCACGTATGAACATCGGTCAGATCCTTGAAACTCACTTGGGTATGGCTGCTAAAGGTATCGGTGATAAGATCAACGCGATGCTGAAACAGCAACAAGAAGTTGCTAAATTACGTGAATTTATCCAGAAAGCTTACGATCTGGGTATGGCACCTCGTCAGAAAGTTGATCTGGACACCTTCAGCGATGAAGAAGTGTTACGTCTGGCTGAAAACCTGAAAAAAGGTATGCCAACCGCAACACCAGTGTTCGATGGTGCAGAAGAAATGGAAATTAAAGAGATGCTGAAATTAGCTGATCTTCCAACTTCTGGTCAGATTACACTTTTCGATGGTCGTACAGGTGAGCAATTTGAGCGCCCAGTAACCGTTGGTTACATGTACATGCTGAAACTGAACCACTTAGTTGATGACAAGATGCACGCCCGTTCTACTGGCTCGTACAGCTTGGTTACTCAGCAACCTCTTGGTGGTAAAGCACAGTTTGGTGGACAGCGTTTCGGGGAGATGGAAGTGTGGGCACTGGAAGCATACGGTGCAGCTTATACTCTTCAAGAAATGCTTACTGTTAAGTCAGATGACGTTAACGGTCGTACCAAAATGTACAAAAACATCGTTGATGGTAACCATCAGATGGAACCAGGTATGCCAGAGTCGTTCAACGTATTGTTGAAAGAGATCCGTTCACTGGGTATCAACATCGAATTGGAAGACGAATAACGGATTCCATATAGACAGACTGCTAGAAATGGCAGTCTGTCAAACAGTGACTACACTGGTTTAAAGGGGTGAATGACAGGGGTCATTTGCCTGGCAGGTCTAACTCCGACAGGAGCCATTTCGTGAAAGACTTATTAAAGTTTCTGAAAGCGCAAACCAAGACCGAAGAGTTTGATGCGATCAAAATTGCTCTGGCATCACCTGATATGATCCGTTCATGGTCATTTGGTGAAGTTAAAAAGCCAGAAACAATTAACTACCGTACGTTCAAACCAGAACGTGACGGTCTTTTCTGCGCCCGTATTTTCGGACCAGTAAAAGATTACGAATGTTTGTGTGGTAAATACAAACGTTTAAAACACCGTGGTGTTATCTGTGAGAAGTGTGGCGTTGAAGTTACACAAACTAAAGTTCGTCGTGAACGTATGGGTCACATCGAATTAGCTTCTCCAGTTGCTCACATTTGGTTCTTGAAATCACTGCCGTCCCGTATCGGTCTGCTGCTGGATATGCCTCTGCGCGATATTGAACGTGTACTGTATTTCGAATCTTACGTTGTTGTTGAAGGCGGTATGACCAGCCTTGAACGCGGTCAAATCTTAACAGAAGAGCAATACCTCGACGCATTAGAAGAATTCGGTGACGAATTTGACGCGAAGATGGGTGCAGAAGCTGTTCAGAACTTGTTACAGAGCATGGATCTGGAACAAGAGTGTGAAACGCTGCGTGAAGAGTTAAATGAAACTAACTCTGAAACTAAACGTAAGAAACTGACTAAACGTATCAAGTTACTTGAAGCATTCATGCAATCAGGCAATAAACCTGAGTGGATGATCTTAACTGTACTGCCTGTGTTACCACCAGACTTACGTCCACTGGTTCCACTTGATGGTGGTCGTTTTGCGACTTCAGACCTGAACGATTTATATCGTCGTGTGATCAACCGTAACAACCGTTTAAAACGCCTGCTTGATTTAGCAGCACCAGACATTATCGTACGTAACGAAAAACGTATGTTACAAGAGTCTGTGGATGCGTTATTAGATAACGGTCGTCGTGGTCGTGCGATCACAGGTTCTAACAAACGTCCTCTGAAATCTTTGGCTGATATGATCAAAGGTAAACAAGGTCGTTTCCGTCAAAACCTGTTAGGTAAACGTGTTGACTATTCTGGTCGTTCTGTAATCACCGTTGGTCCATACCTGCGTCTGCATCAGTGTGGTCTGCCGAAGAAAATGGCTCTTGAATTATTCAAACCATTTATTTACGGAAAACTGGAAACCCGTGGTTTAGCGACAACAATCAAAGCCGCTAAAAAAATGGTTGAGCGCGAAGAAGCGGTTGTTTGGGATATCTTAGATGAAGTTATCCGCGAACACCCAGTAATGCTAAACCGTGCACCAACACTTCACCGTTTAGGTATTCAGGCATTTGAACCAATCCTTATCGAAGGTAAAGCTATTCAGTTACACCCACTCGTTTGTGCGGCATATAACGCCGACTTCGATGGTGACCAAATGGCGGTTCACGTACCACTGACATTAGAAGCACAGTTAGAAGCTCGTGCGCTGATGATGTCAACAAACAACATTCTGTCTCCAGCAAGTGGTGACCCAATCATCGTTCCTTCACAGGACGTTGTATTAGGTCTGTACTACATGACTCGTGACTGCATCAATGCCAAAGGTGAAGGCATGGTGTTAAGTGGTCCTAAAGAAGCTGAACGCGTTTATCGCGCAGGTTTAGCCTCTTTACACGCACGCGTTAAAGTACGTATCACTGAAGAGATCAAAGATGGCGAAGGTAACATCACCACTGAAACTAGCTTAAAAGACACAACTGTCGGCCGAGCTATTTTATGGATGATCGTACCAAAAGGCCTACCTTACGCGCTGGTTAACCAACCATTAGGTAAAAAAGCAATTTCTAAAATGCTGAATACCTGTTATCGCGTATTGGGCTTGAAGCCAACTGTTATTTTTGCTGACCAAATCATGTATACCGGTTTTGCTTACGCTGCACGTTCAGGTGCTTCAGTAGGTATCGATGACATGGTTATCCCTGCGAAAAAAGCAGAGATCATTGCAGAAGCAGAAGCAGAAGTTGCAGAAATTCAGGAACAGTTCCAATCCGGTCTGGTAACAGCGGGCGAACGTTACAACAAAGTTATCGATATTTGGGCTGCGGCGAATGAGCGCGTAGCGAAAGCGATGATGGAAAACCTGTCTACTGAAACCGTTATTAACCGTAATGGTGAAGAAGAACAACAAGTATCTTTCAACAGCATCTTTATGATGGCTGACTCCGGTGCTCGTGGTTCTGCAGCTCAGATCCGTCAGTTAGCAGGTATGCGTGGTCTGATGGCTAAGCCAGATGGCTCAATCATCGAAACACCAATCACAGCGAACTTCCGTGAAGGTCTGAACGTACTCCAGTACTTCATCTCAACCCACGGTGCTCGTAAAGGTCTTGCGGATACCGCACTGAAAACAGCAAACTCCGGTTACTTGACTCGTCGTTTAGTTGACGTTGCACAAGACTTAGTCGTTACAGAAGACGACTGTGGTACAACCGAAGGTGTTATGATGACTCCGGTTATCGAAGGTGGTGATGTTAAAGAACCACTGCGTGAACGTGTATTAGGTCGTGTGGCTGCAGAAGATATTCTGAAACCAGGTACTGCCGATATTCTTGTTCCACGTAACACCCTGTTGAACGAAAAACTGTGTGACTTGTTAGAAGAAAACTCTGTTGACAGCGTAAAAGTACGTTCAGTTGTAACCTGTAACACAGACTTCGGTGTGTGTGCGAATTGTTATGGTCGTGACCTTGCTCGTGGTCATATCATTAACAAAGGTGAAGCTATCGGTGTTATCGCAGCACAGTCAATCGGTGAACCAGGTACACAGTTAACGATGCGTACGTTCCACATCGGTGGTGCGGCATCTCGTGCGGCAGCAGAATCTAGCATTCAAGTACGTAACAAAGGTACTCTGAAGCTGTTCAATGCGAAGTTCATTACTAATACTGCGGGTAAATTAGTTATCACCTCTCGTAACACAGAATTACGTTTAATTGACGAATTCGGTCGTACGAAAGAGAGCTACAAAGTGCCTTACGGTGCTCAATTAGCGAAAGGTGATGGCGAAGCAGTTAACGGTGGCGAAACTGTTGCTAACTGGGATCCACATACAATGCCAGTTGTGAGTGAAGTATCTGGTATCATCCGTTTTGCAGACATGGTTGATGGTCAAACTATCACACGTCAAACAGATGAATTAACAGGTCTTTCTTCACTGGTTGTTCTGGATTCAGCAGAGCGTACAGGTAGCGGTAAAGATTTACGTCCAGCATTACGCATCACTGATGCACAAGGCAATGACGTATTAATCCCGAACACTGATATGCCAGCACAGTACTTCCTGCCAGGTAAAGCGATTGTTCAGTTAGACGATGGCATTGCAATTAACGCAGGTGACACTTTAGCGCGTATTCCACAAGAATCTGGCGGTACTAAAGATATCACCGGTGGTCTGCCACGCGTTGCTGACCTGTTTGAAGCTCGTCGTCCGAAAGAGCCTGCAATCCTTGCTGAAATCAGCGGTATTGTTTCGTTCGGTAAAGAGACTAAAGGTAAACGTCGTCTAGTTATTTCTCCATTAGACGGTAGCGATGCATACGAAGAGATGATCCCTAAATGGCGTCAGCTCAACGTATTCGAGGGTGAGGTTGTGGAACGCGGTGATGTTATTTCCGATGGTCCAGAATCACCACACGACATTCTGCGCTTACGTGGTGTTCATGCGGTTACTCGCTATATCACTAACGAAGTACAGGAAGTTTACCGTTTACAAGGCGTTAAGATTAACGATAAACACATCGAAGTTATCGTTCGTCAAATGCTACGTAAAGTTACCATTGAGAACGCAGGAAGCTCTGAGTTCCTCGAAGGTGAACAGGTTGAATACGCTCGCGTTAAAGTATCAAACCGTGTTCTGGAAGATGATGGCAAAGTACCAGCAACGTATGCTCGTGACCTGTTAGGTATCACGAAAGCGTCTCTGGCAACAGAATCCTTCATCTCTGCTGCATCGTTCCAAGAAACAACTCGTGTTCTGACGGAAGCTGCGGTAGCGGGTAAACGTGATGAATTACGTGGCTTGAAAGAAAACGTTATTGTTGGTCGCTTGATCCCAGCTGGTACTGGATATGCGTATCACCAAGATCGTATGAAGCGTCGTCAATCACAATTGCCGACAGATGAAACTGAAACAACAATCAGTGCTGATGAAGCATCTGCAAACTTAGCAGAATTACTGAATGCTGGTTTCGGCGGATTAAAAGACTAAAATCTAATCTAGGTTAGATTGAAATGCCCTCCATTGTGAGGGCATTTTTTGTTTCTGTTCTACATAAGTAGGCGAAATGATGAGAGTAATAGCGAATAGTTTGATTATTCTATGTTTTATTTTTACTGGATTTGCTTCAGCAGTACCTTATGAACGAGGCATTCCAACAGAAGCTCAATGGGATTTAAAAACCCCCATCACAACACTGATGCAACTACGTCAACAAAAAACGCTATATGCGTTTGTGGGGGATAAATTGCGGCCTGTTGCAGAGCTTTGCCCTAATCAAGGTTTTTATGCATCAGTTGCGAAGGGGGATTACCACAAAATACAATTTGGAAATGCCCAAGGTTATCTTGAAGCGGGCTATCTAGAAGATGGCTATTTTGAAGATATTGCCTCAATGAAACCGGATAAAAAAACACGTTTCTTATCAGATAGCACGAAGAAAACCGATTATCCTATCTACGAATATTTAATTACGACAAAAAATACGCCCATCTATAGTGATAAAGATATTGCTAGCCCACAAATAGCGACACTCTTACCCAATTTACGTTATCCCGTGTTATCTCGCACAATAAAAGAAGATACTAATGAAAGTAAAATCAATTGGTTTGAAATCTTTTTAGGTGATCGCTTAGGTTATATTTCATCAAGGGATGTAAAACCTGATTTAGGAATACCGGTACTTACTTATCACCATATTCTTAAAGCAACGGAAAACCATAATTTTCGCCATACATCAACAACAACATCATTAACTGCCTTTACAGAGCAGATGAATTATTTAAAAGAAGCTGGATACGAAACGCTTTCGCTCAATCAAGTGGCTGGCTATTTAAATAAGAGTGTTAATTTGCCAGGCAAAGCGGTTGCATTAACATTTGATGATGGTCTGCAATCCGTTTATCGCTATGCTTATCCCCTTTTAAAAGAAAATGGTCAACGAGCAACACTATTTGTTATCTCATCACGAATAAAATCCAAAACACCTAAGTGGGCGCCTAATTCATTACAATTTATGAGTTGGCAGTCACTTAAATCGAGCCGTGATGTTTTTGATATCCAATCGCACTCCCATTTTTTACATCGTTTAGATAATAATAAAAAACCTATCATTTTTAGCCGTCAGTCCCACACGATTATATTAGATTTACAACGCTCACAACGTGTATTGCGATTATTAAACCCACATCAATATGCCTTTGCATACCCTTTCGGTGGATATAATCAAAGGGCAATTACGGCAGTCAAAGCGTCTGGTATGACATTGGCGGTGACGACTCAGCAAGGAAAAGTTCGTTTAGGTGATCCTCCTTTTGCGCTAAAACGGCTCTATGCTTTGAGTACAGATCCTATTGAGAAATTTGCCAGAATGGTGGGTAATGATGAATATGAAGTCGTTAATAAAAATATCGTTGTTGATAAATAATTAAAAATAAAATTTATAATCTTAAAAAATACCTTTGATATTTATTGAAGGTATTTTTTATTCTCCTCTAACTTATTCAGGTAAGATCAATAAATAACTTATATTTTTCAGATAATTATGATGATTTTTTAGTAAGGGAAATACATTTTTTTCTGTAAGCTGGCAGTCCAAATTCGGCATGGAGTCAGCTATGAATAAATCCATATCAATTTCTACTCATGATTCTGCATTCAAACGTTTTATGATGAATGTCAGTAATGCGAAAGACTTTTTCTTTATCCACTTATCTGAAGAATTAAAAAGCCAGTGTGATTTTTCGACTTTGCAATTACAGAATTCTTCTTTTATTGATATAAAATTACGTTCTCGTATGTCTGATATTTTATATTTGGTGAAAACCAAAGAGGGCGATGTTCCTATTTATTTACTTGTAGAACATCAATCTAGACCTGATAAAATGATAGCTTGGCGTATGATGCACTATGCATTTTGCACCATGAATCAGCATTTACAGCAAGGTTATAAGTCTTTGCCTCTCGTTGTTCCAATCTTGTTTTATCATGGAAAGAAGAAACCTTATCCTTTTCCTGTTAATTGGATAAAATGTTTTCCACTTTCTTCACTTGCTAATCAACTTTATTCTAATGACTTCTCTTTAATTGATTTGACCTCAATTGATGATGATATTTTGCTGACACATAAAAAAGCGGCAGTAATGGAAATTGCGATGAAACACGTTAATAGTTGTAAAGATATTAATCAGATTGCAATGCTGCTATCAAAAGCAATAAATCAGAAAAACTGCAGAGATGAAGACACTGTTGCTGTTGTACAATATTTATTCTCAATCATGGATGCATCAGATTTTGAATTCATCATAAATAAGATAGCTGAACAAGTAGATAACCATAGAGAGACAATTATGAATATAGCGTGGAGATTAGAAAATAAAGGGTTTAAATTAGGTATAGATAAAGGATTTGAAATAGGAAGAAAATCAGTGCAGTTAGAATTGGCAAAAAATTTATTAAAAGAGAATTTTGATCTTTCATTTATCGAAAGAGTATCTGGTTTAAGTATACAAGAAATTGAAGAATTGACCGCAGCATGACAATGCATAATAAATAGAATTCGATAAAAATAATAACAGATGTTCTAACTTGTTTTTCTAGTTAATTGCTAAATTCTAAAAAAATTAATATATAGTGTGTAATACCGTTATTACCTTTTTTAATTATGTTTTATTAAGTATTTTTTATTATTAATTCTTTAAATAAAAACCACCCTTGTTATTTTTAGTTAAATAAATTAAAGGTGGTTTTATATTATTTAAATTTTAATTAACGACCCAAATAATTATCCCAATCTTTCCATACAGGTTGTAATCCTCGCTCTTTTAATTCGTTAATAACATCATTTACATGGCGATTATCATTAGGTGAAAACTGTTCTAACTCTTCATGACTATCAGAATATCCACCGGGTTGAGTTTTAGATCCTGCGCTAATGTTATTAATGGCTAATGGCACTGTGTTATCGCGAAAATAAGGTGATTCTCGTGTTGAAAGTGAAAGCTCCACATCCGGTGCTAAAATGCGAAAAGCACAGATAAGTTGTACTAATTCTGCTTCACTCATTACCGATGCAGGGCTAAGCCCACCAGCGCAAGGGCGTAACCGAGGAAAAGAGATAGAATAACGACTTTTCCAATAGCGTTTTTGTAAGAACAAGAGATGTTCTGCCACCATATAGCAATCACTACGCCACTGGCTTGAAAGACCAATCAATGCACCTAACCCAATCTTATCAATGCCTGCTTGCCCTAATCTATCAGGTGTTTGCAGCCGCCAGTGAAAATCTTGTTTTTTGCCTTTTAGGTGATGAAGCTGATAAGTGGGTTCATGATAGGTTTCTTGGTAAACCATCACGCCATCAATGCCTAGTGTTTTTAATTCTGCATATTCTTCTGTTGCAAGAGGTTGTACTTCCATCATTAATAAACTGAAATGCTGTCGAATGAGAGGGATGTACTGGCGAAAATAATCCATACCCACTTTTCTTTGGTGTTCTCCAGTCACTAATAACAAACTATCAAAACCTAATTGCCTGATGCTATTACATTCGGCAACTATTTCAGTTTCATTTAATGTTTTACGTTTAATGGCATTACTCATTGAAAAACCACAATAAGTACAGTCATTCGCACATAAATTAGAAAGATAAAGCGGCACATACAGTCCCACGACATTACCAAAACGTTGTCGAGTGAGTTGTTGAGCGCGTTGTGCCATTGGCTCTAAATAATGTCGCCCCGCAGGCGAAATCAGCGCCATAAAATCATCAAGCGTAAGGGAATGGCGATTTAATGCGGCTTCAACATCTGCATTAGTTTTACTATTGAGTTTTAATGTAATGTCATCCCAGTCGAGTTGTTGCCAATAATCAGAAAAAGTGTCCATTAGAATGCCTCTAAATATTGAGTTAATGGGCTAGAGGCTTGTGCTTGCATATTCACAACTGAAGTGGGTGTAGCAAGCCCTGATTGTCGAGCAAGTTCACCAGCATCAAGGGCTGCTTTAAAGGCTTGTGCCATTAGAACAGGATTTTTGGCAACCGCAATTGCGGTATTAACTAATACTGCATCAGCACCTAACTCTAAAGCTTCGAGTGCATGACTTGGTGCGCCAATACCGGCATCAACAACAACAGGAATTGAGGCTTGTTCAATGATAATTCTTAGAAAGTCACGAGTTTGTAAGCCTTGATTGGAGCCAATAGGGGAACCTAAAGGCATTACAGCGGCACAGCCAACTTCTTCTAAACGACGACATAAAACAGGATCAGCACTGCAATAAGGCAAAACAACAAACCCTTCTTTAACGAGGGTTTCAGCAGCTTTAAGTGTTTCAATAGGATCGGGTAATAAATATTTGGTGTCAGGATGAATTTCTAATTTTACCCAATGGGTACCAAAGGCTTCTTTAGCTAAACGAGCTGCAAAAACTGCTTCTTGTGCTGTTTTTGCGCCCGATGTATTAGGTAATAATTTAACCCCTAATGATTTAAGTGGTGCGATTAAATCATCATTAGCATTCTTTAAATCCACCCGCTTCATTGCCATCGTTACTAATTGGCTACCCGAAGCTTTAATAGCTTCTGTCATTAGCGTTGGTGTTGCAAATTTTCCTGTACCTGTAAAAAGTCTAGATGCGAATGTTGTATCAGCAATTTTTAACATATCAGCCCCCTGCAATTGCTTGGAAGAGAAGAATAGTATCGCCATCATTAATAAAATGTGTTTCCCAATTTTCTCGGGGAACAATGGTTTCATTGATAGCAAGTGCTACACCAATGGATGGTTGCTCTAACTGAATAAGGAGCTGACAGAGAGTGACAGGCATATCCAGAGAATATTGTTCGTCATTTACGGTAATGTTCATGCTACCCCTCGACAAACAGGACATGTTTTTGATGGTGTTAAATGCAAAGTACTCCAATTTTGTTTTCTACCATCGAAAAGGCGGAGTTTTCCACTTAGAGAGCAAGGCAAACCAGAGAGTAATTTAATCGCTTCAAGTGCCTGAAGTGTGCCAATTACGCCCACAACAGGACCTAGAATTCCGGCTGTTCTGCAATTTCTTTGTGGTTCAGTCTCATCAGGATAAAGGCAGTGATAGCAACCGTGAGTAAAAGGAGGTTCAAACACCATAAGCTGGCCACTAAACCCTACGGCACTGCCACTAATAAGCGGAGTTTGCTGTGCGACGCAAGCACGATTAATCGCTTGGCGTGTGAGCATGTTATCAGTGCAATCTAAAACTAAATCGACCTTTTTAACTAATTTAGATAATGAATCATCATCAATACGTTGTTTATAAGAGGTAATTTTTATATCCGGATTTAGTGCAAGTAGAGACTGTTTTGCGACCTCTGATTTTGCATCAGGAATATCTTGAGTACGATAAAGAATTTGACGTTGTAGATTAGAGACATGTAACTCATCATCATCCACTAAAATAAGCTCACCAATACCTGCACCAGCAAGATAAAGTGATGCGGGAGAGCCTAATCCACCAAGCCCAATAATCAGTACTTTTGCTTGTTGAAGTTTGTTTTGACCTTCTAAGCCAATATCTTCTAACATTACTTGTCGGCTATAACGCATAAAATCATTATCATTTAGCATGATGGTTTTCCTTCTACTAATTCTAATAATTTACGAGTCACTTGTTGCCAATCTGGCGCTTTTGTTATTGCACTGACCAAGGCAACGCTCCCCACACCGGTTGCAACAACATCAGGTACTCTTTCTAGGGAGATCCCACCAATAGCAACTGTTGGAAAATCGGGTGTCTGCTCTACTTGATGTTTGAGTGCCTTTAAACCTTGAGGTTTAGATGGCATATCTTTTGTGGTGGTTGGAAATATATGCCCTAGCGCGATGTAAGATGGGCGTAATGTTTTCGCTCTTTGTAATTCAACTTCGTCATGAGTGGAAATACCAAGGCGTAATCCTGATTGTTTAATGGCATTAAGGTCGGCAATATCGAGATCTTCTTGACCAAGATGAACACCGTAAGCGTGATATTTAATGGCGAGTTGCCAATAATCATTGATAAACAGTCTTGCATGATACTCTCTGCCCAGTTTTATCGCTTCGATGATCTCTTGTTCAACGTCGTCTGGCTGTTTATCTTTTATGCGTAATTGCAGGGTGGTAACGCCTGTTTTTAACAGGAGCTCGATCCATTCAACAGAATCAACAACAGGATAAAGCCCCAGCCTTTTTTCTGTTGATGCAAAAGGTGTGTTAGAGGATCTGTTCATTTTCAGTTACCTCAACACTGGCGATTTCTGCACTGTGGTATAACTCACTGCCATGCTCTTTAAAGGTTTGGGACATTTGTTCCATACCCGCCGCATAATCACGCACTTCTTGCGTTATTTTCATTGAGCAGAATTTAGGACCACACATCGAACAGAAATGAGCGACTTTTCCTGAAGCCTGAGGGAGCGTTTCATCGTGATATTGGCGTGCGGTTTCAGGATCAAGCGCCAAATTAAATTGGTCTTCCCATCTAAACTCAAAGCGTGCTTTCGACATTGCATTATCACGAATTTGAGCGCCGGGATGCCCTTTGGCTAAATCGGCTGCATGAGCGGCAATTTTATAAGTGATAAGACCTTGTTTCACATCTTCTTTATTAGGTAAACCAAGGTGTTCTTTAGGGGTGACATAACAGAGCATCGCACAACCAAACCAGCCAATCATTGCCGCACCAATACCTGAGGTAAAGTGATCATAACCCGGTGCAATATCTGTAGTGAGCGGACCTAATGTATAAAATGGTGCTTCATGACAATGTTCCAATTCTTCGGTCATATTGCGGCGGATCATCTGCATTGGCACATGACCAGGACCTTCAATCATCACCTGAACATCATATTCCCAAGCAATTTTTGTCAGCTCACCTAAGGTATGTAATTCAGAAAATTGAGCTTCATCATTGGCATCTTGAATAGAACCCGGTCTTAATCCATCACCCAATGAGAGGGAAACATCATAAGCGGCACAAATTTCGCAGATTTCACGGAAATGTTCGTAGAGGAAATTTTCTTTATGATGTGATAAACACCATTTCGCCATTATAGAACCGCCTCGAGACACAATACCCGTTAGACGTTTTGCTGTCATTGGCACATAACGTAACAATACACCGGCATGAATAGTAAAATAATCAACCCCTTGCTCTGCTTGTTCAAGCAAGGTATCGCGGAACATTTCCCAAGTGAGATCTTCAGCAATACCGTTAACTTTCTCCAGTGCTTGATAAATTGGAACTGTACCAATAGGAACAGGGCTATTGCGAATGATCCACTCACGTGTTTCATGAATATAACGGCCTGTTGAGAGATCCATGACGGTATCCGCTCCCCAGCGTGTAGACCAAATTAGCTTTTCAACTTCTTCTTCAATCGAGGAAGTGACCGATGAGTTTCCGATATTGGCATTCACTTTAACTAGGAAATTACGACCAATAATCATTGGCTCTGATTCTGGGTGATTGATATTGGCAGGAATGATTGCGCGACCCGCTGCAATTTCTTGGCGAACAAACTCAGGGGTAATATTATCAGGGAGATGAGCGCCAAAGCTAAATCCTGCATGCTGTTGGCGTAAAACTTCGCTACGAATTCTCTCTCGCCCCATATTTTCACGAATAGCAATAAACTCCATTTCAGGCGTAATAATGCCTTGGCGAGCATAATGTAATTGTGTCACTCTTTTGCCATTTAACGCTTTTTTCGGCTTTGGTTTTAAGGGGAAACGTAGATGTTCTAATCCAGCATCAGAAAGGCGCTGTTGGGTGAAATCCGAACTTAAAAGTGAAAGCGTTTCGGTATCATTGCGCTCATCAATCCATGGTTGGCGTATTTTTTTTAATCCAAGATTAACGTCAAGTTGAGAAGCCGGATCGCCATAAGGACCTGATGTGTCATACACAGGTACAGGTTCATTATCTTCAAAAACAGGGGAGTCTTTAGAGCCTCCGACTAGCGTTTTATCAAGTTGGATCTCACGCATTGGTACTTGAATGTCAGTACGTGAGCCTTCAAGGTAAATGCGGTTTGAATTTGGGAAACTTACGCCTTGAATAGTGCTGATAAACTCTTGAGCTGCATCACGCTGCTCTTTTCGTGGACGCTGTTTATTGTTTGTTGGTGAAATATCTTTAACGGATATAGTTTGATTTTGGGACATAGCATTTCCTAATAAATATCATGCAGGCGGTAGCCTGTCGGGTGAATATTGAGAAAAATGCTTGTCTGGAGGTCGCAGGGAGTATCGACAGATAGGTGTATATAGATGTGTAAAAAATATACGCAATGAAGCTATCAAAAGGTCGAATCACTCTTGTTCCCTTCGCGGGTATTAACCCGATCAGGTTCCGCGGATCCCGAATTAACGGTCTCAGCCTGTGTTTATAATAGCCTTATAAACACTAGGCACTCCGACAAGAAGATGTCCAGTATATGAAAGATTTTAAAAACTACAAGTCCGACATGGGTTATTTATTTAACGCCCAGTGTTGCTGTTCCCATGCTTTTTCATCTGCAGTTTGTACTAATTTGGGGTCGGCATTAACCGCTATAACATGATCGGCTTGGTAACATAAAGGGAGATCATTGGATGAATCCGTATAGAAATAAATATAAGTATTGTTTATGTTATTGGCTTTTTTCCATTGATTTAAACGCTCAACTTTTCCTTCTCGAAATGTAGGAATACCTTCAATCAATCCAGTGTAATGATTGTCCTTAATTTGCATATCAATGCCCATTGAAATATCCGCATTGAGTTGCTTTGCAATCACATGAACTAAAAAAGACATTGTTGCTGAAATAATCATAACGGGAATATTTTGTTGTCGATATTGTGTAATTATTGATATTCCTTGTGGATAAAGCAGAGGCTGAATTTTTGTTTTAGTGAAGTCATTAACCCAATGATTTATCTTATTTATATCGTAATGTTTAAAGTAAGCTAAATGTTGAAAAAGATATTGGTTTATATCTAGTTTTTCAGCGTAATAGTCTGCGATCATTTGCTCATCTAGTTTTAAAAAATGAGGATCTGTGACTATTTTTTTATCCCACAAATAGTTTGTCCATAAGCGACTAGAGTCGCCAGCTAAAAGCGTTTCATCTAGATCAAAAATAGCAATCTTGTTTTTTGTTTTATCTGTCATTCTAAGGGTTCTTATTATTAATGGAATTTATGTTTATATTTTAAGAATGTTAATGAATTATAGAAGATAGTCATAATTCATTGAGTGCTTCTTGCTAAAGAGAGTATCCTTTATTCTATATCATTATTTTGGATAAAATGGTCGTTATGCATTTATATACATTAACAGGCTCCGAAAAAGGCTGGTGGACAGTCAGTCTTGGTGGGCGAGTATGGTTACCTAAAGGTGAACTGCCGTTTGGTTTAGCTAAAGATTGGGATCTCATTGGTCAGCACGCTAAAATTGTGGGGGAATGGCAAGGTGAAACAGTTTGGCTTATTCATGGAAAAATGGATAACGACATGTGCTCACCAAGACTTATCGCTTCACAAGATGAAAATTTATTTAAATTAGTCGGTCGTGGTGTCCAACTGGCTGAATTTTATCGTTCTCACCGTTTTTGTGGTTATTGTGGTTCTAAAATGCGCCATAGTGAGAGTGAATGGGCATGTTTATGCGATAATTGTCATGAACGTTATTATCCACAAATTGCTCCTTGTATTATTGTCGGTATTCGCCATGAAGATAAAATCTTATTAGCACATCATGTTAGACATAAACATTCACCGCTTTACACGGTACTCGCTGGTTTTGTTGAAGTTGGTGAAACACTAGAAGAAGCCGTGGCTCGTGAAGTGTTTGAAGAGAGCAATATTCGTATTCGCAATATTCGCTATGTATCATCTCAGCCTTGGCCGTTTCCTCATTCCTTAATGATGGGCTTTTTAGCTGATTATGATGGTGGCGAGCTACAACATGATCCTTCTGAATTAATGAGTGCGGGTTGGTATCGTTACGATCAATTACCTCAGATCCCACCACCTGATACTATTGCTCGACGCTTGATAGAAGACACGATAGCGAATATTAGACAAGATAAAGAAAAGAACTAAATAAAGACGCTGTCTGCCAACAGTTATTTTTCTAGCATGTTACAATGCATGCTATTTTGCGGCCCTATTACTGTTAATGGAGTTAGTCATGAGTGAGTTGAAAAACGACCGCTATTTACGTGCGCTGTTGCGCCAACCTGTTGATGTCACCCCTGTTTGGATGATGCGTCAGGCAGGCAGATATCTTCCTGAATACAAGGAAACACGGGCACAGGCGGGAGATTTCATCTCATTGTGCAAAAATACAGAACTAGCATGTGAAGTGACATTACAGCCTTTAAGACGTTTCCCTTTAGATGCCGCTATTTTATTTTCTGATATTTTAACTATTCCTGATGCAATGGGGCTAGGTCTTTACTTTGAAACAGGTGAAGGTCCTCGTTTTAAATCACCCATAAATAGTCTTGATGACATTAAAAAATTGCCTATTCCTGATCCTGAAGATGAACTGGGATATGTGATGAATGCAGTACGCGCTATTCGTCATGCATTGCAAGGTAGTGTGCCATTAATTGGTTTTTCAGGAAGCCCTTGGACATTGGCAACCTATATGGTTGAAGGTGGAAGTAGTAAGGCCTTCACAAAAATTAAAAAAATGATGTATTCAGAGCCTCAAGCACTACATCTATTACTGGATAAACTGGCAGATAGCGTTATTCTTTATTTGAATGCTCAAATTAAAGCGGGCGCACAATCTATCATGATCTTTGATACATGGGGTGGTGTGCTAACGGGGCGTGATTACCAACTCTTCTCATTACACTATATGCATAAGATTGTTGATGGTCTTATCCGTGAATATGATGGAAGAAAAGTACCAGTCACTTTATTTACCAAGGGTGGTGGCCGCTGGTTAGAAGCGATGGCTGCGACAGGTTGCGATGCATTAGGACTTGATTGGACTATTGATATTGAAGATGCACGCCGTCGAGTTGGAGATAAAGTTGCGCTACAAGGTAATATGGACCCTTCTATGCTGTATGCACCACCGGCCAGAATAGAACAAGAAGTCGAAACTATTCTTGCTGGATTTGGTAAAGGCAACGGTCATGTCTTTAATCTTGGGCACGGTATTCATCAAGATGTTCCACCTGAACATGCTGGAGCATTCATTGATGCGGTTCACCGTTTATCGAAGCCTTATCATCAGGATAATGATTAATACCCAACAATTACGCCAAGAGCAGACAGAAAAAGCTCAACAGATTATTTTAACAGACCAATTTACAGCACCAACTTATATAGCCGGTGCTGATGTTGGTTTTGAAGACGGTGGCGCGGTCACTCGCGCCGCCATCGTGATTATGCATTACCCTTCTTTTGACATTCTTGAATACCAAATCGCGCGAATTCCTACAACACTTCCTTATATCCCAGGTTTGCTTTCATTTAGAGAGTGCCCAGCGCTCATGGCTGCGTGGCAATTAATCAAACAGAAGCCTTCTCTTATTTTTGTCGATGGGCAAGGTATTGCTCATCCTAGAAGGCTTGGTGTTGCAAGTCATTTTGGTTTATTAGTGGATACACCGACTATTGGCGTGGCAAAAAGTCGTTTATGTGGCATTGATAAATCCGTTAATGAAGAGATGGGAAGCAAGGAGCCGTTAATGGATAAGAATGAGCAAATAGGATGGATTTATCGCAGTAAGAAAAAATGCAAACCCCTGTATATTTCTCCGGGTCATAAAGTGAGTATGGAAGGTGCTTTGCAGTGGGTTGAGCTGTGTATGAAGGGGTATCGATTGCCAGAACCAACGCGTTGGGCTGACGGTATTGCTTCAAATAGGCGATTATTTGAGCAGTTGAATAAGAATAAGCTCTAAATGACCGGGAAATATGTGGATATTTTTAATTTTCAGGTAAACTGCGCCTAAGTTAAGAAAATGAGTAATCACGAATGTTGAAGAACCCAATCCATTTACGTTTAGAAAAGCTAGAAGCTTGGCAACACCTGACGTTTATGGCATGCCTGTGTGAGAGAATGTACCCAAATTATCAGGTATTTTGTCGTGAAACAGGTTTTACCGATCCAATGCTTTATCGCCGTATTCTCGATCTGGTTTGGGAAACTTTAACGGTGAAAGATGCAAAGGTTAATTTCGATTCTCAATTAGATAAATTAGAAGAAGCTATTCCTGATGCATCTCAGTTCGAGATTTATGGTGTCTATCCTGCGATTGACGCCTGTGTTGCACTTAGTGAAATTGTTCACTCTCGTTTAAGCGGTGAATCGTTAAGTCACGCTATTGAAGTGAGTAAATTATCAGTAGGGACAGTTGCTTCACTTGAAATGACACAAGCAGAAAGAGAAATGAGTGAAGAAGAACTTAGATCTCTACCTGCTGTTATTGAAGAGTTCGATATCCAATGGGAAATTTACCGTCTACTTGTAGAATGTGAAGAAAGAGATGTCGAACTGATCAAAGGTCTACGTGCAGACCTTCGTGAAGCTGGAATGAGCAATATCGGTATAGAATTAACGCACTAAATCAGAAAAACGTGATTTAGTGCTTGAAAAGCGACGTTTAAAGACTTCACATCACCCCCGTGTATGTTCTACATTGGGTACGAAAAGAAGTGGCTCAGGTGTTTTACTTAATTTATCCTCTTAAAAAGATAAGTTAAGTTTTTTCACCAGATGTTTTTCAAACGATAAAACATACTTTAAGGACTATTTTATGAACAAAGCTGAATTAACCGAATCAGTTGCTGAAAAAGCGGATCTGACAAAAACTCAAGCAAAAGCTGCTATTGAAGCGTTTATCGATTCAGTAACAGGCGCTCTGAAAGAAGGCGATTCTGTACAGTTAGTTGGTTTCGGTACATTCAAGGTGAATCACCGTGCAGAGCGTACTGGTCGTAACCCTCAAACTGGTAAAGAAATTAAAATTGCAGCAGCTAACGTTCCTGCATTTACTGCCGGTAAAGCACTGAAAGACGCAGTAAAATAATTCCTTTGAACGGAATGAACAATAGAGGGGGATTTACTCCCCTTTTGTTGAAACGACAGGGGCTGTTAGCAATAGGATCTGCTTTTTTGCTCAGCGCCTGCTCCTCTACTGTGCAACTACCTGAATTTTCTGCAACAGGTTATATTGCGGATGAAGGTGTTGTGCGACTATGGCGTTTAAATAATACAGCGTCAGAACCTCAAGTGATCATGAGCGTTTATAGCTTTTATAAAAAGCCAGAAACTATCATCACATTCTATGAGTATCGCCAAAATAAGCTTTGGCAAGTCCGCTCTGAAGTTATCAATCCTAACGATCCATCATCTTGGCACCTTCGTTTAAATAAACGAGGTGAAGTTATTTTCATGCAACAAGAAAGCCATAAGCAAAAACGAGCATTAACAGAAGATGAACGTTTAAGAATGGTATTTGCTGCAAGTAAAGAGCGTGAAATTAGCGAAGCGCTTACTATCGGGAAAGTAAATTTAGTACAGGGTGTCTGGTATCAAAATACAATGACAACATGTGCTGGCGAGAAGGTAAGTGTTTCATTTGAAGGTCCGGAACAACGCTGGTTAAAAACAAGAGCGCGCAATCCAAATAAGCCTTCTTATGTTGCTTGGCTTGATTCACCAGAAGGTAAGCAATTACTTATGGTTGCAGAACACGATTTTTGTAAATGGGAACCAACAAAAGAGAGTTTGTGATCACTCCCTTTTGCCGTTGTTAATTTATTTCTTTAAGCGAGCAATCGCTCGATAGCCGATATCATGGCGATAAAAGCTGCCATCCCAATGAATACCTTTCGCTAAAGCATAAGCATTTTTTTGAGCTTGTTCGATATCATCACCTAATGCAGTTGCACAGAGTACTCGCCCACCGGCAGTGATAACCTCGCCTTTGTCATTGAGTGTTGTTCCAGCTTGAAATACTTTGGCCGTTGTTGACGATGTTGGTGTTAAGCCTTCGATAACATCACCTTGACGATAATCCGCAGGATAGCCGCCAGCTGCAATGACAATCCCTAAAGCCGGACGAGGGTCCCAATGGGGATTTTTATCTTTTAAATTACCGTTTGCTCCAGCTAAACAAAGCTCTACTAAGTCAGATTGCATACGCATCATAATAGGTTGAGTTTCTGGATCACCAAAACGACAGTTAAACTCAATAACCTTAGCAACACCTTGTTTATCAATCATCAGCCCAGCATAAAGGAAACCTTGGTAGCGATGTCCTTCAGAAGCCATTCCTTTTACTGTTGGATAAATGATCCTTTCCATTACTTGCTGGTGGATTTCTGGTGTAACAACAGGTGCTGGCGAATATGCACCCATTCCCCCAGTATTAGGACCTGTATCGCCATCGCCGACACGCTTATGATCTTGGCTTGTTGCCATTGGAATAACGTGTTCACCATCAACGATGACAATAAAGCTAGCTTCTTCGCCATCAAGATATTCTTCGATAACAATACGATGCCCTGCATCACCAAAAACATTGCCAGCCAGCATATCTTTAATTGCAGCTTCAGCCTCAGCTTGTGTCATTGCAACAATAACGCCTTTACCTGCTGCTAAACCGTCTGCTTTGATAACAATGGGTGCGCCCACTTTATTGAGGTACTCAAGTGCAGGTGCTATTTCTGTAAAATTTTGATAATCCGCAGTTGGAATTTTATGACGAGCTAAAAAATCTTTTGTGAAGGCTTTCGACCCCTCTAATTGAGCGGCACCTTTTGTTGGGCCAAAAATGGTCAGCCCCGCTGCTTTAAAGGCATCAACAACACCAATAACAAGTGGGGCTTCAGGGCCAACAATCGTTAAATCAATATTATTTTCTAGCGCAAAGGCAACTAATGCAGGAATATCCGTTGCACTGATTGCAACATTTTGTACGCCTTGCTCTAACGCTGTTCCAGCATTACCCGGTGCAACAAAGACTTGTGTAGTAAGCGGTGATTGAACCGCTTTCCAAGCTAAAGCATGTTCACGACCGCCATTACCAATAATCAAAATCTTCATATCAATACCCTATTAATGACGGAAGTGGCGCATATTGGTGAATATCATTGCGATGTTATGTTCATTTGCAGCTGCAATCACTTCATCATCACGAATTGAGCCACCAGGTTGAATAACACAAGTCACACCAGCAAGTGCGGCTGCATCAATACCATCTCTAAATGGGAAGAATGCATCTGATGCCATTGCACAACCTGCAACTTCTAAACCTTCATCAGCGGCTTTAATACCCGCAATTTTTGCAGAATACACACGGCTCATTTGTCCTGCACCAATACCGACGGTCATATCGTTTTTAGCGTAAACAATGGCATTTGATTTTACAAATTTTGCGACTTTCCAGCAAAACAGTGCATCTTTAAGTTCACGTTCACTTGGTTGACGCTGAGTAACCACTCTTAAGTTTTCTTCTTTTACCATACCCAAGTCACGATCTTGAACTAACAGCCCACCATTAACACGTTTGAAATCTAACGCTGGTTTAGCTTCTTGCCATTGACCGCAAGCCAATACACGAACATTTGGTTTTGTTTCTAAAATTGGTAGTGCATCTTCATTAATAGAAGGAGCGATGATCACTTCAACAAACTGACGTTCAATGATTGCACTTGCTGTTTTTGCATCTAATGGACGATTAAATGCGATAATGCCACCAAATGCAGAAGTTGGATCGGTTTTAAATGCGTTGTCATATGCTTGTGTGAGTGTGTTCGCAATTGCAACGCCACACGGGTTTGCATGTTTCACAATAACACAAGCAGGCTCGGAGAATGATTTCACACATTCTAACGCTGCATCAGTATCTGCAATGTTATTATAAGAAAGCGCTTTGCCTTGTAATTGGTTTGCAGTGGCAATAGACGCTTCTTCTATATTCTCTTCTATATAGAAAGCGGCTTGCTGATGAGCATTCTCACCGTAACGCATATCTTGTTTCTTTATATAGTTCAGATTTAAGGTACGAGGGAAAGTGCCTGATGGTTGTGAAGTATCACCATAATAAGGTGCAACCTTTTGACCAAAGTAGTTAGCAATCATTCCGTCGTAAGCCGCTGTATGTTCAAAAGCTTTAATCGCCAAATCAAAGCGTGTATCTAAAGTAAGGCTATTCTCGTGATTATCCATTTCTTCAATCACTCTTTCATAGTCATTACTATTTACTACAATCGTTACATCTTTATGATTCTTCGCGGCAGAGCGAACCATGGTTGGTCCACCAATATCGATATTCTCCACAGCATCTGCTAATGAGCAATCTGGGCGAGCGACTGTTTTAGCGAAAGGATAAAGATTTACGACGACCATATCGATAGGACGAATTTCATGTTCTTCCATAATTGCATCGTCTTGCCCACGACGACCTAAAATTCCACCATGTACTTTAGGGTGCAGCGTTTTCACTCTGCCATCCATCATTTCTGGGAAACCTGTGTAATCGGAGACTTCAATAACCGGTAAGCCAGCTTCTGCTAATAGACGTGCGGTTCCGCCTGTCGATAAGAGTTCTACTTCTCTTTCAACAAGTGCTTTAGCAAATTCTAAAATACCTGCTTTATCAGACACACTTAAAAGTGCACGGCGGATAGGACGAAGATGTTGCATGAGTTTTATCCCTTGGGTTTGGTATAACGGTAGTAATGGTAGAGTTAAATCACATTAATACAGTGAAATTGTGCTTGCTTAACTAACATTTCAGAAGATGGACACAAAATCAATCTTACTTAATCGACCGTCATAATAGCGCAAACGTTTGCGTTTGACATGCTAATTTTATGTAAAAAGGCAGTCTGTGGATAAAATTGTTGATAAGTGCGTATAAGTGGGCGTTTTGCTGTGGAATTAAGCAAACGATTTTTTTTCTTAAAAAAACTATTGCCAGCCTCAGAAAACTCCCTATAATGCGTCCTCGTTGTCACGGCAAACCACGCTAAGTGAGTTAGCCGAGAGAACGAAGAAAAAAAGTGAAAAGCCTTGAAAATAAACGCTTGACACTGAATGAGGAAGATGTAGAATGCACCTCCTCGCAACAACGCAGAAGACCGGAAACGGCAGCGAATGTTGCACTGCTCTTTAACAAATTATCAGACAATCTGTGTGGGCACTCGCAGAGACGATATCTTCTAAAATATTAGATGTATCAAGTCTTGAAGAGTGAACAACAAAAGTAAATTCATTTATGAATAGCTAAGTTTTCGATTTCTTTGAGCATCAAACACTTTTAATTGAAGAGTTTGATCATGGCTCAGATTGAACGCTGGCGGCAGGCCTAACACATGCAAGTCGAGCG